>CAVPFR010000027.1:0-128371 GCA_963703785.1 uncultured Acidobacteriota bacterium | reverse complement strand
ATCTGTATCTGCTAACTCTCGGAAGATAAACGAGTCTGCGAGCTCAAAGTTAGGACTCTTCCAGATGGTCACAGCTGCTTCCGGGAATGCGGATGCAAGGAACGGCGACCATTCAACCATTTTACCGAGCTCCGCGGGCCCCAGAATGACGGGAAGACCTAAAATTCTTCGATTCCAGTATTCTTTTATCCAGCTTTGCCATGCCCTTGTCCTCCCAGGTTCAGTCAATCCACGAAGGAAAAACTCTACATGAGACGCCCAAGCCTGACGATCCTGTTCCTGAGACATCAACATGAAGCGGTCGAGCCAGCCGTTTTCTAGCGGATTGACTGAACTAGTCACAGCCAATCCGGCCATGTACTCGACGAAACGATCCCTGATCTTTCCGAGTTCGGTAATGTGAGGAAAGGCCTTCTTATACATGGGCACGAGGTACGGCAGCAATTCCTCGGTTTGGTGTCCCCACGTCAGAAAGCCGTGGAACGCCTGAAGGGCTTGTTTCCCGTCCACGGTCCAATCAAAGAGGGGGACAATATAGTCTTTTGTCCACGGCTCGTCGACCCTAAAGAGCAGATTAAGTTGGGAGGCCAATAGGACTCGGCCCAATTCTCCCGAGTAACTGTCATCGGCAACGACAAACTGAAAAATCCCACGAAGCCAGGCCGGAATGGCTTTCCAATTTGAGCCCCTCTCCTTCTTCAGCCGAGCGAGCCAACTGAGCCAAAACAAGGTAAGTCTTCCAGCAGGGTGGTTGATCGCTCGCATGACCCAGTCGGGCTCCGGGACAGCCTTTTCGGGTGCTGACTGCGCTCTCACTATCCGCCACAATTTCTCTGATAGAGCACCGGCAACGGCGAAACAGTCTGGGGGGATCGGGTGCGAAGCCTTTTTTGATGCCGTCCTCAAGCAGGTTAGCGATGTCAGTTGCTAGGGGCTCATGAAGTGCGTTGGCCGAGTCCAGAAGGGTCAATACATCGTGCCACGCGGTATCTTGCAACGCAGAGCTTGCCCAGGCTCTAATTAGTGCAGCCCAAACATCGGTTTTCAGAGCGTCGCGCTGGCGTAGCTCCTTCGCCATCTGCCGGCTCCATTCGTAGTTGCGTGCTGCAGCTGTACTTAGGTTGTCGGCGAGCCCCTCTCGACTCGGTCCGAATGGACGCTCGGGCTCATACGAGAGCAGGAAGTCAATGTGCGCGCCGGATGGTTTGGAGAGGAGTTCTTCGACACTAATAGGGCTCCGGAATCCGACTTGAACAGGCCCGAATTCAACGTCCAAGTCGGGACGGCCACGGGCACCGAAATCGGAATGAGCCGCCTGTATCTCGCTGAAAGCTGCATTCGTATCTGGACAGCTGGGATCACTTTGATGGAGCCAGAGGATCAAATTGTATTTCTCGTACTCAGCTGTGCGCTCGTCCCCATCTGGTACGGGCTGATATCCCTGATTTGCCCGAGTGATGGTCGCCATCCGCAACTCCTTTGACGATCGCGGATAGGCGTCCTTGAGAACGGTAAACACTTCGTGCTTGAGACCGCGTGCGTAGAGTAAGTCGCGCTCTAGCAGCCAACGTATCTTGCGATCCGCAGCCCAGTGGGCGCTTAGGGCCACGGCAAGAATAGACAACCTTTTCAGCAGAAACGAATCGGCCGAAAGCCAAAGCTCTATGAGAGCGTCGGATCTTATCGGCCTATTTTTTATGTCCCAATTAATTAGATCGAAAGCGGCGTCAACCAAGACGCCGAGACCCCCATTCATTCGCCCGTGGTCCGGTTGTTCGATTAGATTACGCGACAGGCTTAGACTGTCCCAAGCACCTTCGATTCCCTTGTCTGGGTGCGAGATAGAATGCGCAAGTTGAAGGTGGGACCATACTATTGACTCAAGACGCTCGGACAATTCAGCTAAGTTGGGCACAAAAAAAGTGCGCCAAAAATGATCTAGCCAAAATCCGCTGCCGCTAGATTCGAGTTCAAATCTCACATCCTCTCTCGGCTTAGCGTCGTCTAATTCGCTCCAGAGATCGTGCTTGATACCCAGCTCCGGGCGGGTTAGAAACTCAAAGAGTAGGAGAGCGGCCTCGGTGTCGTCGGGGAACAGGAATGACGCAGCCGCGCGCTCAAGCCAGTCGCAGCTGGTGCTAAGAGGGCGAAAGTTTATCAGAACAGTTAGCCAACGTCGCAGAGTTGATCGATCACCCCCGGTTGACCAATCGAAGCTAAGCTTGCGGGTCATCATCAGCCACAACTGCGGATTCAACTGCTCACCCTGTCGGCGTACCAAAGAGAGAGCGTCGCCGGGGTACTTACATTGAAATCTATCGCATAGCCACCAAGCTAGCTCCTTATCTACATCCGTGAGGGTCGCACGCGGATCGAATAGTCGCTTCAAGAGGCTTTTTTCTTCTAGCCATTTCATCCAAGGAACGGAATCTGCATGTCGGGTGAAGAAACGAGTGGTCGCTATCTCAGAAAGCGACTCCTCAACAAAGTCAGCTGATTCCGGCTCGATAGGCGGCGGCAAAATCACTATCGTTTTGATCCGCTGCTCTCTTTCCAACAAACCGAGACGTGCCTGCTCAGCCCAGGCAGCTAAAGCCAGCGGGAGCGCGGAATGTGAATTTTCTCCTGACGCAAGGCTGTACGATACGGGAATCACGCCCCGGTACGTCCATAGCTCCTCTTCTCCAGCGGGCGTCAGCGCAAACCGCCGGGGCTTTCGCATTTCGGGCGTGTATCCTCGCGCGAGGTAATTCATTACAGGATCGTTATGGCTATAGCCAACAAACAGGACCGTGAACGTCTCGAAAACGCGTTGCAAGAATAGCCGCGCCCAACCCTCCGTCAGATACGCTCGTCCAAAATCCGAATCTGTTAGAACGAGGCGCTCAGCTGGTTTGTTCACGCCGCCGTGCAAATACACGATGCCCGAAAACGAGTGGCCTAGCGGAAGCGCTGGTGCGTAATACGTTTCGCAGGGCGGATCATTGCCAAAAACCTCGTCTGCAGCGGTCGAAAAATGAAGGTCGAAGTTTGTTGTCACTAGACGCAACGATTCAGGTGACTCGAAGAGGTGTAGAAGATCATAGTGCAGCGAATTGGGCTTGGATTCCGGATCGGTAAGGATTTGGCCCACAAGCTGGTGCACTGCAATTTGTTGGTCTTGAAGCCTTCCAAGGAAGTGATCGATGGGCTCTTTTTCTCCGAGCGTCAGCACTCCATGGGCCACTCTGTTCGCCAGTTCTCGAAAATTGGGATAATTCGACGGCGGAGGTATAGAGGCCCCTGCGCCAGCGAATACAACGAGCATCTTGTCCTTGCGGGCTGTCAATAGATTTTCAGGGAAATCAATGCCAGCGATTCTCACTGGAGTCTCACCTGTGTCCTCGGGCTTAGTTGACGGTTCGCAGTCTACTCTTAAGTGCAGTCGCGTTAGTCGGCATTTAGCTGGTCTCGCCCGGCCAGCTGAGAGGCATCCCACCCTTGAAACCGAAGGCTTTCGGCGTTGTGTCGCCCCTGACGGGGCTTGGCATATGCGCTGATGATGTTCCCACCGCTCACCAAAAGCGTGTTTCGCGGTGGGCTACAGTGTGTCGTCCCTGGCGGGACTTCAGAGGGCCGAAAAACGAAACGCATGGGCGGACGGTGAGTGCGCGGCCGACGCAGACTCACCGGAGAGGGCCCACTCTTAGAACCGAAGGGTTGGGACCCACAAAAGCGAACAGCAGATCCCTCACCCCCATCCGCAAAAGAGGCGGCTGGGTTCGGGATGACAGTAGGGGCGCGGCGGGGGCGGGTGGGGCGCGGGTGGCGCATGAGGGGGCCCTCGCTGCGCTCGGGATGACAACGAATTGCGCGGCAAGAGTGGTGGTGTGCTCGGGACGAAGGACGCGCGCAGGGGCAAGACTCGGGCGAGAGGCGTCCCTTAGAGTCGAGGGTGGGGCAGGGAGTAAAGCGCACAGCCAGGAGTGGCTGTGCGCCTTTGTTAGCGCCGCGAAGCTCCTGATGCCCATGACGTTCGCGGCGAAGAGTTAGCGCCGCGAAGCTCATCCGGTGGGTAGACGTTCGGGGCGAAGGAGGCAATAGCAGGTTGGAAAACGGGGAGGGTTCGGGGCTGGCGCGGGGCCGAGGGTTGGTTTGGAATAGAAGCTTCCTGTGATCTCCAGCGATCGAGGCGGGCGCCCATTGGAATCAGCGAAAAGCAGATCCCTCACCCGGATCCGCAAACAAGGCGGCTGGGTTCGGGATGACAGGGCAGCCAGTCGCACGCTGAGGATTTGCTAGCCTATGCAGCCACACGCGGCGGAACGCCGGCACCTGGACCGGCAGATCACCTACGCCCGGCCCATCTTCATGGTGCTGGCGCTGGGAGTGTTGCTGGAAGAGCCGCCGCAGGCGCGCGGGACATATGCCGTTGCGTTCGTATTGGGTTACCTGGGCGCGGCGCTGGCGCTCTTGGCCGTGGAGCACGTGGTGCGGCTGGGCGACTGGCAGGTTCCGCTGCTGGTGGATCTGGCGGCGCTTTGCGTTTTCCTGCTGCTGACCAAGTCGGTGGCGGCGTTCTGGTTCGTTTACCTTTTTGTGGCGCTGGCGGCGGGAATCCGCTGGGGCCTGGAGCGGTCCATCCTGCTGGCCGGCGGGGTGACGATGGCGGTGCTGCTGCGGGCCACGTTTCATGGCGGCTTCGGATGGATGGAAGTGTTCTCCTGGGTGGCGCTGGTGGCGGGGACGTTCACGGGCGGCGTCGGGCTTTCGTTCATGGGCTACCGCAACCGGATGCACGCTTCGGAGCACGATTTTCTGGTGCGCCTCACGGCGCTGCTGCACGTGGAAAAAGGCGTGGCGGAGTCTTTGCGGCTGCTGCTGGGGGAGCTGGCCAGCGGCTTCGATTGCGAAAAGGGAATCTTCGCTTTTCGCGACGCGGAACTGGAGCGGATATTCGTCTGGACGGCCTGCCCTGGAGATGGCAAGCGGCTGGCTCCGGAGAATCTCCCGCTGACGAAAGGCGACCTGTTTCTCTTCGATCATCCGGAAGCGAGCGTTTGCTGGCCGCCGGGAAATGGCACGCGCGCGGCTTTTGGATGGAATCGCGACAACGGCCAGCGTTTGCCGGAATTGCCGCGGATGCCGGAGGACGCCAAGGAGCAGCTGGGGGCGCGCTCGATGCTGAGCGTGACGGTGAACTTCGACAGCCAGCCGGCGGGAAGACTGCTGCTGGTGAATTCGCGGCAGCAACCGTTACCCGAAGATTTGCAGCGGCTGGAACGCGTGGTGCGGCATCTGGGGCCGCAACTGGAGAACCTATTTTTGTTGCGGCGCCTGCGGGTGCGGGCGATCGAGGGGAGCGCAGCCGCGTCTCGCGCGACCTACACGACGGGATTCTGCAGACGCTGCTGAGCATCGACATCCAGCTGGACGTGCTGCGCCGCAGGGTGCCCTATGCGCCGGAGCAGGTGGCCACCGATCTGGGCACGCTGCAACAGACGGTGCGGAACGAAACGCAAGAGCTGCGGCGCATGGTGACGGACATGCGGCCGCTTGGGGTACAAAGCGCGGATTTGGTAGACTTGATGCGGGGATTCGCCGAGCGCTTCCGCAACGAATCTACGGCCTGGCGCTGGACCTGCTGATCGACGCGGCCAGCTGGACAGGTGCCCGACCGTATCTGCCGCGAATTATTCCAGATTTACCGAGAAGCACTTCACAACGTAAAAAAGCATGCCCGCGCGACACATGTCGTGGTAAAACTGTGGCAAAACGAAGAGACAAGTGGTGCTCGTGATCGACGACAATGGCGAGGGGTTCAGTTTCGCGGGGCGATACAACGGAGACGAGCTAGACCGGCTTCGGCTGGGTCCGATCTCAATCAAGGAACGCACAAGAAGCGTTGGGGGTGTGTTGATGGTGGAGTCAACGCCTGGCCATGGTGCCCGCTTGATCGTAGAGGTTCCTCTCGGCTGACATGGCCAAAGCCAAACAGTCTATCCGCGTATTAATGGCCGACGATCACGTTATTTTTCGTGATGGTCTGCGCAAACTCCTGGACGGCGAAGAGGACATCAGCATCGTCGGCGAGGCTTCCAACGGCAACGAATGCATCCGCATGCTGGGAAAGCTCAAGCCCGATATTCTGCTGCTGGACTTGCGCATGCCCGACAAGGACGGCCTGGCCGTGCTGGAGGAAGTGAATTTCGATTCGCTGCCGACGCGCGTGATCGTGCTTACGGCCGCCGAGGACGACCGCGACGTGGTGCGCGCGATGCGCCTGGGCGCGCGGGGAATCGTGCTGAAGCAATCGGCCAGCGATTTGCTCGTGAAGAGCATCCACCGGGTTTACAGCGGCGAGATCTGGCTGGATAACCGCATGACCGCGGAAGTGATGAAGGCGTTCGCCAAGAGCTCGGAAAACGGGCCCCGGCGCGATAAGCCGCTGCTCAGCGACCGCGAAAAAGAGATCGTGCAACTGGTGGCGCAGGGTTATCGCAACAAAGAGATTGGCGAGAAACTCTTTATCAGCGAGCAGACGGTGAAGAACCATCTGCATAACATCTTCGACAAGCTGGGCGTCTCGGACCGGTTGGAACTCGCTCTCTATGCCATCCATCACCGCCTGATCGACCACGCCTGAAGCCTCGTTTCATCCCGTCGCGGCCTGGCGGCCTTTTTCATAAAGCGCACAACAGCAGGGTTGGACGCGGAGACTTATCGCGCTACGATATTTGTGACGCTTCGTTTTGGACAAGGGGCGAATCCAGGAGAGAGCGGTGGAGTCTTCGCAGGTGTGCCCGAAATGCGGGCGCGTTATTCCCGAAGGCAAGATGGTGTGCCGGTGCTCGCGGCCGCGGCGCTATTGGCTGCATTCGCGGGAGACGATTCTGCTGCTGTCCGTCGTTGGGCTGGTAATCGCCTTCGCCATTACGGGATTCGCGGCGCGGCTTTACCACGGCCGGCGGGCGGAGCTGGCGCGATCCTGGTTTGACCGCGGCAACGCCGAGCTGAAGGCCGGCCACGCAGCGCAAGCCGTCTCCGACCTGCGGACCGCGCTGGTGTACGCGCAGCACGAGCTTCCCCCGGAGCAGCAGCAGTCCTATCAGCTGGACCTTGCCCAGGCTTTGCTGGCGACGGGGAACGGCGATGAGGCGCGGTCGTATCTGCTGGATCTGTGGGAGCGAGCGCCGGGAGATAGCCGCGTGAATCTGGAGTTGGCGCGCCTGGCCGCAAACACGGGAGAAGACGCCGACGCCAAGCGCTATTACAACGGAGCGATCTACGGGGTCTGGGACGAAAGCGCGGAGGCCGTGCTGCGCAGCCGGATGGATGCGCGGCTGGAGTTTTTCCGGTATCTCGCGAGCCGAGGGGAGACAACCGAAGCGCAGGGTGCGCTTCTGGCCACAGCCGCCGAAACTCCTCCCGATCCGGCGTTGCATGCGGAGGTGGGCCGATTGATGCTGCAATCGAGCCAGCCGCAGCAGGCGCTCGAGCAATTCGCGCTGGCCCTGAAACTAGACCCACATGATTACGAGGCTCTCGCCGGAATGGGCGAGGGCTACTTCGCGCTGGGCAACGATCGAGACGCGGTTCGGTACCTGGAGAGCGCGGCGCGAGAGGACGCGCAGCGGAAGCGGCATCCGGGAGAGGCAACGGAGACAGCCGCGCGCGAAACCGAGGAGGCGCAAGTGACGCAGGATTTGGCAATCGCTCAGGCGACGCTGGCGCTCGATCCGCACCGTCCGGGACTCGAGGCGATGGAGCGGGCAGCGCGAGCCATCCGCGCTTATGACGCCGCGGAGATGCGCATTCGCTCGTGCGCGTCCGAGCACGGGATCGCTTTGCCGCAACCGGACGTGAGTCTCACGCGCTTCACGCAGGCGGCCAGCGACGATCTGGCGGAGGCGGCCCTCGCCCGGCGCATCGATCAGCTGGATCCCTTCATGGAATTTGTTTTCCAGATGGAGTCCGCAGCCACGGAGAACTGCGGCCCACCGGCCGACCCGACGAATGCCGCAATCGCGCGCATCGGGGCCAGAACGCAAGCCCACCCATGAGCGAGCCCTCCAGACCCACCGATACAGAGCCGGGAGCCACGCCTTTGCCGTTAGGCGCTTCGCTGCGGGAGCGCGCGACCGAAGAGCCTCCGGAGTGGAGTACACAAATTCCGGGCGAGCGGGACGAGCGAAATTTCGCGCAAAGGATGCGAGCGAGCCTGACCGATGCATTGGAGGGGGCGCGCGCCGCTCTTTCCATGCGCGAGGACAACTTCTTTTTGCTTCTCTCGGTGATCATCGGGCTTTTCGCGGGCCTGGCCGTGGTTTGCTTCCGCATCACCATCGACTACACGCACTGGTGGCTGCTGGGACCCGGAGTTGGGGCGCTGACGTCCGGGGCGGGCGCGGCGCGCGTCGTGCTGGTGCCGACGCTGGCGGGGCTGCTGCTGGCGTTCGTGGTGCAGCGGATTTTTCCGCGGGTGAAGGGCAGCGGCGTGGCGCAGACGAAGTCGGCGGTATACATCTACGATGGATATATTCCCTTCGACACGGTGATCGGGAAATTCCTGACGTGCGCGCTGGCCATCGGCAGCGGCCAATCGCTGGGGCCGGAAGATCCGTCGCTGCAGATGGGCGCGGGAATCGCCTCGGCGCTGGGGCGGCGGCTGCATCTTTCGCGGGAGAAGGTGCGTTTGATCGCGCCGGTAGGAGCGGCGGCCGGGCTGGCGGCGGCCTTCAATGCGCCGATTTCGGCGGTGCTTTTTGTGATCGAAGAGGTGATCGGCACGTGGAGCGCTGGGATTCTGGGAGCGGTGGTGCTGGCGGCGGTGGGCGCGGCGGTGGTGATGCGCTTGTTCCTGGGCGCGGAGCCGCTGTTTCAGATACCGGCGTACACGATGACGCACGCGTCGGAATTGCTCAGCTACGCGGTGCTGGGCGTGGTCGGCGGAGTCACCTCGCTGATATTTGTGAAGCTGCTGCAATGGGTGCGCGCGCGGGCCCGGCGGCTGCCGCGCTGGACGCTTTACGCGCAGCCGGCTTTGGCGGGGCTGATCATCGGCGTCATCGGCTTGAAGTTCCCGCAGATCATGGGCGCGGGATACGAGTACATGGACCAAGCCATGCACGGGCAGTTTCTCTGGCGCACTTTGCTGGCGCTGGCGCTGCTCAAAGTTCTGGCGACGACGCTCTCGATTTCCAGCGGAGCGCCGGGCGGAATGTTCGCGCCGGCGTTATTTATCGGAGCCATGGTGGGGGCGGCGGTGGGGAGCGTGCAGCATCACTTTTTCCCCGGCGCCGCGGGTCCGGTGGGCGCCTACGCGCTAGTGGGCATGGGCACACTCTTTGCTGGATTTCTGCGCGTGCCGATGACCTCCGTTTTCATGGTGCTGGAAGTGAGCGGGAACTATTCCATTATTCTGCCGGTGATCATCTCGAACACCATAGCTTATGTCATTGGCCGGCGCTTCCAGGAGACGCCGATTTTCGACGTGATGACCCGCGAGGAGGGTTTGGACCTGCCCTCGATGGAAGAGGGGCGGGAGCAGACGGCGTTGCTGGTGGAAAATGCCATGCGCAAGCCAGTGGGGCTGATCCTGAAAGCCAACGATACCGTGGCAGACGCAGTGTCGCGCCTGGCGGACATGACCGAAGACCCGCTGCTCGTCTCTTACGATACGGGCCGGTGGACATCGGTAACCAAGAGCGCTCTGCAGGATTGCGCCAAAGCGGGGAAGGGCGGCCACACGCTGGCACAGATTTTGCCCGCCGGCCGGCTGTCTCGGCTGCACCCGGACCAGTCGCTGGATTTGGCGCTGCGTTTGATGCGCGACTCGCCCTTTCTGCCGGTGGTGCATCGCGCCGATGCGCGGAGGCTGGTGGGCTTGCTGGCGCTCGACGATATATTGGCCGCTTACCGGCGCGCTTCGATTATTAAGAGCAGCGCCGCCGAATAAGCGCACAATCGAGTCCGCAGTGAATCGGCTGCAGGCGCCTATACGCAGCCGCCAGCCGAGCACCTCGTGCCTGACGCCAGCGACCTATAGTACGCAAGTACCGGAAATTTAGGCGGGTAGGACTAACCCAGTCGCTCTATTGAGCGGGCCTGTGCTCCTAGGTTAGTGTGAGTCGAAATAGACGAGATGTTGGAGGAACCCTTGGCTTATCCGGAGCGCCGTACGGCCCAGCGCTTTCGCATCAAGTTGCCGATGACCGTCCGCTGGACCAGCGGAGCGGCCGTTGGCGAGGCGCAGACCGAATCGAAAGACGTCAGTTCACGCGGAGTTTACTTTCTTCTGCCAAAACAAGTTACCCACGGGTCGCCCGTGGAGATCATTTTGACGCTGCCACACGAGATTACACTGGCAGGGCCGGTGCGCGTTCGCTGCCTGGGACGCGTGCACCGCACCGAGGACGACAGTTCGGGCGGCTCGGGCATCGTGGCGGAAATCCAGCGATACGAATTCCTGCGCGGCGGCGACGAAAACGCCGCGTGACAAGCTTGCCTGCTTAAATTGCGGAGGCGGGCAGGGAAGGCGGGGCGTTCCGACCCTCAGCGGAACGCCCCGCTCGTTTTTTTGCGGTTGCAGTCTTTGTGTCTCGCGTTCCTTCCAACTGAAAAGCTATTCGTAGCGCAGGGCTTCGACCGGGTCGAGGCGCGCGGCGCGGCTGGCTGGATAGATTCCCGCAGCCAGGCTGACCAACAGCGAGAAGGCGATGGCCGAAGCCACCAGCCAGACCGGCACGGACCAGATATCCTCCGGCGGAATCTGTTGCTGGCTCAGGTAGTAGTTCGTGGCCAACTGAATGGCGTGGCCGATGCCCCAGCCCAGAACGACTCCCAGTACGCCGCCTAGCAAACCCATCACTCCCGCTTCGGCAAAAAACAGCTGGCGAACGTCCTTATCCGAGGCGCCCAGCGCCTTGAGAACTCCGATTTCGCGGCGCCGCTCCAGAATGGCCATTACCAGCGTGTTGATAATTCCCAAGGAAGCCACGGCCAGGGCCAAGCTGCCGAAGATGCCCAGAAGCAAATCCAGAATGGCAAAGAGGCGGCGGAGATTGCGCGTGAGATCGAGCAGGGAAAAGGGCGAATAGCCCATCTGGCGCACGGCGTCTTCGACGGCCGGAACATCCGCGGGCCGCTCGACCCTGACGGTGAGGTTGGAGTAATGCCGGCCAGCTTCTCCGAGCGTGGATTCGCGGATGACTTCACCCATGTCGTTGCCTTGCACCACGCCGAGTTCCTCTGCGACGGCCACCGGCACATAGGCGCCGGAACGGCCAAAGGCGCTGGCGCCGGAGGCCACCGCTTCGGTGGCCACGATGCCGACGACGCGCAGCGAAACGCGGGACGAGATGACCGAAAACCCGAGAACGTCGTCATCGGGGGCGGCAGCCCGGTCCTCGGCCCGGTCTTCGGCTCGATCTTTCGCTCGATCGGGGTTTCGATCGCGAGGGCCGGACCCGGCGGGCGGAGCGAGGGGTTCGCGACCCGCATAGCGCAGCACCAGATCCTTGCCGAGCATATCCGCGGGCTGCAGATGCTGCGAATCGGCGAGATCGGCGGCGACGTCGGTTTGCAGGATCACTTCGTGAGCGTTGGGCGAGGAAAAGAAGTGACCCTGCATGTCGTCCAAACTATCGCTGCCCGCAGCAGAAACGGGCAGGCTGGTGATGGGCGTCAAATGACCGGTCGGGCCGAAACGCAGATCGCCGGTGAAGCGAAATTCGGGATAAACGTCGATCACGTGGGGAAGCTGTCCGAGTTGCTGACGGGTGGTTACGTCCAGAGGCTTGGTGACAATATCGGAATCGCGGCGGGGGCCTGTGTTCTGATTGCCATTGCCGATTGGCCGTCCGCCGGAATCACGGTTCCGCTGCATCTGGCCATTGGCGTTGAACGACGTCTGCGGGCGGACCAGAACGGTGTTAAAGAGGCCATTGCTTTCCAGGCGGCGGTTGATCAATTGCTGCAGGCCGATGCCCAGAGAGAGCATGGCAACGAGCGATGCGACGCCCACGGCAATACCTACCGTGGTGAGCGAATTACGCAGCATGGCCTCGCGCAGGTTTTGGGAGGCAAGTTCGGTTAGATCGCCAAGCTTCATGATTTGTCCTTCACTTCCTGCGCCCGTCGCGGCATGGGAATCCTGAAGCTTTTTTACCGACACTCGATACGATCGATGCGGCCGTCGGCGAGCGTGACAATGCGGCTCGCATAACGCTCGGCGAGGGCGCGCTCGTGGGTCACCATCAAAACGGTCGTGGGCTCCTCCCCGTTGGACGGGCGGTTGATGCCGCAAATGAGACGCAGAATCTCCTCGCCCGTGTTGCTATCCAGATTTCCCGTGGGTTCGTCGGCCAGGAGGATGCGCGGGCGATTGACCATGGCCCGGGCGATAGCCACGCGCTGCTGTTCGCCGCCGGAGAGTTCGCCGGGCCGATGCAACAAACGTTCGCCCAGGCCCACGCGTTCGAGCGCCTCCTTGACGCGCGCGGGGCGGGAAGCGCGGGGGACTTCCGCGAGGCGCAGCGGCAATTCCACATTTTCCATGATGGTCATGCGCGGCAGGAGGTTGAAGGACTGGAAGACCATGCCGATGGTCTGACTACGATGCCGCGAGAGCTCCAGCGAACTCATGCGGCCGAGCTCGCGACCCAGGACAAAGACGGCGCCGGAGGTAGGGTGATCGAGCCCTGCGAGCAGGTTCAGCAAAGACGATTTGCCGGAGCCGGAAGCGCCTAGAAAGGCGAGGAACTCTCCGGGAGGCACCTCGAGCGAGATGCCATCCACGGCGCGAATCATGGAATTGCCGAGGCGGTAATGGCGGGTCAGGTTTTCGGTGCGGATGGCCGCGCCATTAGCGTTGGCATGCGGCGCCAACGCGCTCATTTCTGGAATCATGGCTCAGACTGAGAGTTTACACCGTCGAGGCGCGCCGTGCGCCGCCGCGCAACCATTATGTGCTGGAGGCTAGAATCGCTTTCAGGCCCTTGACGATGTCGTCCACAGTCGCTTCGTAAGGGAACAGGATTCGCGTGCGGCCGGCCGGATCCAGAGCATAGAGTGTGGTGCTGTGCGCGACAGTGTATTTCTCCACGGATTGTGGAGTGGGAATGATTTCGTAGGAGGCTCCGTAGAGCGCCACCACTTTGTCGATCTCGGGCTTGGTTCCTGTCAAACCCAGGGCATCGAGATCAAAGGAGCCAAGGTCCTCCTTCAGAACAGCTGGAGTGTCACGATCGGGATCTACCGTGATGTACAGCGTCTTTACGCGATTCGCGTTTTTTCCCAGACTCTTATATACCGACGACAATTTAGACAATGTGGTAGGGCAGACGTCCGGGCAGGAGGTGTATCCAAAGAAGATCAACACCGCTTTGCCACGAAGCGACGACAGTTCGAAGCGCTGGCCATTGTCATCGGTCAGAACAAAATCGCCGCCGGTCGATAAGACCGGCAATTGCGCCTGGTGACAACTGGCAAGAGTTATCACGGAGAGAGCAACGAGAGTTATAAGCCATCCGCGCACGATCGTACTCCTTCCATTTGCATTGTTAGCCGGTCAGTTCCCATTTAGGGGCCTCATTACGAACCTATTTGCGAACAGTGGCCTCCACGGGTACGGTGGTCCCGTCGTCAAGCTTCAGGGTCACCTTGATTGTGTCTCCCGGTGACGGGCGGGTCTTCAGGCCATACAGCATGATGTGATAGCCGTTGGGATCGAAGGTCGCCTTGCCCTTAGCAGGTAAATTAACCTGGCTTACGGGGGTCATGACCATAGTCATCCTGACCATCTGCATCTGATGCAGTTCGGCAGCGGCCGCCGAATCGCAGGAAACCGACACGATGGCCCGGCGTTGCGAGGTGTGATTTTCCACCACGAGATAGAGCGCCGTTTCCATCTTGGACGGAAGAGGGACGCGTGCCCAGGCATTGCGCACAATAATGTCGGAAGTTTGAGCGAGCAGCACGCCCGAGAGGAATAATCCCAGGGCAGGGGCTATCCAAAGCAAGTGTCGATCAAATCCGCGACCGCGCATGCCGTTCCTCATGGGAGTCTCCTTTGATTGTCATCAGCACGCAGTGAAATCACGTAAAGGGCTATCGACCGCCGCTCGGTCTCCGTCAGATGATCGAATTTGGGCATCAGGAGCTCGTGATGGGTCTGATGTAATACAGGCGTGGAATGCTCAATCGATATGCCCTCGGCGAGGGTCTTGGCGATCGCGTCTTCTGTCGTTCCCCGTTTAAAAAGAGAGACGTTCTGAAAATCGATCGGGCTGGCAGGAAGGCGCGGCGCCATGGGGCCGTCTCCACGTCCTTCCCGTCCGTGGCAACTCGCACAGCCATTCGCCTGGTAAAGAGCGCGGCCCTGGCTGACGGAAGGGCGCGCGCAGCCGAGCGCGAGCAAGGCGAGCAATCCAAGAGCCCTCGGCGCGAGCACATGCGGCACGTTAATGGCAGTCCGATGCATTGGTAAGAGCACCAAAGACAGACGAACATGCTGACATAACGCCCTCCTCCTCAGACGTTTTGAACCTTCGTGCGCTTATGTTTTGGCTAGAGCCGGGGAGGCTGGTCGGGAGGTGAGATGGGCCGGATCGCAAGCGTTCTCGTTCCAGAAGCGGGGCCATGATGCGCCAGCACGGGTCGAAACAGAACCGGATGAGGCGTCAGAATCGCTTCGGGAGCAAGCCGCTGGAGAGAAACCTGGGCCTGATGGCTGGGGGCGCAGGCGCAAGTTTGTGGCGATGAACTGCTGTCCTGGCAGGGCATCTTCTCGCGTTGCGGTTTCCCGTTACGGTGCATGGGGCACATCGCACCACTACAACAATCAGGCGCGGGCAAGATCGTCATAGCAAGTCCGGCGAGCGGACTTGCCAGTAGACATCCCAATAACAGCAGTGCTCGAAGCGATCTGACCATGCGAGCGCATGATATCACGCACACCGCTGGCGGGCGATTCCAAGAGGGCATCGCGACCAAGCTGTTTTTTGCATCGGTTCGATCAGTTTTTCACGCGATGGCATGCAAGAAAAAATTTTGCATCAGTTCTATCGAAATATTGCGTTGGTCTTTCGGAAGAGCACGTCTTAAAGTTCCGCCCGAAGCTATGGTGCTTCGATGCTGAGAAGAAAGTTTTGAAAGGAGCATTACAGTGAAGAAGCAATGGGGTGGTCTTCTTATATTCATAATGATTGGGGTCTTGAGTATTCCCGCAGCCGGGCAGACAACGCCGCCTGCGGATGCTTCGGGGCAGGCGGCAACGCCGGCGCCTGCGGCAGCGCCTTCCGCACCGCTCCGCTGCCGAGTCCTTCCATGACGGCTCCGCTATCGACGGCTGCGCCGCCGCACACGTTTAGCGCGGGACCGTTTGGAACCGTGGCTATTACGGGCATTTTGAGCGGCATGGGCCTCACGCAGTCAAATTGGATTCCCGGCGACAAATCGACGCACTGGGATCTGAGCAACGGACAGATCTTTTTGCAAAAGACGAATGGCTGGTTTCAGTTTTACTTGCAAGCGGGCGCCTACGACCTGCCGGCGTTGGGAGCGCCATATTTACGGCTGTCGATACAGTGAAGGGCCTCTATGGGCCACTCCCGGTGGCTTATGTGAAGCTCGTCAAAGGCAATTTCAACGCGGAGATCGGCGAGTTGCCGACTTTGATTGGGGCTGAATATACCTTCACGTTCCAGAACATGAACGTCGAGCGTGGCTTGTTGTGGGGGCAGGAGACAGCCATCAGCCGCGGCATACAAGTTAGCGACACCTTCAAGAAGCTCAGCTTAACCGCAAGCTGGAACGACGGTTTCTACTCCAACGTCTACAACTGGATCAGCGGATCGGCGATGTACCAGTTCAATGCGTCCAATATGTTGATGTTTGTGGCCGGCGGCAACGCCGGACAGACGACGTCTACCGGCTTGGCCACGCCGTTCCTCCAAAACAACGGCCAAATTTACAACCTAATTTATACCTACAGTCACGAAAGCTGGACGATAACTCCCTATTGGCAGTACACGCGCGTGCCGGCCAACGCGGCACTCGGAATTCCCGTGAAAGGATCCACAAATGGCGGCACACTGCTCCTCAACTACAATTTCAAGCACGGAATCTCGTTGGCGGTACGGCCGGAATATATAACCAGCAGCGGGCTGAACTTGCTGTTCCTGGGCACAGGCAGCAGCGCATTCGGATTCACTGTAACTCCCACGTATCAGAAGGGGGGCTTCTTCCTTCGCGGAGACGTGTCCGTTGTTGCTGCGCGTAATCTCACGGCCCCTGATGCCTTTGCCTTTGGGCCGGCTGGCACAGACACCAAGCAGACTCGCGGAGTGATTGAAGCGGGATTCTTGTTCTGAGGATTTCGCCGCGAGGAATTTCTTGGAAAGGAGGTTGCCGTCGAGAAGCCCTTTCGTGAATTGAAGTTACTTTAGTGCCGTGCCCTTTAGATTGATCCGCTGACCGGGTGCTGTTATGAGCAGCACCCGGCTGCATTTTCAGCCAATTGCAGAAAAATCCGGGAAGCATCGCGAATCGCCGTGTGATGTACGGAGATCCCCTCCCACATTTGCCGATAAACAGGACCGCGCGATCCAAGGAAGAAGGAGGAAACAAGGAGGAGGGAAGCCGAGGAGCTAACGCAGTTGCGTGAACTCCTCGCTGTGAGTGACGAATTCGGGATAAGCGCCCGCGCCGAGTTCGTAAAGATCCAGGCCCTGCCGCTCGCCTTCCATGGCCACGCGCTGCGGCCAGATGCGGTCCAAGGCCACGTTCAGGCCGTAGGTAAGCGGTAAGACGAAGCCGAGCAGCGTGGCAATCGCCACGATTTGGGCGAGCCACTGAGTGGAATCGTGGGCCGAGGCGGCAGGAGCTTCACCGGCGGCAGAGATGGGAAAGCGAGCAAAAATCGCCACAGCCAGCAATCCCCAGATTCCGCCCATGGCGTGCACGGAAATGGCGCCGCCGGGATCGTCTACGCCGAAGCGCAGCTCAAACCATTCCACCGAGTAGGTGACCAGCGCGCCGGCAACGGCGCCGATTACCAGGGCTTCGACCGGGCTGACGAACGCGCACGAGGCGCTGCTGGCCACTAGTCCCCCCACCCAGCCATTGGCGCTGATGGAGACGTCGGGACGGCCGAAGCGCAGGCCCGTGATGACCACGGCTGCCAGGATGCCAGCGCCGGCGGCCAGCGCGGTGTTGATGGAGATGAGAACAATGCGGCCGGGTGCGATCCCGGCAAATAACAAAGCGCCCGCGGAGTTCAGTCCCAGCCAGCCGACGAAAGTGACGAAGCAGCCTAACAAAATCATCGCCGCATTGTGGCCGGGGATTGCCATGGGCATTCCTTCGAGCGAATACTTGCCGCGGCGCGGGCCCAGTATCCAGGCGAGGGACAGAGCGGTGAGGCCGCCCACGGCTTGAATCGTGCCGCTTCCTCCGGCATCGATCACGCCGCGGCCTATACCGGAGTTCGTTCCGAGCTGCGCCAGCCAGCCGCCGCCCCAGACCCAGTGAGCGAAGAGCGGGTAGGTCCATCCCGCGAACAAAGCCGTGGAAGCGCAGGCGGCGGATAATCTCCAGCGATCGAGACAGGCGCCCAGCGGAATCAACGCAGCCAATCCCACGCTGAAGATTTGCAAGCAGGCGCAGAGCGAGACCGCGGAACCATCGAACTCCATGCCACGCAGAAAAAACGGGCCGCGGCCGAGCCAATTCCAATCCCGCCCCGCGGCGGCGAATAGATGCGCGGGCGCGCCGCTATAGCTTTGCCAGGCAAAGCCGCAAATCACATAGGCCGCGGCGGCTACGGAGAAGATACAGAGCGAAGCGAGCAGGGAATGGGCGGCGCTGCGGGCCCGGCCCAGGCCGGAGTTGATGAGCGCGATGCCGGCGATGGCCAGAGGCGCGAGAAGAATGCAGATGAGGACGACGGCCGTTTCCGCCGTGAAAATAGGCGCGGGCATGGACGTCACTCTTTATCGCCCACGGCGAGAGGATTCGCGCGAATGACCAGGGTCAAGCCCAGGATTTCCACGGCGACTCCGGCCAGCACGAAAACGGCTTTGGCGTTTGCAGGCAGGAGAAGAATTACGGCGGCGGCAACAATGATCCATCCGGCGAGCAACAAGAAAAATCCCGCGAGCTTCATGAACCGTCCCTTTGCCTGGCCCCTTTTTCGGGAAGAGCGGCAGGCCCAAGCGTATCGGCAATATCACACAAGATAATCGTTTCGGCTATCAAACTTTGCATGTTTGCTAGCGCGACTGCTGCGTTCCGGTGCAGACGCTCCTGCCCGCGCAGAATGAAATCGCCTGCTGAGAGCCGAAATATCGTCCTAAATCATGGCAGTGCCGACAGTTGGGCGCCAATCCAAAAACCCGATTGGTTTAATCGAAACGTTGCGTTTGGTGTTGTCCGGCTGGGCGGCTACTCTTGCGCCGCCCGCGGCTGCGACGCTCCGGGCAGCAGCAAATCCACGAGGAAAGAGGCAATCTTAGATGGCCGAAAAAAGCACCACTGAGATGAAAGCCACCTTGGGCCTTACAGGGCTGACGATGAACGCCATGGCGCTCATCGCACCCGGGGCCTTCTTATGGCTTACGTTTATTGCGCAAGCAGGCGAGGGTTCGACAGCGCCGTCGATGTGGATCGGCATTCTTTTCGCCACATTGCTTTGCCTGGCAACAGCGGTGTGCTATGCAGAGCTGGCGAAGCTCTATCCGGGCACCGGCAGTTCCTATTATTTCGCAGAACAGTCGTTTCTCAATCACGACAAGCACTGGCGCTACGCCAGGCTTTCCAAGTTTATCGTCGGCTGGGCGTCGCACCTGTACTACTGGATCTATCCGGGTGTGATGGTGGCCGTGACGGGAATCTTCTGCGGTTACGTCGTAGGCACGCTGTGGCCGAACGCCATGAGCGCCTCCAATCCCGGCACGCTGTTCATGATGGTCGTCGCCGCATCTTCACCCTCGGTGTTGCTTACATTGCGCATCGCGGCGTTACTGGATCGACCGCGGTTAGCGTGGCGATCAACGTGATTCAAATCAGCGCGCTCATTGTGTTTTCCGTGATGGCCATCGGCTACCGCATCAATCACCCTCCGGGAAGCGTCGCTTTCCAGTTTGACCCCACTTCCGGCGAAGCTTACACCTATCAGTTCGCGAGCACACAGACCACGGCGAACGGGCAGACCACAACGACGATCACGCGCGATGCCAGTGGAGTGCCGCAGCCGATGCTGGATGCCGCAGGGAAGCCGGTGCCTTACCAGATCAGCTATCCCACGGCCGATGACAAAGGCAATTTCCTGACGCATCCGAGCGCGAGCTCCGTGGTCGGGATTCACAACGTGGGCTGGATGTTCGTGCAAGCCACGGTAGCAATTCTGATCCTGGTGGGATTTGAATCGGTCACGTCGCTGGGAGGAGAGGCAAAGAACGCCAAACGCGACGTGCCTATCGCCGTCATCACCTCGTTATTGGTGCAAGGATGTTTCTGCTATCTGTTCGAGTATTTCGCGGCCAACTACTTCTTAAACAGCGGCTATACGATGCAGACTGCCACGGGTTCGGCAGCGCCCATCGGCGACATGATGATCGTTGTGGGCGATGCATTGTTTGGCCAGGGCCACGGCCGGACGTTCATGCTGATCGAGGCCATCACCGTGTTTCTGGCTCTGATCGGCACGACGCTTTCCTGCATCAACACCGGCGCCCGCGTGACCTACGCGATGGGCAAAGACCAGGAAGTGCCGGAACATTTCGGCATGCTGCATGACAAAAACCTCAGCCCCCACCGCGCCATTTGGGCGTTGGCGATTATCTCCATCGTCATTGGCTGTATCTCACTGCTGGTGGTGTTTGGAGATGGGGCAGCATCTTCACTCACGGACTCAGCGATCGCGGCCCTGCCTCACGGTCTGTGGTCCAGCGTGTGGTTTGCAACTTCTCAGGCCCGGCTGGCGGCCCTCCCAAACACGTTAACCATGATCGTGCTGGCGTCCAACTTCGGCACGTTCATGCTGTACATGCTGAGTTGCATCATCTGCATGGTGGCCTATCAAGGACACCCAAACTACAGCGCCATGAAGCACTTTCTGATTCCTATCTTCGGCGTGCTGGCGAATTTCGCTTGCATGGCCTTCTATCTCATCGGGCCATTCATGGGGTACGGCACCAAGATGGAACCCTTTGGCGCCCTGGCTATCGCAGCGGTCTGGGCCATCTATGGCGGTATCTACTTCACTCGGGCGAGCAGGGCGGCAGGCCGTACGACCTTGGTCGCGAGCCGCGCGGGGAGGGTCTGATCGAGAACTGATCGGAAAGAAGACACGGTGAAAGACCAGATCGGGGCGAGTGCAGCCAGCGCAGACCAGCGCGAACGGCGTTCGCCCCGATCATGTTCGCGGAGTTACTATGTTTGAGATTTACCGAGGACAGAGGTCGGCGCGCGGCGGCCCTATACCCGTCGCGCATCGGCCGTTTGAAGACCCGATGCTGGAGATCGATTTCGCGGAGCTCTCGGATGTAGGAAGGGTCCGCGAGGGGAATGAGGATTACCTGGGCCACGTGGCTCCGGATACTTCGGAGCAGGCGCGCCACCATGGCTGGTTATTTGTCGTCGCCGACGGCGTGGGAGGGCACGAAAAGGGCGAGGTCGCGTCGCAAACCGCTGTAAAGACGGTGCTGGAAGGATTTCGCGAAGCTCCGCGTTCGCAGCCCCTGAGCGGACTGCTGCAAAGCCTGGTGCAGAGGGCTAACGCGCGGGTGCTGGACGCCGCGATGAATTCCGGCATGGCCACGACGCTGGTGGCTTGCGCTCTGCGTTACGATCGCGCCGTGATCGCGCATGTGGGCGATTCGCGCTGTTACCTGATTCGCCAAAGGGCCGCTACGGTGCTGACGCGCGACCACACCATCGCGCAGGAGCATGCCCGGCTTGGCCTGCTCTCCGCGGACGAAGCACTTGAGGCTGAGACACGGCACGTCCTAAGCCGCTCGCTGGGAACCGCGCTTACCGTAAACGTGGAGATGAGCGACCACCAGGTTTTCCCGGGCGATACTTTGCTGCTCTGTTCCGATGGGCTGCACGGAGCTCTCTTGCCGCAGGATATTGCCACGGTGGTGGGCGAAACGGCGGACCTGGACCGAGGCGTGCGAAGATTGGTTGAGCTTGCCAATGAGAGGGACGGCAGCGATAATGTGACCGCCCAAATGATCCGCATTCAGAATGTGGAGCGCGTGGGCATGTACCGCGGGCGGCCCTATAAGCTGCGTTGAACCAGGGCTAGCGTCGGCTTCCGGCCGTGACCCGCGCTCGCGATGACGTCATTCCATCCCGGCGCCCAGCTCGATCACTACCGTCTGGAAAATCTCGTTGCCCGCAGCGGGATGGCCTCGATTTACCGCGCCACCGACCTGAAAAACGAGCGTCCCGTAGCCATCAAAATTCCCCATCCTGAAGTCGAGGCCGATCCTCTTTTCTACGACCGCTTCAAACGGGAGGAGGAGATCGGCAAGAAGCTGGACCATCCCGGCGTAATGAAGGTGTACGCGGACGACGATCGCAGCCGCGTGTACATGGTGATGGAGTGGGTGGACGGGCGGCTGCTGCGGCAAATCCTGATCGAACAGAAAAAGCTGCCCATCGATCGCGCCATCCATATCACCCTCGGAATTTGCGAGGCACTGGAATACATTCACAGCAAAGGCGTGGTGCACCGCGATTTGAAGCCCGAAAACATCATGGTCGACTCCCAGGATCGCGTGAAGCTCATCGATTTTGGCATCGCCGGGAGCGAGGGAATGCGGCGGCTGACCTTCGCCCGGCTGACGGCTGCCATGGGCACGCCGGACTATATTTCTCCCGAGCAGGTGAAATCGAAACGAGGCGATGCACGCAGCGACGTCTACGCCTTGGGCGTGATGCTCTACGAGATGCTGACCGGCGATGTTCCCTTCCGCGGGCCGAACGCCTTCGCCATCATGAACGACCGGCTGCTGAATAATCCGGTGCCTCCACGCGAATTGAATCCCGAAATTTCGCCTCAGTTGCAGGAGATCATCTACCGGGCGCTGGAGCGCAATCCGGCGAATCGTTATGCCAGCGCGCGGGAGATGGCGCACGACCTGCGCGATCCCTCGCAGGTGGGTGTAGCGGAAAGGCCCGAGCTGCGGGACTGGAGGAAACGGCGCTCGCCCCGTGGCCGGCAAATCCTCTTCTATATATTTCTGGCCATGATTCCCGTCGTGATTTTCGGATTCATGCTGTTCGTGGCCATGCACCACAAGTAGCCGCACAGTTTCCGGTACTCTTTGAGAAGAGAGAGGTGCGCATTGCGATTTTCGCTTCCGCTGGCGATGCTCATCGTATTCGGGTCGGCGAAGCTCATCTCCGACATTTTTGAGCGCGTCGGTTTGCCCGGAATTGCCGGCGAAATCCTGGCGGGAATTGTGATCGGTCCGAGCGTGCTGAATTGGGTCGCGCTCAATGAGACGATGAAGGCGCTATCGGATCTGGGCGTACTTTTCCTGCTGTTCAGCATAGGACTGGAAATCAAACTGGCGGACCTCCTGCGCGTGGGTTTGCTGGCCACCGCTGTGGCGACGTTGGGAGAGTTGTTTCCCTTCATTGCCGGCTGGGGAATCCTGCTGGCATGGGGCAGAACGGCCCACGCGGCGCTCTTCATGGGAGCGTCACTCGTGGCTACGAGCGTGGGAATTTCGGCGTCTGTGCTGAAGGGGCGGAACCTGTTGCATTTCCATGCCAGCAAGATCATTCTCGCGGCGGCCGTTATCGATGACGTCATCGGGTTAATTGTGCTGGCGGTGGTGGGCAGCGTAACTCGGGGCCGATTCAACCTGCTCGAGATTGTTCTGACGGCGGGACTTGCGGCGGTTTTCGTGGTGGTGGTGGCAATCTGGGGAACGCGGGTTGTCTCGCGGCTGTTTCCTCTTTTTCACTCCCGAATTGTCATAGACGAAGCCCAATTCGGCGTGGCCATGGTGCTGCTGTTCAGTTTGGCAGTGCTGGCGCTTTACGCGGGGGTCGCGGCGATCGTGGGAGCATTTCTGGCCGGATTGGCGTTGGCCGAGAGCTTGGATTCCCGCGTGCGCAATATGACCCAAGGCGTGACGGAACTTCTGGTGCCCTTTTTCCTGGCGGGCATCGGATTAAGCTTCGACGTGGGAATTTTCCGTTCCCGGTCGACAGTACTGATGGCTGTGGTGATCTTCGTTGCGGCAGTGGCTACCAAGGTGATCGGCTGCGGGTTGGCGACGCTATCGGCCGGATGGAGAACGTCTCTGCGCGTGGGCGTGGGAATGATTCCACGCGGCGAAGTAGCCATGGTTGCGGCGCAGCTCGGGCTGAGCACGATGATCCTGAGCGCGGCAGTGTACAGCGTGATTGTCTTTGTGATCGTGGCCACCGCATTGGTGACGCCGCCGTTGCTGAAAATTGCTTTCGGCGGCGCGGCGCGCCCGGCGTGAACAGCCTCTATTTGAGGAGGGAAGCGCCTGTCCGGGCGGCGCCTTCCGAAGTGTGGCTTTCAACGGACGATGCTTGGATGCCGGAAGCCGGCTCGTGAAGGCGAAACTCCTTGTGCAGCGTGAGCATGGCGCGCTGCATGGCGGCCGCGTCCACGACCAGCGAGATGTTGTATTCCGAAGAGCCCTGCGCTATGGCGATGATGCTGATCCCTTCGCGGCCCAGCGCGGAGAAGGTGCGCCCGGCAATGCCAGGTATGCCTTGCATGTTCTCGCCCACGACGGCAACGATCGCGATGCCGGAATTGGAAGAGACGTGCTCGACGGTTTGCTCGGCAATTTCGGGAGCAAAGGCATCGCGCAGCGCCTCGACCGTTCTCTTTTCGTCCGTGGAGGAGATGACAAAGCAGATATCGTTTTGCGACGAGGATTGCGAGACGAGCAGCACGTTTGTTCTCAGGGCCGCCGTGGCGGCGAACGACCTCGCCAGCACGTCGGGTAGCCCCACGATGCCCGGCCCGCCCACCGTGATCATGGTGACGCCGCGAATCGCGGTTAGCGCCTTTACCCCGCCTCCGTTGGAGCCGCCTCGCGCGGTGATCTTTGTGCCCAGCTTTTCCGGCGTGAAGCTATTGCGGATCCACACCGGCACGCCCGCGGCGGTTACCGGCCGCAGGGTGTTGGGATGCAGCACTTTCGCGCCGAAATAAGCCAGTTCCGCGGCTTCGTTGTAGGAGATCTCATCGATGGTGCGCGCTTCGGGAACGATCCGGGGATCGGCGGTCTTCACGCCGTCAACGTCGGTCCAGATTACGGTTTCCTGCGCGCCCAGCGCCGCGCCGAGAATCGTCGCCGAATAGTCCGAGCCGCCGCGGCCGAGCGTGGTGGGAACCCCGTCGAGAGTTGAAGCGATAAAGCCGGTTACCACCGGCACAATCCCTTTTTTCAGGAGAGGCCGCAGGCGCTCCTCGGCACGCACGCGCGTGTGCTCCATCAAGGGCTCGGCGCGTCCGTGATGAGGATCGGTGACGATCACATCGGCGGCGGAAACCGGTACGCTGGGGACGCCCAGCTCGTTCAGGGCGGCGGCCAGCAGCGGCGTGGAGAGGCGCTCGCCCATTCCGGATATGGAGTCGAGGGCGCGCGGCGTAAGTTCCCTGAGCAGGGCGGTTCCCTGCAACAGGCGTTCGAGTTCGGCCAGCACCTCGGAAAGACTCTTATCGACCTCAGCGAGTTTTTGGGAATCGTGAACCAAAGCTTCGAGGGTTTTTCTGTGCTGGCTCCGGAGTTCGCCGATAACCTTCGTGGTGACGGCCGCGTCACCCGCTTCCGCGCGGTGAGCGGCATCGATGAGCCGGTTGGTTACGCCGCTCATGGCCGAGACCACCACCACAACGGAGCCTTCCGCCGCCGCGGATTTTACGATTGCCGCGGAGCGGGCGATGCAAGCGGCGTCTCCCACCGAGGTGCCGCCAAATTTCATAACGCGCAGGGGAGGCATCAGCGGCCCCTCTTCTCGGGCCGCTTCATGATGGATTGCAACGCGGCCGCAAACGTTTTCAAACTCGCCGGTTCCATGCTCATGATCTTCTCTTGTTCCTGGTCTTCTGCTTAGTCTTCTTCTTGGTCTTGTTCTTGGGCGTGGTCCCCGTTTTGAATCCAAACATAGTGTCCGAACTCGTATCGTCGAATCGTCGATTGTACAACCAGAACCGCCGCGCCGCACCGGACTTCGCGGCGTTCACGCGCGCAATCGTGCACTCATGCGGGGCATCAGCGCGGCTCTGCCGTGCCCCAGCGCCGGATTGACAGTACAATAGACGCAAAATATGAGTAGCATTCATAGGGAACGTCGGAGACATGCGGAAGCATCGCGGAGCCTGAAGTTGCGCGAGGCGAGGAATTCGATTGCGGCGCTGGCTCTTACCATTGCGTTGTCGTCGGCGCTGCTTTTACTTGCGGAGGGAGCGCGGCGGCCGCTTGCGGCGCAGGTCCGGCCAGGCAGTTCCCCGGCCGATCTGACCGGCGTCTGGCTCGAAAAAGACCCGCTGGTCAGCTTCAGCCCCAAGGAGCCTCCTTTCCAGAAGTGGGCGGAGCAAAAGTATAAGGCGGCGAAGCCAGGCTATGGACCCCACGCCAGCGCGAATTCGCAGGATCCCATTTTGCAGTGTTATCCGCCCGGTGTGCCGCGGATCCTGATGATTCCTTTTCCCATGCAGATCGTGCAGATTCCGGGCCAGGTGATGATGGTTTTCGAATATGACCACTTCGTGCGCTTCATCGATCTGGAGCGGCGGCAGCATCCCAAGGATTTGAACCCCACCTGGATGGGAGACTCGATCGGGCACTGGGAGGGCGATACGCTGGTGGTGGACACCGTGGGATTGAACGACAGGACTTGGCTGGACCAGGTGGGCCATCCGCATTCCGACGCGCTCCACCTCGTCGAGCGCATCCGCCGCACCGACCACGATACCCTGGTGGACGATATAACCTTCGATGACCCCAAGGCTTACCTGAAGCCTTGGAACGGGCAGCAAGTATTTACACTGAGGCGCGGCTGGCACCTGTTCGAGTACATTTGCGAAGACAATATGGCGGACCCGCCCAGGTAGCCCCTGGCGAGAGCGCGACCGTCGATGAAATGGTCCACTCATGAAATGGTCCAGAAGATCGGTGATGGAGTTGGCAGCCATTCTGGGAATGGTCGCTGTCGTCTGCACGCTGGCTGTTCTCCAATATCGCTGGACCGCCCAAATCGGCCGGTCGGAGCAGCAGCGCTTGAAGGGGACGCTGACGACAGACGTTCGCGGCTTCGCTCAGGAATTTTCGTACGATTTCGAGCGCCTGTGCGAAACACACGAGGTTGACCCCGAAGGTCCGGCGGAGAATCTGGAAGCTCGCGTCATTCGCCAGCACGAGGAATGGACGCGCATGGCATCGCGCCCCGGTTTGCTGGCGGGATTGCTGATTTGGAAAACGGGGGCGCCGCATCCCCTCTCGAGTCGCTGGAGCCAAACCGGAAGCGCTTTGTCGAGTTAGCCTGGCCTGGGCAGTTGGGCAGCCTGCAACAATATCTCCAGGAACAGGCTCGGCAGCTAAACGCCCGGCAGGTCGGGGACCGCGAGGCGCTTTATTATCCGTGGACGTTTCAAGGAGAAACGCCCGCGTCGTTTCAACCAGAAACGCCCGCGTCGTTTCAAGCAGAAACGTCCACATTGATACGTCCTATTTTTCAAGTCGAGGCGCCCGAGGGAGATGTGCAACTGCGGGGATTCCTGGTCCTCGAATTGGATATGGAATTTTTGCAGCAACAGTACGTGCCGGATCTGGTCGTCCGGCATTTCGGGGAGTTGGGGCTGACGAGTTTCCACGTGGCGCTGCGCACGACCAAGGCGCCATACGACACAATTTATACGTCTAATGCGAACCTTCCTCTGTCCGCGGCTGCGCCTGATGCGCAAGTGAACCTCTTCGATGCGGTCGCGGAAGAGGCCAGGCGACGGGGCCATGCACCATTGCAAATGGCCAGTGACGGCGAGCAATGGCAGTTGGTCGTGCAGGACCCCGCGGGGTCGGTCGACGTGGACGTGGCGCAGTGGCGCCGGCGTAACCTGGCCATCAGCTTCGGCCTGCTCGGGCTGCTGGCGGGGACGACGGTGCTGCTCTTCTCGGTGGCGCGGCGCGCCGAACGGCTGGCCAAGCTGCAGATGGAGTTCGTGGCCGGCGTTTCGCATGAGCTCTGCACGCCTTTGGCGGTGATCAACTCGGCCGCGGAAAATATTGTCGACGGTGTGGTCGAGGGACCGGCGCAGGTGCAGGAGTACGGCGCCATGATTCGGGAACAAGGGCGGCGGCTGGAACGCCTGGTGGACGAAGTCTTGCTATTCGCGGCCGGGCGCTTCGGAAAAGCCGGATACGACCTTCGGCCGACGGAAATCGCTCCTTTGCTGGAACAAACGCTGGCGGGTTCTGAGACCATGCTGCGCGATGCGGGATTCACGTTCGACAAGGCAATCGACTCGGAATTGCCCTTTGTGGTCGCCGACGCCGAAGCGCTGAGCAAATGTGTGGAGAACCTGGTCAGCAACGCCATGAAATATTCCGGGGAGAACCGCTGGATACGTTTGCGGGCCAACTATTCCGCTCGGGCAGTTTCTCCCGAAGTGCGTATCAGCGTGGAGGACAAGGGAATGGGCATCTCCGCTGCGGACCTTCCCCACGTGTTCGAGCCTTTCTTTCGGGGGCAGGACGCGCGCGAGGGACAGATTCGCGGAGTGGGCCTGGGGCTTTATCTGGTGAAGCGCATGATGGAAGCGATGGGCGGCGGGGTTAGCGTGTCCAGTAAACCATCTCAGGGCTCGGTCTTCACGCTGCATCTTGCGGTGCTGCCAACTGTCGAGACGCAGCATGAGGAACAGGCGATCAAGCCGGGGGTAGCTAAAGCTTAGGCAGGCCTTTCGAGACATCGCACATGAATGCACGGATACTCATCGTGGAAGACGAAGCGGCGCTGGCCACCACTCTGAAAGACCGTTTACGGAAAGAAGGATACGCTGTGAACGTAGCTCGCGACGGCAATTCGGGAATGGAGATGGCCACGAGCGAGTCCTTCGATCTGCTGATCCTGGACCTGATGCTCCCTGGGCAGAACGGCCTCTCGATCTGCCAGAAGCTTCGTGAGCTTGGCTCCAATACGCCCATCCTGATGCTGACGGCGCGCCGCCAAACCATGGATAAAGTAATCGGCCTGCGCACCGGCGCCGACGATTACTTGACCAAGCCCTTCAAAATGGCGGAGCTATTGGCTCGGGTGGATGCGCTGATGCGGCGAGCGGGGCCGGGAAAGATCGCCAGCCCGGTTCGTTACCAGTTCGGAGATTTGCGGATCGATATCCGCAGCACCGAAGTGACCCGCGGCGGGCATCCCATCGTCATGTCGGCCATGGAATTTCAGTTGTTGCGCTATTTTGTGGAGCACCGCGGAGCCACGCTTTCCCGTGAGGAGCTACTGCGGGAGGTATGGGGCTACGGCGGGCTGCCCTCGACGCGCACCGTCGATGTTCACGTCGCCTGGGTCCGGCAGAAGATCGAGACGGACCCCAAGAATCCCCAGCTCATTCTTACGATCGTGGGTTTGGGTTACAAATTCGTTGGTTGATCAAATCGCTGTTAAGAGCATTTTGCCCGGATTTAACCTCGCCAATGGGCTTTTGGGGCGATAATCGTGCTTGACGATTGCGAGGACAGAAATCTGTGGCCAGGGTGTCGGTTGCGGCATCAAAGTGCACGGTACAAACTCCGCCTCGATCCCGTTCGCGAGGAGGCCCTGTGATGATGAAGAGCATTAAGTCGATCACAATCTGCGCGGTGGCATTCGGATTATTGACGATCGCCACCCCCAGCTTCGCCCATCACGGAATTGCCATCTACCAAGAGGCCAAGGAGATCACCGTCACCGGCTCGGTCACCTACTTCGATTTCGTCAACCCCCACGCTCTGGTCTATCTGAATGTGAAGCAAAGCGACGGCACCAACGCGAAATGGCAGGGCCAGTTGACCAGCCCCAACAATCTGGCGCGGGTCGGTTGGACCAGGCGTTCGCTGCAGATGGGACAGCAAGTCACCATCATCGGTTATCCCGCCAAGAACGGCGCCAACTCCATGTGGATTCGCAGGATCGTGAAATCCGACGGCACCGAACTCCCCACCGGAATAGGCGAAAAGTAAGCCCGGGCAGACGTTAAGTCGGCGTTAAGCAGCCTTAACCACAATTTTACTCCCCTGATTTTCCAAGGGTGTGCATAATCTCCTGCCTCCAGGAGGCACGGCGAAACAATCATGATTACCGCAGGCAGACGCAGTCTGTTACTCGGAATCGTCGTCGTCTTGTTTGTGTCGATCCTCGTGCCGGCCATTGCCGATGCGCACAACGTATCCAAGCGCGATGCGTCCTTCGTACAGTCGAATCAGGGCCGTGCGATTGGCCCATTTCTTTATCTCGGCGCCAAACACATGGTCACCGGGTATGACCACATCTTGTTCCTCGTGGGCGTGGTTTTCTTTCTCTATCGGCTGAAGGACATCGTTCAGTACGTGAGCCTTTTCACGCTCGGGCACAGCACCACGCTTCTGCTCGGAGTTTTCGGGCACGTGCGCGCCAATCCCTTTCTCATCGACGCGGTGATTGCGCTATCGGTGGTTTACAAGGCTTTTGACAATATGGGCGGGTTCCAGCGCTTCCTGGGTTTTGAGCCGAATACAAAGATCGCGGTGCTTGTTTTTGGCCTGTTTCATGGGTTTGGTCTGGCGACCAAGCTTCAGGAGCTGACCCTATCCCGCAGTGGCCTGATCGCAAATATTATCAGCTTCAATGTCGGCGTGGAGATTGGCCAGGTTCTCGCCCTGTCGGCCGTGCTCATCGGGTTGAGCTACTGGCGCATGCAGGGCGGCTTTTTGAAACATGCGTTTGCAACTAATACGGCGCTGATGACCGGCGGATTCATTCTCTTGAGCTATCAGCTCGCGGGGTACGTCGCACAATGACAAATGGAAACAGCAGCGCGGCAGCGGAAGCGCCATCTAAAAAGCAGATTCTCAGAGCCACTGGTTTAGCCGCGTTGATCGCGACGGTCATCTTCTTCACCATCGTTATGCCCGCGGAATTGGGAAAAGACCCGCTTCACACGGGAGCCGCGCTGGGTTTGATGAATCTATCAAAGCCGGTGAACGCTGCCACGAGCGGTTCTCCAGCCACGATTGACGCTACTCCGGCCGCGCCGGTGTTTGAGGCGGGAGCCGCGGGCGAAGCGCCCATCATCAAGGGCACGTTCGTGGCACAACCCAACGGGTACAAAGTGGATTCACGCGAGCTGACGCTGGGGATCGGTGAAGGTATGGAGATCAAGTACCACATGCAAAAGGGCGCCGGCATGGTTTATTCGTGGAGCGCCAATCGTACCGTCCTATACGAACTGCACGGAGAGCCCGACGTAAAACCCGCGGCGGCCGGCGACGATTACTATGAGAGCTATGAAAAGGACGATGCGGGCAAAAAGGAATCGCACGGCACGTTCACCGCGCCAAGCACTGGAATCCAGGGCTGGTTTTGGGACAACGAGTCCAACGGCCCGGTAACCATTAAGCTCGTGACAGCGGGCTTCTACGACTATATTTTGCAGAATAAGGACGACGTGAAGACCCGCCTGCAACCCTCCGAACCAAGATAAGAAGACCCGAAATAAGAAGAGGCAAAACAAGAAGATCGAAAATAGAACCTTCAACCACGTCGCCGCCCGTCGTCACGTACGGCGCGTCTCGCCGCTCGGCAATGCAATCACGGTTCGCCTCATGGTTACTTCTCCCGCCCTGAGAATGGTCTGAGTCGGATGAAGACCGCCAAACCTGCCGGACGCGTCCCGTAGATCGGTTGCAATATGCTTGGGACTCCATACGTCGTCGCTTGTATCCCGATTGCGGAAGCTAAATGCGGCGCCAAGTGAATGTCATGGTCGTAGCCCAGCGTATAAGCCTGAACATGGCCTATCGGTTCCTCAATGAAGCGCGGAGGGAGAGGATTCTCCCCTAAAATGAGTTCATTGGACCGTTCGGCGTTTTCGATGCGTATCCAGGCATAATTGCTTTCGTGAAAACGGACCGTGGATTCCATGAGATAGCTATCGAAGATAGAGCCGTCTTGCAGCGATCGCGTACGGCCCCACAAGAGGGTGCTGGCCCAATTTCCAGAGTGAAGCGGGCGGTTGTACATGACCGAAGCCGTCATCCGCTCCTGATCCTCGGTAGGAAATAGTGCTTCTGGACCTGTGATGCGTGCGTAAGAGTATTGCCCGCTCCAATTTTTGCCGGGTTGAACTGTTAATCGAGTAGACCATGAATCAATGCTTCCCTGCGTTATCGTCCAGCGGTTTTCGTCCGGTTCCCGCCCGTGGAATCCAGATGCTTCAATCCTGACGATGCGATGCGTGAAACCGACCGTGACTACATCGTCTGAGATGTGAGTTGAATCCTCCTGATGGTGCCCGAGCGTCGCCACCGGGTCCTCGAAAGCCGAGGCGCGGTGTGGGTATGCTGTCGGTCCAATTGCCGGGTCACCTACAGGGGCTAAATAAAAAGAAACCAGACTGCTCGTCCCCAATTTCACGTCGTAAATCGCTGCAATTTCCATGAAGAGATTGTGAGGATGCTGCCCATCGGCGATGGGAACGCCAAAGGCGGTTTCACCTTGCTGAAACAGGAGCGGATAACGCCTGTCCGTTATCGTTGCGGGTTCACCACTCAACATAACCCGGGTCGTGAAAATGCCTCGGCCCAGTTTTCGTTGCGCCATCGGCATGAACCAATTCGTCGAGAAGAACCCATCGCCACCTCTCGGGCTCGATTGCTGCTCGCCCAACACAAACACGTTGGCGTGAAACATGAGCGTCCAAGCGCCTTTTTTCTTCATCAGCATCGGAATCGGGGTGGAGTTCGGTTCTGCGCTTGTGCCCGAAATATCGTGGTTAAGGATTTCCTGAATAAAACTGCCGGGTGGCATGTTCATCGAACCGCCGCCGCTCATTTGCGTCCCCGGCATCTGCTCCATCCCGGGGATGTTTTGCGTTCCACTGTCTTGCTGGGCCACGGCAACGGACGACACAAGCAGAAATGGTAAAACTGCGAATCGTAGAGCTTTCATCGATGCCCTCAACGCGAGATGGAAATCGGCCGGCGCAGTGGCACACAGAGGCCAGGGCGCGGGCCTGCCCGGTTAAACAGAATTGAGGGTCTGTTCTAGATCCTGCGGTTTACAGAGAGCGGGTCGAACGGTTGCAGCTTGGGCCATCCTTGTTCTGGTATGAACCGATCCATCCGCAAGGCAGTTGCGACAACAGATGGGCTCGCAAAGACAATCGGCTGCCAGTCACGGGCTGGATGACGTGTATCCGGCTTCGATATCGCCGATACTGAGGTTTCGTTACAAGGGCCATGATCGCAGGACTTATCGTGCAGGCCGGCCGGGCTATTCTCAGCGTCTATATGATCGGCAGGCATCGCCATATTCGGGTCCATCGCCATATCCGAAGACGACGAAGCCGCCTGCTGATTTACTGACGGAGCCGCGCCCTGTATCCGACAGACGGAATGAAACTGTCGCAGCCAACAGGAGAGATCGCACGCGGATGTCCAAGATGTCGTCGCTGCGAAAAGGACAATTAACAATGCCGCCAACGATCCGCGCATGGTGAAAGGGCCTGCCATTGGTATCTGGTCTCCCTACCTTGAGGACGATTTTCGGGTTTTCCGCGACATTCGTCAAATCGGGATCTGGCGAGGTTCTTATGCCTCGGTTTTTACACGAATTTTGCATGAACGCTTGTCTGCGAACCGTTAGACTCGCACGCTCAAGCGAGTTACACAGGGCCGAATTGTTCTAATTGTTGCGCGAGACTGGGCTATCTCATAAGATTCGGGGCTTTATGATCGTGATGACGGGCATTGGAGAGTGACCATGAGAACTAAGGCTATCCGAAGTTTCCCGGTGCTTGCCGCCCTGTTGACAGTTTCCTTGCCGTTAATCGCGCATCATGGAAACGCGTCATACGAAAACAAAAAGCTCAACTTGAAGGGCACCGTGACGGAATGGCGCTGGATCAATCCGCACGTCCTCCTGAAGATTGACGTCAAAGGCGACGACGGCAAAGTGGTGAACTGGACCTGCGAACTGGTCGCGCCGTCGAACATGATCAACTTCGGATATGTCGCAGATAGCTTCAAGCCAGGCGACCAAGTCACGGCCATCGTCACCCAGGTAGCCAAGAGCGGCGCGCCCGTCGCGCGTCTGGGCTATAACCCGCCAGGACTCATTCGGGGTTGGCAAGACACAAAGTAGGTGTAGGCTCCGTCGTCAAGACCCGCCTGTAGCCCCTCCCTACAACTCATCGATCCTAAATAACATCCTGGAAGTCTATTTCTTACTAGTGAAAGACGTGACTCGCCGGGTCCCAGGGGGTGGGCACGGCCGGCGAGCCTCTTAGCGTCATAAAGTAATGAGACTTTACAGAGAAGCTTTGCGGACGGCTGTAAAGACCTCGCTAAAACTTCTTAACACCAACTTTACGATGTAATTCCTCTCTCCGATGTAGAATCCAGCCGTTCTCTCGAGGAGCGCAGATGACAACCTTTCTCGTAATTCTCGACATCCTTGTCGTTTTGGCGGTCGTGGTTAGCGTTTCGCGTGCCGTCTGGAACGGCCAATCGGATAGTCCTCGTTCGGTACTCTTGTCCGCCTTGATCGTTCTGGCCATGTGCGTTTTCGGGCTGGTCTCGATGTCAGCGGCGTCCGGGCTCACCAGCAGTTCCTCGGCCAATCAAGTAGCTTTGCTTATTTTCCTTGTGGCGATTGCAATCGTCGCTCTTATGTCCTGGGCGGACCAATCGACGGCTCAGCCCTGAAGTTTCTATTTTGAGGTGGAACGTATGCGATTTCGCGGCGGCACTTTCGCGCTAATCGTCTTTGCAGTTGTGTCCACGATCTGCCTTGGGATCGCCGGCGCGCAAACACCGGCAACCACCAAGCAGACCGCCACGCAAAAGACGACCACGGCGCCTGCCAGGCCGGTCCAGGCAAACCTTGCCCAGCTGATGAGGGGCATCCTGCTTCCGGCTTCCAATATCATCTTTTTCGCCCAGGGAAATAATCCGGCCGATGTGAAGCCTGCTGCCGATCCCTCTTCGGCCACCGATCCCCTGGCCAGCACCTATGGAGGATGGACCGCTGTTGAGAACAGCTCACTCGCCCTAACCGAAGCCGCGCGTCTGCTTACGGTTCCGGGGCGCGTGTGTTCAAACGGCCGCCCTGTGCCGGTGACGAACGCGGATTGGGTGAAGTTTGTTAAAGGCCTGCGTGCCGCGGGGGCGGAAGCCTATAAGGCCGCTCAAACGAAAAACGAAGACAAGATGCTCGATGCCGCCGGAACAGTCAGTACCGCGTGTCAGAATTGTCACGACGTCTATCGCGAGAAGACAGACGCGCAAGGAGGTCTTGGAAGCAGGTGCACGAAGTGAGCTGCACCAACGGGCTTTAGAAAGAATAGAGGAGGCCGAGCCCGCCTCAACGGTGCGCCGCTATTTCGGATCTTTCTCCTTACGCCCGAATGAGAACTCCAGGCGTGTTTTGTAGACCAGCCGATTGCCTGCCGACGTCAGCTCCACGCCAACGCCAAAGTCCCACAAAAGTCTGTCGTTTAGTTTCAACGTTATGCCTGGATACAGCTGGTGGTCCTGCTGCTTCAACGGAAGCATGTCGGCGAGCAGGCCGGTCGCCCCGAAATACTCAACGCTGGGGGTTATGCGCTTCGTGGCGTCATAGGCGAACCGAAAAGAGGGCTCAAAACTCCATCCGCTTCGAATCGGCAGTTTTATGAGCGGCCGTTCCACCGAACTGTTCACGTCCAACTGTTATGCGTCCAATCCTCTCCTCGAAGATCGGTCTGAGCTCTAGTGTGCCGGCGCTCTTATCCAATAATGTTTTTTGAAACGAGAACTCGGCGGTAAGGCCGATACGGACGGGGAGATGCCAACAATCGGGGGCGTAGAAGTGTGGCAATATCCGCCACCCCGCATATCCAATAGCCCCTTCGCGCTGACGTTGTCAGGCGGCGATGGACCATGGTGTTGCACGCAGCGTTGGCCTGTCCGTGTGGCGTGCCGGCTGCTCATGAATGATGACGGTGACTGCCTCCAACCTGTGAGCTTTGGTCGTTGCGTTCACATCGACTCGGACGCCGACGCTCAGATCTCCGATGGAAGCGCCGCCGCCTCGAGCATTCAGAAACTTGGTCGATGGCGTCACGGAGATCGTAACCGTTGTAGGACTGTTGCCCGTTGTTTCAAGCGTTATGGAATCCGGGGAGATCCCCATTATCGTTCCCATGATGTGGCTCGCACGGCTGGCCGAGAAGCTCGCGACAGTAAGGATGACGATGAATGAGAGAGTGAGCAGCGCTCTCGTTCTGACGCGTATCTCTCTCCGAGGAAACTCATTTGACACTCGATTTTGTCTGCTCATGTCTATCTCTCCCGATTTGTTAAGAGCTAGGGCTCGCCGGCCGAGTTATGAATGTAGGGGGATGACCGGCGAGCCCCGTTTGGTTCGTATTGAAATAATGTGGAGTCTACAAAGAAGCTTACAAAGCAGCTGTAAAAACGTAGCTAAAACTTCTTAACGCCCAGTTAACAGAAGCGCCTTGTGGAGAGCGCCAACTCCGTACCGTTTCTGTTTCGTCTGAGCTCGAGGTGTTTCGGCGCCGATGGAAGATTCCGTCCTGTAGTTCACCGGCGTGTCTGTGCCATTCTGAAACGCTCGCGCGCAGTCGCGAGAGTTCTTCGCGAGAATGCCACGTGCTTGACATTCCGGTGTTGTGACTCGTCCGGCCATGCTACCCTTGAAGAGGAAACCCCAGAGCGCCAAGCGCCTTGGAGGTGTTGAAGTGAAAGCCAGGATTCTGATTCTTGCAATCGCTGGTTCCCTCGCATTTTCCGGTTTATTGTCGGCACATCACGGGTCCCGCCAGGTGTACCAAGGCAAGAGCATAACTCTGAGGGGAATTGTGACGGGCTACGAATGGGCCAATCCCCATTCGATCCTCTCTGTGGCCGTCAAGGACGACAATGGCAAAGTGGACCAGTGGCACGCTGAAATCCTTCCTCCCGCGGAGATGGTGCGCGCTGGATGGAACAAAGACAGTCTTAACCCAGGAGATGAGGTCACCGTAACCGGCCGTCCCGGCAAATATGAGCAGCATATTATGTGGCTCGAATATCTTGTGACATCCGATGGCCGAAAGCTCGGTCGAAACCCGCAATCCCCGTAATCTATATTGCGGTGAGTGTTGTTCGTAAGAATCTTCCGCGTAGATCCGCCGGATTAAATCTGTGTCAAGTAACCTTTACCCCGATTTAACCGCTTAATCGCACTCCTTGCCGTACGATTGCGGCTGTGTTTTCCAGACTTGGGGTAACCCGCCGATGAGACGCAATTTCGGAATTGCCGCCAAAGTTTTGATGGTCGCTGTTCTCGCTTTCTGTTGCCTCCCCGCCAGGGCCCAAACTACGGGGAGTATTTCAGGGACCGTAACGGATCCTACCGGATCGGTGGTTCCGGACATCGCGATTATCTGCCGCAATGTCGAGACCGGCGTACACCAGAACGCCACTACGAACGCGGAAGGCATCTATGCCTTCCCGATCCTGCCGGTAGGCCACTACGAACTCGAAACCTTCCGGCCTGGATTTAAGCCCTATAAGCGGACCGGCTTGACGATCGACGTAAATGCGAAGCTGCTGGTCGATATAACCATACAGATGGGCGAGCAGTCCGAGCAAGTCACCGTGTCCGAGAGCGCAGTGCATGTGGAGACCGAGAGCACGCAGATGGGCGACGTGGTCACCGGATCGGTGATGACCGCGGTGGCGCTGAACGGCCGCGCCTTTACCGACCTATTGTCTCTTCAGCCCGGCATCGTGCCCATGTCCACGCAAACGCCCGATTCGATCGTGATGTCCGGAGTCACCGTGGCGATCACGCCTTCCGGCAGCTTGAATCCCGGGAACCAATCGATCAGCGGCCAGCGCGAAGATGCCAACGGTTTCCTCGTCAACGGATCCGATGTGAAGGAAGAGATGAACGGCGGCACCGGCATCATTCCCAATCTCGATTCGCTCGCCGAGTTCCGGGTGCTGACCAACAACTTCGACGCGGAATTGGGCAACTATGCCGGCGGCATCGTGAACGTAGTGACCAAAGGCGGCACCAACGCGCTGCACGGCGACGCCTTCGAATTCCTGCGCAACACCGCTCTGGATGCGCGCAATTTCTTTTCCCCCGAACGGGAGGCCTATCAGCAAAATCAATTCGGCGGCACGCTCGGCGGGCCGATTAAGAAGGACAAGCTTTTTTTCTTCGCCGATTACCAGGGAACGCGCAATACCCAAGGATTGGACACCGGCCTGATTCCGGTGCCTTCGCTTGCCGACCGGAACGGCGATCTTTCTGATGTAGCCAGCGACCTGGCCTCTTCCGCTGTCGCGGGGTCGGCGTTGGCCACTCAGCTTCAAAACTCCCTTGGCTACCAGGTTGTCGAGGGCGAACCTTATTACACGCCGGGTTGCACCAGCTCTTCGCAATGCGTGTTTCCCAATGCGGTCATTCCTCGGAACGCCTGGACCGCGCCTTCCAAAAACCTCTTGCAGTACATTCCCTTGCCCAACGTCGGGCCTACTACGTTCTCCGGCGAGGCCAATGAACGCCTTCGGGACGACAAAACCAGCCTGCGTATCGATGGGAACAGCATGCGGTGGGGCAATCTCTCCGCGTACTACTTCTTTGACGACTACTCTGTGACTAATCCTTTTCCCAGCGGACAGGGCGGCGCCAGCGTTCCCGGTTTCAGCGGATTGAATTACGGGCGGGCGCAACTCCTCAGTTTGGGCGATACCAGGACGTTCGGCAGCTCCACCGTAAACGAACTCCATTTCAGTTATATGCGCAACGCCAACGTCGTAGGTCAGCCGGTAGGCGGTCTGGGGGTCAGCATTGCCTCCCAGGGTTTTAACGTTGGCGATGGAGTGGGATCGCCCGGCCTTGTCCCTCTGGCGCCGTTTGAGGGAGTTGAAAACATCGTCTTCGCAGGCTCCAGCTCCTTTGTCATGGGAACGCCCATCACCAATCTCGGACAGGCCAATAACACGTTTTCGGCCAACGAAAGCCTTTCCAAAATCGTTCGCAATCATACGCTCAAGGTTGGTGTGCAAGTCAGTTTCGAGCAGGTGAATGTCCATCCCGACGCTACCTTGAATGGCACCTATGTATTTAACGGCTATCAAACAGGCGACAACTTTGCGGACTATCTCATCGGAGCGCCGAACCAGTTTCAGCAGGCCGATTCCGAGTCATATTATCCGCGTCACAAATACGTGGGCTGGTTTGCGCAAGATTCCTGGCGCGTCAAGCCCAGTCTCACGCTGAACTATGGATTGCGCGTGGAGTTGATGCAGTACTGGTCTGAAAAATACGATCAAGTGCCGACCTTCAATCCCGGCGAACAATCCGTGGTATATCCCAACGCGTTTCCCGGCTTGGTTTACGCCACAGATCCCGGCATTCCCAACACTCTAGTGCCCCAGCGTTTTCGTTATGCTCCGCGCATAGGCTTGGCGTATTCGCCCAATAAGACAGGCGGCCTATTGGGAAAGATCCTTGGCGGCTCGGGAAAAACCAGCATTCGCGCCAGCTACGGAATCTTTAACACCATGATTCAAGGCAATACCATCGCCGTCGACGAGCCTCAGCCTCCCTATGGCCTGAGCGCCGCGGTTTTCAATGGACTGTTCGCCTCTCCCTACGCCCTTGCAGCCGGTGGGAACCAAGTCAATCCGTTCCCACTCACTTTTCCTCCTCTAAGCGCCAGAGCGGGCAATCCCGCGAACGCGCTTGTCCCCTACGTGGGTGTATATAACTACCAATCGGGAATGACGGCGCCTCCGCCGTGGAACACCTATCCCTATACCGAGAACTACTTCTTCTCCATCGAGCGCCAATTACCTGGGCAGACCGTTTTGAGCCTGAGTTACGTCGGCTCCCAAGCTCACCACCTCATCGACGTGTATTCTAACAACCCCGGCAATCCGGCTCTGTGCCTGGCGTTGAATCAACCGGGCATTCTTCCGGCCGGACAATCGTGTGGCCCAGGCGACGAAAACAACACATTCAATTTGGCCGCGCCCTTACAAGTTCAACGGGGTCACCTACCCGGCGGGCGCGGCCCTTCAAGGCACCCGCGTTGGATTGAACACCAACCTCGTTAACGATGCCGTGCCGCAAAATTTCTACGGCAATGATGATTTTGAAGGGAGCATCGGAAACTCCAACTACAACGCATTTCAGGTCAGCGTCAAGAGTTCGGCCAAGCGCCTGCGCGTATTCAATCGCTTACACCTATAGCAAGTCCATCGATCAATCTTCTTCCATGGCCGACACACTCGATCCATTCAATTTCGAGCTCACCCGCGCGCTCTCCGCCTGGAACCTGACGCACAATTTTGTGGCCACCTACGATTATCGGCTTCCCCTGGAACTCCTGGCCCGCCGCCGTTGGGCTCGCGACGTCTTGCAGGGATGGGAGCTTTCCGGCATCACCCGCGTCAGCACCGGTTTTCCGATTACGCTGAGCACCACTGGCGATAAGTCGCTCCAGGGAAGCAGCCCCAACGGCGTCAACAACCCTTTCTGCATTTTGCCTGACTATAACGGAGCTCCTGGGACATCAATTCGATGCGCCATGGGCTGCTTATTTCAATCCGTCGCGTTTATCACAATGCCCTGGGCACAATCGGAAACGCTCCGCGCCGTATTTTTCCGGCCCGGGAATGTTGAACACCGATTTGGCCCTGTTCGGATTTCCGAATCGACGAATCCAAGGTGGTGCAGATCCGCCTGGAAACTTTCAACGTCTTCTTAATCACACCCAGTTTTTCGGTCCCGGGGCCGTGACCGCAACGTGGATAGCGCGACCGTTGGCCAGGTGGCCAACGCGGCGCCGCCCAGGTCGATGGAGCTGGCCCTCAAGTATACGTTTTGAGGGCGGCGCCGCGGTGCTCGCATTTTGCCTTCTTGACGAATACCGAAATTTAGCCGCCGGGCGCCCGACCTATGTACGTGGCGAAAGATAAAAAGGATAAGGAAAAGGGCCGGATCATCCCGGCCCCTTTCCTCCAAATGCTTCTGGGACGAGCATCTGCGGTCGCGATCAGTAGGTCAGCTTCACCCGAACTGTACGTGCCGCGGACCGCCGAGCCGAAGCACGGGTTGGCGTTGTCGGGAGTGAGGCAGGCACAGCCGAACAGTCCACCCGTTGGATCGATGCCGCCGGCGCCCTGCGTGCCGCCGCTGCCGGGAATCGAAAAATCCGCGCGGTTGAACAAATTGAAGAACTCCACTCCGGAATTGTGCGCTGAACTGTTCTTTGAACTTCCAGAGCTTGCTCACCGAGAAGTCCACGTTGTAGTACCGGGACTGCGGAACAGGTTCCGGCTGGCGTTACCGATCCGTCCCGTACGCAGGCGGCGTAAGGATCCCGCCATTTTGCATGTAGCAACCCAGTTCGTGAGTGAAGCGAGGGCCGAGTCCGCGTCGCCGTGGGATTGCCGGCGTAGGAGCCTCAGCGGCCGCGCACAGGGCCGAGGTATGGTGGGTCATGGACCGGCCGTACCGAAACAAGGAATACTCGTCGGCCCGGAAGTAAGGCAGAGGTTGGGCCGCTGTAGTTCCAGGTCTGTCATGCGGCAACGTGGCGCTGACCTCGCCGTACCCGTGAGGTCGGCGTTGCCGTCGACGGGGTACCAAGGAAGTCGCCCTGCACGGTCAAGATGCCGCTGAGTGACCAGCCTTCCAGCATTTGCCCGGGAGACTCTCATTCCCGGGATCAGATACGTCGGTGAAAACGTAAAGCGATGGCGGATGTCGCTATTCGTGTTCTTCCGTAATCCAGCCGCGGAGCGAATATATCCTGCGGGAAGTTCCTGACTGACGCTCGATGAAGACTCCTCGTCCAGGGCATGGGAATAGGTATAGCCGGCCAGGAACGAAAGTCCATGGGAGGTGCGTTCGTTAATCGTGAGCTGCAGGGCGTTGTAATTGGAAAAGTCGCGATTGGCGAGTTGGGCGATTTGGGAAGATACGGAAATTCGCTGCTGTAAGGCCCAACCTCTGCGTTGGGATCGGCGAGCAGTTGTTATACCCGCCGGGCGCGCTGTTGAGACAGGCAGTAACCGCGCTCATCGTCCCAGCCCGCGCCTATCGCAGGCTGGTTGATATCCGCCTCGCTTCCTAGGCAAATCCATGGTTGCCAACATAAGCGACGTCCATCGTCAGGTTATTTGTAATCGCGCGCTGAATATCGAGATTCCAGGACGCCACATAAGGCGTCCTGAAATTGGGATCCACTGCCGCGGTAGGACAGGGAGCGGCGGCCGTGCACGTGAGCCCTGTATACGTGACGGTGCCAATCGTCTGGGACACGTTCCGGGAAACACAGGCCCTGCGCTGTTCCAGACTAAGTTCTTGGCTTTCAAGCCGAATAGTACGGGGAGTGCGCGTTTATGTGGTGCCGCTATTGTTGACACCGAGGTCTGGGAAATTCGCGCCGAAAGGCGTGAAGTTTGTCAGCTCCGAAGCGATGAACATACTATCGAGGACACTGGCTGCGGCGCGTACCACCGTCTTCCCATTGCCCCTCACGTCCCAGGCGACACCGACACGCGGAGAGAAGTCCTTGTGATCGCCATTATACAGAGATCCAAAGGCTGTACCTGGGCCGGCCTGCTCGAGTGCGGGGGTGTTCCCGGTGACGTTGGGGTTGAAATTGCCAATGTAGTTGTCGCGTTCCGTGGGCGGCTGGCTATACTCGTAGCGCAGACCAAGGTTTAAGGTGACCCTTGTGGTAACGCGCCAATCGTCCTGGAAAAAGCCCCCAAAGGAGTGCAGCCGTACGATCACGTCGGGATTACCAATGAAAATCTTTCCTTTGCTCACTGTGCCGGTAAGAAAATTCTGCAACGTCGTGAATGTAACCTGACCGTTCGCCTGGTTGTAGCTGTTGTTGTCGTAGATGCTGTCCATGTATTCGAAGCCAAACTTGAAGGCATGTTTTCCGCGCAGATGCGAGACGCTATCGACAAAGTCCGCGGTGCCTTCGGGCCCACGCACGCCGGTCCGCTTGCCAGCGCCCAAATAGCCGTTGAAGCTGGAAATATCGATTTCCGGCAACCCGCCATACAGCGGATTGGTCACGCCCGTGTTGAAACCATAGCCCGTCGGCCAGGGATTGGCCGGAATCAGGCCGACGTCTCCGGATGTGGTTTGATTGTGAAGCAGGGCCAGGCCCCCTCGGAAGTCATTCACCCAGGTGGAACTCGGAGTCCACGTCCATGCTCCGTTGAACATCTTGGCATCGGTAGGAACCGTGCCTCTCCATCGTGGTTCCAATTGGCCCGCCGCGTAGCTGACGACTTGGTCGGCCCGGGAGATGTAAACCATGCCACCGCACATGGTTCTTTTGATTGATGACGTAGTCGCCCTTAAAGAATCCATTGTTCAACGGCCCGCTCGTAATCAAACCGGGAGCAAAGTTTCCCGAGGTGGTGGTGTTCGTAGTGAAGGGAAATAGGTTCTCAAAAGTAGCCGAAGAGGGTTGGGGCACGCAACTCCCCGCGGGAAGTCCTGCCAACTGAGCGCTCAGCGGGTTGATGCTTCCACGCCCTAGTTTGTTGCACGCGTCGACCATACTGAAGTTTGGGTTGCCAGCGGGGTTGCCAGGCGCTGCCATCGAGATGTCCGTCGGGATGGTATCTAGGGCCACGTCTCCCAGCGTGGTCCTCAGCCCTTCGTATCCGGCAAACCAGAAGATTTTATCCTTGATAATTGGGCCTCCGGCCGTCGCCCCAAATTGCTCGAGAGTCGCGGGAGTCGCCCCCGGAAACGTCGGATTGGAAAAATAGTTTGCTGCATCGGTGGCTTGAGCATCGCGCCCGAATGCGTAGGCGGTGCCGTGTATGCTGTTCGTGCCCGATTTAACTCCCACGTTGATCACCGACCCGGGCTCCCATCCGTATTCCGCCTTCGGATTCTGTTCGGTATTAAATTCCTGAATGGCATCGATAGGCAAAAGCGAGGACGCATCTCCCGTGCGATATGTAGCATTGAATACGCTCGCTCCAGTGCTCGGAGACATTTGCGAGAGACCTTCGATCATCGTGAGGTCCGCTCCCGTGCGCATGCCATTGGTGCTCTCGCTGCCGGTACCGGAACCTATCGGTGTAACCACCCCTGGACGCAGTTGCAGCAGGCGCTCGAAATTGCGCCCATTTAGCGGAAGGGAATTAATCGATTCGTTGCTCACCGTTCCGCCCAGCGTCGCGTCCGTAGTATCGATGGCCGGAAGCTCGCTGGTCACGGTGATCGCCTGGGTTTGCTCCCCAGGTTGCAGCGTCAGGTCAATGCGAATGTTTTGCCCTACCTCCACCAGCACGCCCGTGTGCTCCACGGCTCGAAAGCCCTTTGCTTCGGCGCGAACCGTATACGTACCGGGATTCAAGCTGGCGGCCACATACTGCCCGGCGTTGTCCGCGATCAAGTTTCGCGTGACGCCCCGGGCTACGTCTGTGACGGTGACCATGGCGCCCGCAATGGCGCCGCCCGTCTGGTCGAACACTCCACCTTGGATCGTGCCTTGGCTCGCTTGTGAAAACAGAGGAAGAGAAATCAACAGCAGGGCCAAAACTGAACCCGCCAACCGTCCAGTTTTCTTCACACCGATACACACCGATTCCCAACGCGGAAAGCGCATAGTCCCTCCCAGTTGAGACCTCGGTAGTGATGAGGTGATACCACCGCCTGTGCCTACGGTCAACAATTAACTTCCCTCAACGCGGCGTGGCACGTTGTAGGTTCTTCGCTCGGGATTTTGCGCGAGGCTTCGGCCGGAATTGCAGAGTGACCTGGCGCTCCGCATAACGATCCGGACCCGCCGGAAAGCGAACCAGAAGCTTGGGTTTCTTCCGATCGGCCATATCGAGTTCCGCGCCTTGTATGGAGCCAATCTGGCTGGTGTTCGATAGGCCGAATTCGTATGTATTTCCGGGGATCCCCGCGACATCCAGGCTGAGTCTATCCAGTTCTGGCGTCCAAGATTCCGAGACAACTCTGACGCCGGTGCTGGCGCTTCCCGGCGGCGGCAATTGCGATTCGACGCCTATTTCAAAATCATCGTCAATCCTCATGCGTAACGTGCTCTTGCCCGCGGGCACCTCCAAGCGCACCGAGATGTGCTGGTCGGCGTCGCTCGGCTCGAGCCGGTAAGGGATGGCGCGCCCATTTAAAGTAATGCCCTGCACGTTGGCGCGAAGGCTCACCGCTGGGCTGAAATTGAGTGTGCATTTGCCGCTGCCGGTGCGCGTCATCTCCAACTGCATTTCGTTGGCGTCCCTGTGATAGCGCAGCTCCAAACTTGTTGTGCCAACCTGAAGATTGCGGATGGTGAATCCCTGCCAATCCGCGGGTACGTGCAGCGCGAAAACGATCTCGCCAGTCACGGCATTGGCCTCGAGCCCGAAGAGGCCGCGCAGAAGCGGGCTGACGATCATGGCCGCCGACCAGATCTGTTGCGGCGTGCTCGTCTCCAGAGGTTCGTTGTAATCGCCCGCCAGAACTTCAGTAACGTGCCCCCCCGAGCCATCCGATCCGTCCAGCGCGAGCAGGGAATTGGCCCGAAGATTGAGATACGCGGCCAACTCGCGGTGATAGCGATATTCGGCCACGCTGGCCCAGCCGGTGAAGAGCGGCCAGACCGAGCCGAAATGGTATCCGTCGCTGGAATATTCGGGGGACGAAGAAGAAAGGATGCGCATGCCCCAATCGGCTTGCATGTCCGGCGCGGCAAGCCGCGCGATCGTCTCTTCAGCCTTGGGTGGATCGAGCAGGCCGAACCACATGGGCACGGCCGGCAGGACCGTGGCCTCATCCACGCGATCGTTATTTAGCCCGATGGCGAAGGCGAAAATCTTTTTCTCCGGCGACCAGAAACGCTCGTTCAGCCGGGCCCTCTCGCGCTCGAACGCCTGCTCGAATGCGGTGAGGTTCTCTGTTTTTCCGATCCTGCGCGCCAAGCTCCCCATCGCTCGCAAGGCTTCGATCCCTAAAGCCGCTTGATAAATTTCGGTCCTCACGGGAACCAGCGGCCCGCTCTCCACCCATCCGTGGCCTACGCCGGCATTCTGCGCGAAGCCGTCGGCGTCGAGCGTCGAATCCAGGAATTGGTAGGCTCGCTCGATGCTGTCCCACTTCTCCCGCGCGAAAGTCACGTCGCCGGAACGCTCCACGTAATCGCTCGCGGCGATCAGGAATAAGGGAGTGGCATCGGCCGCGGCGTATCCATACGGATACTCGCCGAACCAGTCGACAAGCCCGGCCGATTGAGCAATTTCGTGCGGTATCTTGCCGTCGGCGCGCTGGTATTTGGCAAGAAGTTCGAGCGCCGTTCGGGCATCGCTGAAGTCGCCCTCGCTGTCGAGCGCCAGCGTGGTCCACAGCGCGTCGCGTCCAAAAAACCAATCGAAGCCAGGGCGCTGGCTTTCCACGAATCCCGGCCTCTGCGTGCCGGAAGGGCCGTAGCCCGCAATCAGGCCGCTGCCCACGACGGGGTTGTCCACGCGAGCTTGCAGCATGTTGATCCGCGCCCAGTCGTAGGCTTGCTGAATCTCCGCGTCGGGCACGCTGATGTTCAGAGTGCGGCGCAGATAGTCGGCGTAGTAATTCTCGGCCTCTCTTGCCAATTTGTCTGTGTCCCGAACCAGGCGGTCGTAAGTAGCAGCCGCGTCCGGAGGGCCGTCCAGCGACGCGGCGATGACCACGAGCTTTTTGTCCGTACCTCGCGGCGTGGTTCCCAGGAGAAATGAACTCTCCCCGGATGACGAATCGGCTTGATTCGCTGATTTCGCGTCGGTCGCGGTGGGTGATCCGATCCATGCCGCATAGTTACGTTCTTTGCTCTGATCTCGGTTCTGAGTTTCGTTCTGCTGTTGGCCCTGCTGCGCCCGCAGCAGGAATGCGCGTCGGTCCGGATTCCAGTCGAGGGAAGCGGCGCCCAGCACCGCGGGCCACTCCAGCTCGAAGTCGGCTTGGAAGGCCACCTCAATTGCCAAGGGCCGCTCGGTATGAACCTCGAAAATGACGGTCGCGCCCGGCTCGTGAATGGGAACGAAAAGCGTCTCTCGAACCTGAAATACGCCTGCGCTGTAGACGATTGTGGTCGACTCGGGCCGCGTGATTACGTTCCGCGCCACGGATTCCCCTTCCACCACGCGGCCATCGATGTGAAATCGAACGTGAAGATCGCGCACAATCTTCAGCGGATACACCCAGGCCTCGAACCGGCCATCATCCTTTCCCAAGAGCGCCGCGCGCGGGCCGACGGCGGAAACGAATCCGTCGGAACGCACCGCATGAGAGATCTGCGGCAGGTGAGTGGCATCCTGCGATTCGAGAGGCAGCGCCAAAAGAAACACTAAGACAAGCGCCGAGACAACGACAGCTGCCGCTCCGAGTGTGCGGAATTCTCGCAGCAACTCGGCAGAGAAGCGCCGGCGCTGACCCCGGAGTGAGCACCGACGTGACAATGATTGGTCGCGCGGCATCGAAGTTAGTTGAAGACGGATCTCCGGGGCGTCCGACAATCGTTCGACAATCGGGCGCACCATACCCCACACATTCGATATCGGCCAAAGGGGAAACAGGTCCATAATCCGCGCAGTGAGAATGCCATGAAAGCCTGCTTGCTCCACGCTCCCGCCCGCATTGAGACGAATCCGCTCGATTTCACCGACGTTGCCGCGCCCCGGCCGGCTCCGGGCGAAATTCTTGTCCGCGTTCGCGCCTGCGGGGTGTGCCGTACGGATTTACACGTGACGGAAGGCGAATTGCCCCCGCGCAAGTCGCCGATCATACCGGGGCATCAGATCGTTGGCGTCGTCGAGGAGAATGGGCCTGATGCCAAGCGTTTTGCCAAGGGCGCGCGCGTCGGCATCGCCTGGCTGCATAGCACCGATGGCGTCTGCGAATACTGCCGCGCCGGCGCAGAGAACCTCTGTGACCATCCCACCTTCACGGGTTACACAGTGGACGGTGGCTATGCCGAGTACGCGGTCGCTCCCGAGGATTTTGTCTACCCCATTCCCGAGAGTTTTGCGGACGAGCAAGCGGCGCCCTTGCTCTGCGCGGGGATTATCGGATTCCGTTCGCTGCGGCTTTCTGGAATCAAAAAGGGCGGCAAACTGGGGATATATGGCTTTGGCGCGGCCGGTCACGTGGCCATACAGGTGGCGCGATATTGGGGCGCGGACGTTTATGTCTCCACGCGCGACGAGCGGCACCAGCGCCTGGCGCTCGAGTTGGGAGCTTTGTGGGCCGGCGGCACTGTGGCCGAGCCGCCCGCCAAGCTGGACTCCGCCATCATTTTCGCGCCGGCCGGGGAGATTGTTCCCGCCGCGCTCAAAGCGCTGCGCAAAGGCGGAACTCTGGCGCTCGGCGGAATCCATATGAGCCCGATTCCTCCCCTCGACTATAACTCGCTCTATCAGGAGCGGGTGATTCGCAGCGTCGCCAATAACACGCGGCAGGACGGCCGGGATTTTTTGCGCATCGCCGCCGAAATTCCCATTCATACCCTCGTGCAGCTCTTCCCTTTGCGCGAAGCCAATCGGGCGCTGAATCAGCTGAAGAACGACGCCATCAGCGGCGAGGCGGTGCTGATTCCGCCGAACGCGTGAAGTCGCGCGCGCACGCCGCTCATTGCCGCGTTCCGAATGCGATTCGCCTCTCGGCAGTTCTATACATCGTATAGTTGGATAGAACGTATAGTTGTATAGTTGGCGCGAGCCGATTCAAACGAGACGATTTCCATGAGCCTCAAGGAATATCGAAAGAAAAGGCGCTTTGACGTCACTCCTGAACCTTCCGGAGACCCCGAATCTCGCCCATCTCCGGCAAAAGATCTTCTCTACGTCATTCAAAAACACCAGGCCTCGCACCTGCATTACGATTTTCGCCTGGAGTGGAATGGCGTGCTGCTCTCCTGGGCCGTGCCCAAAGGGCCCTCGCTCGATCCATCCGTCAAACGTCTGGCCATGCAAGTAGAGGATCATCCCCTCGAATACGGCAATTTCGAGGGAATCATTCCCGAGGGCGAATATGGCGGCGGAACGGTCATGGTTTGGGACCATGGCAACTGGACGCCCGAGTCGCCCGACGCCGACGCGGCGCTCAAAAAAGGCGACCTGAAGTTCACGCTCGACGGCGCCAAGCTGAAGGGCTCCTGGGTGTTGGTGCGCACGCGAGGGTTTGGCGGCTCCAAGCGCGCCTCCTGGCTGCTCATCAAGCACCGCGACCGTTTTGCGTCTACCAAGGACATCACGGTCGAAAAGCCGCGCTCAGCGGTTACGGACCGCCTGATGGCGGAGATCGCGCGAGAAGCTGGAGGAGATGTGGAGAAAGCGTCCGCGGCCGATCCTCCGGATTTGCTCAAGCCGGCCAGGGCCAAGCGAACCACGACTCCCGCGCGGCGCTCGGCTCGAAAACGAATTCACGCCAAATGACGCTCGCCGCAAAATCACCTCGTTCGTGTTCTTGCCGGTGTTTTTGCCGGTGTTTTTGCCCGTGTTTTTGAATGATGCCCAGCTAACGCCTGACGGTGCCAGATGCCTCCCGGCAAGGATCGAATCCCATTCCGCGTCAAACCGATGCTGGCTACTTTGGTTCGCAAACCTTTCCACGCGCCCGGCTGGACCTACGAGGAAAAGTACGATGGTTACCGAATCCTGGCCTATAAGGAAGGCGATCGCGTAACGCTGCTCTCCCGAAACGCCAACGACCGTACCGCGACATACGCGTCCGTGGCTCGCGCCGTTGCCCAAATTCGCGCCCGCACGGTTCTGCTCGATGGCGAAGTGGTGGCTTTCGATAAGGAACGCGTCTCGCGTTTTCAGCTCCTGCAAAATGGCGCCGCCTCGGCTGTGTACGCCGTTTTCGACTGCCTTTATTCCTCTGGACGCGACCTCCGCCGCGAACCGCTTAGCGCCCGGCGCCTGGCCGCGGAATCCGCCATCGGCTCAATTAAAGGACTGATGATCTCGCGCCGCCTGGCTGAAAACGGCCTGGAAGCATTCAAGATCGCTCAGAAGAAAGGATACGAAGGCCTCGTGGCCAAGGATCTTTCTTCTTCCTACATCGAAGGCCGCTCGCCGAAGTGGCTGAAGGTCAAGGTGCATCAGGAAGAAGAGATGGTCATTGCCGGCTTCACCAAGCCCGAAGGCTCGCGCCATCACTTTGGCGCGCTGCTGTTGGGCGCGTATGAAAATGGCGACCTGCGTTACGTGGGAAAAGTGGGAACGGGATTCACCCACGAAACGCTGGCTTCGCTCTACACCAAACTCAAGCCGCTCGTAGACTCCACGCCGTCCTTTGCCGATCCGCCGCGGGAGAAGGGCGTGACCTATCTGCGTCCGAAACTGGTGGCGCAGATTGCCTTTCAGGAATGGACCGCGGACCGCAAACTGCGCCAGCCCGTCTTTCTTGGATTGCGCGACGACAAGCGGCCCGAAGAAGTTCAACTGCCGCCGAAAAGCTCGATCTGACCCCCCGCCATGATCCATCGATCTGACCCATCTGATAAGTCAATTTGTCGATCGTATGCGAGACGGTTTTAGGAAGTTGTGCCCACGTTCTCCGCTGCCGGCTCGTTTGCAGCTGCGGCCTCCGCGGCTGCCGCCGCGGCCGCGGATTGCTCATCGATGAAATCCGCCAACGAAAGCCGCAGGTTGCCGGGATTGCTCGCATAACTCAGGCCCGTCTCCCACTCCAACACTCCCTCGCGAATGAGCCTTTCCAGTTCGCCATCAAAATGTTGCATCCCCTCCCCGCTGCCGTCGGTCATGGCGTCCACCAGGCTCTTGCCTTCCCCTTCGCCTTTTTCAAGGTATTCGCGCGTGCGCATGGTGGATTTCAGGATTTCCAGGACCGCCACCCGGCCCTTGCCTTCGCGCCGCGGCAGCAGGCGCTGCGAGATGATGAAGCGGAAAGCCCGCGCCAAGCGGCTGCGGATGGTTTGCTGGTCCGATAGCGGAAAGACGCCCACGATGCGCTCGACCGTCTTGGAAGCGTCGATGGTGTGCAAGGTCGAGAGAACCAGATGGCCGGTCTCGGCCGCTTCCAGCGCGATTTCGATCGTTTCCTTGTCGCGCATTTCGCCCACCAGGATAATTTTCGGCGCTTGACGCAGAGCGGCGCGCAGGGCCAAAGCGAAGGTGGGCGTGTCGCTATAAAGCTCGCGCTGATGAATCGTGGCCTTCTTGTGATTGTGGCAAAACTCGATGGGGTCTTCGATGCTCAAGATATGGATGGCCCGCTCGCTGTTGGCGCGATCGATGATCGCCGCCAGCGTGGACGATTTGCCGGACCCGGTAGGCCCGGTGACCAGCACGATGCCATTGCGTAGATGCACTACTTCGGCAAGCTGCGGCGGAAGCTTGAGGTCCTCGAAGCTGGGAATGACGTTGGGAATCACGCGCATGACGATGGCGTGGGTCCCGCGCTGGCGGAAAATGTTCACTCGAAATCTGCACAAAGACGGGATCGAGTAGGAAAGATCCGTCGAGCCTTCTTTCTCCAGTTTTTCTCGCGCGTACGTGTGCGCCCCAATCAGGTCGTCGGCGATTTGGCGGGTATGTTCGGGCGTCAGGCGTTCCAGTCCCTTAAATTTTAATTCCACCAACTGGCCGCTGCTTTCGATCTGCGGCGCGTGGCCGGGAGAGAAAATCAGGTCGCTGATGTGCTCGCGGCCCTTGATCATGGCCGCGATGAGCTGCGCCGTGGGAACGCCGACTGCGGCGGGTTTCGCTTCTGTTGTGTCGGTCATGGGGTCCTAGAGTGATTGCAAGAATGAAAGAAGCCGCGTTTAGTTTACCCGTTCCAAACACGAGCCTTGGCTGGAGATAACGCCCTCGTGCCCATCTCGTTCATACGGCTGGGACTCTAGCGAGCTGAGCGTGAGTTGAGGGCCCCCCTCGTCTTTTTGTGTAAGTGCGCATTCTAAACGACTTTAAGTCGAATGATTTTGTAAGTGCACATTCTGCGCGGGTTGCGAGCGCGTTTGCGGAAGTGCACATTCCGCAGTGGTTACTCGCGGCGGCGTGAGGCGCTCGAGATCGTTCATAAGGCGACGCGCTTCGCGTTCACTTTCTGGAGAGGCGTCGAATTTGCCGTCGAGAAGATCGAGAGAGCGATTCAGGAGATCGGCGTAGTTGGGCCTGGAGAATGCGCTGGTGGCGGATGCATTTGCGGCTGCGGCGACTGGGGCGGGGTTCTCAGGCTTGGCGGATCGTGGCGGAGCACTCGACGATTTTGCGGGCGCCGGCGGCGCACAAATGGGAGCCGTGGACTCGGCAGCGGCCGGGGCAGGCTGCGGAGTGAGGGTTGACTGCAAATGGGAGGCCCAGGCTTTATGGCCGAAGGCGGAGATGGCTTCGGCGCGGACGCCGGGAACGGTTTGCAGCAGAAGTTGGGCGATATAGCCGAAGGCGACAGCGTCCTTGCGCGTGATGCGATTTTGCGCCAGAAGGCGAAAGACCTGGCCGAGGGCGCGGTTCACTCCGGTGGCGGTGGTGAGATCGGCGGCGAGAGCTTCGAGCTCGGGGGCCAAGGCGAATTCGCGCTCGGGAAGAAGGGCAAAGATTTCCTCCTGGCGAGCGGCATGGTAGAGGCAGAAATCGGGATGATGGTCGGCGCGCAGCATGCGGCACTGGCGCTTGTCGGACGAGAGAAAGCGGCAGCGCGGAGGTTCGGGCGCCGGTGTGAGAGCTTTAGCGTAATCCTCGTTCAGGAGCGGATCGATATGCGCAGCGGAACAAGGAGGCGGAGAGAAGGGGCCGTTGATTGTGTATTGTGCGGTAGTCATATGCCATGGTATCGGGAAGGTAAACCGGCATCAATGGTACTGGTGTTGTGAAGAAGGAACGGGCTGTGGAAATTTGGGTGTGCGGGACGGCGAGCTACCGCGAGCATGTCTGATTGTGACGGTCTCCAAGCATATCGTGGCCGTTATCGATGGCGTGGTCCACGACACTCACGACTGCACCGAGACCGCACGCAATGCGTCTACGGATACTGGAGGAAGGTGTAAGACTTTATTCTTTCACCTTCGAGGGAAGCGGGGCGCACGCTTGCGATGTCTTCAGTCCCAACGGATCGTTTGCGGGACACGGCGGCGCATCTTTCGATGCTCTGGGTTTGCAAGGCTCTTTTGTGAACAAACCGACTGGGTCTTTTTCGGCGCACGGAATGTTGGATGAAGCCGTTTTATCACTCGCATCAGGTGAAGTCTTCCAGCCATCGGGCAACTCTATTCGATAGTGGTTCTCTTGATCGAAGAGAGCGAAACGGCTGAACTCCTTCAGTCTGGCATCTATGGTTTTGCCTACTTTTTCGACGTTGTTCTTGTCCGCAGCCGTGAACTCGGTCGGGTACTGATATGTGGTGCGGAGGATAATGCGGGCTTTGCTATGTGACGGAATGAAGGGTGGTCCCTCTATGGTGATGTCTGAGGTTTGATAATTACCCGCTTCCTTGGACAACACCTTTCCATCACCTAAGTACGCCATCACCGTGAAGGCGCTCGGATTAAACGGATAATTCTTCGACGTATTATTCTGGATATCGTAATCGAACTCGGCGTCATAACTATCTTTGCTCGGTTCAGTGTTTAATCCCAGGGTTCCGAACGAAGCCTTAAGAGCACTAGTGTTCCAGGCCTGATGACCCTCATGCCAGTTCACGGCTCCCCAAATGGCCGCAATCGCAATCACTACACCAACACCAAAGGATGCGGAGATCAGGATCAGACGTTTCCATAAGGCCATAATTGGGGCAGACTATACGATAAAGGCGGGCCGAAATGAAGAAACAAGATTTACTGCGGGCACTCCAGTAGCCCTTCAAATTTTCCCTGCGCATTCCCTTAGCTGATGTTTAGATACTTCCTGAATTTGGCTTTCACAAGCGAGTTAATGATCTGATCCGTAAACCACTGCTGTTGGGTTCCCATCTCCTCCACAACCCGGTTATGGTCATAATGCGCAGGAACGGGACCGGGGCTGTTGATATCTCGATATTCGAAATGTGCTGATCTCAGCTTCGTCGCTCGCGTCACGATATCGTTTAGATATTCCCGAATCTCCGGCCAAACAAAAAGTCTCCCTCGGCGGTCTGGCCGCTGAAGTAAATAATTCTAGTCCATTCCGGCTTCCCGTTACTCCCGATCTTCAGCATCTTCACCACTTCCTGATACACCCGAAGACGACGCTCATATCGATCCATCTTCAGCTTCAGCTTGTTGCCTTGCCATTGCTGCCAAGCAATGTAGATAGCGATGACGCCTATCGTTGGCGTCAGGAGACCTTGAAAAATTGCGATAACCTTCTGAATCAATCTATTCCTGGCTGGCCTTGGCGCGGGATTCTATCACTTACCAATTACCTTGGTATACAATCCACGCCCACGGAGGTCTTCCTCAACAGCGTGACCACCGACGCACTTCGTCGCCGGTAATACCATATGAGATTGAATGGCTGGCAACGTCTATGGATTGTGCTGGTGGCGGGATGGGCAGTGCCGGTGCTGATCGTCAGTTATGAACTTTGGCCCCGACCGCCCGCCAAGGCAGACATATACACACGGATGAAGCAGGACGATGGACACCGCCTGCTGGACTTTTACGATGTGATCGCAACATCAATTGGCGGCACCAACGAAGACATCGATCCGAAGATCGCCAAGCTTACCCGAGATGACAAGCAGTTCATGACTGCCTCGCCGGAAGAGCAGAAAGGCTATCTGGCATATGTCGATCCAAGCTTCCCGAAGACGCCGCTGGAGCAAAACGCTTATCTGGCGCACGTGACTGGCAAAGGTGGAACAGTCGTAGAGATCAGTGGTGACACGCTCCAGTTCGTTCCCGGTTTGTCACAGCAGGACCAGGACAAAACTCTGACGGCGTACCGCAGGGCCCGCTTTCATATTCTCGCCGTCAAGCGATCCGAACTCATGGGCGAGGCCTTGGCAGTGTGGCTTGTGCCTGCTGCTGCGCTCTATGCACTGGGCTGGGCCGTTGGTTGGGTGAGACGCGGATTCCAGAATAGCGGAGGCGTCCATGTCCGATGACGATGATTTTGAGGATCATGGCCACACTCTAGAGGACGTTTGTGACAGGCTTGACCAGATAGAGGAGGCAGTAAAAGCAAATCACTCGAACCTTGGCTGGGTGTTGGGCATTGTCCTTGTATGGTTCGCCCTGGCTGGCTTTTCCGATCTATGGAACAGCAAACTACGCTTCTCCATGTTCTACAGCGTGGACTACGATCAGGTCACGATCCAGAAGAAGCCGACAGATTGTGATTTCTTTCATGCACCAATCGGTGACAAGGACTGCCATTACGAGAAAGTAGTCGGTACCGTGAGAGTGAGGAGCGACAATTCCGATTTAGCACGATACTCTGTCAATTACGTCTCCTTCGATGAAGGAAAAACGTGGACCGTCGATGACGCCCATCCTCCTACCAAGCCACAAGTGGTGGTCTCCTGGGAGAAGATGGAAGACGAATGATTTTGACGGACATTTCGGCAGCCTCGATAATTGATCCGTGCTTCCCCGCATCACGCCCGTGGCCCCGACCCGAATCCCGACCGCTTTCGATGGACCCAAGAATTTGGGGCCATTTTTGGGGCCGTAATCGCCCCATTGTGGCATTCGTTGCGGAATTTGCGAGCGATAAATCCACGTCGTTTCTGTAAGTTACTGATTCTGCAAAAAGAGCTTGACCGTAGAATGCGCACTTAAAAAAAAGAGGAGGGGCTATCGACACGCTCCATGGGCATTTCCTTCCGAGATGTAAGACAATAATGAAATGCCATCGATCACGAAAATAGGCGCGCCGAACCGGTATATCACCGGCGGCGGAGGGCGCAACCGAAGCGCAGGCGCGGGCAGCGGCGTTTCATCCAACTTCCCGGCCAGGGGCAAGTCCGCGGGATTGCCGCATCTGCTGAAGGAGGCTTGGCCTTTCCTGCGGCCGCAGCGAGTGCTTCTGCTGTTCGGCCTGGTTCTGATGGCCATCAATCGCCTCGCGGGCCTGGTATTGCCGGCATCGACGAAGTTCCTGGTCGACAACGTGGTGGGCAAACGCGAAGTGCACCTCTTGGTTCCCCTGGCGCTGGCCATCATGGGCGCTACGGCGATCCAAGGCGTGACTTCGTTCACCCTGACGCAATTGCTCTCCAAGGCGGCGCAGCGGATGATCGCGGATTTGCGCAAGCAGGTCCAGGGACACATTGGCCGCCTCTCGATCTCTTTTCACGACACGAATAAGACCGGAAACCTGGTAGCGCGGATCATGTCGGACGTGGAAGGCCTCCGCAATTTGATGGGCACCGGCTTGGTGGAACTCGTTGGCAGCCTGATGACCGCTTCGTTTGCGCTGATCGTGCTGCTGCGAATCAGCGTGTTCATGACCGCGGTGGCGTTCGCCATCCTGGTGGCTTTTGGGTTGGCTTTGAACAAAGCCATTGGCACCATACGCCCGATCTTTCGGGCGCGCTCCAAGCTGAACGCCGACGTGACGGGCCGGCTCACCGAGTCGCTCGGCGGAATTCGCGTGGTGAAGGGTTACCACGCCGAACGGCGGGAAGAGACTGTTTTCGCCGGGGGCGTTCAACGGCTTCTCGAAAACATTTTGAAGACGCTGACGGCGACCTCGGTGATGAGCTTGTCGTCGACCGTTCTATTTGGCGTGGTAAGCGCATTGATCCTTTACCTCGGCACCACGCGCATCCTGGCCGGAACCATGACGCTCGGCACTTTCCTCACCTATGTCGCCTTTTTGGCCATGCTCATTGCGCCGGTGTCGCAGATTGTGAGCATTGGGACGCAGCTTACCGAAGGAATGGCCGGCCTCGAACGCACCACCGACATTTTGGCGGAAAATCCCGAGGACCAGGATCCGCGGCGCACCGTCTCCATCGGAAAAATTAAGGGCGAAGTCGTGTTTGACGACGTGGATTTCAGCTACGCCGAGGGTAAGCAAGTGCTGTACGACGTGAGCTTCCGCGCGCAGCCTGGGAGCGTGACGGCGCTCGTCGGTCCCTCCGGGGCAGGGAAGTCGACCATTATCGGCCTGATCGCGGCGTTCTATAGTCCCGTGACAGGCCGGGTGCTCGTGGATGGAATCGACCTCTCGACTGTGCGCCTCGATAGCTATCGGACGCAACTTGGCGTGGTCCTCCAGGAGACATTTCTCTTCGACGGAACCATCCGCGAAAACGTGATCTTCTCCCGGCCCGAGGCGACCGACGAGGAAGTGAACGCCGCTTGCCGCATTGCGCGCGTCGATGAATTCGCGGAGTCGTTTGCGGAAGGCTACAACACCGTCGTGGGCGAGCGCGGGGTGAAACTCTCGGGCGGCCAGCGGCAACGCATCTCCATCGCGCGGGCCATTCTGGCCGATCCGCGAATCTTGATCCTTGACGAAGCGACCTCCAGCCTGGATTCCGAATCCGAAGCGTTGATCCAGGAGGGGCTTTCCTACCTGATGCAGGGACGCACCACCTTCGTGATCGCGCACCGGCTCTCCACCATCCGCAGGGCCGATCAGATTCTCGTTGTGGAGGCGGGCAGGATTATCGAACGGGGCACGCACGAATCGCTTTATTCCTCGGGCGGCAGGTATTTCGAGCTTTACACCAAGCAGCACGGCCTGCAGGCCAATCTGTTTCTGGCGCCCGGCGAAGGAGACTCCGGCGGCGATTCGCAGAAAATGGAAGCGGCAGGAAATGGAAATGGCTCCGAGGGCGATTTGGCAGGTGACAGCAGCGACAACGAACCGAATCTGGCGCGCGCCGCGCGACTTCTCCGCGGGCAGACGTGAACTCGCCCGCCGGCGGTCAGGGAAGCATCGCACTCGCGCGGTAATGTCTTATGTGATGTGACGGCGCGATTTACTCGCGGTTCAGGGTCATTTCCGTAAGCTTCTGGAAGTGGTAACCCATGATCGCCAGACGGATCGCGGCGCCGAATGATTGCCGATAACTGCGTACTGGCCGCTATGAAAAGGCGCCAATACGAGAAAGCATGCCGGCTGAAAATTCCCTGTTTGAGAATGGATCGCGCCAGGGCCAGGCAATCCGAGACCGACAACCGTCTGCGGGTGGTGTGCGGCTCGTATTGAGCCAGAAATTTGCGCACTCGCGCGTAATAAATATCGGGACGATAGATGCGTTGCAGGATGTAGCGATAGCCGTCCAGCAGGCGCTGGGGGTCCATTCGAGGCTCAAAATTCAGATGAAAATCGATATTGTTCCCGTTGCCGTCGCTCAGGAGGCGGCCTTCTTTTTGCAGGCGGCGGTAGAGTTGCGTGCCGGGAATGGCTTGGAGCAGGCCGACCATGGCCAGCGGAATCGCGCTTTCCTGGATGAAAGCGACTTGCCGGTCGAAAATGTCTTCGGGATCGTTGTCGAATCCAACGATGAACCCGGCCATCACTTCCATGCCGTAGCGCTGAATGCGCCGGACGCTATCCAGCAGGCTGCGCCGCGTATTCTGCATCTTCTGCGCTTCCTTGAGGCTCTCCTCCGCCGGCGTCTCGATTCCCAGGAAGACGCGATCGAAGCTGGCGTCCTGCATCATCTGCAAGAGATCTTCGTCGTCCGCCAGATTCACCGAGGCCTCGGTGTAAAAAGTGAAGGGCCGGCCATGCTGAGCATTCCATTGCGCCATCACCGGCAGAAGCTCCTTCACCTTGCGCTTGTTGCCGATGAAGTTATCGTCCACGATAAAGATCGGGCCGCGCCATTTGCGCGCGTAGAGGTGTTCCAGTTCGGACACCATTTGATCGGGCGATTTGGTCCGCGGCTTGCGGCCATAGATCTCGATAATGTCGCAGAATTCGCAATTGAAAGGGCAGCCGCGCGAATACTGAATGGCCATGGAGCTGTAATATTTCGGGTTGATCAGATCGAGTTTCGGAAGCGGCGTGGTGTTCAATCCAGGCAGTTCCCGCGCTTGATAAAGCGGTTTGGCGGTTCCTTGTTCCAGATCGGCCGCGAGTCCTTCGACCAACTCCTCCGCTTCGCCCACGACAACGTGATCCGCATACGTCGGCAAATCGGTCATACAACTGCTGATCGGGCCTCCCACCACGGTGCGCACCCCGAGCTCGCGGCAGCGGGACAAGGTTCGCAGCATGCCGTCCTTTTGCACCAGCATGGCGCTGATCATCACCACATCGGCCCATTTCAAATCCGCGTCGGTCACGGCGCGAATATTGATGTCCACCAGCCGCTGTTCCCAACTCTTCGGAAGCATGGAAGCAACGGTCAACAGGCCAAGCGGAGGAAAAACCGACCGTTTCCCCTCGAAGGGCAAGGCATGCTTGAAACTCCAGTAAGTGTCTGGCCACTCCGGATACACGAGAAGCGCTTTCATGAGAGAGGGTCCGCCTATGTAGTTGATCTAGATTCAGCCCCGATGCGCCACTGCTCACTGCGGCATTTCCATCATAGGCTCGCCGAGGCGTTGGGGCAACCGGAATCGCGGCGAGCTACAGGCTAGCGCGTTGGGTTCGATTGGTCTTGCGGGAGAACGTAGGGGGCGATGACGGACGCGGCAGGAAAATTTTGGGCTTTACGGTTTGCGAAACGCTCGGACATGCGGAACCGCTCGATGTCGCTCCGGACGTCGTGCCCCGCATCGAGGGCGATGACGAGCTCGGTGTGGAGGCCAATGATTTTGAGGCCAATGAGGAAAAGGTCGATAACGAATCGGACTGCCCGGTTCCGCACGCCAGGCAGTCGAGGGCAATTGCGCCGCCGTCGCATGCGGGTGTGAAGGCTTGATATTTGCGAACGGGATAATCGGATTCGTGCGTGTCCGGCCAGCCGGGCGCGCAAACGAAGCAAACCAGGATGAGAGCCGCGGTCAGCGTGCGGAGAAGGTGTAGACGAGTTCGCATTCATAAGAATTGATTCAGAGAGAGGCCAACAGGGATAGCGCAGATGGGCCAGTTTGAACAGTATTGGGTAACTAGGTGTACTGGTCCCCGCTGGTTTCCGGTCTGGTGTGCGCTCGTAAAGCGGATCTTGTTCTCGGCCTGGGTTCCCGGCCTGGGATTTGGTTCGGCGCTCGGGTTCCGTTTTGGGTCGAGCTAGTGGAGGCTCTGTACTCGGCGGAGAAGATATGCGGAATCTAAAGGACTTGGCATACCCTTCTGACCGTATGCGAATGGCCGGGTGTTTGCAGTATCCCGCGCGGGTGCATTCCAAGTCGACGTTATGTGGAAGGAGCCGAGTGAGGGGGAAGGGGCTTACTCGACTCCGGAAACAGAGCGTCCCACCTGCCTCTGAGAGGGAAGCTAGGATGGATGACCCCACGCGCCGGCTGGAGACAGCCGGAACCGGAATGCACCCCTCTCTTCTAACTGAATCTCCAGTAGTTAACAGCCTGCGTTGGGCCCGTCAGCCGACAAACAATATGCGGGAGCATAAAGTGGCGATTGGCACTGCCCACACTCCCCGGGGACAGGGGCCCGAAGATCAAATTCATTTCCAGGCAAGGATCCTTACCTTTGTAAAGGCGGCCATTATCGCGACGCGTCTCGACGGCCGGATTGTTTACTGGAATCGGTTTGCGGAAGAGCTTTACGAATGGCGAGCGGAAGAAGTCATTGGCCGTAATATCTCGGACATCACCGTTCCGATGGATAACCTGCAGTCTGCCGCGGACCTTGTGGCTTCTCTCCATGCAGGAAAAAGCTGGGAGGGAGACTTCACGGTGAGGCATAGAGACGGCACTCATTTTACGGCATCCGTCACGGACTCCCCGATTTTTGACGAAGCCGGAGTCATGATTGGAATCGTAGGTGTGAGCCAGGATCTCACCGCGCTGGCCAAAGCGCGTCTCGAATTGGAACGGCTGGTGCAAGAGCGTACAGCCGAACTCAAGGCGGCCAACAAGAATCTCCATCAATTATCGGCAAGCCTGATCCGGTCGCAAGATGAAGTACGCTGGAGTGTCGCACGCGAGTTGCATGAAAGCGCGGGGCAGGACTTGACGGCGCTAGACCTGGACCTCGCTGCCATTGGGGGCGAAGTTAAACAAAAGAACCCAGAACTTGCGAAGCGGATCTTGAACACTTGCAAATTTGCAGAGGGCATATGCAGCCACTTGCGCACGATGTCGAATCTGCTGCACCCCCCCTTGCTCGAGGAATTGGGTCTGGTATCCGCACTCCGCAATTACGTGGATGGATTTTCAGCCAACAGCAATATCAAAGTGGATTTGGAGATTGCGCCGGATTTTGGCCGGCTTGCGGATGGCATGGAACTCACGTGTTTTAGAATCGTTCAGGAGGGACTGACGAATATTCATCGTCATTCCAAGAGCGCCACGGCGGCGATAGCCATACGTTATGAAGGGAAGCGTGTCCTCGTTGAAGTGCGGGACGCAGGCAGAGGTATACCGCTCGAGCGGCTGCCGGAATTAGAGTCAGGCGGTGGTGGCGTGGGTTTTGCCGGGATGCGGGAACGCGTAACACAGCTCGGCGGCACTTTGGAAATTAAGTCGGATGCAAAGGGTACGGTTGTCATTGCTATCCTGCCGCTCAAGCATGCGATCGCCGCACTCATGAGGAGATCAAAGGGAGCCGGATTCGTCGTAGTGCCAGCGAACATCGGAAATCAGGTCTGACGATGACAGCACTTCGTCGATGAGCCTTAAAGAGACCCCACGCGCCGGCTGGAGACCGCCGGAACCGGAATACACCCCTCTCTCATCTGGGTCAAAGTTCTGCTACACGAACCTGATTTTTCCCGCCTTCCTTTGCCTTATACATAGCAGCATCGGCGCACCTTGAAAGCTCGGAGCCTTTTTCGCAAGAACCTGGAAGAGAAGCAACTCCGATGCTCAATGTCATCCGGTCCGGGTAGCCTTCAAACTTCACGTCAGCAACAGCGCCAAGGATTCTCTCTGCTACCGCCCGGCCCTCGGCTAGGCTGTGGTTTGGGAGCAGGACCGCAATTTCGTCGCCCCCGTATCGATAGCATCGTCCTTTCAGCTCACAGACGGATTTTATTGCTGACGCGATGCCTTTGAGCACCTCATCACCCACGTGATGTTGGAATCTGTCATTCACAGCTTTGAAATTGTCGATGTCGATCATAAGGAGAGCGAGGGGCGCCAATTCATTTGCATTTGCGACTAGTTCGCCGAGTTCGGGGTCAAGCCTCCTTCTCGGAAGAATGGGTAATAGATCGTCTTTTAGCTCGGGCTCGGGAGGGGTAGCGGCGATGGCCCCTCCGCGCCCATCGAATTTGACCTCCAACGCCTTTCTCGCTACTTTGCGTCTTATCTCGGCCTGAATACCTGCGATTTGTCTGGTCACTGTCTCGGCAAGCCCGAGATTAGGCATCCCTGCTTGGCTCGCTTTTGCCTGAACATTCGTGGCGACGCTTGCGCCCTGTCGCTCACACCACTCCAACGCTTCCCCCCTGATTCCTTCCGCTGCCTCATCATCCAAAGGCAATTTGGAGCGTTCGTAAGCTGAAATCAAGGAATCGGCCTTGGCATGCGCAATGGTTTTGACGTACTCAACACCAAGCCGAGCCAATTCGGAGTAGTACATGCCTGAGGCTAACATTCCGCGCGAGGAAAGCTTATTTGTGGTTGCTACTACCTGTGCTTGGTGCTCTCGTGAGCTTTGTTCGAGTTTGTCGGTAAACAACGTATCGGCGTATCGTCGAGCATCTTTGTCCAGTGGCATTGCTGGATTATACGGCGTCTGAGCGCGGGCTTGGCTCAAGGTCTCTAGCTCCCTTTGAAGTTGCTGCTTTCGCTCAACCATCTTTCTGAACTCTGGCCTCGATTTGTCCGCCCAATCGTTAAGGCGTCGCTCTAGGACCTCGACCTCAGCCATCCAAGCGGTTTCCATCTTCTGATCTCCCGATACTTGAGTTTGGCGAATCTCGGAACGGAGCTGATGGTCAAGTGTTCGGGCTTCGGCTTCATAACGGTTCAAGACGGTCGCCCGTAGTTGCTCTATGGTTTGTCTCAAATGATGCAGAAACGGAGTTATATCCTGCCTCTGTCGCGTCCTGATGTTGTGCAATTCGATGCCGTGTTTGATTGCTCCAGCGCGCGCCTCGATTATGCCTAGCATCAGCATGTGTGGCAGCGCACGGACAAATTCAGGCGTTATCGCATTGCCTTGCAATTGCCACACCTCGCGAGCTAGGCGGTCAACCACACCAAGATACTTTTCCAAAATCGTCAGTTCGGCTTCGATCAGCCGTGTGTGGAGGTCTGATCTAAGCGGATTGTCTGCATAGATTCTTCGCGTTGTGGCGCTGACTTCCTCATGCATCTTGAGGTTTGGTTCATGTAGTTTAAGGGTCAGTAAATGTTGGTCAAATTGTTTTCGAATGTGGCCCTCGTCCATTAGGGTCATTTTATAACTTCGCCTGTCTTTCGCCCAGCCCAAAAAAGTGAGTCAGCCCTCCCCCTCTCCCACGCAAGCACGACTCAGCCTCGTTGCACAAACCGTTGAACACCCACACCCGAATGCGCCCAATAAAGTCCAACAGACGCCGACAACCGCACACCTAAGCGATTGATTCTGCGTGCGCCGACAGGTTAAGGCGGGATGGATGACCCCACGCGCCGGCTGGAGACAGCCGTAACCGGAATGCACCCCTCTCATCGTGATCTGAAGCCCGCGCAAACTTCCTGTGAGAAGAGTTGCGGCTGCTCCCAGGCGGCAAAGTGACGGCCCTTCTCGAACGTCGCTGCCAAGTTCAGAAATCCAGGGCGACGATCAGCCGGGCTGCTTACCCGTGTCATGGTCGTCCGCCGGCCCGAACGTAGGCAGATAACGGCCGAAGTTCAATTCGAAGTCGCTTGGAACGCCGTAACCGATGTTGCGGATCTTGGCACGGCGCGCCTGCGCACTGGGCAAGGCCAGCATTGGGAAGAACAAGTCGTTGCTCGACTGAAGCTCGGCAGCTGTCGGTTTCCCGAACCGATTGACCTGGGCCTTCGCCGCGGCTAGCGCTTCACGGTCGAACGAGGCCAAACGCCGAACGAGAGTGTCGACAAATGAGTCGAGGTGGTTCTCGTCCAGCGTGCGGTTTACCCAGCCATAGCGCTCGGCGATATCCGCATCGAAATCGTCGGCGCTGAGCACGATCTCAAGCGCCCGCGAACGGCCGACCAAGCGCGGCAGCCATTCCAGCGCCCCGCCGCCTGGAACCAGTCCGACGCCGACCTCGGGATTGCCAAAGAGGGCGCTTTGCCGGCTGGCGAAGCGCATGTCGCAGGCCAGCACGAACTCGTTACCGATGCCGCGCACGCGGCCGCGAATCTTGGCGATGCTCACGACTGGCGAGGACGAGAGGCGCAGCACAAAGTCGCGCCAAAGGCCCAGCACCTCTGGCCGTTCAGCTGCCTTGCCTACGTCGAGATGGGCGACGAAAAAATCGGGATTCGCCGACTGGAACACTACGACCTTCACGGACGGGTCCGTCTCGAGGTCGGTCATTAGCGCTCCCAATTCGACGATCGCTGCGGGAACGAACATGTTGATCGGCGGGTTGCTGAAGGTGATGGTCCACCGGCCCGGATGGGTACGGTCGGTCTTGAACTGCACATCTGCCGGCTCGCTGCCTCGCTGTGTAGCGCTGGATTCGGTCATTACCTTCTCCTCTCTTGTGAAAAACCTTACCGTAGCGATCTGAAGCCAGCGCGAACCTCTTCTGAAAAGAGCTTCGGCTGTTCCCAGGCCGCGAAGTGGCCGCCTTTGGGAAGCTTGTTGTAATGAATGAGTTTGGGATACGCCCGCTCCGCCCAACTTCGCGGGCACAGATCGATCTCGTCCGGAAAGGCGCTCACGGCAACCGGGATGGAAACGCCCCTCACATTGAAGTATCCTCCTTTGCCCCAATACTCCCAGTAGAGGCGGGCGCCAGAAATCGCCGTGTTCGTCAACCAGGTGATCGTGATGTTGTCGAGGACATCGTCCCGGGTGAGTCCTTCGGGTTTTCCGTCGAACACGCGTGCGATCAGCGCGTAGCTCCACGCATCGTGGTCCAAAAAATAGGCGGCCAGGCCGACGGGGGAATCCGCAATTCCGTACAACGTCTGCGGACGCAATCCCATCTGGTAGCCGTAGGCGATGCCTTTGCTGTAGACGAATGTCAGCCGCTCGAACGCGAGTTTCTCTTCGGGTGAGAGGCCGTCGGGCATTGGCGCACCGGTGAATGCCGCCTTGTCAATGTCGGCCGGAACCGCGCCAGGCATATTGGTGTGAATGCCGAGCAATTCCGGAGGTGCGTGCACACCCATTTGTTCGGTGATGACCGCACCCCAATCGCCGCCTTGCGCCACAAATTTTGTGTAGCCAAGGCGCTTCATCAGCACGACCCAAGCACGCGCAATGTGGGCCGGGTCCCAGCCTGTGGTGGTCGGCTTGCCTGAAAATCCGTAGCCGGGAATCGACGGAATCACTAAATCGAAAGCGTCCGATGCGCTCGCACCATGTGCCGTGGGATTAGTGAGCGGATCGACAATCTTCAATTGCTCGACAACCGACCCCGGCCATCCGTGCGTGACGATGAGGGGCAGCGCATTCTCGTGTTTCGAACGAACGTGGATGAAGTGAATGTCCAGCCCATCGATCTCCGTGATGAAATTCGGCAGGGCGTTCAGTCTCGCTTCGACTTTGCGCCAGTCATAATCTGTCGCCCAATAGCGCGCCAACGCCTGAGTCGTCGCGAGCTGTACTCCTTGCGAAGCGTCTGTAACTGTTTCTCGTTCAGGCCACTTCGTTGCGTTGATACGCCTGCGCAATTCGGTAAGTTCCGCTTCCGGAAACTTCTTAGTAAACGGCCTAACGGAATTCTTGTCAGGTGCCTGCTCGATGCCTCGTTGTGTACCACCAGTTTGGGCCATTGGTGTTCCTCCCTTTTTGAGCTTGGACCTCGAATCCGAAAAAGAATCGCCGATTCGTCCAGTTCGGGCGGTTTCCCGGACTGTGGCCTAACGGACTTTCTTGAACCAGACTGCTTAGGGGGGTGGGTTTCCTCTAAAGTCCGAAAGCCACGGGATGCCGACGCTCGCAGTAGGAATTAGTCCGACTCACGTTCCCATCGGGTAATTGCTGTAGCGCGCCTAGCCTGTGGAAAAATCTGTTGTGCGGATGAAAAAAGGCCCCGACCCATCTCCCAATTGCACGCATCGCCTCAATTAGGGTCATCGGAGATGAGGCCGTCGGGCGGTTCGTCGTAGTGCCAGCGAACATCGGAAATCAGGTCTGACGATGACAGCACTTCGTCGATGAGCCTCAGAGCGTCAAATTCCACGTTCTTCGGCTTACCGTGAAAGATGCGGGACAAGATGCCTCGCCTGCGTTCCAGCAAACCCAGCCAAACTGGGCCTCGGTACAGAGTCAAAAAATCATAAGTGGCTCCGCGGAAGTTGAAGCGAACAATCCATCCGGCATCCTTGTGTCCGATCATGGGCTCGACAGCGGCATCGCGCCGCGCCAGTTCGTGTATGAGCCAATTCGCCAGGTCACTCCCGAAAGCACGAACGCTGACGAAATGCTTTTCAGGTGTGGAGGTATTGAATGCGGTGCTTCGGAAGCTGACGATCATGCGGGTCGACAAGGAAGGAAGGGATGCCACAGAGGGAATCTTACAATGCGAGACCGCGCTCAGCCGTGCGCAAGAAGGAGATGGGTTCAATGAAAGATCTCGACTGACAGACCATGAGGAGGCGGGAAATGGGGGCGGGCGCGAGAGACATTTCGGCGCGCGAGCCGTCTAAATGTTCGATAGCGGGACCGGAACGAGACAGAGAAGGAGGCGCGGCGAGTGTGAAGCGTAGCCTCCGGGAATGCGTTTCGGAGTCCGTCGTTTCGGAATACGTAGGGAGGGTTGTAATCATGAAAAAGGCAGTGCTTACACTGATCACCGCCGGTTTGATCGCGGCGCCGGGCGCCTTTGCGCGCGTGGATCATGCGAAAGCGGGAAATCAGCGGCCGAATGTCGCCGAGCGCGTCGATCATCGAGTGGCTTACCTCGCGACCGTATTGTCGCTCACCAGCGCACAGCAGCAGCAGGCCAAGACAATCTTCATGAATGCCGCGAATGCCAATTCGACGGTACTTGCCGACCTGAAAACCGAACGCCAGAGCCTCAGCAAGGCGGTGGGCGGCAATGAGCCGTCCAGCACGATCGCAAAACTTTCCGATGCGATCGGTAACGATGCGGGAAAGCTGGTTGCCAATCGAGCCATGGCGTCCGAGCAGTTTCGCAAGATCCTCACCGCAGAACAGCAGACAAAGCTGATGCAACTGCAACAGGAAGCTCATGGGTGGGGCCACGGCAGGGGCGCTTTCGGCGGCGCTCATTCTTAGGTTAGGGCCTAGATTAAGCCAGGACGATCAGGGCAGATCGGGACGCGTGAGGGCAGGTCCTTCGGGGCCTGCCCGTTTTTTTGTTACTGGAATGGTGTCCCCGGCGTTTCGTTCGCGTGCTGGGTTCGCAGCAGCGCAAGGGCCGGCAGTTGAGGTGAGCGCGGCCACCGGCGTATTTGCATGGCGATTCATCAACAATCGATAACTTCTTGGGAAGAGTTGTGCGAGAATCGTGGTGCACGGCGGTGATGAGGACCACAGATCGGGAATCGTTTGCGAAATAAAAGTCAAAACGGTTTGTGGGGAGTGTAGCGAGCACGCACCGCTGGTGGAGCAGAAGTCACTCGCGAGAAAGGAGACACAATGGCTAAAAAGAAAGCCACCAAGAAGGCTCCAAAAGCTAAGGGCAAATAAGCTCGAATGCCGCTTGAATGGCCCGGTGGCGGGTGGAAGTACACGAGATTTGAAACCGCCACCGCGCTATTCGTTCAGGCGCGCGCTTGGCTCCGCACGATCTGCACCGAGCAAGGTGCGTGGCGCGCAACGGCCTCGGATACGCTGCCCATCAAGAAGCGCTCCAATCCTTTTCTTCCATGCGATCCAAGCACGATCAAATCGGCGGGCCATTGCGCGGCAGCGTCGACGATGACTGCCTTGGCATCGCCCACCTCGACCACGGTTTCAACCTGGAATCCGGCGTCGCGCAATTCTCGAGCGGCCTTCGCCACCAATGCTTGAGCTTGGTCGCGTTCTTCTTGCAAGACGTTGGGCGATTGCAAGCCATATCCCCAAGAAAGACCGTCGGCGTATTGAGGAATCGGCTCGATGACATGCAGGATACGCACGTCAGTACTGTTTGGTTTGGTCTGGGCCATTACTGCCTGTAGGGCCGATTCAGAGAACTTCGATCCATCGATCGCAATCAAGATCTTCATTGTTTCCTCGGCGCAGCCGGATGGGCAGCGGAAATGGGCCACAGAGATGGGCCACAGAGATCAGCGAGCTTACGCTTGCGGAATGCGAACTCCTATTCAAATGTGTGCGGCGAATCATAAAGGAGGGCTTGGTGCGGGGAAGAGTAGACTCACCCGCGGCTAGACGCGTCGCTGGACAGGTATGCGCGCCATGCGCAAGACGTGAGCGACTTCGGTCTCCTTCAGGCGCGATGCGTCATACTCAAAGGACAGCTGATTGAGTTGCTCGTTGACGTGGAAGCGCCGCAAGCCATAGGTGTTGGCAAATTGGCCGAGGGCGCGGAGTTGTTCGGGGCGCAGCGGCCCTTGCAGGTCGTAGGTTACTTCCACCAAGGTCATATCTGGATTATAGCAACGCGGGCCCCGGACCGGCTGCGGTTTTCCCTAACGGGGAAACTTCGCGCCTTCGGTGTGAAGCCAAGCTTATAGTAGGGTCATCTATAAAGATTAACGATAAGAGACTGCGATGCGGTTGGTGGGAGCGAGGCTGAATCCGGCGAGAAGATGGCTGAACAAAAGATGCAGCAGAAAATAATGGAGAAAGACCCCGTTTGCGGGATGCAGGTCGATCCCGCGTCGGCTCGCGCCAAAGCCGAGCATGGCGGCCGCACTTACTTTTTCTGCTGCGCGGGATGCGCGACAAAATTTGAAGCGGCTCCGGAAAAATATTTGCAGCCTCGGCCCGCGCCCGCGGGCCCGAGCTTGACCGTGATTTCGGCGGCACCCGCTTCGCGACCCGTGCGGACTCCTACCGCTTCGAGAGTGGCGCAGCCGAGCGCCGCGGCGGCCAGCGTCGAGTACACCTGTCCCATGCATCCGGAAATTGTGACGCGGGCACCGGGGGCTTGCCCGATCTGCGGCATGGCGCTGGAGCCGCGCACGTTCGCAGCGGAAGAGGAGCCCAGCCAAGAGTTGCAGGATATGACCCGGCGATTTTGGGCGAGCTGCGCATTCACTTTGCCGCTGCTGCTGATCGCCATGGCGGAAATGGCCGGCTTTGGCGCTTTGCGAGGGTGGTCATTCCGCTCGCGCAATTGGGTGGAACTGGCGCTGGCCACGCCGGTAGTTCTGTGGGGCGGCTGGCCCTTTTTCGTGCGGGGCTGGAAGTCGATCGTTACGCTGCGCCTGAATATGTTCACGCTGATCGCGATGGGCACGTCCGCAGCTTACCTGTACAGCGTGGTCGCGACCCTTGCGCCGGGAATTTTTCCAGAGGCGTTTCGCGGGCCCAACGGCGAAGTGGCCGTCTATTTCGAAGCGGCCGCGGTCATTACGACATTGGTGTTGTTGGGGCAAGTTCTGGAGCTGCGGGCAAGACGCCGAACCTCGAACGCGATCCGAGCCATGCTGGGCCTTGCTCCAAAGATGGCGCGTCGCATTACAGCAAATGGGGGAGAGACAGACGTGCCGCTGGCCGAGGTGGTGCATGGCGATCGCCTGCGTGTGCGGCCGGGCGAGCGGGTGCCGGTGGACGGCGTGATTTTGCAGGGCGGCAGCGCGGTGGACGAATCGATGGTCACCGGCGAGCCGCTGCCGGTGGAAAAGCACGAGGGCGACGCAGTCACCGGCGGCACGCTGAACGGATCGGGGAGCTTCATCATGCGCGCCGAACGCGTGGGCTTGGAAACGCTCCTGGCGCAAATCGTGAGGATCGTCGGCGAAGCGCAGCGCAGCCGCGCGCCGATCCAGCGTCTGGCTGACACGGTGGCCGCCTATTTTGTTCCCGCGGTGTTATTTGCCGCCGTGGCGACGCTAATTGTTTGGGCGCTTCTGGGACCGCAACCTCGGCTGGCTTACGCGCTGGTGAATGCGGTGGCGGTACTCATTGTCGCGTGCCCTTGTGCCTTGGGACTCGCCACACCCATGGCCATCATGGTTGGCGTGGGGCGCGGCGCGCACGCGGGAGTGCTGATCAAGAATGCCGAGGCCTTGGAAATCCTGGAGAAGGTAGACACGCTGGTAATCGACAAGACGGGCACCTTAACGGAAGGGAAGCCGCGGGTAACGTCCGTGAAAGTCGTCGAAGGAGGCCCGGTAGCCAGCGAAGAGCAATTGTTGCAAATCGCCGCGAGTTTGGAACGTCCTAGCGAACATCCTCTCGCGGGTGCAATCGTCAAAGCGGCGGAAGACAGGAAGATCTCCATGGCCGAGCCCGCGGAGTTTCGATCACTGGCTGGCCGCGGCTTGAGCGGCAAGATTGCGGGACATGACGCGGCCCTGGGGAACGCCACGTTATTTCGCGAGCTAGGGATCGATTTGGGCAATCTCGCCGGCGAATCCGAGGAGATGCGCCGCGAGGGACAGGCGGTGGTGTTTGTCGGCGTGGACGGCCGGGCGGCGGGATGGATCGGCGTGTCCGATCCGATCAAGGCTTCCGCGGCCGAAGCGCTTGGCGATATTCGCACCGAAGGCCTGCGCGTGGTGATGCTCACGGGCGATAACCGCACCACGGCCGAAGCCGTGGCCCGTAAGCTCGGAATCGATCGGGTGGAGGCCGAAGTTTTGCCCGACCGCAAGGCCGAGGTCATCAAGCGCCTGCAAAGCGAGGGGCACATCGTGGCCATGGCCGGGGACGGAGTGAACGATGCGCCGGCGCTGGCGCAAGCAAACGTGGGCATCGCCATGGGCACGGGCACGGATATCGCGATGCAGAGCGCGGGAGTGACGCTGGTGCGAGGCGATCTGCGGGGGATCGTGCGGGCCAGGAGGCTGAGCCGGCGAACCATGCGCAATATTCGCCAGAACCTGTTTTTTGCCTTCGTGTACAACGCGCTGGGCGTGCCTATTGCCGGAGGCGCTCTTTATCCGGTGTTCGGCCTGCTGTTAAGCCCGATGATCGCCAGCGCGGCGATGAGCTTCAGCTCCGTCTCGGTGATCACCAACGCGCTGCGACTGCGAAAAGCACCGCTCTAGCACAAGACGCGGAGGAAAAGCCCAGGGCCCCGCCAAAATGCTGGCGGGCGCCCCTGGGCTACAAGGACTAATTTGAGCGAAGCAAGGTGTCAATCGCGGCGGTCAATTCGGGGCTGGTCCAATCCTGCTGGCCGACGATTTTGCGGGCGATGCGGCCGTCGCGACTGATGAGGTAAACCTCCGGAAGCATCAGCGTGCCATAATTCTTGGCAATGTTGCCAAGAGCGGGATTGACGGCGCTGGTGTCGCGATAGGTGGGAAAGTTGACCTGATGATCGTTGAGGAATTTCTGATATGCGGAGGGATCGTCGTCCTGGCTGATCCCGACGACTGTGCCGCCTTGGCTGGCGATGCGCTGCTGAAGCGCGTTCAGCGAGGCCGCCTCTTCCACGCACGGGGGGCACCAGGAGGCCCAAAAATCCAAAATCACGACCTTGCCTCGAAGGTCGGAGAGATGGAACTGCCGCCCATCGGCCTGGATGGTGAAGTCGGGCGCACGGCGTCCGGCCACGCTGGGTTCACCCTGGCGGTAGCTCGGCATGGCAAACACGTAGAGGACCACCAATGCGCCTGCCAGCCCCAAAGCTCCAAGGACTTTTTGCTTCATGAGTTTTGTTCCATGGACTTTTGTGCCATGACTGGGCGCTCCGGTAGTTATAATAACCCGCGCTTCGCCTCCGCGCGAATCCGGCGTCATATTAGTGGGTCAGTTTGAATTTCGTCTTCTTTGTGGCACGATCAAGAAAATTCAAACTGCCCGACTCCCTCATCCGCCATCATGAATCTCCTGCCATCATGAATATGGTCCCGTGCGTCTCCGCCATCGTGCCCGCGCGGAACGAAGAGCGCAGCATCGGCCGTTCGGTCTGTTCACTCGCGGAACAGCCCGAAATCCGGGAGATTATCGTGGTGAACGACCAATCCAGCGACGCTACAGGCGAGATATTGCGGCGCTTGGCCGCCGAGCAGCCGAAATTGCGTGTGGTCGATGCCGGGCCTTTGCCTCCTGGCTGGGTGGGCAAGAACCACGCCGCATGGCTGGGCGCCGAGAAGGCTGCATGCGATTGGTTGCTATTCACGGACGCGGACGCGGTGCATCTGCCCGGCTCGACGGCGCGCGCCATGGCCGACGCGGAATCGTCGGGAGTAGGGCTGATTTCGTATTCCCCGGGACAAGAGATGCACACATGGTGGGAGCGCGCCGTGATTCCTTTTGTTTTCTGCCGTCTTTCGCAACTCTATTCGTTTGCTGCAGTGAACGACCCCGAATCTCCCGCTGCGGCGGCCAACGGCCAATACTTGCTCATTCAGCGAAGCGCTTACGAAAAAATCGGCGGCCATGCGGCGGTGCGCGAGGAGGTGTTGGAGGACGTAGCGCTGGCTCGCCTTGTGAAATCCGCGGGCATGGGCTTGCGCTTCGCGCCCGGCGAGCAGATTTGCCGCGTGCGCATGTACGCGACGTTTGGCGATATGTGGGAGGGCTGGTCGAAAAATCTGCTGCCACTCGTGAGCTGGGCCGGCCAGCGCGTTACCCGCGAACTCTTCTCGGTGATGCCATGGATTCCGATACTTTGTCTGCTGCTTGTGCCGGCGAACCTGGTGTTCGGGGCGCTTGGTTTTCTGCTGCTGGCCGGCAGGCATGCGAGTTACGCCGCACTCCTGCGCAAGAATCGATTCCCGCTCTCTGGCGTCCTATACTACTTGGTGGGCGCGGGCCTCTATAGCGGCGCTCTGCTGGCATCCGATTGGGGGTACGCGAGAGGAAAGATCGCCTGGAAGGGGCGGGAATACGCGGTAGCCGCTCCGGTTCGCAGGCCATGAGCCGATGGTCTACCTGACACGCAAGATCGAGTTCTCCGCAGCGCACCGGTACCACAATCCCGCCTTTTCCGACGAGGAGAACCGGCGCGTCTTCGGCAAATGCAATAATCCGAACGGTCATGGCCACAATTACGTGCTGGAAGTAACCGTGGGGGGAGAGACCGATCCCCGGACGGGCATGGTCCTGGATTTGAAGGAGCTGAAGGAGATTCTGGAGCGGGAGATCATGGAGCGCATGGATCACCGCTTCTTGAATTACGAAGTGGCGGAATTGGCGGGCCAGATTCCCACCTGCGAGAATATCGCCGCGCTGATCTGGAGGCTCCTGGAGCCCAAGATAAGCAAAGGCCAACTGGCGCGGGTGCGGCTTTGGGAGTCGCCGGACCTGTATGTCGATTGCTACGGGAACGGGCAGCCATGAGAGTGGAACTCACGCGGCGATACGCGCTGGCGGCCTCGCATCGATTGCACAATCCGAAGTTGGATGAAGCCGAAAATCGCCGGCTTTACGGAAAGTGCAACAATCCGTACGGCCACGGGCATAACTACTTCGTGGAGGTCACGTTAACGGGCCGGGTGGATCCTGCCACGGGAATGGTCGCGAACCTCGACGATCTGGACCGATACGTCAGGCAGGAAGTGATCGAGCCATTCGATCACACTTACTTAAACATGGATTCGGAGGCTTTTCGCGAGCGGGTGCCGACCACGGAAAATTTCTGCATGGAGATTTTTGAACGCCTGAAGAAGTTCCCAGGGGCGCGTTTGGTTCGCATCCGGCTGGAGGAGACTGGCCGTAACAGCTTCGAGTATGGCGGCCCGGGGAATGGGGATAAATATGAGTGAATTGCCGAAAAAGACCGAAGAGCTCAAGCTGAACGACGAGCTTCAGGAGCCCAAGGGCGAAGAGATTGCCGACCTGGTGCGCGCAGTGCTCTCGCAGATCGGCGAGGATCCAAACCGGGACGGCCTGCGGCGCACGCCGGAACGCTTTGAACGGGCGCTGCGTTACCTGACCAGCGGCTATCGCCAGGATCCGGAAAAGGTCTTGAACGGGGCGATGTTCGACGTTTGTTACGATCAGATGGTAGTGGTCAAAGATATCGACTTTTTCAGTTTGTGCGAGCACCACATTCTGCCGTTCTTTGGCAGGTGCCACGTCGCGTATCTTCCCAACAAGCGCGTGGTGGGCCTTTCGAAGATTCCCCGCCTCGTGAACATGTTCGCGCGCCGCTTGCAGATACAGGAGCGGCTGACCAACCAGATCGCGCAAGCCATTCAAAAGTGCATCCAGCCGATCGGGGTGGGAGTGGTGATCGAGGCGCGCCACTTATGCATGGCTATGCGCGGCGTGGAGAAACATCGGACCGAAGCGGTAACCAGCGCCATGCTGGGCGCCTTTCGCGAGAACCTGCAAACTCGCGAGGAATTTCTGTCGCTGATCGGCCGGCGCCCCGTCTAATTCGATTCATGCATCCGCAGCAGCCCTCTGGAGAAGCGGTTTTCTCGAAAGCATGTTCGCCCTTGATTTTTCGGGCGATTTACCTTTTGTGATATAGCCCGTCTTTGTTATAAACGGTAACCTGCGACCAGGCTACCGATCCCTTCCCCTCCTTAGGCTCCGAATTGCTGGAACCAGCATCGCATGCAATGGGTGGTGTTCCTATTGAGTAATTTCCGACAAAGAAGACATGCGATTGGCGGGGGTGACTTATGTTGTGTTGGGCACAGCACAAGCTGTTGGCATCTCCCGATGCTAAGGCAGTTCTTGCGACTAAGGACACGGGGTGGCGGCTTGCCCTATTTCGCAATCCACGCGAGGAGAGGGACAGGTCACTCCTGAAAATTGAATCGGCCTCATCACTTCTTTTCCTTTGGTTTTTACTCCGGATCGGCTGTAAAAACTTCATTGACGGCGTTAGCTTTCTGGTAAGCCTTCAAGGCGGGTGCTGGTTCGGTGGGCCGTCCGAGTATAGCTGCGTGGCAAGGGGTGTCTGTGAAAAGCGGGGTAACTTTTACTTCTCGATCTCCGGTATCGGGGGTTCTAGGAAAGGAGCATGTTTATGAGTAAGTTAACGCGCCGGGCAGTCGTTTTGGGAATCTTCTGTTTCCTGGGTCTCGCGTATCAAGCAAGTGCGCAGACGATAATCTCGGGTGACATCACCGGCACGGTCACTGACGCAACCCACGCCGTTGTTCCCGATGCCAAGATAACCCTGGTGAGCAAGGACACGGGCGCCAGCTTGACCACGACGACCAGTTCAGAGGGTACGTTTCGCTTTCCCCTGCTGCGCCCTGGCGCTTACGACCTGACGGTTTCGGCGCCCAACTTCGGTGAATATAAGCGAACGGTAAATGCCGCAGTGGGTGAAGTCACGGACATCCCAGTCCAGCTTGAAATCGGGACAGTATCGGAGGCAGTAAGAGTTACAGCAACCGAAGAGGTTCTGCAGTCGCAGAACGCTAACATCGCCACGACGTACACTCCCGATCAGATCGATAATATTCCGAACCCAGGCGGTGACCTGACCAACTATGCGCTGTCCACGCCGGGCGTTGTGCTGAGCACGGGCGCGGGGTATGGGAACTTTACGGCGTTTGGGATGGGCGGAACGTCCAACCTTTACACCATCAATGGTGGCGACATGAACGACCCATATAACAACCTGAACAACTCCGGTGCGAGCAACAACATGCTTGGACAGAATGAGATTCAGGAAGTGGCGATCGTGCACAACGGCTACACAGGTCAGTATGGCCGGGCCGCATCGGTGAACATGAACTTTACGACCAAGTCGGGCACGAACTCATTTCACGGCAATGCCAAATGGGATTGGAACGGATCCGACCTGAACGCCAACGATTGGTTCAACAACGCTTCAGGGACGCCGAAACCCTTCGCCAACAGCAACGAGTGGGGCGGCTCTGTTGGTGGCCCCATCGTAAAGAACAAGCTTTTCTTTTTCTATGACAACGAAGGACTGCGGTATGTACTGCCCGCCGGCGGCACTCCGGTTTACATTCCGACGCCTGCATTCGCAGCGGCGGTACAGTCGAATATCGGCATCAAAGAACCCCTGGAGAGTGCATTCTATAAGACCATGTTTGGCCTGTATGCGGCAGCTCCCGGCGCCAGCCGGGCAGTTCCGCTGGCGGTTGGCGATCCGACCATCGCCGGCGGATGCGGCGATTTCGCCGGCTCAATCTTGGGCGGCACCCTCTTTGGGGCCCCTGGTGGGCTCGCCTGCACGCAGAGCTTCCGAACGGACGTGAATAACAGAAACAACGAACGTCTTCAGAGTGTACGCATCGACTACGTAGTCTCCGACAAAGACCGCTTGAGCGGGAGATACTGGCAGGATCGCGGTACGCAACCGACCTTCACCGATCCCATCAATTCGGCCTTCAATGCCGTGAGCGTCCAACCCCAGGACTCAGGTCAATTCACTGAGACGCACGTCTTCAATCCAAACCTCCTCAACCAACTGATCATTGGCGGCTTCTACTACAGCGCCGTTTTCGGCCAAAACACTTCCGGGGCAGCCAGCGTCTTCCCGACCTCGATCGGCGTAGCTGTGGGGGGCAACAACTGCCTGCTGCAGGATGGTAGTTTGTCGTGTATAGGAGGCGAGGTTTATCGCTACCCACAGGGACGCAACCTAGCTCAGTATCAGCTCGTTGACGACGTTTCGTGGACGAAGGGCAAACACGCTCTGAAGTTTGGGGTGAATTTCCGCCGCGTCGACTGGGCCGACTATGGTATTGCGGCGAATCACAATGGCGATCTCAGAATCAGCAGCATCACCGATTTGGCAAATGGTGTACTTACGACTGCGGGCGGGAGTGTGCTGCGGCAGCAGTTTTCGCTGGGCACTGATGAACAGATCAACAACTACAGCGTGGGCTTCTACGGGCAGGATGAGTGGCGCGCCACTCCAAACCTTACAGTAACCGCGGCGCTCCGTCTCGATCGCAATTCCAATGAAACGTGCACGAGCAACTGCTTTGTGCTGCTCAACGGAGACTTCCTGGGTGGAATCGGCCACAGCATCGCCACTCCATACAACCAGTCGGTAGCTACTGGACAATCCACCATCTTCCACGGAATCGAGCGGGTGGTCTGGGAGCCGCGAGTTGGGTTTGCCTGGACCCCATTCGGCAAGAACACGGTTGTGCGCGGCGGAGCCGGGATTTTCAGCGACCTGTATCCGGCGCAAGTATCAACCAACCAGCTGAGCAACCCGCCGAGCACCGCGATCTTTACGGTCGCTGGCACTGCGGCAGGCATTCCCCTTGCTCCCGGAGTTCCCGGCGGCGCTTTCTCTCAAGCTGCCGCCAATGATGCCGCTCTTAGTACGCAGTTTCCTTCGGGTGGAACCATCGGGAGCATCAAGGCAGCGGTGCCAAGCTTCGCTGGGCCGAACTTCTATACCGCCGATTCGCACATGAGCAACCCAAAGTACTCGGAATGGAACCTGGAGGTTCAGCACTCCTTCGGGAGCAACAACGCGGTTAGCGTGGACTATGTGGGTAACCATGGCTGGGATGAGTTGATCCCGATCAATGGAATGAACGCCTTCGCCGTGGTCCCCGGCTTCGCTGGGCTCCCATCCGTTCCGATCGATCCACGGTTCGGTGTGGTCACGCAGCTCACGAATGGCGGCGTTTCCAACTACAATGGGCTGGTTCTTAGCTTCACGCGCAGAGTGACCAGCGGCTTCACGGCCAGCGTTGGCTACACGTATAGCCGAGCCTTCGACGATATCTCCAACGGCGGCATCGATCAGTACAGCACGAACCAATCCGGAGACTCCCTGCGCTTTCAGGTGGATCCCAATAACCGGCGGCTGAATTATGGACCATCCGATTATGACTTCAGGAACGTCGTGAACGTGAACTATGTGTGGGACGTTCCGCTATTCAAAAAGAGCCGTTACCTCGGAGGATGGGTCATATCGGGAGTGTTGATCAGCCGGTCCGGTGAACCGTACAGCGTCGTCAACACATCCATAACTAGTCTGGTAGGTAACTACTCGGCAACCGGGTCATTGGGCATGGCGGACTATCTGGGAGGCTCGACCCCGAGCTGCAACAATCCAGACAACCCTTGCCTGTTGGGTTCGCAATTCGCAGGCCCCAAGGCGCAAACTGACTTCGGCAACCTCTCACGGAACAGCTTCCGCGGTCCGAGCTATTTCGACACCGATCTTTCCATCAAAAAAGGGTTCGCAATTCGCGAGTCGCTTTCATTCACAATTGGGGCGAATGCTTACAACGTCCTCAATCACGCGAATTTTGGCAACCCTGATAATGCGATAAACGATGGCACCTTTGGATTGATCGTGAATACCGTAACGCCAGCAAGCAGCCCTTACGGCAACTTCCAGGGTTCGGCCGTCTCAGGCAGAATCCTGCAACTCGAGGCGCAGGTGAGGTTCTAATCACGCACAAGCGCCTCCCCATTGGCAAACGCGTTCCCAGGCGAGGCCGTCCGGTAAGAGCCCGCGGCGGCCTTTCGTCTTTGGTGAAGAGCTTCGAGCGAACAAGCGGGGAGAGTTTCCCTGAAGCCCGAACCGCAATGCCGCTGCATCCTATCTTTCCCCGCGTTTGAATCCGCGAGTACGCCTTCGGCGTCAGGATCGCATTACTGATATTGGAGATAATCGTCTCCAAGGCGCGCGGCGGCTGCGTCGAATACCCCCGGGCAATCGAGCCCCAGGATTGGCCGGCCCGGGATCAATTGTGAAGTTGATCCCGGAGGCGGGAGATACCTATGCAGCTTTCGCCATTGCCGCCATTACATCCCAACTCGTAAGACTCCGCGGCGCGGTTCGGGTCGGTGGGTACGCCCTGCCCGTGCTCGTACATGAAGCCGAGTCTTCCGCAACCGAGGGCGTCTCCACCCTGGCAGGCCCGGCGGAAGAAGTCGAACGCGGTACTTTCGCTGTCACCCTGTGGGGTACCTTTCGTTTGTATCAGGCCCGCGTTAGTACAAGCAGCTGCCTCAGCATGGTCGCAAGCCTGTTTGTAGAGTTCGAGAGCGCGGCTCTCGTTCCTGGCGACGCCTCGGCCCGTTTCATAAAAGAAGCCTAGATATCTGCAGGCCTGCGCGTTGCCGCCATCGCATCCTCGCTGCATGAAACGGGCGCCGAGCTCTTCATTCTTAGGCACACCTGAGCCCTTCCAATAGATCGTTCCGAGATTGGCACAGCCCGAGGCGCTGCCTCCCTCACATCCGCGCTGGTCAAGCTCCGCGGCGCGGTGTAGATCTTTTTCCACGCCTCGGCCCCGGAAGTACAGGAGCGCCAGGTTGGTGCACCCCTGCGCGTCAGCAGCGCCGCAGCCTCGTCGATAGAGCGTGGCTGCGGAACTTTCGTTTTTATCCACGCCTAAGCCTCGCTCGTACATGTAGCCAAAATTGGTGCAGGCACTGCCATTGCCTCCCTCGCAGGCTTTGCGATAGAGCGGGGCGGCCTTTGCGTATTGGCCCTTTCTGTAGAGCGCCAGGGCACGATCGTAGAGATCTTCCTTGGGCAAACTGCTCGCAGGGGCGACATTTGAATGGATCGTGGCCGCGCTGGATTCCTGCTTCCTCGCCGCTTGCGCCTTGCCGCTATTTGAAAAGATGAGGATTGAAACCAGCGCCCCGATATGGAACGAGGTCAATTTGCTTTGCATACAATCATCGACTGCACGAAGACTTTTGATTTCAGGTTCAACCCGTCGGCAATCGTCAGCCACACTTCTCGCTGGTGGACGTGCGCGACGCCGTTCCCGGTGGTCATCTCGACCACGGGGCCTTCGGCCTTCACCACCCGGTCTGAGACGATTGTGATACTAGCGCCGCTGTCGATTACACATACATATCGTCGCCGGCCAGAGTTGATGCGGCAGGATACCCAGACCATCTTATGATCCGGATCGTCCTCCATTCTTACCGACGTCACCTTGTTGATCTTCTGCGCCCTCGCCGCGTATGCCGGGGGTAGCGCCAGACAAAAGGCGACTCCGAGGCAGTATCGGGCACGTTTCTTCGCGCCCGAATTTCGCGGGTCCATAGAGGGGGGCTTCGGGCGACGCGCGAGCATGAAACTAGCTTCGACTTGCGCCTATGTATCAGTCCAATAGATTGTTATCATAGACTTGATTCTCAGGAGAGATCGACCGCATGGAGATCAGGCAACTGGAAATCTTTCGGGCACTAGCCAAAGAACTGCATTTCACGCGCGCAGCGGAGCGCGTTCATTGCGTGCAATCAAATGTGACCACTCAAATCCGCGCGCTGGAGAATGAGCTAGGCGCGCCATTGTTTGATCGATTAGCGAAGCGGGTTACGTTGACGGATGCAGGAAGACGATTTCTTCCTTACGCCGAGCGAGTGCTCACAACCATTGAAGAGTCTCGCAGAATTGCATCGGCAAATTCGGTGCCTTCCGGCACTTTGGTTGTCGGCTCAACTGAGTCGCTGCTGACCTATCGGCTCCCCGAAGTATTGGGCAGCTTCCGAAAAAGGTGCCCCCAGGTAAAGCTGAGCTTCCGGCCCTACGTGCTCGAAGGGCTCCTGCATTCGATCGAATCGGGACAGCTCGATCTGGCAGTGTGTATGGTAGACACAATCGGAGACGAGGCGATTAAATCGGTTCGTTTGCGAACCGAGAAGCTATTATTCATCGTGGGTCCGAAGGATTCGCTGGCGACGAAAAAAAAGGTGCAACCCCTGGACCTGAACGGTAAAACGCTTTTGGTAACCGAGGCTGGATGCACCTATCGCGTGAAGCTCGAACAGTTGCTTGCCCGTATGAATGTCCGTCCCGCGAACACGATCGAATTTTCAAGCGTGGAGGCTATCAAGGAGTGCGTGTCACTGAATATGGGCGTGGCTTTGCTCCCAGAGATCGTAGTCGCCGAGCAGTTGGCCCGGAAGCGGCTCAGGGCGGTCCGCTGGGCCGGACCGGAGATAGATATCGCGACGCACGTTGTTTGGCATAGGGACAAATGGATTTCGCCGGCGCTCGGCGCCTTCATTGGTCTGCTACAGAGCATGACCCGCGCGTCTTCCGTCCGGACAAAGTAAGTCTATCGGCCGAAGGCCGTACCGTTAAATAAATGTTGGGCGCAGCAGAAGCCGCAGGGCCCGCTAACTTGGCAAACGCGTTCCCAGGCGAGGCCGTCCGGTAAGAGCCGCGGCGGCCTTTCGTCTTTGGTGAAGAGCTTCGAGCGACAAGCGGTGAGAGTTTCGCCGAAGCCCAAACAGCAATACGGCGAACTCTGCAATAGGGCCCCAGGGTTCGCTGGCGCGGGACTAATTCTGGCTTTGATCCCCGAGGCGGGATATGCCCGCGCAGCTTTCGTCGTTGCCACCACTACATCCCAGTTGGTAAGACTCGGCGGCGCGGTCGTGGTCGACAGGGACGCCCTGGCCGTGCTCGTACATCGAGCCAAGTCTTGCGCAACCGAGTGCATCTCCGCCGTGGCAGGCTCGGCGGAAGAAATCGAGCGCGGTGCTTTCTTTTTGCTCCTGTCCAGAATCTTTCGACTGGATCAGGCCGGCGTTGGTACAAGCAGCTGCGTCGTCATGGTCGCAAGCCTGTTCGTAAAGCTCCAGAGCGCGGCTCTCGCTCCGAGTCACCCCCTGCCCAGTCTCGTAAAAGAATCCTAAGAATCTGCATGCTTGCGCGTTCCCGCCATCGCATCCTTGCTGCATGAAGCGGGCGCCGAGCTCTTCATTCTTAGGCACACCTGAGCCCTTCCAATAGATCGTTCCGAGATTGGCACAGCCCGAAGCGCTGCCACCGGCACATCCGCGTTGGTCAAGCTCCGCAGCCCGATGCTGATCGCTTTCCACGCCGCGGCCCTGGAAGTACAGGAGCGCCAGGTTGGTGCACCCCTGAGCATCATTGGCGTCGCAGCCGCGCCGATAGAGCATGGCTGCGGACCTTTCGTCTTTGTCCACGCCTAAGCCGCGTTCGTACATATAGCCAAGATTGGTGCAGGCGCTGCCATTGCCTCCGTCGCACGCTTTGCGATAGAGCGGGGCGGCCTTTGCGTGTTGGCCCTTTCTGTAGAGCGCGAGCGCACGCTTGTAAAGGTCTTCTTTAGGCAAACTGCTCGCAGGGATGATGTCCGAATGGACCGCAGCCGCGCTGGATTGCCGCTTGCTCTCCGCTTGCGCCTTGCTCTCCGCTTGCGCCTTGCTGGCATTTGAACAGGCGACGATTGAAGCCAGCGCCGCTATCAGGAAGGCGATCGATCTGCTTTGCATACCCCTCTCCAGGAAAAGGCTCCGACCTTATCGAGGAAAGAGATTGTTTACGCTGCGTCGGGAGATTTAGTCAGATTTCAGTAAGATATGTGTTAAAAGTTTCGCTCGTCTTGTGGAAAAAACAGGGGTCGCAGAATGCCTGTATAAGCTTGCGCAGACATACGATCGGAACTAGTCCGACAACAGCGGACAACAGGAAAGCGGGAGCAGCTTTAGGGGTGTCGGTGGAGGACGTGCACGGCGATGTCCGGCCAGAATTCGCGGAAGACGTTGGTGAGAGCATCCCTCCCGATGGCATAACCGTATTTGCCGGCGAGCGCGCCTGGAGTTCGAGCCTGGCTGGGATAATAGGTGACCGAGATGCCTTGCGAGATGGCCCGGCCCAGGATTTCGGACGCGTTGAAGCTTTTGTGGCCGTGATAGCTGGGCGTGATCAGGATACGCGAAGAGGAATAGACCAGCCGCTTCCAGACGCCGCCGCGGCCCAGCGCGTAGTAGCGTTCGTCCTGATGCAAGATGGTGGGCAGCACGAAGATAACCCAATAGTTGCCGTCGGTCTTGTCGGCGTATCCACGCCAGTAGTATCTGCCGAACCCAGCGACTCCTTTTCCGAGTTGAGGGTGGGCGTTATCCGCCTCGGCCAAAAGGGAAGTGATGCCCACAAAGACGAATGCGGAATAATCGAAGCTATTTTTGGTCGCGACGATAAGACTTTGCTTTGGGGTCGGGGGCGGCGGCGACACACCAGCGCTGACCGCGCGGAAATTGGGCATCAGGCCGAGGATTCGCTTCGGCTGGGGGGGAGGGGCCGGATTTTGCTGGGGCCTCTGGTCCGGTTGCGGACTATTTTGACCGTATGGCGCAGCGGAATTTTGGGGCGCATTGTCACCCTGCGGCGCACCGGGATCAGCGGCGGCGGCCGATTCGAACGATATTCGCGGCGCCGAGGATGAATCAGCGTCTTGTGCAGACAAGGCCGGTGCCGCTAAGAGCGCGAGGAGCGCCGATGCCACGATGATACGCAAAGTATCCCAGTCTCCTTAATGGTCTAAGTTCCTACTACCAGATATGATACGTCGATATGCGGGCGCAAGGTCTCATTCTTGACCTTACGCGAGTCGCCTTGTAAATTGGAAGCACGCGAATGCGCCGGTGTTGCTAAGGAAGCAGTAGAAATTAAGACTGGCGTCACGAGGTCCGTATCCCCGCGAAGTTCCGCTATCGTCCGCCATCGACCCGACTCATCTCGATCGGGACTGTATTCCTTTCGCTGTGCCTTATTGGGGGGGTATTTTCTGGCCTACTGCAACGGCTTCCGCGGAGACTGATGAGGCCGGGCCGGTGGCGGCGGAGGCCAATCCGCAGCTCTTTGCGATCATGTGCGCGCTTGTCGCCTCGGGATTCGAGGGCGAGGGGGCGAACGATATTCCGGAACTGGCGCAGTTGCGGGCGCGTTTGCGCGCGCTCCACGGACCCGCCACGGATGCGATGCGCGATTACTACCGGCAGCACGCCTTTGGCGATTCCAGCGCTACTCTTTCCCGTTTTCTGACGTTCGCTTTGGTGGCCGGCCCTGCTCCCGAGTTCCGACCGAGTATCCCGGGGGGCGGGCAATTGCCCCCCGACGTGGTGGCACTCAACGGTTTTAGCCCGGTGCTCGCGGCGTTTTATCGGGAAGCGCAAATCGAACAGATTTGGAGTGAGTTTGAACCCGCTTACGATCGCGCGGCCGCGAGTATGCGTGAGCCGCTGGCTCAGATCGTTTACGCCTCCACAGGATATCTTCGGGAAATTCTTCGTCCGAGCGCACGGAAGTTCAGAGTCTATGTAGAGCCTCTGGTGGGAGGCGAAACGAACGTGCGGAATATCGGCGACACGTACGTCGTGGTGGTCAATCCCGCCGCGCCTCCCATCGACATGATGCGCCACGCCTTCCTGCATTACATGCTGGATCCGTTGCCGATTACTTATCACGACAAGCTTCTCAAGGAAGAGCCGCTCCTGGTGCTTGCGGACCGCGCCCCGAATCTCCCTTATGAATACCGAACCGATCTGACATCGTTTTTTACGGAATGCTTCGTGCGGGCCGTGGAGTATCGGGTGCGCAAGTTGCCGCAGGCGCAACTCACCGAGATTGTAAACACGGCGGAAGGCAATGGTTACGTGCTCCTCCGGCCGTTGCTCCAGGCGCTCTCGAAATTCGAGAGTTCCGAACCGGCCATGAGCCTTTATTTTCCGGATCTGGTGGCTTCGATCGACACTCTCAAGGAACAGCAACGATTGAAGACGGTCACCTTCGCGCCCGAGTCCGAAGCGGGCGAGGCCGACGAACTTGCCGAGAGCCGTGGCGCCGGAAAAGGGAGCCCGCGCGCTCCGGCTTCCAGTTTGGAGGCAGAGCTGAATTCCGCGGAGCGCATGATTGGCCGCCAGGACTCGGCAGCGGCAGCAGAAGCTTTTGAAAAGATTCTGGCGAAGTCTCCGGGGCAGCCGCGCGCTCTCTATGGCTTGGCGGTGGCGTCCGTATTACAGGGTGACGCGGAACACGCCAGGGCGCTCTTTCAGCAGGTGGTGACCGCGGCCAACGGGGCGTCTCCGGAAATGCGGCCCGATCCTACTGTCTTAGCCTGGTCGCATATTTATCTTGGCCGGATGCATGATTTGGAAGATGATCGAGAACAGGCTGTTGGGGAGTACCGTGCCGCTCTAGGCGTGGAGAATGCTTCCGAAAGCGCGCGGTCGGCCGCTCAGAATGGCATCGAGCAAGCCTACAAGCCCGCGGCAAGGAGTCCCTCGCCGCAGTGATGGAGTGGAATTAAAAGATTGAGTAGACGCCGGAGACCTATGTTAGGGTGCTTCGGAAATTCAGGCAGGGAAGGAGAAGGGGTAATGAGGCATTCCGTGGGAAAAACGATCGCACTCGTTCTACTGATACTGTCTTTAGCATCGATTGGATGGGCTCAGAACGACAACCAGAACCAAAAAAGCAAGAACAAGGGAAACAGTTCCCTCGATCAAGAGAAACCAGGCCAGCCCGCCGGCGGGCAGGCGGTGGGTAAGGATGAAGCCAAGGCGTACAAAGCGTTCTATGATGCGCGCAACGGCGATGCGATGAAAGTGATCGAGCTAGGGGAAGGGTTTCTTGCCAAGTACCCCACTAGCCTCTACGCCGGGGCGGTCTATTCCACGCTGACTACGGCTTACCTCAATACCAACCAGCCGGACAAGATGGTGACTTCCGGCGAGAAAGCGTTGGAGATCAATCCCGACAACGTGGATGTTCTTCCGCTATTGGCGTGGGCCATTCCGCGACGCGTGACCGGGCAGACGGCAGACGGGCCGCAGCAGTTAACGCAGGCCGAAGGCTACGCCAAACACGCCATTCAACTGCTCACCACAATACCGAAGCCGGCGGAGATGGATGACGCCGCGTTCACCAAGGCCAAGAACGAGAAATTGGCAATGTGCCATGACGGGCTCGGGGTTGCCGAAGTGAAGGCGGGCAAATACGACGACGCCATTGCCGACCTGAATCAGTCGGTGGAGTTGTCTGAAACTCCCGATCCAGTGGATTTCTATCTGCTCGGAGTTTCCAACCAGGCGACCAGCCACTTTACGGACGCGATCACTTCATTCACAAAGTGCTCGGCGGCGGGTCCCTTCCAAGCGCAGTGCAAGGCCGGTCTTGATGAGGCCAAGAAGAAGTCGCAGAATAGCTTGGAGGCGCCCAAGTAGCCCTGACGCTCGATGCGTGAAAATCGGCTGGAGGAACTAGAGGAGACCATTGGCTATCGCTTCCGCCAGCCGGAACTGCTGGTTCGGGCGCTCACCCACCGTTCCGCTGTGTCCGAAGGAACCAGTTCCCAAGGTCCTGTCGATAACGAGCAACTGGAATACCTGGGAGACGCGGTTCTCGGAATGATTGTCAGCGAACATCTCATCGAGACGTTCACGGACTGGAGCGAGGGGCAACTGTCCAAGAGCCGTGCGCGGCTGGTGAATGCGGGCTCGCTTTGCGCGGCAGCAAGGCGCTTGAATCTGGGCAATTACCTACGGCTGGGTAAAGGCGAGGAAAACACCGGAGGCCGTGAAAAGCCAGCCTTGCTCTCCGACGCCCTGGAGGCGCTGATCGCCGCTGTTTATCTCGACGCAGGCCTGCCGGCGGCGCGCGAATTTGTGAAGCGAGCGCTCTTGGAGACGGCCATCGAGGCGCAAGGAACGCGGCTGGAGTTATCCGACAACAAATCCGCGCTACAGGAGTTTCTGCAAGCCCGAGCTCTTCCGCCGGCCCGATATAGCGTGGTCCGCGAAGCCGGCCCGGATCACCAGAAGACGTTCTGGATAGAGGTGGGCGTGGCCGGCCTTGTAACGGCCACCGGAGTAGGTTCCAATAAGAAGGAAGCGGAACAATCCGCGGCGGAGCAGGCGCTTGAACAGCTCCGAGCGGAAAAGAACAAAGTGGAGTAATCTAGTTTGAAAATGAGCGAAGTAGCGCCAGTCGCGGAGCACGGGACACAAACCGCCAGGATCGAGGAACAAGCGCACCACACGTCCGTGCGCGAGTATATCGAATCGCTGCTGGTGACCGTAATCCTCGCGCTTTTTGGCACGACTTTTGTCGTGCAAGCCTTCAAGATTCCCTCGCAATCGATGGAGCCGACCTTGCTGGTCGGGGACCATCTGCTGGTAAATAAGTTCATTTTTGGCGGCCGGGACGCCTGGTATGAAAAGCTGCTGCCGTATCGGGGGGTGCGGCGGGGCGACGTGATCGTCTTCAAATTCCCGTTTCAGGACCATCCTCACTACGTCAAGCGCGTAATCGGGGTGCCGGGAGATCGCATAAAAATCGTGGATCAGAAGGTGTATCGCAATGGGGAGCTGCTCAATGAGCCGTATGCCTACCACGATTCCGCGGCCCCCTATGATCCTTTCCTCTACAATTTCCCTCCTGTGAGCCACGATGAGTTGATTTCCAGCATGCAGCCGGAGTGGGCCGACCAGATCTCCCAATACGTGAAGAACGGCGAGATCGTGGTGCCCCCGGGCAATTACTTTGCCATGGGAGATAATCGGGACCATAGCTGGGACAGCCGCTACTGGGGCTTTGTCAGCCGCGACGCGATCATGGGCGGGCCCGTGGTGATCTATTGGTCCATTCAGAGCTCCGAAGATGAGTACACCGAGCGATCCTTCGGGGGCGGCCTGGTGGATGTTGTGAAGACGCTCGTTGAGCTGCCTACGCGAACTCGCTGGAACCGCATGTTCCGGACGGTCCACTGATAACGGCGGCTTTGCTTCGCGGTTCCGATTTGCGAAAATCTCCTACCATCTTACGCAGGCGCCTCATTCGCTGGCTAGCCTTGGCCGTCTTCTGCGTGATTGCCGCGAGCTGGTGCATTTCGCTGGCCCTTGAAGGCGGCTGGTTGCGCCGATCCCTGGAAACCCGTCTGGCGGCGGCGTTTGGACGGCCCGTCGAAGTGGGCCGGTTTAAATTCGCCATTTTGGACGGACCCCAATTGGAAGCGGACTCCGTTACGGTGGGCGAGGATCCCCACTTTGGCCAGGAATATTTCCTCCGCGCCGAGCAACTCACGGCCAGCATGCGATGGGCTGCTTTGCTGCGGGGGCGATTGGAGTTTGACCGGCTCTCCCTTAGCGGCCCGAGCCTGAATCTGGTGCGCTCCGCCGATGGCACCTGGAATTACGAGACGTGGCTCCCGCCCTCAAGCAAGCAGGCTTTGCCGCAGTCGCCGCGCTATTCGGACGCGCAGGAACGGGTTTCGCAAATCGAGATAGGCGCGGGAAGGATCAATTTCAAGAGAGGCGCGGACAAACTTCCGTTTGCGCTGGTGGACGTAACGGGCTATCTGAATCTGCAGAGCTCTGGGCGGTGGTCTCTCGATCTGGAGGCTCATCCCATGCGTGCCGCAGTCGTACTGCAGCGATCCGGCACACTGCGTTTGCGAGGAACGGTAGGCGGGACGTCGGCGCGCTTGCAGCCGGCGAGCCTTAGGTTGAGCTGGGACAGCGCGTCTTTGGCGGACGCCGCACGCCTGGCGCGCGGAACCGATTACGGACTGCGGGGTCTGCTTGACGCGGAACTTGCCGTGCAAATCGACCCAGTAAGCAATGATGGCGGGGCCAGCCCGTGGAGAATTGATGGAACGGTTGGCCTGCAGGGCATCCATCGATGGGATCTCGCAGGGCGGGACGACAATCCGGGTGTGAACTTGAAATTCGGGGCAACGTGGCGTCCCCGCGACCCGCAGTTGGAAGTGGCGCATTGGGTTATCGAAGCGCCGCACTCGACTCTGGCGGGCGAAGCGAATATCAGCTGGCCTCACGGATTTCAACCCGAACTGGATTTGCAGCAATCGCAATTGAATTTTTCGGATGTGATCGCCTGGGTCCATGCATTTTCCTCCGGCTTGGCCGAGGACCTAACGATCGACGGAACCGCCGGTGTGGAGGGAAAGTTCGCGGGCTGGCCTTTGCACGTGGAAGATTTCAAGGTGAAAACGTCCGTCGCGGCCGTGCGGAGTGACGCTGGCAAGGTGGGGCCGCTTCTGATTGGCCCGGTACAGGCGGCCTGGAGCAGTTCGTCGCTGGCCAGTTCGTCCCTGATCCTGGCGCCGGTTTCCGTCCGCCTCTTTTCCGCTGAACCAAATCGAGGCCGGAGCCGGGTGCCGTCAGAGGCAGTTCCCGAGGGAGTCTTCCATATCGAGGGCGCATTGGGACCTCTTCGCGCTAGTGAAGGGTTGCGCGCAGTGGCCCTACCAGCTGACGATTGCCGGCCAGACGAAGCGATCCGAGGACTTGCGCACGGCGCTTGCGGCGACAGGCTGGCGATACGGACCCGACTGGAGTGTGGAAGGGCCTGTTTCGCTGCAGCTCACGGCCACGGGAGCGCTGCGGTCCGGCACCGCTGTCTTTCGCGGATCGGTCGATTTTCGCGATCTGCAGTTGCGGAGCGACGCGGTAAACATACCGATATCCATTGCGGCAGCGAAGGTGGAGTTCTCTCCAGGCGAACGGCGAGTGGAAATTGCCGGTGCGCGAGCGTTGGGCGCGGAATGGAAGGGAACCCTCGAGAAGAAGGGGGCAGATTCGGGCTGGATCTTCGATCTATCCGCGGATCGCCTGGAGCGCGAGGATATCGGCCGCGAGCTGGGCCAAAACCGCCGGAGTCTTTTTTATCGCATGTTGCCCTTCGGCGGCCCCGCGGGCCTCGCGCCGCAAGCGCAAGCCGCGATTGCTCGGATCAATGCTCATGGCCACGTGTACCTACACGAACTGAATCTCGCGCCCTTGCGTCTCGAAAGGGTGGACGCGACCGCTGAAATACGAGATGGCGGCCTAACTCTTCGCCACGCCCAGGCCGATCTATACGGAGGCCGGGTGAGTGGCGAATTTCGCGTCCATCTGGGAACGGACGTTCAATACAACTTTCGAGGCCAAGTCGATCGCACGGACCTATCGGCGCTGGCCGGCTTGAGCGCGCTGAAAAGCGGCATCGGAGGAATCGCTTCGGGTGAAATCGAATTTGCCGCGCACGGTATTGGCCGGCAGGCTCTGCTTTCTTCCCTCGAAGGAGAAGGCTTTTTGCACATTCAGGACGCCACTGTCGACCCGCTGAATGCGCTTTCAGGCGCGGACGACGCACCGGTTCGCACAGCGCCAAGCGGCCAGTTCAGGACGAGCTCGGTGAGCTTCCGTGTGGAGGAGGGCCACGTGCGCGTCGATCCCCTGTTGCTTGCGGATCGGCAAAGGCAACTGGAAATTGTTGGCGATGTCGATTTCGGGCGTCATCTCAACTTGCAAGTGCGATCGTTCTCCCGGTCCGAGCGTCTCGGTCCGGTCGAGGAGTCCGCGGGCGCCGACGACGCCTGGATCATCGCCGGCACGCTCGATGCGCCGCAGGTAACCCGCGAGGAGCAGGTTTCCGCGGGGAACCGAGCCGTGGAGCGCGCGGGCCGTCGCTGAAGCCATCACGATTTTGTCCCCTTGCATCTAAGGTCAGATGCCGGTTGTCCGCAAATGAAATTGCACTTACGTTCACTTTTGACGATTCGCTCGCGCCCCATCGGTTATTTCTGCCTGCCCTTAGCCTTGGCCCTGGTGTATTCGCCGATGGCGCTTGCGGCGCCTCAATCCGGCCCTAAGCAGTCCGCAGCACCACACGTGGATCTTCGGCCCAAGCTTGTTCCCGGGGAAGTGCTGGTGTATCAAATCCAGCTGCAAACGATTACGGACACGAAACCCACGGGCGCCATTTCGGATCCACAAGGCCCCTCGCGACTCGCCGTCACTTGGGACGCCACGGTGAAATTGGAAGTGCTCGGCGAACTGGCGCAAACGCCCGCGTCTCCGCCGGCTGCGAAGCCGGCCACTGGAAAAGTGGACGGCGCCCAAGCGGCGCGTCTTCCGGCTCGTCCTCCGGCTCCCCTGGCGGCTCCTCTAGGGGCTCCCCTGCGCATTCGTACTACCTACGAACATTCCGCCGCCAGCGTAAAGGGCGACAGCCCCGATCCGCAAGCCGACGAGATCGAAGAACGGTATGCGCAACTGGACGGCCGGGCGATCGAATTCACCATCGGAACGGACGGACACGTTTCGGAAGTGCATGGACTCGACAACGTGTTTGAAAACGACCAGGTCCGCCAGGCCGCCGAGCAATGGATGCTCCAGGTGTCTTCGCCGGCCATGGCTCCCGGAGGCGTGGCCATCGGGCAAAGCTGGAACTCGGCTCAGCCCGCGGTTTCCATGCCTCTTGCGGAAATGGTTTGGCGAAGTAATTCCACCTACCTGCGCAACGAGTCTTGCCGTCCCGCCGATACCAGCGCCGCCTCGAAGGAGTCATGCGCCGTTATCCTCACGCGCCAATCCGTGCTTCCTCGGAAGCAAGTGCACGATCCTACGCCCGACGACTATCGCCGCAACGGACTGCACACAGCAGGCACGTGGACGGGCTCGGGCGAAAGCCTCAGCTACGTCTCTCTCGAAACTCATGTGGCCGTGAGCGTCACCCAAGACAGCTCGCAGCAAATCGATTTCACGGTGACGAACGCCGAGGGTGCATCCATCCGGTACGCGGGAAACATCGACACGCATTCCCGCGTGAAGCTTCTGCCGCCGGACGGCGGCGGTCCTCGCTAGGCGGTAGTGTCCGGGTAGTGGGCCAGTTTGAATTTTGACCTCTTGTGTCACGATCAAGAAAATTCACGCTGACCCACGACCAGTGTCCGGGGTAGCTGGGCGGCTCCATCTCGGTGCGGTATAATTTAAGGTTTAAGCAGGTAGCAAAATTCGGGACTGAGCACTTCATCATGATCGACGTTCAAAGTTTTCGTCTTGCCAGCGATTACGAGCCCTGCGGCGACCAGCCTGAAGCCATTCGGGAACTGGTGCGCGGCGTGGAGGGCGGTGAGAAGCATCAGGTGCTGCTCGGCGTGACGGGCTCCGGCAAGACCTTCACGATGGCCAAACTCATCGAGCACCTGGGCCGGCCCGCGCTGGTCCTCGCGCATAATAAGACTTTGGCTGCACAGCTCTACCACGAATTTCGCAACTTCTTTCCGAAAAACGCGGTCGAGTATTTTGTCAGCTACTACGATTATTATCAGCCGGAGGCGTACATACCGGCTTCGGACACTTACATCGAGAAGGAATCCACGATCAACGACGAACTGGACAAATTACGCATGAGCGCGACGCGCTCGCTTTTCGAGCGGCGCGACGTGGTGATCGTGGCTTCGGTCTCCTGCATTTACGGCTTGGGTTCGCCGGAAGCCTACTACGGCATGCTGGTGATGCTGGAGGCAGGGCAGAGGACTTCCCGCGAGGCGCTGCTGCGCCGCTTCGTGGAGATTCAATACGAACGCGGCGAGGACCTGCGCCGAGGCACCTTCCGGGTGCGCGGGGACACGATCGAAATACATCCTCCTTACGAGGACCAGGCGTTTCGCATCGAGATGTGGGGGGAGCAGATCGACCGCCTGCGAGCCGTCGATCCCTTGACCGGCGAAATTCGAGGCGAGCCGCTGACCCGTCTGCCCATTTACCCCAAATCCCACTACGTCTTGCCCGCCGAGCAGAAGGAGCGCGCCATTCGCGGCATCCTGGAAGAATTGGCGTGGTGGAAGCCCGAGCTCGAGAAGCAGGGCAAATACATCGAAGCGCAGCGCGTCTGGCAGCGAACCATGTTCGACGTGGAGATGATGCGCACCATCGGATATTGCCACGGCATTGAGAACTATTCGCGCCACATGTCGGGCCGCCTTCCCGGGGAAGCTCCGCCCACGCTGCTCGATTACGTTCCGCAGGATTATCTGCTCTTTGTCGACGAGTCGCACCAGACGATTCCTCAAGTACGCGGGATGTATCATGGCGACCGCTCGCGGAAGCAGAACTTGGTGGACTACGGTTTTCGCATGCCGTCCGCACTCGATAATCGCCCGCTCAATTTCGAGGAGTTCGAGAACCGCACCAACCAGGTGATCTATGTGTCCGCCACGCCCGGGCCGTACGAACTGACGCGTTCGGCCGGAGTGGTGGTGGAGCAGGTGATCCGTCCGACCGGGCTGATCGATCCGGAAGTCGAAGTGCGGCCCGTGAAGGGACAAGTGGACGATCTGCTGGAGGAGATCAGGGCGCGCGCGGAAAAGCGCGAGCGGGTGCTCGTCACCACGCTGACCAAGCGCATGTCCGAGGATCTCGCGGAATATTTCGCCGAAGTGGGCGTGCGTTGCCGTTATCTACACTCGGAGATCGAGACGCTGGAGCGCGTGCGCATTTTGCGGGATCTGCGGCGCGGGGAGTTCGACGTGCTGATTGGCATCAACCTGCTGCGCGAAGGGCTGGATTTGCCGGAGGTGTCTCTCGTGGCGATTCTCGACGCGGACAAGGAAGGCTATCTGCGCAGCGCCACGGCGTTGATTCAGACCATCGGACGCTGCGCGCGGCACATCAGCGGACGCGCCATCCTCTACGCGGACGTCATGACCGGTTCGATGAGGCAGGCGATTGACGAGACCAACCGGCGGCGGGCCAAGCAGCTGGCCTACAACGAAGAGCACCACATCACGCCGCAGAGCATCGTGAAGAGCGTGGATATGAAGCTCGCCGCGATTGTGGAAGCGGACTACATTACCGTGCCCACCGAGGACCTGCTGCCGGAGAAAATTCACAACGCGGACGAACTGCGCCAGGTGATCGCGCAACTCGAGACGCAGATGCGCGAAGCGGCGAAGAAATTCGAGTTCGAGAGGGCCGCCGGCCTGCGCGACAAAATTCGCGCGCTGCAGCAACGCGATCTCGGCGGCTTATTCGCCGGCGTCGATGCTCTGGAGCAGCCGCAGCCGGCCACCGCGGGCGACGAATCCCAGGGAATGAAAACAGGCAGCACTCAGGAAGCGGATGTGCGGCGAGAGCTGTAAGCCGCCGCCGAGTTCTCGGGCTGCGAGGCCCAAGTTTCGGGGGCGCCTTTCTTTTTCGCCAGGTTGCCTCGATACCACGGTCCGAGCACGCGATTCCACCACATCAGCGCGCCTGTAATCAGTAAGACCACGGGGAGCAGTCCAAAAATAGTCCAAGTGATCTCCAGCGTGAGCGAGGGAAACCGGCCGAAGTGCAAGCGGGCCAGCCAGGCCAGGACGTTGTCACCCCAGCGGAGTTGCCGGGTCTCCGGCCCGTCGAGGTAGTCGACGACCGCATTGAACGGAGCGGGCAGGCCCAGATAGATTCCGGAGATTCCCCACATGAGAATGAAGGCCAGAGACCAAAAGCCCAGAGATGTGTGCAACGACCAATTAAGACGCTGAGGATTGGCCTTCCAATTTACGAACAGGTTGCGCCGCCATTTACCGGTTCCCGGCCACCAGATCACCAGGCCGGAAATGCACAGCACGGTGACCAAGATCCCGCCAATGCCATTCAGCCTTTGCCCAATCGTTCCCGCGAGCAGGTTGTCGTGCAGATCGACCATCCACAAGAGCGCACGAAAACCGGATGTCAAAGCGTCGCCCAAGTCGCTGCCGGTGTAAGGGTCGAATAGCCGGTCTATCTTTTTCGAGCCGCGCTCGAGAGAGACTTTCGCCGGGTCATTCATTCTTCGGCCATAGGAGACTTCGTCCGCCTGGTAACCGGGATGAACGCGCTCGGCGATCTGCTGGAGTTGGTCCGATGTGAGCCGAGGCCCGGTGGCGACGATATGGGGCGTGACCGAGAGAACCCTGGAAAGATCGCGGCGATAGATGAGGATGGTTCCGGTGACACACATCATGAGGACGTAGAGGGCCAGGATCAGTCCAACCCAAAGGTGGACCTGGAAGAGCGCCCTACGCAGCCAAAGGCTCTGGGGATGGTGAAGCAAGCGGTTTCGTAAAGTCATCTCGCCGCCATTCGGAATGAGGCGCAATCCGTTCGATTCGGCTACTGTTTCCCGTAGGTGACGGTAAGCGACGCTTTCCCGAGGCTATTCATGTGCACCATGTAGCCGATCATCGCGGGGCTCGCCTGTTCATCCAGGTCCAGCCGCGGGACTTTGAGCGCATGCACCGTGAAAATGTAATGGTGCACGGGACCCGGCGGGGGCGCCGCGCCGCCATATCCGGGCGTGCCAAAATCCACGCGTGTCTGCAGCGCTCCGGCAGGCAAATTCTTTCCGCTACCGGCATCCGCGGGCAGTTCCTTCGTCGAGGCGGGAATATTGATGACCACCCAATGCCACCAGCCGGAACCGGTGGGAGCATCAGGATCATAACAAGTGACGACGAAGCTCTTGGCGCCTTCCGGAGCGCCTTCCCAAGCCAGATGGGGAGAACGATTTCCTCCCGAGTAGCCCATTCCGTTGAATACCTGAGCTTCGGGCATTCTTTGCCCGTCCTTGAGATCCTTGCTCGTGAGCTGAAAACTCATCAGTAAACCTCCAGGGTCTAAGGCGACGGTGAGCGCCGCTTCGCGAGAGTCTACCGTACAGCGTGCCACAAGCGAAATACTAAGACCAGCGTTAACATCTAGGCTCTTGGAGGACGAAAGTTGCGTTCTTCCGAGAGCAAGACGGAAGGCGTATAAGATGCAAGAAAGCTTCACATAATGGCATCGGTGATACACCTACTCTATGGCCGCCGTTGAGAAGGATCGCCTATCTATGCCGACCCGCAGCCCGGGCGTCGAGAGGCCGCCGGAACGTCCGCTGCTTCTTTTTGACGGCGACTGCGGATTTTGCCGATTTTGGGTGGCGCGCTGGCGGGCAGCGACGCGCGGCCAGGTGGATTTCGCCCCCGCGCAGCTAGAGGCTGCTCGCTTTCCGCAGATCGCCAAAGAATCCTGGAAGCGCTCCGTGCAGTTGGTGACCCCGAAGGGTGAGGTCTATGGCGGGGCCGAAGCTGTGTTTCGCACTCTGGCCTACGCGCCAGAGCGCCGCTGGATGCTGGGCTTCTACGGCCGAGTTCCTGGGGTGCCATTCGTTAGCGAAGCGGCATACCGGCTGGTGGAGAGCCATCGGGGGTTCTTCTCATGGCTCACGCGGCTCGGCTGGGGCCGCGACCCGGAGCCTCCAACTTACATTTTAAGCCGCTGGTTCTTTCTTCGATTGCTCGGGCTCGTCTACGTGATCGCCTTTGTCTCGCTGTGGGGGCAATTAGCCGGTTTGGTGGGCGCGCACGGAATTCTTCCCGCGGGCAATTTTCTGCAGGGCGCCCAGCGCGCTTACGGCGCAGACGCCTACCATCTCTTTCCGACGCTTGCCTGGATCAACTCGAGCGATGCTGGGCTCAAGTTCCTGTGCGGCGCCGGAGCGTTGGCGGGGCTCCTGGTGGTCCTCGGAGTTTTGACGACTCCCGCTCTGGCGCTGGCATGGATCTTCTATCTGTCGCTCGTTACGGTGGGACAGGACTTCCTCTCGTTCCAGTGGGACATTCTGCTGCTGGAGATTGGTTTTCTGGCAACTTTTCTGGCTCCATGGCGGTTGCTCGAGCCGCCTTGGCGGTCGGCCGACTCGGGCAACTCTGGCAACTCTCCTGTTTCGCCTACGGTTCTATGGCTGGGCCGCTGGCTTCTATTCCGACTCATGTTTCTGTCGGGCGCCGTAAAACTCCTGAGCGGCGACGCAGCCTGGCGCAACTTGACAGCTCTCGAATACCACTACTGGACACAGCCCCTGCCCACGCCGGTCGCATGGTATGCCGCCCAATTGCCTGCGTGGTTTCAGCGGGCGAGTGTGGCGGGCGTATTCGCGCTGGAACTCGGGATCCCTTTTCTGATTTTTACTCCGCGAAGACCCAGGCAACTGGGAGCGGGATTGATCGCGGGTTTTCAACTCCTGATCGCCCTGACCGGCAACTATTGCTTCTTTAACCTCTTGACGATCTTCCTCTGCGTTCTGCTTCTCGACGATGCGTTTTTGAGCCGCTACTTGCCGCGGCGGCTGGTACGCTATTTTGCGGGAAGCCATTTGACCGCAGGGCGCGTGGCGGAAAGGGCTGGTGCCGAAAGACGCACATTTCCGCTCGGCGAGGTTGGAAGAGTAATCAGAGCGGCGCTGGCGGTGCTGATTCTAATCGTCAGCGGCAGCGAAATGCTGGGAACTTTCGGTCTAGGCGGGGCTGTGCCGAGTTTTGCCGGTCAACTCGTGAATCGGCAGGCGCCCTTCGATCTTTCCAACAGCTACGGCCTCTTCGCCGTCATGACAACTTCGCGCGACGAAATTGTGGTGGAGGGCAGCACCGATGGCCAGACCTGGCTGCCTTACGAATTCAAGTACAAGCCCGGCAACGTTGCGCGGCGCCCGCCCTGGGTGGCGCCATACCACCCGCGGCTTGATTGGCAGATGTGGTTCGCGGCGCTGACCACGTATCAGGAGAATCCCTGGTTCGCCAATTTCATGATTCGCCTGCTACAAGGAAGTCCGGAGGTGACCGCGCTCGTCGCAAATAATCCCTTTGCCGCTGAACCGCCACGCTACATCAGGGCCTCACTCTACAGCTATCGGTTCACCGACTTCGCCGAGCGACGCGCGACGGGCGATTGGTGGCATCGGGAACGCAAGGGGCTCTACTTGCCGCAGGTATCACTTCGAGGTCAGTGAGGAAGAAGGAGATGATCTCGATCCGTGGCAGTTGCGCCTTGCGATCACTTACAAGCTTTGGCACGGTCGGCCTTGTCTTTGGCTTTCGCCTCGGCGACGGTCAGCCACTCCATGTTAGAGATGTCGTCGGAGGCCCCACCGCAGGCGAGTGCCTTCCTGTACGCAACCACATATCCGGGCCTGCCGTTTCGATAGCCGCTCTCGCGCATGAATTGCGCTTTGGCTGCCGTGGTGGTGGAGTAGGCTTCGCTCTTTTGCTTCGCAGGCTTGGAGTTGGCGTCCGGTTTCGGGGGGCTCGCTTGCTGGCCAGCAAACACGATGGACACCGAAAGGAGAGCGCAGGCAAAGAACGGCATTAAACGCTTGGACATAATCCCCGCAATTCGCTTCTTCGAAGCAATTGTGGCGACCCCGGAGGGACTCGAACCCACAACCCTCGGATTAGAAATCCGATGCTCTATCCATTGAGCTACGGGGCCTCGCTAGTGCCTTCGACATTATATGCCCGGTATATACTCGATGCGGCCATCTTGAATTGCAGGTTATTTCGGACGATCGCGCCCTGGCACGCAAACCCGCTGCGGCATGACGGCGAGCCAGCCCGGCTCGCCGCCCGCGCATTCGGTTTATCGGCCTTACTTGCCGCCGGTCTTGGCCTTCTCTTCCGTGATCTTCTTGTACTCCTCCGGCTCCTGGTTGAGAGTGCAGAAGACCTCTCCCCATTCGTCGTGCGGATCCTGCGCTATGGTCCAGACGCGAGCCGCGGACTTCCACGGCTTCGCCAGCACCATGGGATCCTCGATGGTGATTTGGTAGGTGAGGTAGTTCTTCGAGGTACGGGTAATGCGCTCGGTGATGCGCTGCTGATCGCTATGGAACCATCCGCCGCCTCCGCCCTCACCGCCGAAATTCCTCATCCGATCATCAATAGCAATCACGTCGAGGACCAGCGTATCCCCTTCCCAGCGAGCAGTGGTGTCGCCATTGAACGTGGGATCCGGATCCTTGGGATGCTGGCGATTGAAGTAGACCATGCGAACGTCCATCGGGTATTCGAAAAGCATCGCCAGCCTTTGCGGGGTCGCGATCAACTCCATGGGGGCGTGCTGCCCGTCCTGCTCTAACACCGTGCTGGGAGTACCGGCCTGGTCGCAATCTCCATACGGGACTGGCCTCTTGTATTTTGCTTCCATGCCAGGCTTGAAGGCGGGCGGGCCTTCCGGCGTGGCCTTGGGATCGAATTGCCTTAACGCAGAGAGGTCCAGCGGGTAAGCAAACTGCAACATTCTTCCCGCGGCGTTTGGATACCAACGTCCGGTGAGGTCCACATGCCCGTCCGACATGCGGGGCGCAGGTCCTCCTGGGGGCAATGGATGTACCTTGTCAAAACCTCCGACAATCGGTACCGGAGGCTTTTTTTGTTCTGGTCCCGGCACGTAACTACCACCACCACCCGGCACCGGGGCCGCCTGGCCAAACGCGGACGCCGGAACCAGGCATAGAGCCGCCAATAGAACTCCCGCACTTCCAACGCAAAAGAGCAACCACGGCTTCATACGTCTCATCTCCAATTTTCTCCCTTTTCAAGCTCGCCGGCTCATACCGTGCTTCCGAGGCGCCTCGTTAGAAGTGGAATTGCTCTGGCGTGATCTTTTCAACCAACTGCCCAACGATACGAATCTGGCCGTCCGGCAGCGCAAGGAACTCCGCCGAACCTCTGTACTGCGTGCCTCCGGCCTTGGTGGGGCAGGCCCTGGCGGACATGGGCTTCCCAATATTATTCGTGAAATCCTGCCTGGTGGTGCCATTCCTCTTCAGAGCGTTAGGCGTGATCATCTCCAGGCTCCAGGCCTGTACATTGCCCTGGGGGTCTTTCACGTCCATATGAAAGTAGGCGTGCGGGTTCTCCCAATCGATACCCGTGAGCGTGCCCGTGAGATTCAAGCACTTACTCCCGTCGAACTCGACGGCGAATCCATGGTGCGCAAACGCGGGAACAGCCGAGACCAAGGCACAAATTACGATCGCAAAAGCGGGAAGCTTAGCCTTCATTGAGACATTCCTCCGGTAAAGGATTTGGAAATGGATTCAGGCTCGCGCCAGTGTACACACAGTTCTGACCACAAATGTACCTGCTTGCGTAAGCATATACGCCGTTCGCGTTGGCTATGTCAAGCTCCGGTTGCGGCTCGCGCTCTAGCCGGGCCCACGCGGGAGGGAATCCGGTGGAGGGACAAGACCAATCGAAAACGCAATCAGCACGGCCACCAACAGTTCGGCAAAATCCCGCCGGACTGCGCCGCGTTGGCTGGGAGTTTTTGGAATAGGGAATGCGAATGCGGTAGCTTTGTGAAAGCCATTGCGCCTCCATACAGGTGCCTTGGTTAGGGGCGTGGTGCTCAAATACCGTGGCGTCCCGTTTTTTTTATTTCAGGCGCACATCCTAGACCTCACCTAAGAAAAGAGTAATGCTTTGCTAGTTCGTTCATCCAAGGCGCGGTAGCGACCGGCATTCGGGTCCGGCTGTTTACGGTCGCTTCGATGGCCAGCTTGCACGCGGCGTTCGAAGACGGACGCTACAAGATCACACGGAAGCAATCCGCCGAAGTACTCCTTGGCCAGCCTGACAAACCAAAGGCCAAGCCCTACCGTCATGCGGTATTGGTTAATCGTTTCGGCCAGAGTCCAGACGGCGCGTATGGTTTGGGCGAACATAACTCGAACACTTCGAACATAAGGAATGCGCCGGCAATCTGTCTAGATGGCCTGAAGGACAGGTAGCGAACAGAAAGGACAGTACTAGCTTTTCCAAACGACTCCACGAAGACTCCACAGAGCACAGTTTCATCCGTCGCTATTTTTGGAGATGTGCTGGAAGCCGCGTGAACACTGGGGAAAGGTGGCGCGCCTGGAGGGGCTCGAACCCCCGACCCTCTGCTTCGAAGGCAGATGCTCTATCCAGCTGAGCTACAGGCGCGCTGGGTAAGCTGATCTGATTCTAAAACACTTGCTGCCATTATATAAATCCAATCCTCCATTTTTAGCCCTTACCGTGCCAGAACCGATAAACTACTTGTCATCCTGCCAGCCCGAGGTTCTACGAATGACAATCGATCGCCCACCCCGCGATGAGGCCGCAAATCCCACGAAGTTCAATGTTGAAGCGATCGCCAGACTCGAACACGAAGCACTGAATCGTCGCAGCCCTACCGAACGAATCAGCGATGCAATCGCTAGATTCATCGGTAGTATGGCGTTCTTGGTTTTACAGGTGCTTCTCGTTCTCGCTTGGAGCGCGGTCAATCTACACTTGATTCCCCTCATGAAAGTCTTCGATCCGTTTCCTTTTGGAATCTTAGCCCTTGTCATCTCCTCCGAAAGTGTTGTACTGACGATTTTTGTTCTCATCAGTCAAAATCGCATGACGCGTCAAGCGGAGAGACGCTCCCACCTGGATCTCCAGGTTGGCATGCTTGCGGAACAGGAGCTCACTGCCGTGCTTCAGATGCAGCACAAAATTTGCCAGCGCTTAGGTATTGACGTTGAATCCGCAAAGCAGGCGCTACAAGGATTCAGCAATGCGACCGACGTTAGCAAATTGGCAACCGAACTCGAAGACAAACTCCCCGGTTAACCTTTTGCAGAATCAGCCGCATATTTCGGAAGTGTCCGAAATGGCACTGTATGTCCTTCCTCTTGCTGTCATGATGGGCGCATGCCGTATAAGAAACGTAAAAAAGCACCCGACGACGTGACACGCGCCAGCGTCACGAAGGAAATGGCGAAGCCACGCATGGCCAGGTCCGCGAGAATAGCGGAACAGAATCTCGACACGGCGCGAATTCCAGAACAGCCAAGCACCATCTTGTCCGGAATCGTCGACAAAATCATCCCGTCCCCCCGTCCGAGCCAACGGGAAGAGGCACGGATTTCTCTCGAGGGTGCCGAACGCCGATCTCGAAATCTCCGTATTGAAAATACGTTAGCTGACGAAAATGGCGACGACGTGAGGCTCGAAAAGGGGTCACGCGTTGCGGTTACCGTCACAGCCGAACCCAAGACCGCGACAATTAGAGAAGATAGGTAACCGGCTCGACGTGAGACAGTAAGGCCTGGGCGTTGGCCGCTCTGCAATTCATAGACTCCCCCACCTATCTTGACCGGCCGGGCGTTTTTCACGTGGACTGGGCGCGTTACGGGCCAACTTCCGAATCAGTTTCCTGCTCGAATGTGGCAAATCGCCTCTTTGCCGCTAGAGGAAGCTGCCGTGAGCCTTTCGTGATTCCGGTGCGTATCTGTGCCGATGTAGACAGATATACGCTTTCGATTCCCCTACCATGTAACGTGCCGAAGAAAATAGAGGCGCCAGGGGGACGATCGATGAAGCCAAGAGATGATATAAAGAGCACGGTTCACGACTTGAACGGAACGGCAAAAGAGAAGGCGGGAAAACTCGTGAACGATTCCTACTTACAAGCCGAAGGCCATGCGGAAACGAAGAAGGTCCAAACGGAAATCGCAAAAACGGCTGAGCTGCATGACGAATTTGCACCGGACTTGGGTAAGGAATAAGAACCACCGGATCGACATCTGAAAAGGCTTACGCCTAGTGATTATTAAAAGTGAGGAGGTCAACGATGTTTGGATACGGAATACTGTGCACGGTATTGGTTATCTGCTTGATCGTTTGGCCTGTTCAGAGCGTGAGGACGACTCAAAACATGATTCGGCCTGCCGCCGCCGCGTTCACGGTAACCGTCGGCCATCCCAACCCAAAGAAGGGCTGGTAGGGGTAGCTAATATGAACTTGAACGCGGCTGGGAGGAGCGCTGGAAGAATCCGGATAGCTGACCGCAATCGTCATGGAGGAGGTGGAGTGAAAGGAGTACTGCGCGTATTGTTGCACCGTCGTCGTCACGTTTGCGCCAGAGCTGTCTGTACAGCTCACCCCGCCGCCGCCCGGACCGCTGCAAGTCGCGCTATGTGTGCCATGAACGATCGCGTAACGAACGCCCTCTTTGGCGGAGTCAGCCAGCACGTTATAGGTGTACACAAGCAAAACCATCTCCAGCATTCCGAAGGTGAACAGCATTACGAAAAGAATACTCAATATAAATTCCACCTGTGCCTGTCCGCGTGATTTGCTCGCCAGCCATTTGTGAAGCAGGCGTGTTGTCTTGGTTTGATCGATCCTCATTGTGATTGTCCCGGCATTGTCCCGACGTTATCCCGACCTTGTCCCGATCGCCTCGACTCGCGGCCCCGTATCTCGTTTTCATAAGTGGCAATCGGAATGCCAATCTTGCGGCCGCATCAAGGGTTTCATTGCAACGGCCACACCGGTCTTTGCTTTTTCGCTGAGCGATAGAGCGCTCCCATTCCGGGAAGATTCGGCGGTCCGTGGTTCAAAGTGACACTGACTAGAGTCCTTTCGCTGAGATTCAGTCACTCCGTTATCAAGCTGTTATCAAGGCGCCGTGGCCTAGAACGTGCACACGACTCCGTTCCGGAGCCTCCCAATCGTGATCCATCCCGAGTCACTGGCTTTCGCACCTGCCGAGCCTTCGCTCGCCACACGCATCTTCTCGTTTCCAGCGACGCTGGCGACCCTGGTGGTCGCTTCCGTTTTTGCCCTGACGCGCAAGGGGCTGGCCGATCCCGATATCTGGTGGCACCTGCGAAATGCGGAGTATCTGCTGCGTGAATCCAAGTGGCCGCGCGTGGACATGTATTCGTTTACGGTCTTCGGAAATTCAGGGATGAATCATGAATGGCTGGGTGAACTTCCTTACTATTTTGCCTGGCGGGCCTTCGGTCTCGTGGGAATCAAACTCTTCTCAATACTGATTCTGGAGCTGATTTTCGGCGGTATGTTTTATCTTTGCTGGCGCAAGAGCGGAAATATCAAAGCCGCGGCCGTCGCCTGTTATCTGGCAATTCTCCTGGGATCGGTTTCCTTCGGTCCGCGGATACTTCTTTTTGGATACATCTATCTGCTCGCACTGCTTTTCCTTCTAGAGGATTTTCGCTCGCGCGGCGGCGCGCGGTTGTGGCTTGTGCCCGCGCTGTTTTGCGCGTGGATTAATACCCACGGTTCTTGGGCGTTCGGCCTGATCGTTCTGGCGATCTTCATTGCCGGCGGCTTGGTGGGCGGAACGTGGGGACGCGTGGAGGCGACGCGCTGGTCCGCCCCCGAACTGCGGCGGCTGGGCTGCTGCCTGGCGGCATCGATCGCGGCACTTTTCGCAAACCCGTACGGCTATCGGCTGGTCCTGTATCCGCTGGATATGGCCTTCCATCAGAAGCTCAATATCGCGCACGTCGCCGAGTGGAGCTCGGTCGATTTCCATGATGCGCGCGGCAAAATCGCTCTGGTTTTCCTCATCACGCTGCTGCTCGCAGCTCTTTTCGGCCGCGGACGCTGGCAGCTCTACGAAATGGGATTGGCCCTTCTGGGCGTGTATGCCGGACTTACTTACGTGCGTTTTCTTTTCCTCGCGGGCATCCTGACGGCGCCGCTGATCGCTAACTTCCTGACCTTCCTGCCGCGCTACCGGCCGGAGGCCGACCGTCCCGCATGGAACGCGCTGATCATCGCCGGAGCCTTCGCATTCATGGCGTGGACTTTCCCGACCGGCAAACAGCTTTGGCAGTCGGTGGATCGGGAATATCCATCGGAAGTTCTGCCGCGTCTTTCTTCGCTCGCGGCGTCGGACCACGTCCTGAATTACTACTTGTGGGGCGGCTATCTTGGTTGGAGGGACCCGCAATTTCGGGACTTCATCGACAGCCGCGTGGACATCTTCGAGTACGCCGGCGTCTTGAAGGATTATCTGGACCTGCTCGACCTGAAAGACCCTTTCCCGATCCTCGATAAATACCATATTCGCTACGTGCTCTTTCCGCCGGGCGAATTGCTTACCTACGCTTTGCAGCACGATGCGCGATGGAAGGTGGTCTTCAGCGGACAAGTGAGCATCCTTTTCGAAAGAGTGGAAACGCCTGCACTCAACGCATGGGGCGCGGCGTGCAACCCGCCATCCTGCGCCGCAATGTTAACGCCCTCCACATCTGACGAGAGGCCCGCAGCATCTCCATGACGCCTCCGCCACAGAAGCAAATAGCGGGGCCATGCGCCAGCCGTGCCACGCTTCTGTTTCCCGAAAAGATTCCGGCCGAGCGCTGGATAGCAGCCGGTCTGTTTGTCTTGGCATGCCTGTACCTGTGCGCCTTTCGCCGGTTTATGTTGCTGGATCCGGACGAGGGCATCGTCCTTCAAGGCGCGGAGCGCATTTTGCGCGGGGAGGTGCTCTACCGCGATTTTTTCTCGTTCTTGACGCCGGGTTCCTATTACCTGCTGGCTCTTCTCTTTAAGCTATTTGGCAATTCGCTGATGGTGGCGCGGTCGACGCTCGTGTTTTACGGAGGCGTGTTCACGGTATTTGCGTACTGGATGGCGCGCCGCGTCTCGTCGCGCTGGGCAGCTTTGCTGATTGCCTATCTTACGCTGGCGACGTCTGTCTCCTGGCGGTTTGTCGTCCTGCACAATTGGGACAGCACATTCTGGTTGTGTCTTGCGGTCTATTGTTCGCTCTTGCTGGCGCAGACGCGGCAAGCGCGATGGGCGTTCGGAGCGGGAACGTTCGGCTCGCTGACGTTCCTTTTCGAGCAGTCCAAAGGCGCGGGATTCGTACTGGGGCTGCTTCTTGGATTCATCTTGCTCGCCTGGATCGAACGCCCTTTGCGGTTCGCGCGGGCGCACGCTCTTGCGCTTGCCGCCGGCTTCGTTTGGCCGATGGCTCTCACGCTCGTCTATTTCGCCGGCCATCACGCAGCGGGCGCCATGTTTGAAGATTGGAGCTGGGCGTTCCATCACTACTCGGTAACCAATAACGTACCCTACGGATACACGGATTGGTCCGACGAAGCCCGGGCGAGCCTCTTCGGCACGTTCCGTCCGTTTGACGTCTTTCCGGTTATTCTGGCGGTCGGCCCTTGCTTCCTGCTCCCGGTGCTTCCTATCGTCGGATTGGTTCTTCTTGGTTACTGGGCGATTCGCGCGCGCGCGCGGATCATTGGCGCCGGACCGCGCTGCCTATTATATGGTTGCCGGCTCCAGCATCGCCGGGGCCATGCTCTCGGTCATTTTTGTGCGCACCAACGTCATTCACTTCGCCTACCTCGTGCCGATTCTGTATCTGGTGCTGGCCTGGGTCCTCGACGCCGGCGACATCGGCGGCGGAATTGTGCGCTCCCTGAGGCCGATCCTAGTCCTCGGAGTGATTGTGACCTTCACGGCGACGGGAATGGCGCTCTTGATTGCCAACCGCAACGCACGGTCGGTCGTCGAGACGCGCCGAGGAGACGTGCGGCTTTCCTGGCCCGATGAGCTAATTCGGTACACGCAGGCGCATGTGCCGGCCGGCGAAAGAATCTTCGTCTATCCCTACTTTCCGCTGGGCTACTACCTCACCGCCACCTTCAGCGCCACGCGTTACGAATATCTGCAGCCCGGCATGCACACCCGGGAACAGGACGAGGAGGCCATCGGCGAACTTGAGGAGAGCCGAACAAACGTAGTCCTTTTCGAGCCCTCGTTTTATGACAAGATTTCCACATCCTGGCCCAACACACCGCTGGCTGCGATTGCGGTCGATCCGGTGGCGGACTACATTCTTGGCCACTACCATCGTTGCGCCACCCTCACCAGCGGAGCCAATTCGTATTTCTCCTTCATGCTGCGCAACGGCGTCCCTTGTGCCGCGAGAGCCGCCAAGGAAGCAGGGAATTGACGCGCCTGTCGGGCCCACTTCGCCATAAACATTCCCATATCGGATATGGCCCAGTTCAGAACTGGTCCGAACACGTCCTTCGGCGACCTGCTTTTAAGCCCTAAGAGGTTTCACGAAAGTTAATTCCAGCAGTTTCAACTATTTCATTTTCAATCGTGCGGCCGGGCGAATGGACTCACAAGTGCAATTTGAACCGTCGGGCAGAAACGCTCGCGAGCTTGCTCTCGATGCCGAAGGCGCGTTGAAGACGTGGAGCGGAGTGCCGGGATTCCTGGAGGGTATCGGTGGAATCAAGCTTTGCCTTGGGTGCGCTGTTCCTGTCGATCCTTGCCATGATGATCGATCTGAAGACGGCGAGGGTTCCCAACTGGCTGACGGCCGGGGGACTGGTGGCCGGATTTGGCGTTCGCACCTGCCTTGCGGGAGGGGCCGGCTTGGAAACCGCGTTGGCCGGCGCGCTCCTCGGAGGCGGAATTCTTTTTATTCCCTTTCTCGTGCGTGGCATCGGCGGAGGCGACGTGAAGCTCATGGCCGCCGTCAGCGCGTGGCTCGGAATCGGGCACGCGGTGGTCTTCATTCTGGCCACGGCCATTGCTGGCGGGCTTTTGGCCCTTGGCTACCTGGCTCTTCGGAAGCAAACGGGCGAGGCGCTCTCAAAAATGGCGCGGACGATTCGCTTCCATCTTGCCATTGGCCTTCGGCCCTTAGAGCCGGCCGGAGAGCAAACTGGACGTTCGGTTCATCTTCCCTACACGCTGGCGATCGCCAGTGGAGCGCTTTTCGTTTTCTTCTCTGTCTCCACGGCGTTGTGGCGATGAGGCAAATGGAATTCGCGCAAACATGAGCGGACCCTTCAAGCGGAACAGGCTCGCGCTCGCGCTGGCATGTGTCTTGGGTGTTCCCGCGGTGAGTGTCGCACAGCAGGCCGTGCCGCTTGCTGCCGCGCCATTGCACATCCTAACCGGCAAGTCCGTGGTGATTCGCCTCGAGACGCGGCTGAAACGAGTCCTGCTGAGCAATCCGGCTGTAATTGACGCGCTGGCCATGGACCGAAACGAAGTGGTGGTCGAGGCCAAGGCGCCGGGCACGAGTAGCCTGATTCTATGGGATGAATCGGGAACGTCCCGCATGATGGACGTCACCGTGGATTTGGACGTCGCCAGCCTGCGCACTGCGATCGATCAGTCTTACCCCGGGCGTTCGATCGATGTGCAGGCGGATGGGGATCGTCTGATTCTGAGGGGCCGCGTGCCTAGTCAGCACGCTGAAGATGAACTGGTGAAGATGGCGGGGGTTTACTCCAAGGACGTGGTCGACTCCCTGGCCCAGCAATCCAGCCATCAACGGCAGATTCTTCTGGAAGTGAAGGTGGCGGAGGTGGATCGCACCCGCCTCGACCAGCTCGGCTTCAATTTTCTCAGCACCGGCGCGGGAAACACCCTGGGCACACTTTCCACGCAGCAGTTCGGCCCCCTCACTGGAGCGGGCGGCTCCGGCGTGCAGGTCACCGGCGGCACTTCGGGCGCGAGCGGCAGTTTTGGCCTTTCGGACCTGCTCAATATCTTCATTTTCAATCCCAATATCAATTTCGGTGCGGTCATAAAGGCTCTGCAGGAACATTCCGTGCTGCAGATTCTGGCCGAGCCGAATCTGCTGGCTCTCAGCGGGTCCAAAGCCAGTTTTCTCGCTGGCGGCGAGTTTCCTTTTCCGGTTGTTCAGGGCGGCCAGAGCCTGGGAGTCGTCACCATACAGTTCAGGCCTTTCGGAGTGCGCCTGGATTTCAACGGCACAATTGCCGACGACGATACGGTTCGCTTGCAGGTTTCTCCGGAGGTCAGCAGCCTGGACTTCACCAATGCTGTCACCATCTCCGGGTTCACTGTGCCGGCCATCGCCACTCGCCGGGCCGAGACGGAAGTCGAGCTAAAAGATGGGCAGTCGTTTGCCATCGCCGGCCTGTTAAACGAACAGGACACCGCGCAGCTCAGCAAGATTCCGGGCATCGGGGATATTCCGATTCTAGGCAAACTCTTCCAATCGCGGTCTATCCAGAAGTCGAAGAGCGAGCTGGTGGTTTTGGTGACGCCGCGCATCGTCGATCCGATAGGCAGCGGCGCACAGATGACGGCCACTCCGGCGCAGGTGATTCCATCGCTCGATATCCAGAAATACGATCCTGGCATTCCCGGTCATAAGCAACTCGAGCAGGCTGCCCCCAGTGCGCCGGCGAAATGAGCGCCCGTGCCCGCAATGATGCAAGCGTATTTGCGCATCGTGAACAGCACTAAAGGAACGCTGTTAGCTTCGCGAGCGGAGATCGCCGATTGCTTTCGAAAGCGTCTCGTGGGCCTGCTGGGCAGGCGCGCTCTGGATCCAGGTTGCGCTCTGTGGCTCTTCCCGAGCAACGGGATTCACACCATCGGGATGCTCTTCCCGATTGACGTCGTGATGCTGAGCCGGAATGCCACCGTGGTGAAAGTGTGCCCAGGCGTGCGGCCATATTCCGTCGTCTGGCCAAATTTTCAGGCGCAAAGTGTCTTGGAGCTTCCCGCGGATGCAATCGCCAAAAGCAACACAGCCGCGGGCGACCTCCTGAAGATTGAAATTGCCCAGCTTTGAAACTCTTTTCCAGAAGCGCTCACGCGAGAACGCCCTCTCAGGAGAGGAAGCCGCTCTGCCCGATGCGCTCCAGAAGGAACCAGGATCATGACACCTCCCATGCATGATCGACCGCCCGTGGAAATCTGAAGAGGTCAAGGGCATCGTCATGGACATCACGGATCGAAAGAAAAACGAGGAATCGCTGCGCGGCGGCGAAGACAAATTTCGCACGCTGGCCGAAGCCGCGCAGGATGGCATTATCATGATCGATACTCAGGGAATAATCACGTTCTGGAACGGCTCCGCTACCCGCATCTTCGGCTCGTCCGCCGAGGAGGCGCTCGGCCGGAAACTGGACGAATGGCTGGCTTGGCCCCGATATGGGGAGAAGGACCGCAGGGAGTTTGAGCACCTCGGCGCGGCGGACGCCGCTTCGCCGCCGACCGGCAGAATACTGCAGATGGACGCGCTAAGAAAAGACGGGACCGAAGTCCCCATCGAACTTTCCCTTGCGCCGATGCGATTGGGGACCGAACGCTTTGCCATCGTCATCGCGCGCGACATTACCGAGCGCAAGCGCGCTGAAAAGCAAATCCTGTCCATGGCGCGACTCGATCCGATTACCGGCCTGTTTAACCGCATCACGTTCGCGGAATGGGTCCAGAAAGGCGTCGCTCGCGTGAAGCGCGGCGGAAAAGGCTTCGCCCTGCTGTATCTCGATCTCGATCATTTCAAGGATGTGAATGACGCGCTGGGCCATCCCAGGGGAGACGCGCTCCTCCGCACTGTGGGCGAAAGGATATGCTCGAACATCCGCGAGACGGACGTGGCCGCGCGTCTCGGAGCGGACGAATTCGCCGTGATGGAGGTCGATCTCAACGGCCCGGAGGACGCCAGCATTCTCGCGAGCAAGTTGCTTGAGGTATTGAGCCAGACGTATTCGATCGACGGAAATCTGATTCGCCTTAGCGTAAGCATTGGCATTGCGGTGTGTGGGCGTGACGCCCTGAATACGGAGTCGCTTCTCTCCTTTGCCGAGGTGGCGCTCTACCGTGCCAAGGGGGAGGGAAAAAACACGTTCCGGTTCTTTACCGATTCCATGGATACCGAAGTCCGCGCGCGCTTCACTCTGGCCGCGGAACTGCAGGACGCCCTGGACCAAGACCAGCTTTTCCTCGTCTATCAGCCGCAAGTGGACGCCGCTACGGGCCAGATCATCGGCTTGGAGTCGTTGGTCCGCTGGCGTCATCCGCAACGCGGCGTGTTGCGCCCTGGCGAATTTATCGGCGCCGCGGAACATAGCGGGCTCATCATCCCCATCGGCCAGAAAGTGCTCCATGAAGCATGCGGACAGATGAAGCAATGGGTTGACGCAGGCATTGCCCCTCGCAGTGTGTCGGTGAATATCTCCGCCATCCAGTTCAAGGCGCCGCTGGAACTCGAGCAAACCATCGCTACCGCTCTCCGCGAGACGGGCCTGCCCCCGGAACGCCTGGAGCTTGAACTGACGGAGACAGTCCTGATGGAAACGTCATTCGAACACAACGACGTGCTGCAAAGGCTCAGGGAGAAGGGTATCCGCCTGGCAATCGACGACTTCGGGACCGGATTCTCGTCGTTCGACTATCTGCGGCGCTATCCGGTGAGCCGCATCAAGATGTCGCAGCATTTCGTGCGGGGTTCGCTGCACGACTGAGCGACGCGGCCATCGTGAAGGCCATTATCGGGCTGGCGCGCGAATTGAACGTGGAATTTATTGCCGAGGGAGTGGAGACGGCCGAGCAACTGGAACGACTTCGCTCCTGGGGATGTGGTCTCATCCAGGGATATTACTTCGCGAGGCCCTTGCCTCCGGATGAAATCAGGCCCCTGCTGCTAGATGGCGTGATTCACCCCGCCCTTCCCGAAACTTCACCGCGTACATAGTGCGACTTGCCGCTTTACGACACCTCAAAGAGGAACATCCGAAGATACACGCCCTCCCCGAAGACACGTGCTTCGAAGACGCGTTCGCCTCGCGCTAACTAAAACCTGGGCCTGGAGCATATTCCTTAGTGCCGCTGCATGGAACCGTGAAATCCGGCGGGTCGCTTGCCGTCTAGATCGTTTAGCCACCTGTCGATCGTTCGACGCTCCTCGGTGGCGATCTCTTCCAGCAGCACGCCCATGCCGAAAATGCCCAACCCGCTGCTGGAGTGCAGGTACATCACTTTCCCCTGCAGTTCGCACGTCCTGACCCCATCCCAGATACGGATGCGAAAGCGTGTTCCCGTGGAAATGGGCAGTAGCGTACCGATATAGCATCCTCTCGCGCTCAATTCGGCAAGTTGCGTGGGGACCGACGTGCCGTCGCCCAGGATGACCTCGGCGTCTGCGAAGAACGAATATCGCGGATCGGCGCGTTTTTCTGCGAAGTGGCTGTTAACCATATGTCCTTTTCCAATCGTGAACCCGCGCATTGCGCGGCTCATTGTAGGATTTCGTTTGTTGCTCGGCCGTGCGATAGAACTAAAGCAACAAAACTGTGTGGTACTTCGGCTCGGAACGTACCGCTCGGGTGGTACTCGGGTACCCAAACCGGGCCCCAAACCGGACCAAGTCGCGACCGCCTCGCCCCGTTCGCGCAACCCGTCGCGATGCAAGGCGATTCCCCAATGCGCCAATTCGCGTATAATCTGCCCACCCAATCACCTATTCGCCAAAGCAAGGCCAACGCAAGAGAGGAGCGCCAATATGTCCCGCAGTTCTACATCGCTCAGATTGTCACTAACCATCATTGCTCTCATCGCCGCGCTGATCTGCTTGGGGCAGCCCCTGGCCGCGGAAGTGCTCGATAAAGTCGCAAATATCGGGGGAACACAACTGGAATATAAAGTCGTCCTTCCCACCGGATACGACGCGGCCAAAGCCTATCCCGCGATTCTCGCTTTCGGTGGCGGTCCGCAAACGATGGAGATGGTCGAGGCTACTTTGGAACGCAACTGGCGCGAGCAGGCGGAACATTTGGGCTATATCGTCATCCTTCCGGCGGCGCCCAATGGAGATTTATTCTTCGAGGATGGCGCGCGTGTCTTTCCTGCGTTTCTCGTCAAGCTACTTGCCGATTTCAAAGTTCTGCAAAACAAATTTCACATCGCCGGCGTCTCCAATGGAGGACTCAGCGCGTTCCACATCGCCTCTCTCTACCCGCAATACTTCTGGTCTGTAACCGGCCTTCCCGGGTACCTCCCGGACAATTCGCCAGAGCGTATGCGCGCGCTGGCCAAACTCTGCATTTTCATGTACGCGGGCGAAAAGGATACGGAATGGCTGCAAAGCGAGCAGCAGCAAGCCGCGAAATTCCGGAGCCAGGGATTCACGGTTGAATTCAGCGAGGAGAAGGGCGAAGGCCACGTCATGCGTACGCTCGACGGCAAAGGCGCCTCGCGCCTCTTTCAGCAATTGGAGAAAGCCCGCCAGGGCTGCGGCAAGTAATACCGCCCGAGTGACGATGAAGAGTGACGATGAAGAATAAGGAAGGGGCGGCCAAAATGCTAAATCTCTCGAGGACCTCATTAATCGTGCTGGCGCCGGCGCTGGCGTTCTCGGCGACGCTCGCCGCAGGCGCCCGGCCGCAGCAACCGGAACCTAAGGCTCAAAAAAAAGTCCAGCAAGCGGGAGCGGCCGCAGAGTCAAAATCATCCGCGGTTCCGCGCCATGATCTTTCCGGAACTTGGGAACCCGCCAATGGTCCGAGCGAAGGAATCCAGCCCGATGGCGTAAAGGCCATGCCCAATGACGGAAGGCCGGAACATCAATTGCCGTACACGCCTTACGGATTGCAAACGTACAAGTCTCATCACGCGCTGTTTGGAGCCGATGAGAATCTGCCTGAGTTCAATAATGATCCGCGAGACAAATGCGAGCCGCTCGGATTCCCGCGCATGGATTTTTACAACTTGAGGGAGACCCAGATCCTGCAAAACGAATACAAAATAGCGCTGCTATACGAGTATGGAACCGTGTGGCGCGTCATCTGGACCGACGGCCGCCAAGTTCCCAAATTGACCGATGGCGGCGTGATCGTCGGCAAGGAAGTCAAAGAGCCGCGATATTACGGCTACTCGGTCGGCAAATGGGTGGACGACACCACGCTCGTTGTTCAGACGGTCGGTATGATGGGAGAAGACCGGGTCTGGCTGGATACCGCGGGACGCCCCATCAGCGACCAGGCACGTGTTGAGGAACGTCTCCATCGCGTGGATCGCGACCATCTGGAATGGTCGGTGACGATCGATGATCCCAAGATGTATTCCAAACCCTGGGTGGCCATGAACAAGTTCCCCATGAAATTGGAGAACCCGCATAGGGACATCGTCGAACAGTACTGCTCGCCGATGGAGATGGAAAACTACAATAAGCGATTTGCGAATCCTGCGAGCGCCCCCGCCGGCCAGGCCCCGCAACACTAGCGTGGCAAACTACCCGCAACGGTGCGCGCACGGCGCTGCCCGTCAGGGATGGAGTTCTTCTTGGCAATGCGACGGTCGATACACGAGGCGTTCCAAGCCCGCGCATGTCGAGTTGTGCGGCAGTTCCGATCGTCCTAGAATGTGGTCACTCTGTGGTGCCCGAACGCTATTCCCTGAAGCGGAGGCAAATGGCAATGAGAAGTAAACTCACGGCAGCCGTGGCGCTCGCTATCGGAATTGTGGCGGTTTCCGTTCCGCTCCTCGCACATCACGGAACGGCCGCGTTCGAGAACGATAAGAAAGTTACGCTGAAAGGAACCGTCACCCAGTGGCTGTGGTCCAATCCGCATTGCCTCCTGGAGTTCGATGTGAAGGGCGATGACGGCAAGTCGGTGCATTGGATCGGCGAGACCCAGAATCCGGTAAGCATCACCAATGTTGGCTGGAGCAAGGCGGCCATCAAGGCCGGCGATCAAGTGACCGTGGTTCTGTTTGCCGTCAAGAATGGCCAGCCGCTCGGGCGCGTCTCGTCCGTTACGCTCCCCAATGGGAATACGCTGTTGACCGGCGAGGGAGAGTCCAAAGAAGTGCACGATAAGCTGGAACGCGACGCGCGCGCGGCACAGCCCAACTGATTCACGCTAATCTCATCTTCCCGCCATCGCCGTACTCCTGTGGACTGAGCCGCTAGTCATTTTTCACTGTAAGCCCCGTATTTATTTCCGGCCCGCGGTTACTTCAAATAGGCGCGCATAATGCCGATCAGATCGTCTGCGGCGTCTTCCGAACTCTTTGTGTACCGAGCCATATGGTGGCGGATATGGTCTTCCATCAGGCTGTTTGTGCGGCGCCAGGAATAATCGGCGGCTGCGAGCTTCAGTTTTTACCGTCCGTTAATGCGCGCTTGAGGCTATCGCCCTCACGCTGGGGATGGGAGAATGGACCGAGGGATGCAGGCGCGGGCGACTCATCGGCCCACATTCTGGCGTTGCGGTGAACGAAGATGATCTTAGGGATCGTGCGTAACGAATCGCGGCTTTTCGGGCACTCTCTCGCGCTCTTGATCGGAAATTCCCTTAAATTCTTGATTTTTGCCGTACTGGTCGCCGCTCCGTGTCTGGCCCAGGACGTGGCCCCGGACGCGTCGGTTGAACGCATTCAAAAGTGGAATATCCATGGTCAAGTCACTGAAACTCCCCAAGGCGATCCCCCCTTTCCGGCTCTGTACTCCGGCCCAAACAGCTTGGACAGTCACGGTGAAATTCAGGAAACTTTCACGGCGGACCTTTATGCCGGCGCGCGACTGTGGCACGGCGGCGAGATACACGTCGATGGGCTGCTATGGGAGGGATTTGGTCTGAGTAACGATAAAGGCATCGAGGCATTCCCGAATGGCGACGCTTTCAAACTCGGCACCAAGGCCCCTTATTTTATGTTTGCCCGCCTGTTCATCCGTCAAACCATCGGCTTCGGAGGCAAGCAGGAGCCTGTTCCGGATGGTCCTCTCACGCTCGCCGGCGAACAGGATATTTCGCGCCTGACTTTCACCCTCGGGCGATTCACTCCCACGGACATGTTCGACAACAACGCGTACGCGCAGGACCCGCACACTCAGTTCACGAATTGGGCCATGATCACGAACCTCGCTTGGGACTTCCCGGCAGACGCCGTCGGGTACACCACGGGGCTTGCCGTCAAATGAATCAGCCCAAATGGGCATTGCGCTACGGTTTTTTCCAAATGCCGTCCGTGCAGAACTCTTTCACCGCTGACGACCAGATTCTTACGTTTCCCCATGGGGGAGGGGACGGTGAGTTTCTTCACTCCTGGGGGATGGTGACGGAATTCGAGCGTCGCTACGGCGAGGCGCATCCAGGAACGATTCGGGCTCTGGTCTCTTTGAACTCCGCCGATATGATTAGCTTTCGGCAGGCGATTCCTCTTTTGCAAGCGAACGGTCCCTCAGCAGATCTTTCGTCCGCCCAAGCTTATCGCTACAAAAGCGGATTTGGGCTGAATTGGCAACAGAAGATTACAGATGACGTTGGCGTCTTTTCGCGCTTCAGTTGGAATGACGGGCACACAGAGGGATGGGTATACAACGACTCGAATTGGGCGGTATCGTTCGGGACTAGCGTCAAAGGCGCTGCTTGGCGGCGGACCAGCGATTCGCTGGGAGTTGGCTACGTCAGAGACGGCCTCTCGCGCAGCGCCCAGGAGTTCCTTGAGCTCGGGGGTACGGATATATTGGACGGAGACGGTGCGTTGACTTACGGAAGTGAGAACGTTGTGGAAGCCTACTACAATCTTGCAGTCTGGAAAGAAGTTCACGTGACTCCGGATTATGAATTCGTTGTCAACCCGGCATCCAATCGCGACCGTGGTCCAGTGTCCGTCTTCGGGATAAGACTCCATTGGAAATACTAGCAATTATGACTCGAGCCGTAAATTGAAACGCCAGTGTGCGTCACGCGCACAACTCCTCGAAATTCTGTTCACAGGCCGTACACTCCGAGCGTCCCCGTTTCGCCCTCTTTTTAAATAACGCTATAAGAATCAGCCACTTAGCAAATTGGCTCCCAAGGTGCTTTTCTTCATGGTGTGTGCGAGCTCAACAAAAAACCAACAACTTCCGTCAGGAGAACCAGGTCGATGCGAAACCATGAGAAAGGCTTCTCGTTAATCGAATTGCTGATCGTGGTGGCCATTATTCTGATTATCGCTTCTATTGCCATCCCCAATCTTTTGCGCGCCAAGATGGCCGCCAATGAGGCCTCTGCCGTTGGCTCGCTGCGGACGCTCAACACCTCCGCCATCCTGTATACGACGACCTACGGCACTGGTTTTCCGGGCTCCTTGGCCGCACTCGGAGGATCAACCAGCGCGGCAGCGACTTCGGCCTCGGCAGAATTGATCGATACAGTCCTGGCGCACGGCACTAAGAGCGGCTACATCTTCGCTTATACCGCCGCCACAGCCGATGCCGCCGGCAGCATAGACAGCTACACGATTACCGCCACGCCTGTTTCGGCCGGCACGACGGGGCAGCGGATGTTCTTCACCGATCAGAGCGGCGTGATTCGCGCGAACACCACCGGTTCAGGCGCGAGTGTCAACAGCACACCGATCGGCTAACCGAGTTCGCAGTACGGGGCGAACGGGCGGGAGAGCATCGGCTCCCGCCCGTTTTATTTTTTGACCTACGGGCCGCTTCGCACGGACGATAGCGCCTCTAACCGTTTCCCCTTACATGCCGCTAACGCAAATGACGAGTCTCAGTTCAGGGTCTTGCCTCGCGCAATATAAGGTCTTTGCGACGTCCCTCGGGCCCGAAGCCAGCATCTACGTTGCAAGGGGAGAACTATAACCGCAGCCCGGCAGGCTTGTTCGCGCAAGTTGCCAGTCTTGCTCGGCTGCGTTCCTCAGAGGTGCTTCTTGGCCATTACCGAACGACGTAGCATAAAGAGATATCCACTGAAGCTGCCGATCACGGTGCGTCCGTCCGGAATTTCCGGCGGCGGAGAAGTCCACACCGAATGCCAGGACGTGAGTTCACACGGCGTCTATTTCTTGATGGAAAAATCGGTGAAGAGCGGCTCGGCTCTCGAAATCATGATCACCTTGCCCACGGAGATCACTCGCGGCGAGCCGGTGCGGGTCCGTTGCGAAGCACGCGTTCAGCGCTCGGAAAATATTGCGGAAGGCCGGGTCGGGATCGCCGCGAAAATCGAGCGCTATCGTTTCCTTCCGGGCAAGCGGCGTAAGGCAAGCTAACCCCTTCTTCGTCTTGCCGGGGAAAATCGCCCCATTCGCCCTATTTCGAGCGATGCGCGCGACGTGATGCGCGGCGCGAAGGGTTCAGCCGCCCAGTATCAAGCAGGCCCAGACGTCCGAACCCACCCCTAACCGAGCCAGACCAAGGTCAGACTCGGGCCACGCTCAGGCTAACCTCAGGCCAGCCACTCAGGCCAGCCACTCAGGAAGGATTGATCTTGCGAGCCACGCGCACGCCCGCGTCCGCCAGATCGGAGACGCTCTGCTGTACCTGTCCGGCTATCTCCTGCGCCCGCCGCGTAACGGTATCGCTTGCCTTCCGCGCTCGCCGCGCGCCTTCGTTCCACTGGTCGCTCAGATCGTCCCGCATCTCCTTGCCCGACTTCGGGGCAAAATAGATTCCGGCCAGTGCTCCCAGCGCCGCGCCGCACAGGAATGCCCCGAACGCGCTCCACTTGTTGTCTGCCATATTGAGGCTCCTCTCCCTTGCAGATTGTGCTCCCCTGATTGGATGTCGATACGCGAGGCGGCGAGTCTGAAATTCGCCCGCTGCGGGAGGAAATCCGGGGGACTACCTTGCCTGGGCTAGCTGGCCGAGCGCTTACCGCCGGCCCGCTTGCGTGCCGGAGTCCCCTCGGGCACCACCTTCATGGGCGCCTTCATCTCCACGGGCGCCGGCCTGCTTTCGGCGGCCTGCCTGCCGGCCAGGCTCTTCTTCAGCGCTTCCATTAGATCCACTACCGGCGCGAGCTGCGGATGCGGCGCCACGGCCACCTGCTGTCCCTTAAGTTTGGCCTCGATCATGGAGCGCAAGCTGGCGCGATATTCGTCTTGATACTTCTTGGGCTCAAAAGGCGCGGAGAGACTTTCGATCAATTGCAAAGCCAGCTTCTTTTCCTGCTCCTTGGGCTCGGCGGCGTTTTTCTCGCCATATTCGGCGACGTTGCGAATCTCGTCGGCGTAAAACATGGTGTGCAGCGTGAGCCCGTGGGCGCGAGGGCGAATCACCACAATATATTCACGCTGGTGCATGTAGAGCTTGGCGATTGCGGCGTGCCCGGACTCCTCCATGGCCGCGAGCAGAAGATGATAGGCTTTCTTGCCTGGGTCCTCCGGCGTGGCGTAATAGGAAGCGTCGAAGTATAGTGGGTCCACCTCCTCGCTCTTGACGAACTCCAAAATCTCCATCGTTCTCGCCGAGGGCGGGTCGAGTTTATCCAGCTCTTCTTCCGTAAACAGCACATACTGGTCTTTCTCGTATTCGAATCCCTTGATAATCTCGGAGCGTTCGATCTGGCGATTGCAGGTGGGGCAGAACTGCGGCTGGCGGATGCGCGAGTGACAAACCTTATGGAGTTGATTCAGGCTGATGCGTTCGGTCCGGGCCGCGGCAAACAGCCGAAGCGGGATGGAAACCAGCCCGAATGTGAGATGCCCCTTCCACACCGATGTCGCCATGCGAAACCTCCTGCACTCGAAGCGAGTTCGCGCAAGAAGCGGCTTCGAGCGAGTACACAAGGTTAGTAGAGCCCTTGCGGCGAACGCAAGGCGAAGCAATGGCGAAATGGGCGAAGGGTTACCGTTCTCACGTCCCGAGTCGTCACGAGTGGGCGCGGCTTCGGTCCCAACATTCCGGCGATGCCGAGCGCGAGCGCATGAAAACCAAATACGAAAACGTGACCGGCCAACCGAGCGCCGCTCAGAGCGCCGAGCGCCTTGTTTGCGCTCTCTGCGGATCGCGCGACGCGGAGCTCGTCTTGACGAAAGCGATTGCACTTCCCGGCGGAGATCTGCCATTCCGGCTGTGGCGTTGCGCCAAATGCGATTTGGTAAGAACCGAGCCCCGGCTCGGGCCCGAAGCTCTCGCGTCGTTTTACGGTGACGAATATTGGGGCGCTATCCAGGACGCCGATCCCGATTGGATTCGCCGCGATCAGCGCCATCGCACCGCGTTCCTCCATCGCTTTCGCGATTCCGGCGCTATCCTCGACGTCGGATGCGGATTGGGATTTTTCCTGCGCGCCCTGGACCCCAGCCGCTGGGATCGCTATGGCGTCGAGCCCATGCCGCTCCCGTATCGCCAGGCGGCGCGCGCAGTGGGCTCGGACCGGGTTGCGCAGGTTCCGCTCCCTGCGGCCGCTTTGCCGGCGGCGAGATTCGACGTCGTTACGTTCTGGGATTCGCTCGAGCATCTCCCCGATCCGCGCGCCGAGCTGCAAGAGGCTTGCCGCGTCCTTCGCCCCGGCGGCTTGGTCTTGATCGCATTGCCGAATTTCGGAGGCTATCAGGCGAGCCATTTCGGAGAGGACTGGTATCACCTCTCCCTGCCTCATCACCTTTACCATTTCACGCCCGCAACTCTGACGCGGCTCCTGCACTCTTGCGGTTTTCGTGTTCGCATCCTGGAAGATCGGGCCGGCCCCGACCATTACCATGCGCTCAAACATAGTTTGCTGAATCGTATGACTCGCCTCCATGGGGCGCGCGGAGGACGGCTGCGCTATTACGCCGCCAAGCCCTTTCTGCATCCTTGGGAATGGGCCAGCACGCGATGGGGCGGTGGCTCGTCTTTGCAAGTCTGCGCGGAGGCTGCTCCTCGCGATGAGGCGGCGAGTGGCCGGTGAGTAGCCTTTGACCCCGCTGGGCCTCAGCATCGTTATCCCTAATTGGAATGGCCGAGCCTTGCTCGAGAGATTTCTCCCCAGTGTTGTCCAATCGGCCCGCGCCTTTGAAGCCGCTTGCGGCCAGCCCACCGAAGTTCTCGTTGCCGACGACGCCAGCACGGACGACAGCGAATCCTGGCTGCGAGCCCATTTTCCCGGCGTTCGTTTCGAGAGCGGCTCGCGCCAGCAGGGCTTCGCGCCGGCGGCAAACCGCGGCGTGCGGGCCGCGCGCTTTCCGTTGGTCTACCTTGTAAATAATGACGTTGCTTTGGCGCCGGACACCTTGCCGCCTCTGGCCGCCCACTTCCGCGATGCGAACGTCTTCGCCGCCACCGGCAATGCCTATGATTTCGCCACCGGCGTTTTGCGCGGCGCCGGGCAGCGAGGAGGATTCCGTCGCGGCTTTCTGCGCGTCCACTCGCGGTTCTTTGTTCCCTCGCCTTCCGCTGAGATGCAGCCGCTCCTCACAATTTTTGCCACCGGCGGCTCCTCTCTATTCGATCGCGCTAAATTTCTCGCTCTCGGCGGTCTTAACGAGATGCTGGCGCCTTATGGGTGGGAGGACGTCGAACTTTCCTTGCGCGCCTGGAAGCAGGGGTTCGAGATTCGCTACGAGCCCCGCAGTTCCATCTGGCATCAGTTTTCCTCCACCATCGGCGCGCGCGTTTCGCGCCGCCGCGTCTCCGCCGCCTACGAACGCAACCGCCTCCTGATGCATTGGCTGCATCTGGATACGCGCGGTCAAGCCGCCTCTCACGCTTTGGGCCTGGCAGGGAAGTTGGCCACCACCCCGGTCGCCGGCCATACGGAATATTGGCAAGCCTTCGGACAGGCGTGGCTGTTGCGCAACGAGGTGCGCATGCAGCGCGCTCAATTGCAAAGCGCGCGGCAGCGCACGCTCGCCGAAGTTTTTCGCCAGATCGAAGCGCAAATGTCGCGTCCGGAAGTCCGGCTCCTGGACCGCTCCTCCGCGCCGGTGCGTCCTTACATGCGCCCGGAAAGTTTCAGCTCGCTTGAGGCCAAGCCCGAGAAGGCGCGCTGAATTCCGCTGGTCGGGACGCAGCGCGTCCCGCCGCTCGATGCGAGTAGGCATACCGCGAGCGCCCTCTAGCAACTCCTCGAGAGCCGCAGTCGTCACTCAATGGCTTTGATATCCGATTTCCTGAGGTACCAGCACGGAAGGTAGCCCGCGTGCGGAACGAGCGCGTGCACGCAAGTCCCCCTTTGGGGCTGATCGTAAAACACTTCCATGCGGCCGTTCTTGAGCGGCGTGGCCAGGTAAAACGTGAAGCTCTCCAAAGGATCGTTTGGTTTCGGTGTCCACTTGCGATATTCGAACCATAGGAAATCGCACGCATAAACGGCGAGAATGAGCGTCATCACGATTCCCACGCTCCACGACAGTAATTCCTTGGGCCGCACGAACGCTCCTTGAAATCCCTAGAAAAGATCCCGCAGCGCCGTTCGCGCGGCGAGATGCCCGCACAGGCCGTGAACTCCCGGCCCAGGCGGCGTGGAAGCAGAGCACAAATAAATTCCCTTTGCCGGCGTGCGATAGAATCGCCGAGTGGGGCGCAGCAAGAACTGCTCCAAATCTGCCGCCCCGCCCCCGATATCGCCTCCGATCAGGTTCGGATTATAGCTTTCGAGGCTGGCCGCCACGCGCACGCTCCTTTTCAGGATCAGCCTGCGAAATCCCGGCGCGAATCGTTCGATCTGTTTTTCCACGGCCTCGGTCATATCCACGCCGGATCCATTCGGCACGTGACAATATGCCCAGGCCACGTGCTTTCCCGCCGGCGCGCGCGTGCGATCGAAAAGCGTCGGCTGTGCCAGCAGCACAAAAGGCCGCTCGGAATGTTTTCCCTGCCAGGCGTCGCGTTCCGATGCGGCAATCTCCTCGAACGTGCCGCCCAGGTGAACCGTCCCCGCGCGGGCGCATTCAGCCGCCTTCCATGGAATCGGCTCGTCCAGCGCCCAATCGAACTTGCAAACGCCCGGCCCATACCGATAGCGCCCGAGTGCGCTGCGATACCCTTGCGGCAGTCGCGACCCCGCCAGTTGCAGAAGTTGCCTCGGCGTTACGTCGCACAAAATCGCGCGCGCGCGGGGGAGTTGCTCGATAGACGCGATCGGCGTTCCGGTAACGATCTCTCCGCCCAGCGCCGCCAAGTGCGCCGCCAGAGCGTCGGCGATCTGCTGCGATCCCCCGCGCGCGAAGGGCCAACCCTGCGCGTGCGCGATGATTTGCAGGACGAATCCGAATGCCGCGCTCGGCACCTGCTCCAGTGGCAGTACCGCGTGTGCGGCCAGGCCGGCGAAAAGCGCTCGCGCGCGGGTGCTCCGAAAGAAGTGCTCGGCGGCGTTCGAAGCCGAGCGGAACACCGTCCACCCGAAACGCATGGCCGCCAAAGGATGAGCTGGAAGACTGAATGGCCTCTGCACGCTGGATTCGAGCTTGGGCCAAGCGGAAAGTAGCGCGGACAAGAGCCGCACGTAGCGCTCGCGATCCTCGCCGAGATTCTCCGCCGTCGCTTCCACGGACCGCTCGAGGATTACGGCCGAGCCGTCATCGAGAGGATGCGCCAGCGGCGCGGCGGGCTCAATCCATTCCAGCCCTCTCTCCTTGAGCGGCAGGCTCCGGAAAAACGGCGACCACACCGCCATGGGATAAACACAAGAACAGACGTCGTGCAGGAAGCCCGGGAGGGTCAATTCCGCCGATCGCGTCCCGCCACCCAGCGTTTCCTTTCCCTCGACCAGCAAAACGGAGTGGCCTGCCTCGGCGATCGTAATCGCGGCAGCGAGACCGTTCGGCCCGCTGCCAACTACGACCGCGTCATATTCTCGGCCCGCAAAACTGGAAGAAGAGGACATGGTTTTCGGCGGCTGCGGCCCGCGAACCTCGGTCCGCGGAGTCAGGTCGGCAAGGTGAAACCGCGAAGCTAAGCCAGAAAAGCCCAGAAAAAGCCCAGAAAAAAGCTTGTCCGGCCAAACTTACTCCCGGCAGACAGGCTCTGGCGAATCCGCCTCCACAAACGCGCGCATCCATCATATCCGACTGGCATATCCGACTGGCATATCCGACTGCGCGCACTTGCAGCGACGAGCCTGGTGTCATGCTGTCAATGAAGTGTCATACGGGCTAATGAAGCAGGATCAAGTGGGGGAAGGAACTCTAAACGAGAACTTCGGGAACTTCCAGCCGCTGTTTTCGGAACGCCGCCTCGAACGCCCGTACCACCCGCGGGTCAAAATCCTTGCCCGCTCCCTTTGAAATCGTGTCCCGCGCCTCGAACGGCGACATGCCTTTGCGATATGGCCGGTCGCTCACCATCGCGTCATACACATCGGCCACGCTGATGATCCGCGCTTCGATGGGAATCTCCTCGCCTTTGGTGGGATGATAGCCGCTCCCGTCGAAGCGGTCGTGGTGCGCGAGCACGATGGGCAAAATTCGCTGCAGCGAACCTCCCACCGGGCTCAGCAGTTCGATTCCCTTATGCACATGGCCGCGGATTTGAGACATCTCCTCTGCCGTCAGCCGCGCGGCCTTGTACAGAATGTCCCGGCTCATATCTAGTTTGCCAATGTCGTGCAGCAGCGCCGCGGCGCGCACGTCTTCCAGCCGATCTTCGCGCATGCCCATCTCCTCCGCGATCTGCGTGGCATAGAGCGAAACACGGTAGGAATGATTCTGGGTGAATTTGTCGTTGGAGATGAATTGATTCAGGATCTGCAGCACGCCGTAATACGTCTCCCGCAGCTCGCGCAGCCTTTTGTGTCCGTGTTCGTAGAGCGTACCCGTGACGTAAGCCGATATCATCAGAAAGCCGGCCCAGATGCACAGGTCCGACCAGCTCAGCAGAGTGTCGCCGGCTCTTCCCAGGATCGCAGGATGCATGATGTGCAGCCACAGGACAATCAGGATGGAGGCGAGCGAGGCCTCCACCGCGCGGCGGCGTCCGAAGTAATATGCGGCGAAGAGCGTCGGCAGATTGTAAACCGTCAGGGCCATGCGCTGGCCCGCGATGAGTAGATTGATGAGTCCGGCGGAAGCGACAATCGAGAGAATAAGGAGAAGTTCCTTATTCACCTCGGCTAAGCGCGGGATCCATCCCTTTCTCACTCTACCTCCGTCGCGGCCAAAAACTCGGATAAGAATTCGCAGCAAAAACTGGACTCGAAAGTGGACCTGAAAATCCAGAAAACCAGGAAGCAATACTTTCCCGCCGGAGTACCAATTGCCGCCATAGTACCTACGCGAGCTTTTGCCCGAAAGGTAGCCGAAAGGTAACGCGAGGAGATGGGAACCCGACCTCGTGAAGGACCGGTTCCTCATGATCGGTGTTTGCGCATGCAGCAGGAGGGTGCCGTCAGCCTCCCTTGTGACGCAAGGGCGCCCGCCGTAGTTGCGGGGCCCTGGGGCCTTTCAGATCGGACAGAATTCTCGGCAGACACCGCCGGATCCCGATCTGCCACATCGAGTTTGCCAGTCGTCCCAAAAAACGGAAGGCCCACCGTGAAGGTGGGCCCTCTGGAGGGGAGAATAGTTCCAGGCCTATGCGCGGAAGGCCTTGAAACTCGTTCCTCGAATCGAAGTCTAGAAGATGCCACAGGCGGCGGTCAAGGGCAGAAACACCCTACTGTCGCGAACAATATCCTTTATATTATCAGCCAGTTACGCCTTTCAAGAGATGCCTATCGGGGGGTCTGCAGCACATAGAAGTCCTTCACCTCCACGGGCTTGCTATTGAGGCCCAGTTGAAGAATCTCTACGTCCGCAGTTCGGTCGAATATCTTGCCCGGAGCAAGGAACTTTGCCAGCAACCGGAATCCCCCAAAGCCCAAGGAAGCGGCCATCACCAGCAGCATAATCGCCCCGGTGTCCACAATTGCGCCCACGACGATGGTCGAAATGCTGGGGTCGGTAATATCGTGCGTCGGCGCGTCCCAGGTAACTTGCGAAGCGTAATGGACTTGGCTCAGAAAGTTGGAGGCTGTTTCGCGCGACTCCACGCCCGAAAGCAGCGCGATCAATGCGCTCGAGCGGGTACCGAAGATGGCCGGCTTTCCGTTCGCCAGACCGGGATCTACGTTGAGCGCAAAAGACTTACCCATCGCCGTATAGCGGTCCGCGGCAACCTGTTGCGTGGGATAAAGGATCAGCAGCAGGAGCGCTTCGTTTCTGGGACCTTTACCCGGCAGTCTGTAACGCGCCACCATAGCCTCCGCGCTGCTGCCGAAGCCGGCCCAATCACCTGCAGTGGAGGTGCCGGGCGGAAATGCACTGGATAGAGCCAGCGGCCCCAGAACATATCGTTCAGAGCCAAAAACAAGCCCCTTCTTCGGCAGGAACTCGGCGATCGGCGGATAAGGACGCCGGTCCGCGCGGGCCGCGAGGCCGCGCGCCAAGGCATATGTGTCCTCCAGCCTCAACTTCTTATAATTTATGTCGAGCAGAAGATTCCCCACGACCAGCAGGCTAAGCCCCGGCTTGCCAGCGTTATAAGAAATCGGCGATGCCATGGGAACTGACACCATTTCGTCATCGCGTAGAAACGTAAACGCCCCGAACGCCGCGCTGGGATCAACCATGCCATAGAGGGTTACGGTGGCCTTCTCATCGCCGTTGGCGTACTCGCGCCGTTCGCCGGAGGCGATGCCGTATTCGCGCAGAACAGGACCGTTGTCGTTCGCGAGCTGCTCGATCTGCCCCGGCGATACCTGGGTTGCCGCGCCGGAAGCCGTCCATGCGCCAAAAGAAGAAGGCAAGATACCCTGGGTCTGCGCAGCCAAGGGACGACCGCCTGCTCCGCCCCATAACAAGAACAACGTTATAGCCAGCACGAAAACGATCTTTTTCCCCAGCATCCGCTTTTCCTTCGGAAATAGTTTCTTTTAATGGTACCGCTGCGGGACCAATCGCGCTACTGCGGAGCCGGCACGCTGGAGGAAGGTGAGATCGTCGTGCTCAAGCTATTCACGCTGCGCAGATACCGTTCGATTCCGCTGAACAAGCCTTCCGCGGCGCGCTGGCGATTTTCGGGCTTCTTCAGCAACTGCTCGTCGGCGGGATTGCTGATGAAGGAGATCTCCGCCAGCACCGAGGGCATGTCCGCCCCCACCAGCACCACGAAAGGCGCCTTGCGCACGCCCCGGTTTCGTTCCGGGCGGTTGCTCACGCGCATCGCAGCCGCCAGCGAATCCTGAATATCGGCGGCCAGGTCGCGCGACTCCTCCACCTTTTCATTCGCGGCGATCTTGGTCACCAGATCCTGCAGATCGTGCACCGAGCTTTGCGCCGTGGCGTTTTCGCGCGCCGCCACCTCCATGGCCTGAGGCGAAGCGTTGAAATTTAGGTAGTAGGTTTCGATTCCGCTGACGCTGGCATCGTCGCTGGAATTTGCGTGTATGGAGACAAAAAGGTCGGCCTTCGCTTCATTGGCAATGGCCGTGCGCTGTTCGAGGCCAACGTACTTGTCGTTCTGCCGCGTATAAACGATCTCATCGGAAGGAAGCCTTTGCTCGATCAGCTTGCCCAGGCGCAGCGCCACGTCCAGGCAGAGGTCTTTTTCCATCAAGCCTGTCGGGCCGATCGTGCCGGTATCGTGGCCGCCATGGCCCGGGTCGATCACGATGCGGCCAATCTTCAATCCCAAAGCGCGCGTCAGGGATCGCTCGCCCGCGCGGGTCGGCTTTGCGGCGGGCGGCGGGCCAATCTTTTCCGCCAGCACCTTTACGGATTCGGAGTCCGCGCCGCGCCGACGTCTGATTCGGTCAGCCGCGCCGAAACCGGCATCGGCGTCAACGCAGCCGTGAACTTCGCCGGTAGCGGCAGCAATCCAACCGTGGGAATTTGACGCCGGGAGAATTTGCGCTGTCGCGGGATGCGCCGCGCTAGTCACGGCCGGCGCGGGTGCCGGTTTTGCGCTCGCTTTTGCCGCCGCTTTGGTGCTCGCGCTGGCGCCGGAATCTGCGCCAAATTTGGCGCTGGACTTGGCGCTGGAATTTGCGGTCCCAGCATCGTGCGTGCCCGGCCCATATACGTCCACGACCAGCCGATCGGGCCCTGCCAGCTCAAATACCGAATAGTCCTTTACCTTGGCCACATCCAGCACCACGCGCACCGTGTCCGAGCGGTTTTGCGCCACGCGCACTGCCTTCAAGTAGCCGCCGAAGGAACCTCGACCGGGTCGTGCAGCAGCTCGCTACTCAGCTTGGCGTTTTCGATATCGAAGTAGATGCGGTCCGGATCGGAAATTCGCGCCGCCTGATATTTGGCTTTGCCGCCAAGCTCGATGATGATTCGCGTGTAGTTGTCCGCGTTCCAGACGCGCACCCGGCTTACTTCGGAGCCTTGCTCGGGCTCGGTCCCGCTGGTCGCGGCGCTGCCTTTGTGGCGCTTCCCGTTGCATGGTCTTTGTTGCACTGGCCGTTGCGGCACCGCTTACAGCGTTTCCAGCTGCCCCAGTTCCCGTACAGTTCCCGCGCCCGTTCTCGTTGCTGTTCCCGCAGCAGTTCCCAAGTCCCAGGCCGCGCGCGCCCCGCGGGTGCTGCGCTGGCCGCTTTCGGCGCCGCGGTTGCTTTCTTGGCCGCTGCTATTTCAGCCAACGCCTTGCGCGCCTGCGCCGCGTTGGGCGAATGCGGATATTGCTCCAGGAAATCCTCGTAGTTCTTCTGCGCCAGATCGAGCTGGGTCCGATCGGACGGAAGAACAGATTTTCTTGCGGATCTCGGCGATGGCCAGTAACGCCTCTTCACGCAGGCTGGACGCCGGATAGTCGCTGATCAGATATTCATAGGTTTTGATCGCGCTTTGGAAATAGCTGGCCTCGAACTGCTCGCCCATTCGGCGATAGAGTTCGGCGACATTCTTGATGGCCGGTGGGAACTTCTACTGCGTTTGGCGTGATCAGGTAGACGCGGCGATAGGCTGAAACGAGATCTTCGTAATCGCGACCGGAGCGCGTCGCGTTCCGCCTTGGCTTCCAACGCGGCCCGTTGCGCTTCCGCGCGCTCGAATTGGTCCTGGGCCGAGGCGCGCCGCGATGCGATGTCATCCTGCGCCGCCGCGGGGAGCGAAACAGGCGAGGCGAGGGCCAGCGCAAGGGATCAGTGCGAAGCTAAGGGTCAGCGCAAGAGAAGCCAGTTCAAAAGCGGCCAAACGAAATCCGGCCCGCCCGGATACGCGCTTAGGCAGAGAAGACGCTAAACCGAACCCGATTTTTGGGTTTAGGAAAGTGGGCCGAACGGCCCGGCCGCTCGCATTCGTTTGTGAAGATCACTCGGCCGTCATCCGTCGCGAACCGATAGATCGGTTTGGAGCCTGCGCGCGAACCGGATTGCTGTGCGGAGCCGGGCTGGAAATAGGTGTGGGTCACTTTGCGCACGTACTCTTGCGTCTCGGGATAGTTGGGAACGCCGCCCCAGCGATCCACCGCGCTCGGTCCGGCATTATAGGCGGCCAGCGCCTTGGGCAGATCCCCTTGTAACGGTCGAGCAGCATATGCAAATAGCGCACGCCGCCGTCGATGTTCTGCTGCGGATCCCAGGCATTGAAGACGCCGCAGCTTCCGCGCGGTTTCGGGAACGAGTTGCATCAGCCCTTGGGCCCCTTTGCGCGAGAGAGCGGAGGTGTTCCAATTCGACTCCGTGGAAATCACGGCGCTTACCAGCGCCGGATCGACGTCGTGCTTTTGCGCCGTCTCCTGCACCATCTGGTGCAGCATGTCCGGGTTGATCGATTTGGGAAGCGCGCCGGGAAGGGCATTGGAATCAGCGCGCCTGCGGGGCCTGCTCGGCTTTCTCCTTGGCATCCCACGCCGCCGACTTCTTTTCGGCTTCGGCCTTCCGCCGTGCCGGGGAATCGGCGTTCGTATAGACCAGATTACCGTGTTCGTCCACGTAGGAAGACAATTGCCCATGGGCTGACGGAGCGAGCCATCCGGCGGCCACGAAGAGCGCAACGGTCATCAGCAAGTTCTTCATCGCTCGGGGAAAGCAGAAAAAGCCGATACTGCCTGAAAAACGAGACATTCCCCGGCCGGATGTACTCTTCGGCCCGACGAGGTTTCTAGCGCTCGCTGGAGGATAGCATCCCCTCAACCAGGGGGTAAACCCGGTCCAGGGCGGTTTTTAGGTTGGATGTGTCTTTTCCGCCAGCCTCTGCCAGATCGGGACGGCCGCCCCCTTGTCCCCCTAACTCCTTGGCAACAGACTGGATAATCTTACCCGCGTGCAGCCGGCTGGTCAGTTCCGCCGGTCACGCTCGCGAGCAGCGCCACCCTCCCATCTTCCACCGCCGCCAGCACGAAAACGCCCGGTCCCATCTTCTTCCGCAGGGTATCCACCAGCTCGCGAAGCCCCTCCCGAGTAAGGCCTTCCACCTGGGCGGAAAGCACGGCCACGCCGCCCTTCGTAGCTCGTGTTTGTG
>CAVPFR010000026.1:0-21746 GCA_963703785.1 uncultured Acidobacteriota bacterium | reverse complement strand
CACACGGCCATAAAGTCTCTCGATTTCACGCTGCCGGGAAAAACCTCTAAGGAGTCCGTTCGGTGCCCGTACCACAAACCGACACAGGTAGACAAGGTGAATATCCACAGGCGCTCGAGAGAACGCTCGCTCAGGAACTAGGCACATTAGCCCCGTAACTTCGGGAGAAGGGGTGCCCCGCTAGGGTTTATAGCCCGAAGCGGCCGCAGTGAAATGCGTTCGGCGACTGTTTAACAAAAACACAGCTCTCTGCTAAGTCGAATACGACGTATAGGGGGTGACGCCTGCCCGGTGCCGGAAGGTTAAAGCGAGGGCTCAACTGCCGCAAGGCGGCGAAGGCCTGAACTGAAGCCCCGGTGAACGGCGGCCGTAGCTATAACGGTCCTAAGGTAGCGAAATTCCTTGTCGGGTAAGTTCCGACCTGCACGAATGGCGTAACGATAGAGCGACTGTCTTGGCGAGTGACTCGGCGAATTTGTGGTTCCGGTGAAGACGCCGGATGCCCGCATCTAGACGGAAAGACCCCGTGCACCTTTACTGCACTCTGGTCATGATTAACGGGAAGATCTGCGTAGCATAGGTGGGAGCCTATGAACCTCGGCTTTCGGCCGGGGGGAGGCACCAGTGAAATACCACCCTGATTCTTCTGTCGGTCTAACTTACGACCCTTGACGGGTCGGAGGACATGGCCAGACGGGTAGTTTGACTGGGGCGGTCGCCTCCCAAAATGTAACGGAGGCGCCCAAAGCTCGGCTCAGGCGGATTGGAAACCCGCTGTGGAGTGCAAGAGCATAAGCCGGGTTAACTGCGAGACACACAGGTCGAGCAGGAGCGAAAGCTGGGTCTAGTGATCCGGTGGTCCCGCGTGGAAGGGCCATCGCTCAACGGATAAAAGGTACGCCGGGGATAACAGGCTGATCTAAGCCAAGAGTTCACATCGACGCTTAGGTTTGGCACCTCGATGTCGGCTCATCGCATCCTGGGGCTGTAGAAGGTCCCAAGGGTTAGGCTGTTCGCCTATTAAAGCGGTACGTGAGCTGGGTTCAGAACGTCGCGAGACAGTTCGGTCCCTATCTGGTGTGGGCGCAGGAGACTTGAGGGGAGTTGTCCCTAGTACGAGAGGACCGGGATGAACGGACCACTTGTGTACGAGTTGTCCCGCCAGGGGCATTGCTCGGTAGCGAAGTCCGGACGAGATAATTGCTGAATGCATCTAAGCAAGAAACTCACCCCAAGATAAGGTCTCCCAATGCCGCTACGGCGGCGTAAGAAGGCCAGTCGAAGACTACGACTTTGATAGGCGGGAGGTGGAAGCGCAGCAATGCGTGAAGCTGACCCGTACTAATCGGCCGTTCGGCTTGACCATAAAACTTTCCCAGCACGTCATCTCATTATTAATGGTGGCGTGTGGACGCTCTAGCGAGCACTTGCGGCGCCAGCTTCTTCAGCTTGTCAATGCCATTGGTTCTGGGCTAGGCTTTTCTAGCCCTCGAACCTCTGGCATTACGACTTTCTGGTGGTCATACCGCGGGGGTCACACCCGTTCCCATCCCGAACACGGAAGTTAAGCCCCGCAGGGCCGATGATACTGCACGGGTAACTGTGTGGGAACGTAGGTCGCTGCCAGGATAAACACAAAGAAAAAGGCTCCGGCGCTTCACCGCGCTCGGAGCCTTTTTTATTCCCCATAGCTTCCTCGCCAACGAGGTTCCAATGTGGAGCGGCAAAGGTCCCCAAAATCCCGCTGAAAAAAAAAGGGCTCCAAACGGAGCCCCTTTTTGTACAGATAACCTAATTCTTATTTTTCGAAGTTCGTGAAATCGCCGTTGTCCGGGCAGACCTGCTCCTCGAGGGTCCAGTCGGGATGCAGTTGAAACTGCAGGTGCCGGTCCACGGCGCAGCGAACGCCTTCGGATCTTCCATCGTGAGATCAAGCTCCAGATCATTCTGGTTGATGCGCTGGAAGCGTTCGACGACATGCAGCTGATCGCTATGCCCGTGGCCGACGCGATCCACCCACGTCTTGGTGTTAAAGCCCACGGTGTCCACAACGAACGTGTCGCCGTCCCAGCTTCCGATCGAATCGCCCATGTACGTGGGGGTGATATCTTCCGGACGCTTGCGTCCGTCGGTAAAGATGTGGCGAACCGTGTGGTCATACCATAGATGAAGATGATCTCTTTGGGAGCTTGCACGATCTGCCACGGGAAGGGCTGGAGGTAGATTCGAGGCGTGCCAGGAGGGTAGCACTTGGTAATCACAGGATCGTTCGTCTCTGCGAGCGTGTACTCCCCCGAATTCGACGATTTCGCTTGTTTGTAAAGCTGCTCGCCGTAAGGAGTCAGGGGGGCACGCGCCCAAAGCCGTTGGCGAAGCCGCGCACGTTCCAGACTCCAACCAGGTCGTGCGGGTCGTGAGGCGGTCCCGCTATGGGGCCCGCCGGCGGCCTGCCGCCCGCCTGGGGGGCATTGCCGGCTGGTTTATTGCCTTGTGCGGCAGCCCCGGCCGGCGCGCCGAATTCTGGGCCTTGGCGGCCGAACAAAAACAAGCACGCAGGCTAACAAAACCAGATTGGACAGCGCAAAGAGCGTTCTCATTCGTGGAACTCCATGCTCAGTTGTCGCCGCCGCCTCCGAGCGAAACGTCCTGGCCATCTTTCTGGACCTTGCGGATCCACATCGTCGTCGACCCGCTCTTCGCCGGTCCGCCGATGATGGTGACCTGGTCGCCCGGCTTCAGCGTGCTCTTGGTCCACCCAGCCCGCGCCAGGTGGTTGGGGCTCGTCAATTCGCCCTGCCACTTTTCCATCTTTCCTGTCGTCGGATCCTTTACGTCCAAGGAGATAAGTACGTGCGGATTGACAAACTGGAAATCACTAACTGTTCCCGTAATGGAGACGCTTTTCGAGGTCTCGTAAGCGGCCGACCCATGATGCGCGAAAACAGGCGCCGAGAGAGTAAGCACAATACCGACGGCGATCAGCGACAAGAGGACCTTATTTCTCATGCGGGCTGCACCTCCAGCAAGCTGTGGAAGTCTCGCATTTGGCCCATTCGCTGTCAATAGGTGCCGGGAGCGCCTCCGTTAAATCGAAGTTATGGAATGCTACGACGAAATAATTTGGTTCACTCGCGAGAACCTCGGGTGTATAACTGCGCGTCCGGGCGATCGAAACAAAAATTGGTAAATGCATCACCGCTGGCCGCGCCCGTGGCGCCATCGGCGTCCATCAATTTCGACGCTCTGCCGAGAGAACTAGAGAACTAGGAGACTGCCCATCAATGAGATTTTCGCTTTCCGTTGTCGCCGCTATCGCCCTCGTAATAGTAAGTGCGCGCAGCGCGCGCGCTCAGGATGAGATCACGTTCATCGCACCAAACATCCTTCGTGCTCCGATTGAACAGATCATCCCCGGCTTCGAGGCCAAGACGGGCCACAAGGTAAAGGCGACATTTGGCGCCGAAGCCGGGACGAGGCAGCAGATTCTCAAAGGCGAGGCATTCGACGTGCCAGTGGTGGAGGCGCCCGATACGGACGCGATCGCTTCCGGAAACGTAGTGGCCAGCAGCGAAACGCAGTTCGCGAATGTGTCCATTGGGATCGCCGTGCGTAAGGGTGCTCCCAAGCCGGATATCTCGACTCCCGACGCAGTGAAGAACATGCTGCTCGCCGCGAAATCCATCTCTTTTCCGGACCCGTCCGGCGGTGCGGCCGCAGGGATCACCGTTGAGGAGGCTCTGAAGAAGCTCGGCGTCGCCGATCAGTTACAGCCCAAGATCAAACCCTCCCAGGGAGGCGCCCGCGCGATGGCCATGGTGGCCAGCGGCGACGCCGAGATTGGCATGACCTTCGTGAACGCGATGACCGATCCCGGCATCGACGTTGTGGGGTCCTTGCCGCGCGAGGTCTCTCCTCCCACCGTTTTTGTCGGCTTCGTCTCAACGCATGCCAAGGATCCCGCGGCGGCCAAAGAGTTCCTGGCGTATCTTTCTTCGCCTGAAGCGGCAGCAGCGTTCAAAGCGCAGCATTTGCAGCCGGGCCGCTGAACTATGACCGCTGTCGGCCCCTATTCCCGCACCTTGACCGCGTTGTCAGTACCGCGTATTCTATACAGTACAAATAGCTTGGGATTCTGACTCTAAGAGCTTCTAAAACGAGGTAGGGAAATGCGAAATCGCTTCACCGGTGCCATCATTGCTGCGTTAGCAGTGCTCGTTTTTTCTTCGGCTATTGCCCCGATGGCCCACTCGCAGTCCAATCAGCAGGCAGATCCGTCCTCTCGGTGGAGATTTAATCCCCAGGACTTCCCCGAGGGCGGCGGCGGACCAGCACCCAAGCGCGACCTGACCGGCACTTGGGCTGGACCGGGATCTAGCCCGTTGGTTCCGCGAGCGGGAGGGCGAGGGGCAGACAAGCCCGAGCTGACCCCGTATGGCGAAAAGTTGATGAGTCAAGTTAAGCCCATCGGAAAGTACAGTCCGGCGGGCACCAACGATCCTCACGCCAGGTATTGCGATCCAGTTGGATTTCCGCAGAACGCTTACACCGAAGCTCGCGGTCTCACGATCGCCACAATGCCCGACCGAATCATAATTTTGCTTCAGTACATGAACGTATGGCGCGAAGTCTGGACGGATGGGCGGCCGCTTCCCACCACTGTGGGTGGAACTGGAAAAGACGCGCTCGACCCGACCTACAACGGATACTCGGTGGGCCACTGGGAAGACGACAATACGTTCGTCGTCGATACGACCGGAATGGACGACAGAACGTGGGTAACGGGCGCCGGATATCCACATTCGGTGAACGCCCACGTGCAAGAACGCTACACACGCGTGGACAAAAATGACCTGAGGCTATCTCTCACGATTGACGATCCCAAGGTTTACACCAAACCCTGGTCGCTGGGGACCTATAATTACAAATGGATTCCCAATCAGAAGTTCGATGATTTTGCGTGCATACCTTCTGAGGTCATTAAGTACTTGAGCGACCTGGGCGATCCGGCCGGAAGTGATCCGAGCGCAGAGGGACAACGTATTGGTGGAAGGTAGCAGAAACGGCTAGGCGCGCATTGCTTTCAATCTCGTTCAAACGGAATTTCAACTTCGGAGGAGCATTATGATGAGGAAGGTTCTGACGTTTGTCGCAGCTATCGCCGGGATTCTAACGATTGGCGTCCCTGTCTTCGCGCATCACGGAGACGCGGCGTACGACGAGAGCAAGCCGGTGGTGCTGAAGGACTGCCAAGTGACGGAGTACGATTGGATGAATCCGCACTCGCTGATCAAGTGCGACTTTAAGGATGAAAGCGGCAAGGTGCAGCATTGGGTGACGGAAATAGGCAGCACGCCTTCTATGACCCTGCTCGGCTGGAGCAGAAATACGATGCACCAGGGAGACTCGATCACGCTTTACGTCTGGCAATCGAAGACCGGCCTCACCGTGGGGCGTCTTAATAAGCTCGTGTTGTCCGATGGCAAGGAATTGACCGATCGGGACAATAAGAGCCCCTCCCGATACGGAGCGCCGGAAAAATAGCCCCGCCGGAAAAATAGTCCGCCGCATCAACTAGCGTTGATGCGGCGAGCATTTTCGCGTGAATAGTTTCTGAATCGGCTTTCGTCTCGCGAGCGCCCATTGCAGACCATGCACTGGGCGCTCGTTTCTTATGAACGTCCGCTGAAATTTCGCGCCGAGTCACTTCAGACTCAAGCCGTTATGCACATGATTTCGGCGTGAAGAAATCCTGCAAGGCGCGCACGCCCTTCTGGAATTCGTCCTCAGGTACGATAAGGCTCACGATTAGGTAGCCATCTCGCGCGAAGTCGAAAAAGTGCCCTGGGTGTACCAGCACATCGCACTTTTCCAGCAACGCGATGGCAAGATCCTCATCCGAACCGGTCGCGGGCACGCGTAGCACGGCGTACCATCCTCCTTCGCGTTTTAGCCGCGTGACCGCCCCGCCCTCTGGGAACACGCCGTCGAGAAAAGCCAGATTCGACGACAGCCTTTGCCGCATTTGCGTTTGCAGATCGTCGCGCGAGGCCAGCATTTCGGGCAGTGCCAGCTGTGCCGGCGTGCTTGGAGAAAGATAAGTGTCGCCAATCACGTCTAGCCGCTGCATCGCGGCCTTTGCCAGGCTCTCCGGTCCGCTCACAACGATCCACGCGATCTTCATCTGCGGCAGAAGAGAAATCTTCGAGAGGCCGCTGAACGTAAATGTCAGCGCCGCCGAGCTCTGCGCAAAACTCGATTGCAGCTCCGCGCCCTCGGCATAGTCCAGGAAAACCTCATCGGCAACGATGGCCATGCCGCGGCGCGCGCAAATTCCGCCAGCTTCTGCGCCTCTTCCTTCTTGATGAACGAGCCCGTGGGGTTATTCGGATGCACCACAACTGAACGCCCTCGAGCGCTTCGTCAACGCAGATTCCAGCCCCGCGAAATCGATTTGCCACCCCTGATCGTAGAACAGCGGGTAAGGCACCGCGCGAACGTCGGCCAGATCGGCGAGATAGTCGAAGAGCGGATAGCTTGGGGCTGGCGCCAGAACTTCGTCCCCGGCCTCGCACAGCAGGCGAAAGACGTAATCATAGGCTTCGCTGGTGCCGGAGGTAATGACGATATGCTCGGGGTCAATGCGCGCCCCAGCCGCGGAGAATCCCGGCCGCCCGCGATAATAACCCGCTATCGCCTGGCGAGCCGTCCGCAAGCCTTTGCTTTCCGGCTCATACCGAAGCGCGCGCCGATTGCTCATCGCCGCAAAAATCCGCTCTTCCGGATAGCGGAATCCGCAGGTTGTGGGATTCGAATTGGTGAGATCGAATAGCGGCTTGCCCCGGCGGCGGTGCTCTTCGAGAGCGATGGCCAGCCCGTTCGGCTCCAAGCGCCAATTTGTACGCGAGGCAAACATGCAGGCTAAAGCACAGTCGTGGGCTACGTTACCGCGCCCGGCCTGAGCGGACCCGTGCGCTAACTCCTCAGCACCTCGTCGGATTCAACCTTGCCGTCGCGCAGGCGAATGATCCGGTCGGCGTGTTCCGCGATCTCGCGCTCATGGGTCACGAGAATAATGGTATTTTTTTGGCCATGTAGCCGGGCGAACAAAGCCATGATCTCTTCGCCCACTCGGGTGTCCAGATTCCCCGTGGGCTCATCGGCCAGCAGGATCGAAGGGGAATTTACCAGGGCCCGCGCGATGGCCACGCGCTGCCTTTGTCCGCCGGAAAGTTCGCTGGGCTTGTGCATCATGCGATCGCCCAGCTCAACTGCTTCGAGCGCCTGTTTGGCCTTCTGCAAGCGCTCCTCCGCCCGCGTCCCATTGTAAATCATGGGTAATTCCACGTTGTGCAGAGCTGTGGCGCGAGGCAAGAGGTTGAAGGTCTGGAAGATGAAACCGATCTCCTGGTTTCGTATGCGCGCCAACTCGTCCTCATTAAGATCGCTTACCAGCTTGCCCGCCAGCCAGTACTTTCCGCTGGAGGGCGCATCGAGGCAGCCAATCACGTTCATCAGCGTGGATTTGCCGGAGCCTGAAGGGCCCATGATCGCAACATACTCGCCGCGCCGAATCGACAAGTCCACGCCCCGCAAGGCGTGTACCGTCTCCGCGCCCATCTCATAACTCTTGGTGAGATTTTCGGTCTTGATCGCCAGGCTTTCGTCCAGCAACTCGTTCCGAAAGAAACTGGGCACGGCGGATCCGATGACCATCATGGGCGCCCCAACGAATGCTGCCATTCGGGCATTGCCGTGAGCCGGCTTGCGAATTCCCGCTGGCAACGCGCATTTTCGTGTTCGGACATCTGTCGCGGACCACACCCCTTGGCTATTTTAGCAGGATTCCGCTTCAATTCCGGTTTGCCGCTAGGTACTGGCGGGCCGTCTGTAGCTCGGGACGATCCGCTCCCGGCGCGCAAATGGAGATCAGTTTGGCGTAAAAATCCGATGCCGTGCGACGGTCTCCCAAGGAATCCGCGGTGCGGGCAGCCCCATAAAGCGCATCGAAGCGGTTGGGGTACATTTTCAATACCGCCTTGTACTCCGCAAGCGCTTCCGAAGGCCGCCGGGCGAGCGCTAAGAGATCCCCGAGCATCTCCCTGGCGGGCATGGCGAAAGGCTCCGCGTCTCGAGCATCCTCGCGCTCAGCGGCTGAGCGCAGCCTGGCCACCGCGTCATCGGCCTTTCCTTGCGCATACGCCAGCCATGCCTCCGCTTCGCTGAGGTCGATACTCTCGCCGGAGGGCGCCGCGCCGGCTTGCTTCTGCCGCGCGATTCTCAAGTGATCCACCTCTGTCAGTTTCTGCATAGCCGCGCGCGCCCCTTCCACGTCGCCGCCACGCGCCGCGCCAATCGCGCGAGTCCAGTAGGTATAGTCCTGCCACTCAAAGCGCTCCCTGGGTATTTCCAGCATCGCGGCTTCCTGCCAGCGGTGGAGTTCCATGGCATTCCGAGCGGCGAACTCATTCTGTTCTTCAATGATATTGGACTCGCCGCCCTGCGGCACATTCTTCAGTTCCGCCACGAGCCGCCGCGCCTTCGCCTCCTGACCGCTTTGCAGGTACGCATAATCGAGAAAATCCATGGCGTGAAATTGATAGCTGGCGTCCCCGCGGCGCTCCTCTGTGGCCTTGGCGGCTGCCGCCGCGGAGGCCAGATTCGAGTCAATCACCTCTTGCCATAATCCCAACCGGCGGAAGATGTGCGAAGGCATATGCAGCGCGTGCGCGGAGTCAGGCGCTATCCTTGCATACACTCGCGCGGCCGCCAGCCCTTGGGGAGCCAGTTCCGGGACATCGGTTGCGTGTATCAGGTAGTGCGCGGCGCCGGGGCTATTCGGATATTTCGCAAATATCGGCTCCAGAATGGCGATCGCCTTGGTGCGATTAGCTAGATCTTGCAGACCCATCTGTGCCAGAGAAACGAGTGATAATGCATAGAGCTCCCCGGCTTCATTGTCCTCGGGGTGATCTCCGTACAACTTTTTCATTGCCAGCGAGTAGGCGCCTGCGCGCGCCGCGGGGCTCAGCTCAGCCCGATTATAAAATGCGGCTGCGGCGTCGATGTACTCGCGTTCGCGCTCATCTTTTGTGCGCAGCTTCTGAGCTTGCTCGACGTCCTGCTGTCCCGCCGCGAGGGTCCTCGCGTCCGGGAAATCCCATAGCTGATGGTACAAGGCCATGGCTTTGCCCCAATACGCTAACGCGCAAAGGGAATCCCCTCGCGCGGCATCGGTGAATGCCTTTTCAGCCTCGTCGTATTGAAAGGAATGGAGGAGGGCCAAGCCGTTCGCCATCAAGCTCTGCACGGACGGGGAGCAGGAAGTGGGGAACTTCACTTCACCTAAACGCTCTCCTGCCCGCGCTCCTGTCCCTACGGATCTGGTGGCTTGTGGCGAACAGGCTATGGCGGCGATAGCTATCGTCACAGCCAAGGCAACCCACCGCATGCCGGCCTCCCTTGCGCTCGAACCCAATTATAAGGCGAACCGCACGAGCCCATGTGAGGCAACCTCGTAAGCCCTTGCCCCCTCTCAAACGGCAGGGGAGTGTGCTGCCTGGGGGCCCGATTCTTTCGTTGACGCACCCTGCGCTCCCGGACTAAACTTCGTAGTCTAGCCGCGAAGAGGCATAAGCGATGACGAAGTCAGAATCCCAGCGGTCCTCCGCCATTCTGGGAAGTGCTTTGTTTCTACTGGTGTTGTCCGCAACCGGTCTGGCGCGGGCACAGAGTCAGCAACCGGATCAGCCGCAAGCTGCCCAGCCATCCGACAAAAAGCAAGATACCAGCAAAGCCAAAAAGCCCAGCGAGAAACAAGTCCTGAAGGAACTTGCCACGCCCTACAAGAAGTGGCTGAGCGAGGACGTGACCTATATCATCACGGACTCCGAGCGCAAAGCTTTCCTGCAGTTGCAAACGAACGAGGAACGCGAGAACTTCATCGAGCAATTCTGGCAGCGCCGCAATCCCGATCCCGATTCTGTCGATAATACCTATAAGGAAGAACACTACCGCCGCATCGCCTATGCCAACGAGCATTTCGCCTCCGGCTTTGCCGGATGGAGGTCGGATCGAGGCCGCATCTACATTATGTACGGCAAGCCGGACGATCTCGAAAGCCACACGCAGGGCGAGTCGTGGGAACGTCCTTTGGACCAGGGTGGCGGCCAGACGTCAACGTACGCCTACGAGGATTGGACCTACCACTACATCGAAGGCATCGGCGAGAACGTGGAGTTGGAGTTCGTCGATACCACCGGCACCGGCGAATTCCATTTGACTACCGACCCCTCCGAGAAAGACGCCTTGCTCATGGTGCCGGGCGCCGGCCTGACGCTCGCCGAGCAGCAAGGGCTTTCGTGCAAATCGGCCCGCTTCCTGAATAGCGATGGCTCGCACATGGCGCCGTCCGTATATGGCGCTCGGGGCTCTTCGCTTGACGAATTTAACCGGCTGGAACTGGAAGCCAAGATTTGGACGCCTCCCACCGTGAAGTTCAAGGACCTCGAGGAAGTTGTATCCTCGCGCATCGTCCGCGACCAGATCAAGTTCGACTATCGCTTCGATTTCATGCGCGTGGCCGGTGACACAGTATTGGTGCCCATCACGCTGCAAATTCCCAATAACCAGTTGAGCTATCAGAGCAAGGACGGAGTACACACCGCCACTCTCAACCTCTTTGCCCGCGTGACCACCCTCAGCGGCCGTACGGTGCAGACCTTTGAAGACACCGTCCGCCGCGATTTCCCCGATTCGCTCTTGCAGGCCTCTCTGAAGACCTCGTCCATTTATCAAAAGGCGCTTCCTCTGCGCTCCGGCCTTTACCGCCTGGACGTGGTGCTGAAGGATACGACCAGCAACAACGTGGGCGTCATAAACACACGGCTTGCCGTGCCGCCTTTTGACGATGACGAGCTGCAAGCCAGCACTCTGATTCTGGCCGACGAGATTGCTCCCGTGGCGGCCAAGGATATCGGCATCGGCATGTTTGTCATCGGCTCGACTAAAGTCAGGCCGAAATTGGACCAGAGTTTCGGCGCGAATCAGCCGGTGGGCGTCTATTTCCAGGTCTATAACCTGAAAATTGACCAGAACACCCACAAAAACAACGCTTCGGTCGATATTCAAATCTTTCAGGGCGATAAATCCGTCAAGCACGTGACGCAGACATCCGAGCAGTTACACGAATCGGGCGAGCAATTGACTGTACAAGAGTCCATACCGGCACAGACCTTGCCGCCCGGCAAATACCGCATCGAGATCAAGACCACCGATGTGCTCGCCAATCAAAGCATCTCCCGATCGGCGGAGTTCAAAGTTACGGCCCCGGCTAACGTGTCCACTGCAGCGCAAACGTCTTCCGCGAGGTGATGAGAGTGAAGCTGTTGCGAATCGGGGCCTTCGCGCTATGTAGCATTTGCCTCCTCGGTGCTGCGTCCGCCTTTGCCAATGATTCCGGTAAGCTGAGCGGTTATGTGGCCGATCCGGCCGGCAACCCGCAAATGGGAGCGACCGTGTGGCTGACCCCGGAGTATGCGGGCGGCCGAGCCGTCGAGCTGCTTACGGACGAAAACGGCATCTTTGTAAGCCAGCGGCTTCGCCCCGGCTTGTATTCGGTTAAGGTCACGCTCGCCGGATTCATGCCTTCCTTTCAGAATAGCGTTGACGTTAAGGCCTATCTCAACACCTCCCTGCACATCCAGCTCGATTCGATCCTTGCGTCTGTCGGTCAACTCCACCGCAAGCCGTCCAAGCTCCCCGAACCTGACGATTGGAAATGGGTTCTTCGCACGGCCAGTTCTTCGCGGCCAGTGCTGCAACTGCGGGACGGCACGGTCATAATTGCCAATCGGCCCCAGCAAGAACAAAGCGACCAGCCTCGTGCCACCGTCGGACTTACCAATGGTTCCGTTCGGCCCGGGGCCTCTTCCGCCCGCCCGGGGAGTCTGGGTACAGATGTTTCCTACGACCAGAACTTAGGCGCAGCGGGCAAGCTCCTGATGGCCGGGCAATTCGACTATGACCAAACGCTTCCGGGCGCCGCGCTTGGCGGCTCCGTCGCAACCATTTGGCTACCCAGCGGCCAGTTTGGGGTTGGTCCCGAAACCACTCTCATCGTCCATCAAGTCCGCCTGGGTGACTCGGGCAGATCGATCCGCACCATGCGCTTCGAGAATTCCGAGCAAATCGGCTTTGGCAACCATGTCGTTATGGAATATGGCGGCGAATATCTCTCCGGGGGTCTGGTGGGCGAGACGGCTTCGTCCGTGCGGCCGCACGCTCGCGTGGGCGTGCGAATCTCCCCCATTGGGGCGCCGCTTTCTTGCTGGAGACCGATCCAGACGCCTATGGCTTCCGAGCGCAGGCGCCGGAAGCACAGCCAGCCATCGATGCCCTCCAGACCGGCCCGGTAATTGTCTGGGGTCCTGGACGGCCGGTTCTAAACGAGGGATGGCACGAAGAGTTCGCTGTTCACCATGACCTGGGACGCCGCGGGCGCATTGAAGGTGCCGCATTTCGCGACGATTCCTCCCATCAGGCCGTCTTCGCGACATTGATGCAATCGCCGGATCCGTATTCTCCTTCCGGCGGCTTCTTTCCGGGCCCCTTTGCACACAACGCAGGGGCTGCGGGCTTCTGGGGCGCGCGGGTAATCTATCGCGAGAAAATCTCCGAGCATATCGAAGTGGCGGGCGTATATGCCTGGGCCGGCGCTCTGGCTCCGGACGGCCAGGGGACATCGCTCTCCAACCTGCCCGGAATGGTCGAAACCCGCTACCGCCATAGCGTTGCAGCTCGCGTGGCCAGCAAAGTTCCTAAGACCCGAACGGAACTGGCGGCCAGCTATAAATGGGTGAACGGAAGCGTGGTCAGTCGGCAGGATCTGTATGGCGATGCTTCCATGGGTATCGATCCCAATCTCAGCCTCTCGATTCGGCAACGGCTCCCCTCCTTCATCATGGCCGGCCGTTGGGAGGCCTTAGCCGACTTTCGCAATATGCTCGGTCAGGGTTACGTCTCCATGGAAACCCAGCAGGGAGCTATGCTCGTGATGCCCGTGGAGCGCTCGTTCCGGGGTGGGGTGAGTTTCCAGTTCTAGTGCGGTCTTTCCGTATTTGGTAGATCCCTACGAGAAAGCGTATTGCCCGTGCGAATGCCTTTGTGCGGCTCATGTATCTCTCTGTCCTCAAAGTGCTTAACTGCCACGAAATTTCATATGGCACGGTATGGAACGTGCTACCCTTTTTCGGCAAGGATTGACGCTGGACTGCGCCAATTATGATCCGCGACAACCAAACCATCGGGGCCAAGCTGAGTGCCCTGGTACTTGTGTTGCTTACCATCGCAGTCGCTGTTTTTGGAGTCGTGAATTTCCAGCAGCGCCTTGCCTTCGACGTTCCCGATGATGGCATCACTTGGCTCGACGGTGGGCAGGGAGTTCACGCGGCTATAGTAACCCCGGCCTCCCCAGGTGAGCGCGCCGGGATAAAACCGGGCGATGTGCTTGTTTCCGTCGACGGTCAGCCTGTCTCTCGCGCCATCGACGTCGTTAAGCGCCTCTGGGGACTTGGCATCTGGTCGCGCGCCAGTTATCAAATCAGCCGCCAGAATCGCGTTTTCGATACAGCCGTGATCACGGCGCCCGCTCCTAAGCCTCTCTCTCTCGAGAATTACCTGCGCGTCGTCGGCCTGCTCTACCTCTTCATCGGCCTATTCATTTTCGTCCGTCGCTGGAACGCTGGGCGCGCGATCCACTTTTATCTGTTCTGCCTGGCCTCGTTTGTCCTTTGCTCCTTTCATTACACGGGCAAGCTGAATGCCTTTGATTGGGAAATTTACTGGGCCAAGGCCGCCGCCCTTGTCGCCGCGCCCGCCCTTTTGGTCCATTTTGCGCTGGTCTTCCCGGAAAGGAGCCTTGCGCGCAAGAAGACGCAGCGCTTCCTCATCTGGGCGTGCTATTTGCCGGCCGGCGCTTTGTTGATGCTTCACATTTGCGCGGCCCTTGGCTTTGCCGGTTTCTTTCCCTCCTTCACCTCGCGCCTTGCACTCGATCAATTGGAGTTGGTCTATCTCGGGTCTTACTTCCTCTTGGCGGCGGCGATTTTCCTATACAGCTACCGCCGAGCGCCCAGCGGATTTTTGCGCCAGCAGTTGAAGTGGATCACCGGCGGCACGCTGGCCGGCATGTTGCCCTTTGCCGCGCTTTACATCCTGCCGTTCTCGCTGGGCGCGGTCCCCCGCCCGTGGATGAATCTATCGGTGTTGTCGCTGGCCCTGGTTCCGTTGTGTTTCGCCTACGCCATCGTGCGCTATCGTCTGATGGACGTAGACATCATCTTCAAGCGCGGCTTAGCCTATACAGCGGCGACCGCGGCGATCATCGCGCTCTACGTCGCCCTGGTCGCCTTGATCGGCGGTCTTTTTCATACAGCGTGGCCGTCGGGCCTGCTGGGCGAGATCATGGCCATCGTCATTGCCGCATTCTTATTTCAGCCCTTCCGCGACTGGACGCAAGCTCGCCTCGACCGCTTTTTCTATCGCGATCGCCTCAATTACCGCCGTACCTTGATCGAGTTCGGCCGGACGCTCACGGGCGAAGTGCGCATCGAACCCATGCTCGCTTCCGTGATGGAGCGCCTTTCGCAAACTCTGCTCGTCGACCGCCTGGCCGTTTTCCTGGAAGACGTTCCCGGCGATGGACGCGTTCGCCTGGTGCGCTCGCGAGGCCTGCGTACTCCGCTTTCCGATGAGGCTCTGGACTTGAGCTTCCTCTCGTCCGACCGGCCGGAATTGGCCCGCGGCTATCTTTTTTATGAGTCCTCTCGCGCCGCCCGGCGCGAGAGCCCCTCCGTGCAGCGCACGCTCGACGAACTGGACCTGCACTACTTCATCCCTTGCCGCATTCACGACCGCACCGTGGCCGTCCTTGGTTTGGGCAAGACGGTCGATGGCGATTTCCTCACCAGTGAGGACGTCGAGTTGCTCTTCACCATCGCCGGCTACGTGGCCATCGCCCTCGATAATGCTCAGCTGTACTCCTCGCTCGAGCAGAAGGCCCGCCAGATCGAGCACCTGAAGGATTTCTCCGAAAATATCGTCGAATCCATGAACGTGGGCGTCCTGGCTGTGGACTTCGAGGGCCACATCGAATTCTGGAATAACCAACTGGAGCTCTCGTTGGGTATCGAGCGCGCCGAAGCCGTTGGGCGCACCCTTGAAGAGATTCTCTCCGCCGATCTGGTGGCCGAAATCGCCTCGCGCTCCGAGGAAGAGCGTGTCACCAATCTCTATAAGTTCCCGCTGCGCAACCGGAGCGGGCGCACCCTGGTGGTGAATGTCTCCATCGCTCCGCTCACTGGCAAGACGGGCGAGCGCAGGGGCAGGCTGATTCTTGTCGACGACATCACTCAGCGCATGCAGCTCGAAGAGCAGCTTCTGCAGACCGAAAAGCTCACTTCGCTTGGCTTGCTGGCCGCCGGCGTGGCTCACGAAGTAAATACGCCTCTCGCGGTCATTTCCAACTATGTGCAGATGCTCGCCAAGCAGCTGCCTCCCAACGATCCGCGCCATAAGCTAACCGACCGCATCGTCAAACAAACCTTCCGCGCCAGCGAGATCGTCAATAATCTCCTCAATTTCTCGCGCACCGGCGGCGCCGAATTCAAGGAAGTGGACCTCAACCAGGTCATCGAAGAAACGCTCACCCTGGTGGCTCATCCCTTTCGCTCCTCCAACGTCCAGGTCGTCCGCAATCTCGCCGCGGACCTGCCCGGCGTATTCGGATCGAACAATCGTTTGCAGCAGGTCTTCCTGAATCTTTTCCTGAACGCCAGGGACGCCATGCCTTCGGGAGGCATGCTCGAAGTGCGTAGCGCCGCGAACAATGGCTCGGTGGAAATCGAAATCACAGACACGGGCATGGGCATTCAGCGCGACCATCTGAACCGCGTCTTTGATCCCTTCTTCACCACCAAGGCCACCGGCCGTGGCACGGGGTTGGGACTCTCCGTAAGCTATGGGATCATTAAGGAGCACGCCGGCAGGATTGAGGTGCGCTCCACTCCCGGCAAAGGCGCCTCTTTCCGCATGGAATTTCCGGCGGTAAGGAAAGCGGTTCATGCCTAATGGCTCGATCCTGGTCATAGACGACGAAGCGGAAATTCGCGAAGGCCTCGAACTTCTCCTTACCTCCGAAGGTTACTCCGTCTCCCTCGCCGACACGGCTGAATCCGGACTCGCGCGCCTCGAGCAGGAGCCCTATGACCTGTTGCTTCTCGACGTCAACTTGCCCGATCGCAATGGCCTCGATCTGCTCCGCGACATCCGCCAGAACGATGCGCATCTGCCCATCGTCCTTATCACCGCCTACGGATCGATCGACATGGCCCGCCCAGGCTTTCAAAAGCGGCGCGCAGGACTACATCACCAAGCCCTGGTCCAATGATGAACTGCTCGCGCAAGTGGCCGTGGCCGTGGAAGGCCGGCGGCTGCGCGAAGAAAACGTCCAGCTCAAGCGGGCGCTCAAGCAACGCTACGATTTCCCGCACATCATCGGCAAAGGCGAACGCATCGTTTTCCGTTTTGGATCTCGTCGCACAAGTGGCGCCTTCCCGCTCCACGGTTCTCATCGTTGGCGAAAGCGGCACCGGCAAGGAGCTCATCGCCAAGGCCATCCATTCCGCGTCGCCCCGCGTGGACAAATCCTTCGTGGCCGTCAATAGCGGCTCCATTCCCGTCGATCTCCTGGAATCCCAGCTTTTCGGCCATGTGAGAGGGGCCTTCACCAGCGCCGTCGCCTCCAAAAAGGGCCTTTTCGAGGTGGCCGACCAGGGCACCATCTTCTTCGATGAAATTTCCACCATCAGCCTGGAAACTCAGGCCAAGCTCCTGCGCGTGATTCAGGAGCGCGAATTCATGCGCCTGGGCGGCACGGAAAATATCAAAGTCGATGTGCGCATCGTGGCCGCCTCCAATGTCGATCTCCTCAGCCTGGTGCGCGGCGGCCGTTTCCGTGAGGATCTGTATCATCGCCTGAACGTCATCGCTCTCACTCTGCCGCCGCTCCGCGAGCGCCGCGAGGATATCCCTCTGCTCGTGAATCATTTCCTGCGCCAGTTTTCGCAGGAGAACAATCGTCCTTTGGGGCGCTTCACGCCGCCAGCCATGAAGCTGCTGATGGAATACTCTTGGCCGGGCAACGTTCGCGAATTGGAAAATGTCGTGGAGCGCGCCGTGGTCCTCTCCACGCGCGAGGAGTTCGACGTCGATCTGCTGCCCGAATCGCTCCTTACGCGGGGAATGCTCGGCGATGCGCGCCTGCGCCTCTCCGAACTTCTGAACACGCTGGCTAGAGCGGGCAATAGCCATCCAAGCCCTGGACAGCCTGTGCCGTCCCTCTTTCAAATCATGGAGCAGATTGAACGCCGCGTGATCGTCGATATGCTGGAGCAGACTGCCTGGAACCAGACCGAAGCGGCCGAGCGCTTTCAGATTCCGCTCTCCACCTTGAACCAGAAGATCAAACGATTGGGAATCGAGATTCGCCGCCGTACCGCTGGCCGCGGTCCCGAGGATGCCGGGGCTCACGCCGAAGCGGCCGACACCAACGCCTGACCGAGGGCAAACCCTCTAGCACTCCGAGGGGATAAGTCGTAATTTCGCGTTGTGTCACGCGTTTAACGCGCTGCCGTGCCGCGCACTCAAGTCCACAAGCGCTGTCATTCCGAACCCACCGGCGTTCTTTGCCGATGTCGGTGAGGAATCTGCTTTTCGTCTCGGTCAGCGCTTCAATCCGCAGACTAACCTAGTGTTCCTGTTTCGCGGCCGGCACCGCAGGGGCGTATCCCTTCGGCATCAGAGTCGTCGTCAGGTCCACGCCGGAAAGATCCACCCCCTCCAAGTTCGTTTCTCGCAGGATAGTCACGCCCATATCCGCACCGGCAAACTGCGCGCCCTTGATATCCGCGGAGCGAAAATTTGCGTTTCGCAAGTTGGCGCGGCGGAAATCCGCCTCGCCCAGATCGCAGCGAAAGAATTCCACGCCGCTGGCTTCCACTTCGCTTAGGTCGGCGCCGTGCAAATCCGCTTCCGTCAGGTCCGAATTGCGCAGGTCGGCGCCGCGCAGCCGCGCTCCCGCCAGGCTGGCGTGCGTGAGCTTGCTTTGCCGCAGATTCGCGCCTTCCAGATTGGACTTCTCCAGAATCGCGCCGGTAAGGTTCGCGCCTCGCAGGTCCGCCATCCTCAGATCCGCCTCGCGCAAATCGGCGCGCTTGCCGCCCGGCTTGCCGAGAAAATGATTGCGGTGCGCTTCGAGAATCTCCACAAGAGTCCGGCCCTCGTATCGAATTCGCTTCGGCTTGCGCCAACCCCTGTTTCCCGTGATCAAATCCCAAAGTCCCATTTGGCCATCCCTCTGGTTGAAACGATTAGATGAAGCGAGATCCCTCGGTTCATTCTATTGAGAATCACCGTAAAAATCCTTCGTTAAAGTCAGCCAAACACACCCGTTTCCTCTCTGTCGTTTCCTGTGCTCCCGTCCGTGCCCTTGCCTGAAGTTGTGATAACTTAGATGCGATCGTTCTTCGCCGCGGGAATCGTGAAGCCATGCAACCCTCGAAAGCCTCGCGTATTGCATCGTTTTTAAATTGCCAATCGTCTGAGGCGCATGCACGCCTTCTGGCGCTGGCTTTCGCGACCTTTTTGGCGATCGCCCTGCCCATTTCCGCTGCGCAAGAAAAGCAAAGCGGCGAAATCGTAGCCAATCTCGCCACTGGCCGGGTTGTCTTCTGTGTCACCCATGACGCCATAATCGTCGCGGCCACCAGCGGCGGCGGTGAGGTTGGTTCGCGTCCCCCGACCGTGCTTCCCGTCAGCCCCGGCCGCGTTGGCGTTCTGCTCGGCGCCATCGAATGGACCGTGCCGGCTACCGGCAAGACCACGCGATTTGACGCCGATCTGCCCTCTGTCGCCGCGGACGCCCTGCGCCGCCCTGTGCAGAGGTCCCCGGGCCCCGTGCCGAAATCTCTGGACCAGCCCTCCGAGATCGAGGATATCGGCGTCGGAATGCTGGAAGAGATTCGCCCCATGGCGGAGCAGATTCACCATAAGCTCGATTTGGCGCCGGATGAGCCTCTCGTGGAATTGATTCTCGCCGATTACGTGCAGAATTACGGACCAGAAATCTGGACCTTGCAATATCGTGTGCGCCAGGAAAACCTTGCTTCGGATTTCTGGCAGACCCGCATCCTCCGCCCCGCGTACTTCCAGCTTTACCCGCCGGAAAAGGGCCAAGCACACACTTTCGTCGAAGCGGATTACCCGGCGAATGTTCCTCGGCTTGATTTGGCGGAGCATCTCGCGCGGCGCGATCCGCAGTTCGAGCGTATCGGCAGCTCCTCCCGCGAGATGTCCCAGGCGTTTGAGTTGATTGCGGCAGGGAACAGCATGAAGGCGCTCTCCTCGCCCGTCTCGGACTTCATGCGCTCCGCTATTCCGCTCGCGGGCGGAGACAACCAGAGCCTGGTCATGGCGCTACTCGGTATGGATCGCGGCTTTCAATGGATCCTTGCGCCCCAAAAGCCGATTCCCGCAGGCAAAGCGCCCAGCGAACCCGATGCGCCCTCGTTGCGCCAGCGCGGACCTCGCCCGCAATAATTCCGCGCCGAACTTTCAATCTTTTATGAGCCGGCCGTGCGCTATTTAGCGAGAGACTTTTCCGCGAACTGCTGCTTCACTCGCGCGTCTTCTCCGCTACGGACTTCGCCAGCTCCTGCTTGTAACCAACCAGTTGCTCGGCCACTCCCGCATCGAATGTGGCGATGATCTCCGCCGCATAGATTGCCGCGTTGATGGCTCCGGGCTTGTCGATGGCCATCGCCGCCACCGGCACTCCTGCCGGCATCTGCACGCTCGAAAGCAGCGCGTCGATGCCAGACAGCACCGTCGTTGCCATGGGCACCGCAATCACCGGCAACGTCGTCAGCGCCGCCACCACGCCCGCCAGGTGCGCCGCGCCTCCCGCTGCCACGATTACCACCTTCAGCCCTCGATCGATCGCCGTGGTTGCGTATTCATGGGTCAGCGCGGGCGAGCGGTGTGCCGATACAACTTCGATCTCGAAGGGAATGGAAAACTTCGCCAGCATCCTCGCCGATTCGGTCATGATTGGAAGGTCGGTGTCCGAACCCATGATGATGCCCACAAGAGGCTTTTTTTTCGCTCCGTCGCTATTGCTCAACGCGTTCCTCCATTCGTGGCATTAAGACTCATACTTAAAAGCTCGATTGCATCGCCGCGGGAAATTCTCCCGCCTTCGATCACCCGGCACAACATCCCCCTCCGATTCTCCAGCTCCTTTTGCAGCCCCATGCGAATCTTGTCCATTCGGGAGCAGGGCTCGCAGGGAAGCGTCACCTCGAGTACGGCCTCACCCACGCAAAGCCGCTGTCCAGGCCGCAGGTCCGCCATGTTCAAGCCGACAGTCGCTATGTTTTCTCGAATCATTCCTGGCAGCAAGCCGAATTCGCTAAGCGTCTCGATATCCACCAGCAGCACCTGCCGTTTGCTTCCCGCCCGCCCATGTACACACCCCAGGGAAATCTTGATCCGTCATGGCCAGCGCCTGGTCCACGGGCTTCATCGCTCTGCGCCGCTCGACCGCGATAAAGACGTTCGAGACCTGCGCCATCACTCAATCCTCTCCCACGTTCGCCAGCCGGCATGCCCTTAGAGCAATGTCGCTGCGGTACTGTCGCTTCGCGAAGTCAATGGAATGAACTGCATCGTAAGCAGCACGACGGGCGAGCTCCAGACTATCTCCCAGCGCCGTCACACCTAAAACCCTATCCACTACTTGTGTAGTACTCGTCCCTTTCTCTGTCTTGTACCCGCGTGAAATACCATAACACTCGGCGAAGAAGCTGCCTTCTCCAACCCTTGAATCTCCCGCCCAGCCTCATATTTTCCGGGATAACCTCCGGAAGCCATTACCACGCAAATACTGGCTCCGCGTCGCCACTTTATATCACCGGTTCGCAGATCGCCTTCAGCCGTAGCCATCAGGACCGCGCCCAAATCGAAATCCAGGCCTGCCACGATCGCCTGAGTCTCCGGATCGCCCAGCCGGCAATTGAATTCCAGCACCTTAGGTCCGTTAGCAGTGAGCATAAGGCCGAAGTAGAGGAAGCCGCGATAGGTCCAGCCCTCATTTGTGAGCGCGGCCATTGTGGGCCGCACCACATCCTCAAGAATCTGTATCTCGGTGTTTTCTGAAATGATCCCTTCGCACGAGTAGGCGCCCATCCCTCCCGTATTTGGGCCTTGATCGCCATCAAACGCTCTTTTGTGGTCACGAGTCGGCACGAGGGGAGCGAAGTCGTGTCCGTCGGCCAGAACAATAAATGAAAGCTCATCTCCTATAACGCCTCTTCAATCAGCAGCTTAGCGGCACCGCTCCCGAACTCCCTCTTCTCCAGAACGCGATCCGCAAAATCAGCCGCTTCGCCGTAAGACTTCGCAACAAGAACACCTTTCCCGGCGCAAAGCCCGTCTGCCTTCAGCACCAGGGGATAAGTCAAACCCTTGAGCCTCGCCTTCGCTTCGGGAGCGGAAGCGAAGGCGCCGTAAGCTTGCGCCGTCGGGATTTCGTGCCGATTCAGAAACTCCTTTGCGAAAATCTTGCTTCCTTCCAGCCTCGCACATTCGCTCGATGGCCCCACAATTGGCATCCTACGCCGCGTGAATTCATC
>CAVPFR010000025.1:0-102708 GCA_963703785.1 uncultured Acidobacteriota bacterium | reverse complement strand
AAGAGGTCGCGTGGCGGCCTGACAGCAATTCCGTGTCCGGGCCGAACATGGGGTGCAGCGAAGTCACGCGGCAGCCGGCCTTGACCAGGGCCTCGAGGCCGGCGCGCAGAGGCGTCTTGAGCGAACCCAAGTCGAAGATCAGGCCGCGGGGCGCGCGCTGCGCCAGGATCTCGAGCAGAGGCGTCGTGATGCTCAAGGGAGTCGCCAGCACGATCAGGTCGAAATCCAAGGGGTCGTTTTGCCAATCGGCGACCGTATCGAATCCGGGAAGACCGCCCTTGGGATCGGCGATGGCGACGGGAAACCCTGCGAGGCCAGAAAGTCGGCGAACCACCCGCCCATCTTGCCGTGGCCGCCGATGACCAAGGCCCGTTTGCCGCTGCCGTGGGCCTGGGCAGCGACCCGAGCGTGCTCCTGGGTCGCCAGCGAAGATTGTATGAGTTGCCTCAATAGCGATTCGGCCAGATCCGGCGACACACCAACCGCTCTGCGGTGTTTCGGCCCCGCAAGATCACTTCGCGCTCGCGCCCAAAGTCGCGGGTCGCGCCGGTGCGCGCGCTTGACGGTCGCCACCTGTTCGCTCAATGCCTGGCGGCGTGCGACCAGTTCCACCAGCTGTCCATCGAGATCGGTCAATGCCGTCCGCAATTCATCGAGATTCATGTCGAAGAACACTCCCATTTCTGCCGTCCCCTTGTACTGGCCGCCCACGGCTACCGCAAGCACATCAGCACGGCTACCATTACTGAAATGAGCACCAGCATAAAGACCTATTGGACGGAAACCCTGCCTGACCCCCTGCCGGCCAATCCCCTGGTCGTCGCGGCCCAATGGCTGGCGCAGGCCCGGCAAGACGCCGCCCAACCCAATCCCAACGCCATGGTCCTGGCGACCGTGGACGGCCGCGGCTACCCGTCGGCGCGAGTCGTACTCTGCAAGGACATCGATTCCAAGCTGGGCGATATCCTCTTCTACACCAACTATCGATCGCGCAAGGGCCGGGAGCTCGAGGCCAATCGCCGAGCCGCGATAGTGTTTCACTGGGATCATCGCCACCGCCAGGTGCGCGTCGAGGTGGTGGAACGCCTATCCGACGCGGAAAACGACGCGTACTTCGGCACCCGAGCCTGGCAGAGCCGGCTAGGAGCCTGGGCCAGCGAACAAAGCCAGCCCGTGGAATCGCGGTGCGGCGCTTGAACATAGCGTGACTGCCGCGGCGCGCCGCCTTGGGATTCCCTACGAGGGCCCCGGCACGGCCGAACCCGAGGAGATCGCCGTGGATGTGCCGCGGCCGCCCCACTGGGGCGGCTATCGGCTACGCGCGGACGCCGTAGAGCTATGGGTTGAAGGCGATTTCCGCATTCACGACCGCGCACGCTGGACGCGATCATTGCCGGATCGGGGCGGCGACTCGGACCCACCCTGGTCGGTGACTCGCCTGCAGCCTTGACGTCACTGGATGACGTCGATGTCGCCGAAAGTGCTTACGGCCGAGTCCAGGAGTTCGGAACCTTGGGTGCCAGGTAGCCGCGGCTCAAGGTCACGAGTTGCACCGGCAGTGGCTCCGGCTCGAAATCTTGCAGCAGCCGAATCAGGGACCCGGAGGCCAGTTCATCCCTTACCTGGTACGAGAGCGGGCGCGCAATGCCGCGGCCGGCCCGCGCCGCCTGAATCTGAGCCTCCACGTCATCGACGAGAAGGCGCGGCGAAAGGCGTACGATTGCACCTCGCGGGGCGGTCCGAAACGCCACTCGCGCGCCGGCGAGCGTCCCCGCCATCCCGAATATCGTATCGTGAGCCGCCAGATCCGGCGGTGTCAGAGGCATGCCTCGCCGGGCGAGATACGCGGGACTTGCCACGACGAGCCGCCGCACGCTGCCGACCTGCCGCGCAACCCAGGCTCGAAGTCTGCGAGTGCGCCGATGCGCACGGCGAGGTCCAGTCCCTCCTCGATGAGATCGAGATTGCGGTCGTTGAGGGTCAGCTCTACCTGCACTTCCTGATACTCGCTGAGGAATGAGGACACGATGGGCGCCACATGGCGACGGCCGAACTGCACCGGCGCAGTAATGCGCAGTACGCCGCGAACCGACGCCCGCGAGTCCTCTTCGGCCAGCGCCTGGTCGTAGTCGCCAAGAAGGTGCAGCGCCCGTTCGGCGGAGGCGTGTTACCGGCTTGGTGGGCGCCAGCCGCCGCGTCGTTCGTTCCACGAGGCGCATGCCGATGCGATCTTCCAGGCGCTGAGCGCTCGCGTCACTGCCGGGGGCGACCGCCCGTAGCGCCGCGAGGCACCGACCAGGCTGCCGGTCTCGATGATTGCGACAAGACGGCAATTCGTCGAGCCGGTCCATCATTTATTCCTTAATATGGAATTCGACTTTTCAAAATGATAATTTAATACGATCTTACAAATAGTAGATAGGCCGCACAAAGCCACGCAATTCAAAGGAGACGACATGCCTGCGTCCGAAATGATTCTTCACGGATCTGAGCTGTCGGGTCACACCCACCGCGTCGAATCTGCTGCTGCGGATGCTGGGCCAGCCTTACCGCTACGTGGCGGCCCCGGCTGCGGTGCGCGGCTCGCCGGAGTCTCCGGCTGAACCCGCTGCGCCAGATCCCTGTCTTGCAGGATGGCGATCTGACCCTCGTCGACAGCAACGCCATCCTGGTCTATCTGGCCAAACGCTATGCCCCGGGCAGCGCGTGGCTGCCGGAGGATCCGATCACTGCCGCGCAAGTACAGCGTTGGCTTTCCATTGCGGCCGGAGAGGTGAAATTACGGACCGCGCTTGCGCGCATGGTCACTCAGTGGAATTTTCCGGGCGACCTCGCGCAGGCGAAGCACATTGCCGCCGTGCTCCTGCCTTTCATGAACGAGCACTTGAAAACCAGGAATTTTCTGGCGGCCGAACACGCCACCATTGCCGACCTCGCCTGTTACTCCTATGTCCGGCATGCGCCCGAGGGCGGTGTTGCCATCGGCGAATACGCGGCGGTGCTCGCGTGGCTGGGACGCGTCGAAGCCTTGCCGCATTTCAAGCCCATCCCGCCGTCGCCCCTGCCCGGGCAGACGTGAGGCGGCAATGAATAGAATCGCCATTCAACCCCGATGAGCTGGCGGCACAGGCTTTGGCCGGAGGCGGACCTCGCGGCGGCGCCGGTATCCGGGATTTCATGCCCGAGCAGCATCGGCAACTCTTCGCGCAGTTGCCCTATCTATTCGTCGGCGCAATCGACGCCGCCGGGTGGCCGCTGGCAACCCTGCTGACGGGCCGGCCGGGTTTTGTTCAGTCCTCAGATCCCGTGACGCTGCATATCGCTGCACAGCCGGATGCCGGTGATCCGGCGGCTAAGGCGCTCGTGCAGGATCGCGAAATCGGCATTCTGGGTATCGATTTTTCGACGCGACGGCGCAATCGCGCCAATGGCCGCATCGTCAGCCGCGATATGGATGGCATCACTGTTGCCGTCAGTCAGAGCTTCGGCAATTGTCCGCAATATATCCAGCTGCGCGTCATCGAGGCGGCGCACGTGGATCCGGCCCAAGCCACATCGAATCCGGCTGAGTCCTTCACCCGCCTGGATGCGGCGGCGCGGGCCGCCATCGAAAGGGCCGACACTTTCTTCGTCGCCAGCCGCTCGCGCGCCGGACGGGGCTCAGCATACGGCGCGGATATCTCGCATCGCGGCGGCAGACCGGGGTTCGTGCGATTCGACGGCGACGTGTTGACGATTCCCGACTTTCGCGGCAACCGCTATTTCAATACTCTCGGCAACCTCAGCGCCGAAGCGCGAGCTTCGCTGTTGTTCGTCGATTTCGAGAGCGGCGATCTTCTGCAGTTACAGGGCATCGCAGAAGTTGATTTGGGCAGTTGGTTGAAAAGCTGACGCCCGAGCAATTTCACTTCTAGTGCGTGGTAGGCATCGAATTTCCCCAAGACACGCCCCAGACATTTTGGCGCCATCGATCCAGTGGCGTTCGTAGGAGTTGAGGAACTGCAACGCTGGGTCGCTCCGAAGCATTGTTTAGCACCTGCCCGTAGAGCGTAAAGGGGAGAAATTGGACATGGCAAAAATGAACCTGGGATTGCGCTACGGCGTTGGGAGTGCCGGAGCCCTATTGGCGGCCCTGTGCGTGGCTTTCATGCCCGCCTTTGCACAGGGGCAGGGTGAGGGTGTTAATGTGCCCGGGCCGGGAAAAGCTCCCAGCAATATCGTCGGGGGATTTCAAAACGTGCATCCAATCCCGACAGGCGGCCCCGCGCCCCGCATGGCGGACGGGCATGTGGATCTGACAGGACGTTGGTATCCAAACGCCGCGGGAAGAATGTTGCAGTTTGCTTACCCGCTGGACCTCTCTGCATTAAGGCAATTCGATCCCAAGGCCACGCCGGAAGGCCCGCCCGCCTTCAAGCCTGGCATGGAAGCAAAATATAAGAGACCAGTTCCTTACGGCGACTGCGACCAGGCTGGCACTCCCAGCACGGTATTGGAGCAGGACGCGCAGCACGCCCCCATGGAGTTGATCGCGACCCCGCAAAGGCTGGCGATGCTTTTCGAATACCCGATGGACGTTCGCATGGTCTACTTCAATCGCCAGCATCCCAAGGATCCGGATCCCACGTTCAATGGCGACACGACTGCTCGCTGGGAGGGGGATACGCTGGTTCTGGACGTGACTGCTATCGACGAGAGGATGAGGAATTTCGGCGGTGAGGGATCCGGCGGATGGTTCCATAGCGATCAGCAGCATATCGTTGAGCGTATTACTCGTACCTCGAAGAACTACCTCACCTACCAAATCACCATCGACGATCCCGTGGCGCTGGCGAAGCCGTGGAAGTCTGCAGCTCGCACGTGGACAACAGCGCAGGACCCCCACGACGAATGGGGAGAGGTCTTCTGCACGCTGAACCAGGAGCCGGAGGAATACGACAAAATAAAGGCGCACGAGGCCCAGCAGAAGGGCAACTGAGAGGTTGATGAGGGCGCAAGAATCGTAGTTGCTTCAGGCGAGTGGAACTTGCTGGATTCCTGGAGTAGCCTATCCGCCGCTAGTTACCCAGAACAAGTGCAATTTGGACGCGAGAAAATTGAGATTTGCTTGCTTGCCGAATCGATGGATTTAGAAATTGAGGAAGCGGAGATTTTAGGCAAGTAATGCTGCGTTACTAAATCTTCTGTAACCACAGCCTTCGCGTCGGGGATGAAAGCAGGACTTACCCGCTCGGATCGGTCACGCCCTTGATCCGCTTGAGGCCCACAAGTTCAACTCTCTTACACGAGCGGGCGATTGAATTGCGGCAAATCCCGGAATAGCCAGTTCAGTTGGCGGAATCGCCAGCACCCGCTGGATCGACCTGCCACCGGCCGGACCGCAAAGCTTCACTGTTACAGCTTCGGGATCGTCTTCCTCCGTGACGAACTCGCACTAGTTGCAGCTGACGATTAACAAATCAGCCATTTCTGAGCGTCACAGATTCAATCACTTGAGGAGGTCTGTGAGGAGTGGTTTTCTGAAAAAGGGGCGGAATTTGAATCAGTTCCGGCCCGATTCCAACTGCTTGCCAGTTCCAAGGTCGTCGTACGAGTACGCTAGTTTTGAAATGGTAGTGTGGACTACTAGATGATCTCTATAGACGCCGTATCACCCAAGTTTTAACTTCAGACGCTTTTTACCCAACCATCGCCGCGTCAATTCAGGTGTATGAAATGGCAAGCCTAGCCACCGCGCGCGCTATAGAACGGCGTCGCAGCACGCGTTTCGTTAGCAAAGTGACGCTCGTGCTTTCCCGAGAGTCCGCACAAAAGCAGTTGCTACAAGAACGTGTGCTTACGCTCTCGGTCAACGCTCATGGAACTCTCATCGCCTTAACTGGGCAAGTAACAGTCGGGGAGAAGGTCCTTTTGATGAACTCGAAGACTTGGAGCAGGACAGAGGGGCGGGTAATACGATTATTACCACTTCAGGGTGAGTGGACTCTGGCGGCTATAGAGTTTGCGCGGCCATCTCCTGAATTTACGGATTCGCCTAAGCGGTCGCAGAGGCCCTGGCCGCGGTAAAAAGGGGGCATGAGCCTTCATCTCACGGAATGGCATAATGAGTGCCTATTTTGATCGAATGCAGCTTCGTTTGAATCGACAACGAGATTATGGACGCTGTTTTGGATTGGCGTGGATAAGTCCGACAGAAACCCTCAATTTCGAGCAATCTGGCGCAGCGAGTGCCCTTCCGAATGTAAATGGAAGATGCTGTCTGTATTCACGCACCACATTCGCATGGACGCGAAGGGGCGCGCTGTGGCCGCGCTCGTGAGCACCAAGTCTGAATCCGCGAACCCACACAGTGGGTCTTACGTCACAAATGTTTCAAAGAGGTGCAGCGCGGATTCGCAACTGCTAGAAAAGAATGGTGGGCCTGGGTAGACTCGAACTACCGACCTCACCCTTATCAGGGGTGCGCTCTAACCACCTGAGCTACAGGCCCGCAATGCCTAAGGAATCGTACCAATACTTCTTCCCGTTGCGTATTACGATTTTGCGCTGCTCATTTTAGCATCAACGTCTTCCAACTTCTCGGCAAAGACGAGCAAAAAGGACACCAAAATCTGATTTCGAAACAATCGAAACCGACGAGTGTGAAGAATTGCTCTTCGGAAAACCCCGCACGTTTCGTGACGATGCGGTCGCGTGACGAGGTGCCCTGGCGTAATCGGCTGCGCCAACCGTGAATACCGAGGTGACTTTTCCGACACGGATTGAGTTCGGGCGCCTGAATGTTGCCTTGCTGCTTTTGTATTTTGCAGTGAATCGGGCTGCCGCCATTGAATAGGCTTCTGGCGAAGGCCTAACTGTCCCGCGATCAGTGACTTGCGCTTGTAGCTGAGTCGTTCTCTCAGACGTTCTAATCCTTCCTCGCAAGCCGGCTAAAGTTGCTCCTGGCCGAATGCGGCAAGTGCCCTGTATCGAAGCTGTTATTAGTCCCTTCGAGCTTCCGCTTTGAAACAGTACTAATGGGCCATTCTGAAACATCCGTAGTAACCCGTATATCTAGGGACTTCGTAGGCTAGCAGCGCGCCTCTGGGGGGGAGTGATTCACAGTTTTTAAGACGCTAGAGAAAGCGGCCGTAGCGGTGGCGGCAACTTTGATGGGAAGTGAAGTCGAAGGAAAACGGCACCAAGAGACGGCCAAAACTATGCCGATCGACGCTCTGGATCAGGAAATCATTAACGGCCTGCCGAAGTTGGCGGATGTCTACGACGCGTTTGGCGTACAGATCAACGCCATGCCTGTCGATGAGATTTTCGCGCTCTACGAGCGAACTGGCTTCCTGTATCCGGACAAGGCGGCGCGACTCCTGCCTCACTTGGGCCAAGTGAAAGAGAACTGGCGCCGCATGCTGAGCCGCGGTGAATCGCTGCTCTACGTCTTGACAGCGGGCGACGAGAAGCGCGGACTTGCGTCGATTGCTGTTTGGCGCACCGCAAAAAATGGGTGGACCTTTCAGCATCTCGTCTCTGAAAACAATCCTTATGCCTCACGCGCGGTCATGCTGGCGGGATCGGCTGCCGGTTTCTTAAAGGGAGTCGCTGAATCCAACCAGAATTGGTTCCGGCCCGAAAACCGGTTTCCATCGCGGGTATTCGGGTCCATGGTGAAAACCATAGGCGAATCGCTCTCCTCTGTTCAGCGGCATCTCTACTTCGCACTTCCAAGGAAACTGGTGATGCCTGCGCAAAAGGGAATCCGCGTCGTTCCCTACACTCCCTCGCACAAAGAAGCGCTTTGCACCATCGCCGCGGCGGCACGAGGGAACGTATATGTGACCGCGGAGGAGCTACAGGGGGATGTTGAGTTCAAAGCAGTGGATGAAATGTACCGGAGCGTTGGGCTCCGGCGTACGCGGCGGGTCTGGCTCGCGTATCGCGGATATAAGGACGAACCGCTCGGCGCGGCGGTCGCATACCGCGGTCCTTTGGGAGTCAACTTCAGCTACATCGAAAATCGTTGTGATTTGCTGCTGCATCCGACACTCCCTGACTCCGATGTCGCCGGCGTCACCGCCAGCCTGCTAAAGGTGAGTTCGAGCGCTTATCAAGGATTTGAGCTCGACGCGATTCCGGTCATCACCGATGAGATTGCCGGTGCGGCCATGACTGAGCTGGGCGCGGAATTACTTCGCCATTACTGCCAGGGAATATGGCTGAAAGGCGGCCAGTTGCGACTCTACCGCCACGTGGATGCCTTCTATTCGCGATTGCTGGCTCGTTCCGAGAGGCATGCTTCGCAGGTCACGTTGGTAGGTTAACGAAGGCAATGATCAAGCACGCGACCGTAGATTACATCATGGATGACCCGCGTGAGGCAGCGCGGCTGAAAGCAAAGGTCGATCCGGAGGCGTGGGCTCACAAGTACATGGGCGGTCGCATCAGGTCCGGCATGGAAGTGCTTTCCGTTGGCTGCGGCCCCGGCGTCATTTTGGCCGCCGTTTGCGATTTGCATCCTTCCGTCAGGGGAACAGGCTTGGATATCAGTTCCGATCGGGTCAAGGAAGCTGCCCAGATGAATCGGGAGAATCCCAGAACGCGCTTCGTCTGCGGGGATGCCCAGGCGATGCAGTTTCCACCGGACAGCTTCGATCTTGTTTATTGCCGAATGTTACTGCAATACCTGCCAAAGAAAGAGCAAGCCGTCGCCGAAATGGCTCGGGTTTGCACGCCGGGCGGAACGGTATTGCTGCAAGACCTCGATGGGCAACTGCTTTGGCATTACCCGGAAGATCCGGTACTGCAGAGTGCGGTGGAGAAGGTCGTCAGGGCATTGGGGAGTACGGGTTTCGATCCTTTCGTCGGGAGAAAGCTCTTCTGGCTCGCACGCCGGGCGGGCTTGGGAAATATCGAGGTGCAAGCCGAAAGCTACCATTTGATCGCGGGCGAAATCGAACCCGAGGTTCTGAAGCAATGGGAGTCTGAAGCTGGATATTGCAGCTCCCCGGATGGCCCGCGCTCTTGGCGGCGAAGATAAGGCCAGGGAATGTTCGCAGCGCTTTCTGGAATATTTGAGCCGGCCGGATACGCTCACGTATTCCACGGTGTTCACCGTGACAGGAGAGAAGCCACTGCGTAATTGACTCGCATTTGCGAATCACGCGCCGGCTTTAAGGGGCATCGCGCCAAGAATTTGCGTCAGGGCAATCAGAAATTGCAGCTAGGGCAGAGATGGTGCTGTAAGCGAACGCGCCGAACCTGGGATTCCACGCCAGCCTCACTGGCCACTCTTTGGAGGGGGATTTGGATATGTTGTCGACTCGTAGAAATAACAGCGGCTCCATCACACTCGTGGGTCGGGTCCTCCTGTTGGGCATCCTCACCGTATGCCAGACGGCCAATGTGCTGGCGGACGGGCCTGGCGGCCCGCAGAATGTTCCAGACGTCACCACGATGAGTCTGGAAGACTTGATGAATCTGCAGGTCACGTCAGTCTCCAAGAGAACGCAGAAGGTTGCCGACGCCGCGGCAGCCATTTTCGTCATCACCCAGGAAGATATTCGCCGCATGGGAGCGACCAGCATTCCGGACGCCCTACGCATGGTTCCGGGCCTGCAAGTCGCGCAGATTGACGAGAACAAGTGGGCCATCGGCTCCCGTGGATTCAACGGAAGATTCGATAACAAATTGCTCGTTTTGATCGACGGCCGCAGCGTCTACACCCCACTCTTTTCCGGCGTGTATTGGAACGTGCAGGACGTCATGCTCGAAGACGTGGACCGGATCGAAGTCATTCGTGGTCCCGGCGCGACATTGTGGGGCGCTAACGCGGTCGATGGCGTCATTAACATTATTACGAAATCGGCTAAGAATACACAGGGCGGCCTGTTGACTGCGGGAGCAGGATCACAAGAAGCGACCGCTGAAGGCGCACGTTACGGCGCTAAGGTCGGCGACAACACCTACTACCGCGTCTATGGGAAATATTTTGATTGGTATCCGTCGATTGACTCGACAGGCGCAACAGCTTCCGACGGTTGGCATGCCATACGCAGCGGATTCCGTGTCGATTCAAGTGTAGCGACTGCGGATTCGATCACCGTACAAGGCGACATCTATCACGACGATTTCGGGGAAACGCTAACCGTCCCATCCTTAACTTCACCCACTTTTTCGAGTACCTATCCAAATAACAACCTCAATAGCGGAGGGGATCTGCTGGGCCGCTGGAATCACTCCTTTGCCCGATCTTCGACTTCGCTGCAAATGTACTACGATCGCACTAACCTTTTCTTTCCCACCATCTTTTCTGACCATGAATCGGTATACGACGTTGACTTCCAGCACGATATTCACCTCGGCGAGAGTCAGGAGTTGGTGTGGGGACTCGGCTATCGCTCGATCCAGGATGTCAACGCCTCCACTTTCACCGTGGCGGTTCAGCCCGATCAGAGCAATCTCAATCAATACAGCGCCTTCGTGCAGGACACGCTCGGCTTCTTCAACAGTCGCATGCAGGTTACCGTTGGTTCTAAATTCGAGCACAATCCCTTTACCGGTTTTGAGTTCGAGCCGAACGTGAGAGTCCTCGGCACGCTCACGAAGCAGCAAACGGTATGGGCCGCCGTCTCGAGAGCCGTACGCACGCCCGCTCTTACGGAGGAAGGTCTGCAGTTGAATGAAGGCATCGTTCCGCCAGGCACGGCGCCGTTCAACAGCCCCTTGCCAATCGTCGAGTCGATTTTCGGAAGCACCCAGTTCGGGTCGGAAGACCTCATCGCGTATGAAGCTGGTTATCGCGTTCAAGCCACCAGCACTGTCTCCCTCGATCTGGCGACTTTTTACAACTACTACACGAATCTTCGATCCGCCGAGCCCGGTACGCCTATTGTCGAGGGCGGCGCAACTCCGAGCTATATCGTTCTTCCCTTCGTAGCGAGCAACAAAATGAGCGGAGGAAGTTGGGGTGTCGAACCTTTCGCCGAGTGGAGAATTCTCCCCAAATGGAAATTGCAAGGGTCTTATAGCTTCCTGCAGATGAACATACACAAGGACCCCACCAGCCAGGATCCGACTGGGGACCTTCCGAACGGCGAGAACCCTCGCCATCAATTTAACTTCCGGTCGTCCCTGGATTTGCCCAAGCATATCGAGCAAGACCTGATGCTTCGCTACGTGGATAAGCTTCCCAGCCTCGACATACCTAGCTATTACTCGCTGGACATGCATGTAGGTTGGAAGCCGATTCCACAAGTACAGCTCTCCTTCGGCGGGCAAGACTTGCTCAACAGTCAGCACCTGGAATTTATCCCTGAATTTATCAACACTCTGCCCACAGAGGTTCGTCGTACCTGGTTTGGCAGCGTCTCTTGGAGCTTTTAACCGAGGCTAACTTGATCTCGCGACATACCATTGCGCCGCGAGTGAAAAGATAATGAGAGCACTGCGACCAATTATCGTGATCGGAATCTGCCTGAGCCTGGCTCTTGGCGCCAGCGCACAGGCGCTCGAGTCCTCCGACTCCTCGGAATACTTGATCAAAGCCGGCTTTATTTACAATTTCGCAAAGCTGGTGGGCTGGCCCTCCGGCGCTTTCACCCAGCCGGATTCTCCGGTCGTAATCGGCATTCTGGGAACCGATCCCTTCGGAACAATTATCGATCGCATTCTCGCCGACAAAAAAGTCGACGCGCGCCGCTTCGTTATCAAACGGCTGAAGTGGGGAATGGATCTCAAAGATTGCGACATCTTATTTATCGGCTCATCGGAAGCTCCGCACTTGGAAGAGGTCCTGCACAGCCTAAGAGGCACGCCCGTTTTAACCATCGGAGAGACGCCGGGATTCGCCAAGCGCGGCTGCATCATTAATTTGACCGTGGAAGATAACAAAGTTCGTTTCGAGGTCAATCTGGACGCCGCGAAACAGGCGGACCTGAATATCAGCTCTCGCTTGCTGGCTTTGGCCAAGATCGTTCCTCAAGCAACAGCGGACGCAAGGTAGCGGCAATGAACCTGCAGAATCTATCCATCAAGCGCAAGCTGATGCTCATCACCATGTTGACGAGCAGCGCGGCCCTGGTTCTTTCGTCCGCCAGCTTTCTAATCTACGACCTGATCTCCTTCCGGCATTTGTTGACCCAGGACCTCATGACCCAAGCGCAGATCATCGGATACAACAGCGCCGCGGCCATGGCTTTCCGCGACGAGGCCGCGGCAACAGCGACCTTGTCGGCCCTCACGGCAAAAGAGGATATCGTCGCGGCGGTCCTATATAGCCCAGATGGAAAGATTTTTGCACATTACTTTCCCAACGGCATCGCGCATCCCTCGACTTTACCGGACCGTTCGCAGGCGAACGGCTATCGCTTTGAGGGAGGCTATTTAGAAGTCTTCCACGAAGTTACTCTGAATGGCGAACGCGTTGGAACTTTATTTTTGCAATCGGACCAGCGCCAATGGAGCGTGCGGGCCAGGCGTTACAGCGTTATTGTCGGCGTTTTCGTATTGATCTCGGGATTTTTCGCCTTGTTGGTCTCGTCGCAATTGCAGAGGCTGATTTCCATGCCCATCCTGCATTTGGAAAATGCCATGAGGATGGTCTCCACGAACAAGAATTACGAGGTTCGTGCCACAAGATTTTACGGCGACGAAATCGGGCGCCTTATCGATGGTTTCAATACCATGCTTGCGGAGATCCAGCACCGCGATACGGCGCTCCAGCGCGCCAACGAGGAGCTGAAGACGAGAACCCTGGAACTCGAAGGCGAGATCACCCACCGCAAGCGGACTCAGGAAGAACTGCTCAAGGCCAAGCATGCAGCCGAAGACGCCAGCCGCGCGAAGAGCGCTTTTCTCGCCAATATGAGTCATGAGTTGCGCACGCCGCTCAACGCCATCATCGGTTACAGCGAAATGCTCGAAGAGGAAACGCGAGATTCAGGGAAAGCGGAAAATCTGCATGACCTGCGAAAGATCCAATCCGCCGGAAAACATCTTCTGTCTCTGATCAATGACGTGCTCGATCTCTCCAAGATTGAGGCCGGCAAGATGGGCCTGCATTTGGAGACTTTCGACGTTTCCGTGATGGTCGAAGAGATGGTCACTACGCTTCAGCCAGCGGTAGCCAAGAATTCCAATACCATTCGGGTTCGCATGGCTGAGGACGTAGGGATGATGCGTGCCGATGCCACCAAGGTGCGCCAAATCCTCTTTAATTTGATGAGCAACGCCTGCAAGTTCACGGATCGCGGAACAATTTCGCTGGATGTCAGCCAAAGCGTGAGCGAAGGCCACGAATGGATTCGCTTCCGCGTCAAGGATACGGGCATCGGTATTAGCGCCAAGCAGCAACAAAACCTCTTCCAGGAGTTCACCCAGGCGGACGCGACGATTTCGCGCAAGTATGGTGGGACCGGCCTGGGACTCGCCATCAGTTACCGCTTCGTGCAGATGATGAAGGGCCGCATCAGCGTGGAGAGCCAAGCCGGCCAAGGCTCCACCTTCACGGTATATCTGCCTGCGCAGGTGACATTGGAAACGGCTGAATTAGCGCAATCGGAAGGAACCAGTAGTATTTCCGCGGCAGGCGCCGAGCATAAGCCGGAGCTCGATACGATTCTCGTGATTGATGATGATCCGGCGGTCCGCGATCTGATGTCGCGTTTTCTCACCAAGATCGGATTCCGTGTTGTCGCCGCGGCTGGAGGAGAAGAGGGCCTGCGCCGGGCCCGCGAAGTGCGTCCATTGGTCATCACTCTGGATGTGATTATGCCGGAGTGCGACGGCTGGAGCGTCCTGCGCAAGCTGAAGGCGGATTCTCAGCTGGCGCAAATTCCGGTGATTATGGTCACGGTGGTCGATAACGAAGCCATGGGTTTTGATCTTGGGGCATCCAATTACCTGATCAAACCGGTGGACCGCGACCGATTGGCGGTGCTGATTGAAAGGCATCGCGTGGCGCGTTCTTCGGGCGGCACAGCCTCCAAGCCCTCCCGCGCGACAGCTAACAAGGAAGAGGCGCTCCAAGTCGAAATCGAATCGTCCAGGAGATCGTCATGATGCCGAAAATCCTGCTTATCGAAGATAACGAAATGAATCGCGATATGCTTTCCAGAAGGTTGCAGCGCAGGGGCTATCGTGTCGTCACCGCTCAAGACGGGGAGCAGGGCCATGTTCTGGCCCGTTCCGAAGCTCCCGATCTGATCCTCATGGACATCAGCCTTCCGGCCATGGATGGCTGGGAATTGACCCGCCGCCTGAAAGCCAGCGATAGCACGCGACATATTCCCATCATTGTCCTGACGGCCCATGCTCTGGTAACCGATCGAGCGAAAGCCTTCGAGGCGGGGTGCGACGACTATGACACCAAGCCCATAGAATTCGAGCGCCTGAGCGAAAAAATCGAGAGCCTTCTTGCCGAGAAGAAACCGTCATGAACCCGCGCCCTAGCCGCTTACTCATCGTCGATGACAACGAGATGAATCGGGACATGCTGGCCCGGCGGCTGTCACGAAAGGGCTATGTCATCGGCTTGGCGGAAAGTGCCAGGGCACTATTGCCGCGAGTCAAGGAAGACGGCATTGATCTAGTGTTGCTGGATATAGAAATGCCGGAAGTCTCCGGCCTCGACGCTCTTCAAGAGTTGCGCAAATGCTTTTCGTCCATTGAATTGCCGATCATTATGGTCACGGCAAAAAATCAAAGCGACGATATCGTGCGCGCGCTCGATATGGGCGCCAATGACTATCTCACCAAGCCCATCGATTTCCCCGTTGCCTTGGCGCGAATCAGCACGCAGTTGTCCCACAAAATGGCCCAGGAAGCGTTGCGGGAGAGCGAGGAGCGCTATGCGCTGGCCGCTCGCGGCGCCAACGACGGCCTGTGGGACTGGAATCTGCTGACCAACGCCGTCTATTTCTCCCCCCGCTGGAAGTCTATGCTGGGCTTCCAGGAACACGAAATCGAGGACCGCTTGGAAGAATGGTTCGGACGAATACACGATGCGGACCGGGAGCGCGTCAGGGAGGAAATTGCCGCCCATCAAAGAGGCCTAACGCCGCATTTTGAAAGCGAGCATCGCCTCCTTCATAAGGACGGCGGCTTTCGTTGGATGTTGAGCCGGGGACTTTCCGTCTTTGACGTGAGCGGAAAGGCTCTGCGCATGGCGGGGTCTCAAACGGATATCACCGAACGAAAAGTCTCCGACCCGCTCACTGGGTTGCCGAACCGCCTTTTGTTCATCGACCGCCTCGGGCGGCTGATCAAACACGCAAAACGCCGTAAAGACCATCTGTTCGCCGTGCTTTTCCTGGATCTGGACGGATTCAAGATGATCAACGACAGTCTTGGCCATCTCGTGGGAGACCAACTTCTGGTCGGAGTGGCCAATCGATTGGAAAAGTGCTTGCGTTCGTCAGATACCGTGGCGCGGCTTGGGGAGACGTTCACGGTGGCCCGGCTCGGCGGCGACGAGTTCACAATCCTCCTCGACGACCTCAAGGAGCCGGACGACGCCAAGCGCGCCGCCGATAGGCTCATGGACGCTCTCACGTCTCCTTTCATGCTGGCCGGCAAGGAGGTTTTTACTTCAGTCAGCATCGGCATTGCTTTGGGCAACGCTGCTTATGACAAGCCCGAAGACATGTTGCGAGATGCCGATACAGCCATGTACCGTGCCAAGTCTCTCGGCAAAGCCCGTTACGAAATCTTCGACGCGGATATGCGTGCTAGCGTGATGGCGCGATTGCAATTGGAAACGGACCTCCGCCACGCGCTCGATCGCGAAGAATTTCGCAATTTCTACCAGCCCATCGTTTCTCTTGATTCGGGACGCATCGTCGGCTTGGAGGCTCTCCTGCGCTGGCAACATCCAAAGCGCGGGCTGCTGGGACCCGAAGAATTCATTTTCGTCGCCGAAGAGACTGGAATGATTCGCGAACTAGGTTGGTGGAGTCTGCGTGAGGCTTGCCGCCAAATGAGGGACTGGAGGGAGGGTTCCGATGCCGTTCTGGATCTAAGCGTAAGTGTAAATCTCTCCGTCAAGCAGCTTTTGCAGCCCAACCTGGTCGAGGATATCAAGAAGCTCCTGCTTGAGGTAAGCGTGCCGCCGCAAGTGTTAAGGTTCGAAATCACCGAGAGCGCGGTAATGGCGGACCCCGCCAGTGCCACCGAGTTGTTGCAGCAGATCAAAGCCTTAGGTATCCGTCTGGCCATCGACGATTTCGGAACCGGCTATTCCTCGCTGAGCTACCTGCACCGGTTCCCGCTCGACACTTTGAAGATAGACCGTTCTTTCATTAACAATGCAGCAGCAGACGGAGAAGGCATGGAAATCGCCCGAACCATCATGCCTATGGCCAAGAATCTTCGTTTGGACGTCGTGGCCGAAGGCGTCGAGACTGTCGAACAGGTCGCCTTATTGAAAAGACTCCAGTGCAGGTATGCTCAGGGATACTATTTTTCAAGGCCCTTAGCGCCCAAGGAAATAGGCGCTCTACTTTGCGAAGATCCCACCTGGGAAATCCTGAAACAAACCCGATAGATTAACCTCTATTTTTTGCGTGCGGTTCCTTAGCGCACCGTGAAATTGCTCTCTGATGGTAGACTGGGCGCGGAGGTTTACCCAGCCGCTATGGTTGCATGGCTATTGGTCTTGCATATCTTCGGGTTCACGCTCTGGATTTCCGGCCTGCTGATGGCCAGCTTCGTCCTGCTCAGACATGTGGGCGAGAAAGTTCCGGAAACGCGCGCGACCTTAGCCCGGATCGAGAAGTTCGCGCTCCGCGGGCTGGCCGACCCGGGCGCAACCCTCGCGATTTTAGGCGGAATCCTGCTGATCCTGAGCAACCGTCAGTATTACCTTCATGCGCTCTGGTTGCACATCAAACTCGTTTTTGTTCTGCTGTTGATCGTTCTTCACGTTATCGTCGGCACCAGGAGCAAAGCCTATGCTGCGGGACGCATCAGCCTCGATGGCGGATATGTTCGTTTGCTGGCTATCGTAATCGTCTTGCTGTTTATTTCCATTCTCGTGGCCACCTTGCCGGGCGAAGTTCTCTTGACGCACTAAACCGCGCTGCCTCCCACTCAGGCAAGTGCAATTACATCGATTTCGACGCGCACGTCGCGTGGCAGCCGTGCCGCCTGGACAGTGGAGCGAGCGGGGAAGTCCTGCTTGAAATAACGTGCGTACACCTGGTTCATGGACGCAAATTCGCCCATATCCGCGAGAAATACAGTTGTCCGCACGACCTTATCGAGCGATGAACCGGCCGCTTGTAAGATTCCTTTCACATTTTCCAGCACACGTTCGGTCTGAGCCGTGATTTCTCCCGAGACCAATTCCTGGGTGCGCGGGTCGAGAGCAATCTGGCCGGAGACGAACACAAATCCATTAGCGCGAACCGCCTGTGAATAGGGGCCGATGGCCTTCGGCCCCAAATCGGTAGTCACTGCTTCCTTCACGTGGACCTCCTCGAATGTGTGGGTTTCAAATCGTTCCAGAGCCGCCGATCTTGTCACTGCGTGCCGGCGTAACGCGTCCGAAAATCGGCGGGTATGCCTGGACGGTCGAGCCAGGCATGAAATAAGGGCGCTAGATTTTGGCCCGTTTCGGCTTCCATGGCGGAACGAAGTTCATCGCTCCCAATTTCCCGTCCTGCCATAACTTTCAAAATCCGGCGCACCGCGCGGTCGAACTTCTCCGCGCCCGCGACATCTTCCAGCGAAATTAGAAAGAGAGCCGCTTTGAACGTTTTCGCCCCGATCTCTTCGCGCGTGTAACCCGATGCCGGTCCGAATCCCGGCTTCTTGTCCGCGGAACCCACGCCGTCATATGTGGCGATGAACTGCGCAATCTGCCGCTGGCGGCCGGCCGGCCCTCCCCGCGCTTCCGTGGCTAGGATCGATGCGCACAGCGCCATGCCTTGACCCAGAAGAAGTTCCGCCTGCGGCTGCGGAAGCACATGCCAGCCGAACCACGTGTGGGCAAGCTCATAGTCGGCCAAATCCAGAACAGGCTCCGATGCGACCCCGAGCCTCACGGCATCGTGATCCAAGAGGACGCCTTCGGGAAAAGATGCCGCCGCGATGTTTCCCGCCGCCTCTGCGACAGCCGCGAGCTCCGCCGACGTTTCCACGATATAGATGGGAGGATGATTCTCCACCGCTTTGCCAAACAGTCGCTCGTAAATAGCGACCGTAGCCGAGAGGTGGTTGGCTGCCATCTGGGCCGCTGCCTCGTCGATCGGCTCACGGGTCCAGAAGAAAAAGAGCCTTGCTGCGTTTCGATGCGCCGTTCGCGATAACGTCCGGCAATCAGGTAGGGTGGGAAGGCCGCTCCCCTCCATACAAAGCGATGCACCACAAGCTCGCCCCGGCGTGTGCTGCGTTGTTCGCGTACCAGCGCCAGAACGCGGAAATCCGCGGGCACTGTTACTTCGAGCTCTTCCGTATGCGCTCGAAGCGAGCCTCGTGCGAAGGGACCCAGGGGTGTTTCCCAGAACGGAAAGACATTCGGAGAGGCCAAGTAAAAGCCATCCGATGTAGTGGCTACTACCCCGCGGCCTTCCCGCGCAGGTTCGAGATCATAGTTGAAGGTGATCTCTCTCGTTTCGTCCTGCGGCCACTCCGGGACGAACGGAACGCGCAGAGATGATCCAGGTTCCTGGCGCCTCTCCCCGGTCGCGACAGTCTTTCCTTCTACTGCAACGCCCAGATCCCTGGTGCCAAAGATTGGCCCGCCGGGCAGCGTAACATCGAGGTAATCCAAGCCACGGTTTCCTACGTTTTCGAGCGTGTCGGTCACCTGAATATGAATATGCGTCGGCTCAATTGACGTAGCCGAGACTTCGACGACGCGAGTAGGCTGGCTGAACCCGGGGCCTAGGGCGACAGCGCAGCCCGTGGATAACGCGCAAATCAGGATTAGGAGAAGAGGGCGCATTGCATTCGGCAAACGCATTTGGCAAAGAAGCCGAGCAGAATTTTAGCTTTAGCACAGCGTGGGGTCAAAACGCGTTGCACCAAGCCGCCCGAACAGGAAAGTTCATGGCGCGGGGTTAGCGGCCTCTTTGCCGCACAAAACTATGCCCTCCGACCGCATAATTGTGATGGGTTAGAGCTTCCAGGGCCTGTTTATCGTTGAAGCCTTGATCGAGCGCGGCGACGAGCTGCGCGTTTGAAAATCCGGCGTCGCGCAATTCGGCAAGGCGCGAACCGGAAAGCACGACTTCGCCCCTGGCTTTGCGCCGTGCCACGTCGAGAATGACGGCGTCGGACAACCCCGCTAGGTGCATAGCCTCGGCCTCGCCTCCGAATGCCGTCAGTTCATTCAAGCGGACAAGTTCCAGAATCGTGTCTTGCTTTACTCCGGCTTCGATCATTCCGGCAATCGCATCACCCTCCGCGAAAGAACGATCGTGCGAACGCGCCACCCGAACGAGTTCGACGCACTCTTGTTCGCTCATCCCGGCCCTTCCTACGGTCAAAATCTGCCGCACCTCGGCGTCGTTTACCTGGTACTTGTTTAACTGTTCGATTGTTTCGGGATGCATCCCGGCGGCGTCCAGCGGGGTCATCCGCGCACGGCTCGCGTTATTACAGCCCGCGCAAACGAATAGGGAGGCGGCCAACGCGATCGTCAGGCGGGCCTGCCGGCGGCCGAATGCGGATTTGCCCGGCGTCTTCATCACTATCTATTCTAGTGTGCTATGGGCCCGCCGGACGGGCGCTGTGCCCCGAGAATCAACGTGGCTGGCTATGAGGACAGTGTCCCTGGCAAGCTGTACAGAAGGACGATGGCTAAACTTGGTAGACCCGCTCGATATCGAAGACTCCGGAAATTCGCTTCACGTTCTTGAGTATGCGCTCCAGCTGATTGCGATCGGTGATGTCGACGGTGGCCTCCACACGCGCCTGTAAATTGTCGGGTCGGCTGTCGAGCACCTGAATGTTCGCACCCACGCCGCTGATCACACTGGTTATGTCTGCCAGCAGCCCTGGACGGTCCTTTCCGTGCACGACCAGCGTGACCGGATAGGTGCCCTGGCCGCCGTCGCTCCACTGCACGTTAATGCGGCGCTCAGATTGATAGAGCAGTTTCTGCACGTTCGGGCACGACGTGTTATGCACCGCCACGCCACGGCCGCGGGTCACGTAACCGATAATGGGATCGCCCGGAATCGGATTGCAGCACTTGGCGCGGTACACCATCAGATTATCGTGGCCCAGCACCAGAATGGAGGGATCGCGGATGCCCAGAATTCGCTTCACCGATGAAACGAGCTTGGTGGGGTCCGCGCCCGCGCCCTCAGGCTTTCCCTCTATCAATCGCCCGGTGAGCTTCCCGAGCACTTGCCGTGCGGAATATTTGCCGTAACCTAGATCCGCATACAAATCTTCCACTTTGGAGCGGCCGTATTCGGAAGCGACGCGCAGCAGTTCTTCATCGGAGATTTTCTTCAGGCTCACTCCCGCTTGCCGCGCCTCGCGTTCGATCAGCCGGCGTCCCACTTCCGTGGCTTGCTTGCGTTCGTTCAGGTTGATCCATTGCCGGATTTTCGATCGTGCGTGCGAAGTGCGCACGAAGCTCAGCCAATCGCGGCTGGGGGAATGTCCTTTTTGCGTCACGATTTGGACGACGTCGCCATTGGCAAGCGGATGCCGCAGCGGCACCATTTGCCCATTCACCTTTGCGCCCAGGCATTGGTGTCCGACTTCGGTGTGAATCGTATAGGCAAAGTCGACAGGGGTCGCTCCGCGGGGCAGACTGACCACTTTGCCCTTTGGCGTAAAGATGTAAACCTCCTCCGGGTAGAGGTCCACCTTGAGCGTGGAAAGGAATTCCGTGGGCTCGCGCATTTCGCGCGCCCATTCGATCAGCTGGCGCATCCACACCACGCGCTGGTCGTCGCCGTCGGACGCGTTCGTCCCATCCTTGTATTTCCAATGTGCGGCGACGCCCTGCTCCGCAATGCGGTGCATTTGGTGAGTGCGGATTTGCACTTCGAACGGCTGGCCTCCATTGATCACCGTCGTGTGCAGGGACTGATACAGGTTCGGGCGGGGCATCGCAATGTAATCCTTGAACCGCCCCGGCACGGGACTCCAGATTTGATGGACTACGCCCAGCGCGGCGTAACAGTTGCGCACGGAATCCGTGATGATGCGCACGGCCAGTAAATCGTAGACTTGTTCCACCGTCCCCTTTTGTCGCTGAACCTTCTGGTGAATGGAATAGAGCCGCTTGATCCGGCCTTCCAGCGTCGCGGCGATTTCATTCTCCGTCAGGTGCTTGCCGATCCTTTCCTGCAGCTCGGCCAGAGACTTTTCAAACTCCTTGCTGCGTTGCGAAACCAGGTTTTGCAGCTCAGCGTAAGCGGACGGCTCGAGATAGCTGAAAGCCAAATCCTCCAGGTCTCCGCGGATTGCCCCCATGCCTAGCCGGTGGGCGACGGGCGCATAGATGTCCAGCGTCTCACGGGCGATGCGTTCCTGCTTTTCCGCCGGCAAAAAACTCAACGTGCGCATGTTGTGCAGCCGGTCGGCCAGCTTCACCAGCACGACGCGCACATCGGTGACCATGGCCAGCAGCATCTTGCGCACGCTCTCCACTTGCCGTACTTCTGGCGAGACCAGGTCGAGCCGGCTGATCTTGGTCACTCCTTCTACCAAACGTGCCGTATCGGACCCGAATCCGGCCGCAATTTCCGAGAGCGGAATCCGGGCATCCTCCACCACGTCATGCAGAAGGGCGGCGCAGAGTGTCGTCGTGTCCAGCCGCAGGTCTGCCAGGATAAAAGCCACTTCCAGAGGATGTGAGAGGTAAGGCTCGCCCGATTGGCGCACTTGCGCCTGATGCTTGTCGGCGGCAAAGGCGAAGGCCCGCTCGAGGGGAGCAAGGTCGTCCCCGGGACGATTTTGCCGCACGTTCGTCAGGAGCTCGGCAAAGCGCGCCTGTAGCCCTCGTTCGGCTATAGCTGCCTTGCTGGCGGCCACCAGACGGGGCAGCCGGCCCGACCTATTAGCAGTGGCCATGAAAGGCTATTGTAGGTCGTTCCCCTGGCTCGCGCTACCCTGGCGCCTAGAGAGTAGGCGTGAGGAAAAACAATAAGGGCGCCCGATCTCTCGAGCGCCCTTTAAGTTCAATCCATCTGCGGGTTTAGGACTTGGATTCCTTTTCGGCAGCCTTCTGCTTGATGTCCTTAACTTTGTCGAGCAGGTCGTCGGCCTGCTTCTCCAGCGACGCGCGGGTAGAACTATCCACCATGTCGGCCTTCTGCCGCAGCAGCAGGCTTTGGTAGGCCATCGCATCGGCATAGTCGGGGCGCAGTTCTGTGGCCTTCTGGAGCATGTTCATGCCCTCGTCCACGAGACTGCCATATTGTTGGGTGAATTGATCTCGCACCTTGTCTGGCAAGGGGTCCGATTCCTTGAGCTGCTTTTTCTGGTTTTGAATGTTGTAGGCCTGGCGCGCTTCGGCATTACCCCGGTACGCCAGAGTCCAGTCAATCACTCCGACCCAGTAAAATGGCTCCGGATCATCGGGCTTCAGCTGGATATGCTTTTGATGATACTGCTTGGACTGATTGTACTTGTCCGGATCAAAGGGTGTGCCAGCCATGTTGTACAACATCGAACCGATGCCATCGAGCGCCGAGAGATTGCCCGAATCCACTGTGAGGACGTCCTGAAACTCACTTACCGCCTGTTGGCCTATGCGCACGTTATCGTCCGAAGGAGCTCCCGGAATATATTCCGTGGCATAGGCGGTTGCCAGGTACAGCCGCGCATTCAGGAGAGTCGGATCCAGGTCCTTGGCTTGTTTGAAATCCTCGATGCTCGAGTCGTATTGCCCGTTCTTGAAGGCCGCCACGCCCTTATTCAGCAGGTCGCGAGCCTTCAGCTTATTGCACCCGGCGGCGCCGAACATTGCTGCCAATACCACAACTAGACCGAATACTTTTGCCGCCGTGCTATGACTGCCGATCGTCTTTGCTTGTGCGTTCATGAAAAGCTTCCATCCTGCTCTGTCTGAGATTCTTCCGCCAATGACGGTTAGGCCTCGACGTCCGCTGTCCGCGGCGGGAGATCGCCGCTATTGTCCGGCCTCGAGCTTCGCCGTGATCAAACCTACTTTGTCGATGCCCGAGTTACGCATGATATCGATGGCATGCGCCACTTGCGCGAAAACGACGTTATCGTCGCCCTTGACGAAAGCGACCTTTTCGGCCCGCAGCTTGAAGATATCGTTCAGCCGCGGCCCCAGGTCGTCCCACGTCGCGTTGTCCTCATTGATCTTCAGTTGATTGTTTTCGAGGACCTGCACGACGATGGTCTTCGCCTCGATATTTTTCTGATTTTGCGTATTCGGAGGCGCCGGCTGCGGAACCAGAGCATCCAGGCCTTTCGGCGTCAGCGGCGTAATCACCATGAAAATAATCAGCAGAACCAGAAGAATGTCGATCAGCGGGACGACGTTCATCGAAGCCATCGCGCCCTTTTTTGCCCCAACTTCCATTCCCATCTTCGTTACTCCTCTTGTGTTGCTGTGTTTGCGTTTCCCTGGACCGCCGTTCGATCGCGATTCCTATTCAGCGCTGCCCGGTCTAGACCGGGGGTGGCGCCGGCGCGCGCGTCTGCTCTGCCTTGTCGGTGAGCAAACCTACGTTGTCCACACCCGCCGAGCGAACTTCATCGACCAGTTTCACCACGTCGCCGTACTTGGCGCGGCCGTCGCTTTTGATGAAGACGGTCTTGTCCACGCGGTTGGAAATGCGGTCTCGCACGAGCGAGGAGATCTGGTCGAGCGGCGTCTTTTGGTTACCCAGGAAGATGCTGCCGTCGCGGGATATGCCCACGATGATCGCGTCGTCGCGGTCCGCATTGGGCATGTCCTCGGGATTGGAAACCTTGGCCATCTCCACGCTCATGCCCTTCTGCAACATGGGCGTGACCACCATGAAAATGATCAGCAAGACCAGCATGATGTCGGCCATGGGGATAATGTTCGGGGCCGCCATCACCGGCGCTGCTTGGGGTTTGAAATGCGCCATGACCTACTTCTTTCCGCTTCGTCGGGTGATGAAGTAGTTGATCAACTCCATGGAGGAGTTGTCCATCTCCACGTCGAAGGCTTCCACTTTGTTTGTGAAGTAATTGAAGGCCCAAACCGCCGGCACCGCCACGAGCAAGCCGAGAGCAGTGGTGACCAATGCTTCGGAAATTCCGCCCGCCACAGCCGAAAGCCCGGTGGCCTTTTCGGCTTCGATGCCCTTGAACGCGTTGATGATGCCTACCACCGTGCCAAACAAGCCCACGAAGGGAGCGGTTGAGCCGATGGTTGCCAGGCCGCTCAGTCCGCGCTTCATATCGGCGTGCACGATAGCGATCGAGCGATCCAGTCCGCGCTTGGCCGCTTCCACCACTTCCGCTTCGGACACTTGCGCGGAGGCTGATTGAAACTCCGAAAGCCCCGTCGCCACTACTTTGGCGATATGGCTCTTCTTGTTCCGCTCCGCGATGGAAATCGCTTCATCCAGCTTGCCTTCGCGAAGCGCGCCGGCCACCTGCTGCACGAACACACGCGACTGCTTGCGCGCCGCGCTGTACATCAGGGCCCGGTCGATCATTACGCCCAACGACCACGCCGACAAGATAAACAGGACGAACACCACCGCCTTGGCGATAATGCTCATGCTGCCCCACATCGAGCGCAAATCCCACGTTCCAGCCTGCAACGCGAGCAGGTTTAATGACGAAACAGCTAAGTTCGCAACCATACGGTTTGCTCCTTTGTGATTCGCACACTATCGACCGAGGCCTTCCCACGTGCTCGGCCTCGGTCCGAAACCTTTGAGGTAAGCCCAATCTTCGATTAGCTAACCACTAGCCGCCGAGGACAAACGACACCGTGATGGTCGTGTCCACTTCGACCGGGTCGCCATTTAATTGAGTCGGCTGATAGCGCCAGTTCTTCACCGCCTCCAGCGCCGATTGCACCAGAAGCGGGTGCCCCGAAATGACCTGTAGTTCGCCCACGCGCCCGTCTTTATCGATGATCGCGTGCAGAACTACGTTGCCCTGAATGCGCGCCTGCCGCGCGAGAGGCGGATAAACCGGCTGCGGCTGAGCAACAAGCTTTGCCGCTACCACCTGTCCTCCCAGTTTGATTCGCGTTTGTTTTGGGGCAGGCGGAGGAGGCGGCGGTGGGGCCGCAACCGCTGGACCCGAGCCCAGGCCGCCAAGCAAACCGCTATCCAAGCCACCCAGCACGCCTCCGGCAACCGGCGCTTCTGGCGGCAGTTCCGCTTCCTTGAAGACCTCTACCTGCTTCGGAATCGCCCGCGGCTGCATCAGCTTTCCTTGCTGGATGAGCCTGGCGACCGGCTTGACGATTTTCGGAGCCTCGGCCGGAGGAGGCGGAGGAGGCGGTGGTGGCGGCGGGGCAATCAGCAGCGTAGCCATCATCGCCTTGGGCAGCGCCTGCGTATAAATCAGCGGGATCAAAATGAGAACGACCAGCACGCAGACCTGAACAATGGTGGAGAGGATCACCGCCCAACCAGTATTCGTCTTTTTTCTCACTACACTCGATTCCACAAGATCGTCAAACATGCTACCTCCTGCCGGCCGGGGCCAAACGGCCTTGCACTTCTCTCGCCCGAGGTTTTGTGCCAGATGCTGCGCCAGAGACAGGCATTGCACTCTGGCCTCTCCACTGATTCCAAGCAACCACCAGTGGAGCGGCAATGCCGAAACTTGAATACGTTCCTACCAAAATTCCAACGACCAGTGCAAACGAAAAACTGCGCAGCACCTGGCCGCCCATCAAGAAAAGTACCAGGACTGTTAGGAAAGTTAGGCCACTGGTTAGAATCGTTCTCGACAGCGTTTGGTTGATCGAGCGGTTCACAATCGTCTTGAATGGTTCGCGTCGCATCAGCCGCGAGTTCTCCCGAATCCGGTCGAAAATCACGATTGTGTCGTTCATCGAATAACCAACCAAAGTCAGCAGCGCCGCAATCACCGTCAGGGATATTTCAAAATGTAGAAGCGAAAACAGTCCTAACGTAATGAGTACATCATGGAAGACGGCTATTACAGCGGCGGCACCGTACACCAATTCGAAACGAAGTGCAATATAAACTAGCATTCCGGCCAAGGCGTATAGGGTCACGTAAACAGCTTGCCGCCGCAGGTCCGCGCCCACCTTGGGTCCTACAATCTCGACGTTCACCACCGCAAAGGGTCCGGCGTAAAATGCGTCGCGAAGGACGGAGAGCACTGGCGGCGTCGCCCCCGCCCGCTGCAAGTCGTCCAGGTTCGAGACCACTCCACCGGCGGCGCGATCGCGGTAGTCCGTCAGTTGGCGCGCCAATTGTTGATACCGTGAGGCGCCTGTGGGACCCAGAGAAAGCGGATCTTTGCGTGTTAGCACATCCGCGGTCGTTTCCGGCGAAGCTTCATTAAAGTCCTGCTTGCCTGCTTCGCCAGAACCAAGCGTCGCTTGCAGCGCCTTCAGAATGGAGGCCTTGCCCGCATCGAGAGCTTCGTTGCCCTCACCCTTCTGAGGAAGATAGATCACCACTTCATTTGGGCTCGTCGTGCCGATCTCTGAAATCCGCTGGATCACGCTGTCACCCAGACCCTGCTCCGCTAATCCCTGCCGCAACTTGTCCACGGGTGGCGTGCTGGCGAATCTCACATAAACCAAAGTTCCGCCTTTGAAATCAATGCCGTAGTCCAGGCTCCCTTTGTGAATCCAGGACGCCGCGCCGATGAGGAGCAGCGTCAACGACAGGGCGACGAAATACTTCGTCTTCCCCATCCAGTCAAAGTTGACGTCGTGATGAAAAAACTCCATCCAGGGTTTTGTCCCTTCAGTTAGACACCGCCCGGGGCACTTTAGTGCCCGGGAGCGGCTTTAGATGCTTAGGGCCGTCTGGCGCTGCATCTTCGCCAGATGCCAGTCAAAAATCACCCGCGACACATACACCGCTGTAAACAGGTTGGCCACAAGGCCTATCGTTAAGGTAACGGCAAAGCCGCGCACCGGCCCGGTTCCGAACACAAATAGGAAAATCGCCGAAACCACCGTGGTAACGTGCGTATCGATAATCGTTAGAAACGCTCTCTTGAAGCCCACATCCACGGCCGACGCTGGCGCCTTGCCGGCGCGTAACTCCTCGCGGATGCGCTCAAAGATAAGGACGTTGGAATCCACGCCCATACCGATGGTCAGAATGACTCCCGCGATGCCCGGCAGCGTCAGTACGGCGCCGAAATATGCCAGGGCAGCCAGCAGGATCACCAGATTCAGCAGAAGCGCAATCACCGCGTTCACGCCCGAAAGCCGGTAGTAGAAGACCATGAAAATGAGCACGACCAGCAAGCTGATAACCGAGGCTCGCACTCCATGCCGGATCGAGTCCGCTCCCAGAGACGGCCCCACGGTGCGCTCCTCCAGATAGCGGATCGACGCCGGAAGCGCTCCGGCGCGCAATACCAACGCTAAGTCGTTTGCTTCTTGCTGGCCAAACCGGCCGGTGATGCGCCCTGAATCTTCGATGCGGCTCTGGATTACGGGGGCTGACACGACCTTGCCATCTAAAACAATAGCCATCGGTCGGCCTACGTTTTGCTCGGTAAAAGGACCGAACCGCCGCGCCGCTTCCGTCGAGAGCGTGAAAGTTACTTCGTAGCCTCCGGGATTGTCCGTGCTCGGCACCGCCGCGGCGCTGCGCAGATCGCGGCCGGTAATAATGGGCGCTCGGTCTGCCAAATACCAGCTTCCTTGGCCTGAAGCGTCCGTGTCCTTCGAGGGCAGTAGCTGCGTGCCCGGCGGCAAAACACCGCCATGCGCCCCCTGCGCGGCCGCTTCCGATGGATACGGATTGGCATCCTCCACGCGGAGCAGCTCCAGTTGTCCGCCGGCTTGAATGACGGATTTGGCGCGGTTCGGATCGCCCTCGCCCGGCAATTCCACGATAATTTCGTTGGCGCCCTGCCCGTATGGCGCCACCACCGGCTCCGTCAATCCCAGCGCATCGATGCGGCGCCGGATCGTGTCGATGGATTGCGACATCGTCTCGGCCTGGATGGCCGCCACGGTCGACGGCTTCACCGTCAGCAGATAGCCCGATTGCTCGCCGGGCGCCGGCGCGAGGTCCCAATCGGGGAAGTTCGAGCTGGCCAGGTCCCGGAAAGTCGAGGTCGATTCAGGTGCAACGTTGTGAACCAGGATTTGAGAATCGCCGACCTTCCGCAAGTCGTCGTAGCGGATGTTTTTGTCCCGCAGCAGCGTGCTCAGGTGGTCGATGGTTTGATCGGTTTGCAGGCTCACCGCTTCGTTCACCTGCACCTGCAAGATAAGATGCGTCCCGCCCTGAAGGTCTAAGCCTAGCTTGATCCTCTTGGAGAAATTATCGCGAGCTTGGGCGAACGAAGTCGGGAACTCGGGCAGTCCCACTAAACCAAAAAAGCACAGCAAAATGACCAAAACGATAAAGACAGCTTTCCATTTGATGGTGGAATTCATTGTTTCTTTTCATCCGCGCGAGCAACCGGAGAGGTCCGGAACGTCACGCTCTCCCTGATTCCGCTTAACCTTCCTTGCCTTCCGTCTGAAGCCCTGCTACTGCCGAACGCGCTACCTTCACCTTCACCTGATCGGCGATGCGTAGTTGTATGGAATCGCCATCGAGCGCCATGATCGTCCCGTACAACCCGCCGCTGGTCACGACCTTGTCCCCGGTCTTGAGCTCGGTCAGCATGGCCTGTGTCTTCTTCTGCCGCCGCTGCGCGGGGAGGATCAGCAGCACATAGAAAATTACCATGATGATCGCCAGAGGCAGAAAAGCGATCAAACCATTTCCCGCTGGACTCTGGGCGACAAAAAGAAGTGAGGCCGCCACGCTACTGCACATCATGGTTGATTGGCTCCCGAACTTTCCCTAATTATTGCAGGATCGCGCGCAGAAAGGAAATCCCGCCGCCCTTTTTTCCGCGGCACGCCCCTCCGTCATGCGAGGGAATCTTCATGCAACCGACCCGCCGCTCTGCTTATCGATGACCTGCTTCCAACCGTGCCTGAAGCTCGGATAGAACCGTGACAGGTTCCCAAACGCGATAGCCTCTCGAATCGCCTTCATCATGTCAAGAAAAAAGTAAAGATTATGGCGGGTGTTCAGAATGGCGCCCAGAATCTCGTTGGCGCGAAATAGGTGACAGAGATAAGCGCGCGAATAGCGGCGGCACGTCGCGCAGCCGCAGGTTTCGTGATCGGCCGCGGATCGTCGATGAACTCGGCATTTTTGATATGCAACGGGCCTTGGCGCGTATAGAGATAGCCGTTTCGCGCGTTGCGCGTGGGCAGCACGCAGTCCATCATGTCGATCCCGCAGCGCACATAGTCGACCAGCTGTTCCGGTTTGCCCACTCCCATCACGTATCGCGGCCGGTCTTCCGGCAAGCATGCCGCCGTCTCGCCGGCGATCTCGCAGGACAACCCGTGCGGCTCGCCCACCGCCAGCCCCCCGATGGCGTAACCCGGAAAATCCAGCGCCACGAGTTCCGCCGCGTTTTCCCGGCGCAGATCCGCATACGTCCCGCCCTGCACAATGGCGAAGAAAACCTGCTCCGGATTCGCTTCGCTCGCCGCGCTCGTTTCGATCTCGCTCTTGCACCGCTTCGCCCATTCCAGCGTGCGCCTCGCCGCCAACGCGGCACGATCGTGCGCTGCCGGATACTCGATGCACTCATCGAGCACCATGCCGATATCCGACCCCAACGCGCGTTGCACTTGAATGGCTTTTTCGGGCGTGAGCATGTGTTCCGTGCCGTCGAGATGCGACCGAAAACAAACGCCTTCGTCGCTCATTTTCCGCAAATCCGCCAAGCTGAACACTTGGTACCCGCCGGAGTCCGTCAGGATGCCGCGCGGCCAGGCCATGAACCGGTGCAGCCCGCCCATGCGCCGAATCAGCTCGTGCCCCGGCCGCAGATAGAGGTGATACGTGTTCGCCAGCAGCAGCCCCACTTGCAGCTCCTCGAGCGACTCTTGCGTCATGGCCTTGACGGTTCCGGCCGTTCCCACCGGCATGAAGGCCGGCGTTTCGATGGTTCCGTGCGCCGTGGTCAACCGCCCCAGCCGTGCGCCGGACGGATCGACCTTCACGATTTCAAAGCGAAATGGCATACGTGGAGTCTAGCAGCCCTGAGGTCCGCGGGTAGGTCGCACATTAGGCTCAGGATTCGCCCAAGGCTTCCTTGTGAGGGCAGTTCGACGTTTGCCCTGCAGCCCTACCGCTCCTGGTAACTCCGTACCTATTCGCCTTCGGCGGCGCATCTGTTTCCCTCTATAATGCCGTCAAGCTCGCTTTCGGAGCTCAGCGATTCGAATGGACTCCCCTAGGCCCCCTCAAACTCAGTGGCGAGCGCTCTTCTCGCATGCAGGCTTTCCTTTCTTTTTCGCCGGCATGTTCGTATCGCTCTTCGGCACGGGAATGAATTTCGCCGGCGTCACTCTTTACGTTTTAGGTAAGACCCATTCGACCGTCCAGGTAAGCCTCACGGTCATCCTGCTGACCCTGCCTCGATTGGTTGTCCCCCCTTTTGGCGGCGTGCTTACCGATCGGGTCGACCGCCGCTATCTTTCGATTGTCTTGGACTTGGGGCGCGCAGCAATCGTTTTGGTGGCCGCCTTCCTCGCCTGGCGAGGCAGGCTTGAGCTTTGGCAGCTCTACGGCATGGTTTTGTTACTCGGTGTGGGGTTTGCGATCTACTGGTCTTCGAGTCTCGCCTTGCTTCAGGAGTTGATTCCGCCGCAGCATTTGATCGGTGCCAACGCCGCCGTGTTAATCGCCGTTCAAGGAGGCATGCTGGCCGCCGGTGGTTTGGTCGGACTCGTTTACGAGCGTGCCGGACTGGCCGGAATTCTATCCATTGATGCCACCACCTATGCCATTTCGGCGCTGTGCTTTTATTTGTTGCGGCGGGGCTATTTCGCCCCTCGGGGCCCGGCCTCTCGGGCTCTCTTCGGTACCGCCGGCCTTCGGGCCCAGAATTCGCTTGTCCATGCGGGCGAGCCTGAGCCCGGCGTCCTCGCGGATATTTACGAAGGGCTGAACTACCTCCGCAGCCAGCCTGCCGTGCTGGCCCTTGGTTTGACTTACGCCTGCATGATGGCCGGTGTAATCAGTGCCAATGTCCTCGTAGTGGCGCTGGCCAATAATCTTCTCCATGTGGGCCCGCGCGGCTACGGCTTCATTGAATCCGGCTGGGCATTGGGAGCCGTCCTCGGAGGATTCGGGGCGGCTCCGCTTTCCCATCGGCGCCCCTTTCATGTGCTTGTAGGCGCCCTATTCGTGCTCGCTATCGGACACGCGCTGTTTCCCTACGCAGGTTCTCTGGCTATAGCCATAGTCATGAACGCCGTTTTCGGCGCGTGCCGGGCGATCGGTGCCGTGCTCACGCAGTCTTCGATCCTCGCGTCCGTTCCCAATCGCTTGATGGGCCGCACGCAGTCGGCCTTTGCCTTCTTGGCCACTGTCCTGCAAGTGCTCATGAGTTTCGCGCTTGGCTGGTTGGCCGAGCACGCCAGCTTGCAACTCGCCTTCCTTCTGCTCGGCGCGCTCTATGGCGGAGCAGTTCTCTCCGCCTTGCGTGTCCGTACGCTCGCTCCGCTTCAGGAGATCGAGCCTACGGCCGCGTAGCCGCTCTTTTGCGGGTGCGGAGTTAGCGGCGATCCGTTCAGGGCCGCGCTTCGTAAACCAAGTTGAAAGGCGTCTCGGCGGCTCGCCGAAAACGAGTGAAACCTGCCGAGGTTACTACGTCACGGATGCGTGCCTCGCCTGCCTGCGCGCCCAGACACAGTCCCACCTCCTGGGAGCGCGAACACGGCGTACAAAGCAGCGTCGAAAATGAGTAGTAAACGCGGCCCACCGGATTCAGGTTGTCCTTGATATCGTCATTTGCAAATGGCTCGACGATCATCCAACTGCCATCGCTCTTCAGCGATTCCCGGACGTGTTTGGACGCACCAACCGGGTCTCCCATATCGTGCAGGCAGTCGAAGACAGCCACGAGATCGTAATCTTTACCCGGATAAGTCTTCGCAGCCGCCACTTCGAACGTGACCCGCTCGGAGATGCCTTCGCGCTGGGCGGACTCGCGCGCGCCCGCAACCGATTGTTCGTGATAGTCGAATCCGTAGAATTGGGATTTCGGGAATGCTTTGGCCATCAACACCGTCGAAGCGCCTTTGCCGCAGCCCACGTCGGCCACTTTCCCTCCGCGTTCGAGCTTCTCTTTGACGCCGCTGAGCGCTGGAATCCAAGAGCTCACCAGGTTGGCGACGTAGCCCGGCCGGAAGAACTTTTCGCATCCGTGAAAGACTCTCTCATCGTGCTCGTTCCAGCCCATTCCCGCGCCGGTGCGAAAGGACTCTGTGATGCGTGGAACTGCCGCCAGTGAGCCGAGCGCGAGTTCAAAGGCCCCGGGTAGATATGCGGGGCTGTTTTCGTCCGCCAGTGTAAATGCCTGCTCCGCGTTGAGACTGAACCGTTTCGCCTTGTCGTCGTAGGTGACATACCCGCCCGCTGCTTGCGACGCCAGCCACTCTCGTACGTAACGCTCATCCGTGTTTGTTTTTGCGGCGAGTTCAGCTGAAGTCATCGGCCCCCCCGCCAGGGCCTTATACAATCCGAGTTTTTCTCCAATCACAACCATGCCCGTATGAGCGGCGGCGCCTAAATCCGAGACGAATCGGCCCACAAAGGCGTGCAGCTTATCCATATCGAGCGCGGGAACCGGTGCTGTAGACATTTTTTCCTCCGAAAAATGTGCCTGAGAATAAAAATTCAGTCGAGGATCAACCGAGGCACGTTTTGCCCGGGATTTTGTGCCTTGAAGACTCGGAAGTCAAGGAGTGTCGGAAGCGGGTAGCGTGTCAGTTTGAATTTTCTTGATCGTGACACAAGAGGTCACAATTCAAACGGGTCACTACCCGGCTGCGCGCATCGCACGTGAAGGGCTTTGAGGGCCTAAGCGTCGAGACTTGTTCTTTTTCAAGCGTACGTTTTCAAGCGTATGTCGGAAATGTATCTCCGAACATGGGCCGCTTGCTTACCGACTGTTCTTCAGTCGCTTCATCCTGAATGACGTCCCAATGTTCGACCAGCACTCCCTTTTCAATGCGCACAATATCTGCGGCGATCCAATTAACGGGAGCGCCGAAGCCGCTGAATCGCCCGTGCACGATCACCAGGTCTCCCTCAGCCACGATCGTTCCCGGTTCGTACTTCAACGTCGGCGGAAGGCTCTTGATGAGATTGAACAGGCCCTCTGGGCCAGGCTCAATATGATTGCTGTGCTGAATGTAGTGAGGTGACCAATAACGTTCGGCCGCCGCATAGTCACGCTTGTTGAAAAGTGTGTCGAAGGCTTCCAGGACAAGAGCTTTATTTCTCGATTCGATCTTTTCACTCCCTACTTCCGCTTTTGCCATTTGCCGTTCCTCCTCTTCCTATCGAGCAATTCGATCTGACGCGGGCCTGTGGACCGAGCGCCTGCTTCGGTTCACGCATTCATTCCGCCATCCACGGTAAGATTTGCCCCGGTGATGTACGAGGACTCCGGACCGGCGACAAACGCCACCATCGCGGCGATCTCATCCACACGTCCGTAACGATCGAGCGCTGTGGCGGCCTTCTGCGGTACCGCCCAATCACCCGAGGCGGGATTTAATTCCGTGTCGATTGGACCCGGCTGCACGTTGTTGACCGTGATGCCCCGGCTCCCGATCTCTCTGGCCAGCGCCTGAGTGAACATCTTGACGGCTCCCTTCGTGCCCGCGTAGGGCACAAGCCCGGGCGCCGCGACACGCTCACCCACGGCTGAACCGATCGTGATGACGCGAGCGCCGCTCTTCATGTGCTTCAGCGCCGCCTGCGTCGCGACGAATACTCCGCGCACGTTGATGTCGAGCACGCGATCCATCTCTTCCAGCGTTGCCTCCTCGAACGGTTTCGGAATGGCCGTGCCGGCGTTGTTCACCAGCACATCGAGTCGGCCGAAGGTTGCAAACGCCTTTTCGGCCGCAGCCTTAACCGCGTCGGCATCGGCGGCGTCCGCCTGAATCGCGAGGGCCTTCCCGCCGGCGCGTTCAATCTCCTGGACCACGGACGCCGCTGCGTCGGCGCCTTTCGCATAGGTAATGGCCACGTTCGCTTCGTCCGCCCCCAGACGCTTGGCGATTGCGGCGCCAATGCCGCGCGATCCCCCGGTAATGAGTGCAGTCTTTCCTTCTAATTTCTTTGTCATTGTCTTTCTCCTTTACGCTGAATCGAACTCTTAGGCTCGCTGAGATTTAGTTTCCACGGGCGCCGCGCCGAGCGCTCTCCCCACGGATGAGAGCGATTAGGCCGTCTTGCCCCCGTCGACGGCGTAGGACGCGCCGGTGATGAATGAGGCCTTTTCCGAAGAGAGAAAGGCGATGGTCTGAGCAATCTCTTCGGGCCTGCCCGCGCGTTTGAGCGGCACCCTCGATACTAGGCCGGCTTTTCTTTCGTCCGACCCGGTGAAGCGATTCAGCATCGCGGTCTCGATGGGACCGGGGGCCACTGCGTTGACGCGCACGCCGGAGCCCGCCACTTCGAGTGCTGCGGACTGCGTAAGGCCTTCCACTGCATGCTTGCTCGCCGCATAAACGGAAGCGCCGGCCGCACCCGTGCGCCCGTAGGTAGACGACACATTCACGATGCTGCCGCTTCCTTGAGCCAGCATCACGCGCAGCTCATGCTTCATGCTCAATAGTGTGTCCAGGACGTTGGTATCGAACGTGGCGGCGTAGCTTTCTGCGGTTTGCTCCGTTATCGGGCCGGGTGCGCCTTCCGTGCCGGCCGTGTTGACTGCCACATCCAGGCGACCGAAGCGTTCTACAGTCTTGTCGACTAAGCTCCGCACATCCTCTTCGTGGCGAACGTCGGAAGCCACGAATTCGGCTTCTGTGCCCAGCTTGCGGAGTTCGGCAAGAAGTTTCTTGCCTTCTTCCTCCCGCCGTCCCGAAATCACCACGCGTGCGCCTTCCTTCCCAAACGCGATTGCCGTCGCACGGCCAATGCCGGTCAGTGCTCCGGTAATCAAAACCACGGGTGAACTCATAGTTGCCTCCTCGATCTGGGGCCATGCAGGTCAGGCATGACTGAATGTCTGACAAAAGCTGCTCGGTAGCTCGGATCACTTGATTGGATTGCGCGCTGAGCCGCTAGTCGCGGCTTTGAGACATACTTTGTTAAGCTGGGAGCTATGCTTCGGAGATATGGGGAGAGGGAATGGAATTACGACATCTTCGCTATTTCGTCGCGGTTGCGGAGGCGGGGAGCCTCTCGGTGGCAGCAGCGGGAAAGCTGCACACCTCGCAGCCTTCGTTGAGTCGGCAGATTCGGGATCTTGAATCCGAGGTCGGTGTCCAACTGCTCAGCCGCGGCGCTCGAGGAATCGAACTCACGCCGGCGGGCCGGGCCTTTCTCGATCACGCCCGCTCGGTGCTATCGCAGGTGGAAGCGGCATCCGAAGCTGCGCGGCGGGTCGCTCATCCCGCCAAGCCATGCTTCTCGATGGGCTTTCTCACCGGACACGAATTGACCTGGATGCCTGAAGCCTTGCGGATCTTGCGCGGCGAATTCCCTGATATCGACGTGATGATATCGAGTCAATACTCGCCGCTGCTTGCGGATGGCATATCGAAGGGAACAATCGATGCGGGCTTTCTTCGGCGGGAAAAAGGGGTGCCAGGCTTAGCGTTCCGCCTTCTGGTCAAGGAGCCTTTGATGGTAGTCCTGCCGATCGGCCACCATCTCGCTGCTCTCAAGGCCATCAGTCCAAGGGATCTGCGAGGCGAGACATTCGTGATTGTCTCGCAGACCGCTCCCGTGCTTCGCGTGGTCATCGACAATTACTTGAAGCGGTCCGGAGTCAATATCACGCCGGCTCACGAGGCGGACCATCTCGCCATGGGAATGTCGCTAATAGCCTCGACCGGCGGCGTGGGGTTGTTACCTGCCTACGCGCTGAACTTTATGCCTTCATCTGTAACCAGCCGTCCTCTGAAGGGAGATACGCCGGCTGTCGATCTGGTTTTCGGCTACAGAAAGTCGAACCAGTCTCCCATCCTAAAGCTTTTGCTTTCGAGATTAGATGAGTTGATCGCTCGCTGCGTGAAATAAGAGCTGGGGAGAGAGCGAGGTTCGCCGGCCTATAGGTATTCCCGTGAAGAGCCTTCCAAAAATGCGCGCAACTTTCGCGAACGCGAGGGATGGCGCAGTTTCCGCAGCGCCTTGGCCTCGATCTGCCGGATGCGCTCGCGGGTGACCGCGAACGACTGTCCTACCTCTTCCAGCGTGTGCTCGGAGCCGTCGTCGAGGCCAAACCGCATCTTGATCACCTTCTCTTCGCGCGGCGTGAGCGTCTTCAGAACCGATGCTGTCTGTTCCTTCAGGTTCAGATTGATCACCGCATCCGACGGGGAAACAACGGCCTTGTCCTCGATGAAATCGCCCAAATGCGAATCTTCTTCCTCGCCGATCGGGGTCTCCAGCGAGATGGGCTCTTGCGCAATTTTTAGAATCTTGCGCACCTTGGCCACCGGAATATCCATGCGCTTGGCGATCTCTTCGGACGTCGCTTCGCGGCCAAGCTCCTGCACCAGCTGCCTCTGCGTGCGGATGAGCTTGTTGATCGTCTCGATCATGTGAACGGGGATGCGGATCGTGCGGGCCTGGTCGGCGATGGCGCGGGTGATCGCCTGCCGAATCCACCAAGTTGCATACGTCGAGAACTTGTATCCGCGGCGCCACTCGAATTTGTCCACGGCCTTCATCAGGCCGATATTGCCTTCCTGGATCAGGTCCAGGAACTGCAAGCCGCGATTGGTGTACTTCTTGGCGATGGAAACCACCAGCCGGAGGTTGGCCTCGATCAACTCCTTCTTGGCCTGCTCGGCCTCCATCTCGCCGCGAACGATGATCTGAAGCGTGCGCTTCAGCTCCACCAGCCCCACTTCGCTGGCGTCCGAAATCTCCTTCAGTTCAGTACGGCGCGTGCGCAATTCGCGGCGTGCTTCCGCGGCCGTGTCGCCCTTGGAGATATCGGCGCGCCGTTCCAGCTTGCCCGCTTCGCGCTCGAGCGATTGCAATCGCTCCACGGTGTGCCGCATCTTGTCGATCAACCGCTTGCGCTCGAAAAGATTGAACTCCAGCGACCGCGCCAGTTGCGACATCTCGATGCGCGTGCGCGATATGGCGTAACGCCCGTGCAGATAGGAACGCTTCTTGGCTTTGGGGATTCGCTCCAGCTTGGCCGCTTGCTTCAGCGCCAGATCGTAAAGGCCGGCGATATTGTCGAGAACTTTCAGGGTCTGCTTGGTCTTGTTCTCGATCTTCTCTTCGGTGAGCTCCTCGTCGTCGAACTGCACGATCTCCTTGATCGACCGCGCGCCATTCCGCAGATCGTCGGCGATGCCCATCAGTTCCTTCACCACGATCGGCGAGCGCGTGGTCGTCTTCAGAACCAGAAGCTGTCCGCGCTCGATGCGCTTGGCGATGGCCACTTCGCCTTCGCGCGTCAGCAGCGGAACAGTGCCCATCTCCCGGAGATACATGCGCACCGGATCGTTGGTCTTCTCCAGCAGACCGGGCGTCAGGTCCAGCTCAACTTCCTCGCTTCCGGCGGGCTCCTCCTTGGTCTCGCCGTCGGCGGGTTCCGCGACTTCCAATGCCGCGCGCGCCGCTTTGGCGGCGGCAATGTCTTCGTAGATGTCGATGCCGTATCGCTCAAAGGTGGAAAGCAGGTCGTCGATCTCTTCCGAGGAGTGTACTTCCGCAGGCAGGATGTCGTTCACTTCGTCATACAAGAGGTAGCCCCGCTCCTTGCCCATGTTGATGAGCTGGCGTACCTGATCGTATTTTTCTTCTAGCGCCAGAGCCAAGAGTTTCCTCCGTGCTTCCTCGAGACGTCAGGCTTTTTAGGACCGCCCGAGCGCCAAGGGCGCACTTAGGTCCAGTGACAAATACTCAATTGTGAAGGCATTCACGCGCTTAATTGCTTCTGCCGTCGCGCCCGTCCCCGGGCCCCCCGGCCGGCCTACGATATACACCCTAGTTGGATGCACGGCGCACCCTACCCGTTACCGCGTTAAACCGTAACACGTTACACGCCGCTAAACGTCTCGTCAACAGGCTCGCGTTGCGCAAAACTGCAAGACGATCTGCGATGATCTGCATCGTGCGCCGCGAAATCACGGCGCTGCGCTTGCCAGCCGTCTGCGCAACTCCAACTTCCGCGCTTGCAACTCCCGCAGCTGTTCTCCGCCGTCTCCCGGCCCTGATCCGCATGCTTCGATCTGCCGTTGCACCGCCGCCAACTCCTCTTCCGATTTGCGCCGCCGGAGCACCTCCAGGCAGCTTTCCGCCTCTTCCCAACTCGCTTCCATGCCGCCCTCGAACGCGATTTCAAACAGCAGCCGCCGGTGCTGTTCCTCCAGTTTCGGCGCCAGGGCCGTGGCGTCCGGCGTCGCGCCCGCCGCGCATGCCTCGATCAGGACGCCTAGGATTTTTTCCGTTTCTAATCCCACGTGAAGCTCGTGCGCGCGGATCTCTTCACTCAGTCGCTCGCGAAAGTCGTTCGGCTCCATTAGCATCTGCACCAACCGCCGCTCCGCGGGTTTCGCCGCTCGCCCCGCAAGCGCGGGCTGCGTCTTCACCTCGCTGCGCCGTTCCGCCGCGGCCCGGCGTAACGCCTCGCGCAATACCGGCTCGTCCACGCGCAGTTGCTGCGCGATCCGCGACGCCCATTCCGAACGCAAAAGCGCACTCGGCAGCCGCTGCACGAAGGGCATGAGGAAATTCATCGCCCGCAGTTTCTGTTCAGCGTTCGCCACGCCCATCTGTTGCGCCCGGCCGATCAAGTAATCGAGGTATGCCGGCGCGCCCTCCAGCAATTTGCGATAAGCCGCCGCGCCTTCTCCGCGGATGAAGGCGTCGGGGTCCTTCCCGCCCGGCAGCGCCAAAACGCGCACGTCGCAATCCTGCTGCAGCAAAAGTGACAGCGACCGTTCCGTCGCCGTCTGTCCCGCCGTATCGGGATCGTAGTTCACCATGATTCGCCGCGTGAACCGCCGCAGCAGTTTCACCTGCGTCTCCGTCAAGCTCGTGCCGCAACTCGCCACCACGTTGCCGATCCCCGCCCGCGCCACTGCGATCGTATCCATATAGCCCTCCACCAGAATCGCCGCGTCCGCCTGCCGGATGGATTCTTTGGCGCGATCGAGGTGATAGAGCACGGTGCTTTTGATATAGATCGGCGTCTCGGGCGAATTCAGATACTTCGGCAGGTCGTCTCCCAGCGCTCGCCCGCCGAACGCCACCACTTTGCCCGCTTCGTTGGCGATCGGAAAAATGATGCGCCGGCGGAAACGGTCATAAGCGCGCCCGTTTGCGTCGCGGCTGGCGAGGCCGGCCAGTTCGATCAGTTTCTCCGGATATTTTGCCTTGAGATGCCGCAGCAGCGCGTCGCCGCCCGAAGGCGCGTAGCCCAATCCGAACCGCGCGATCGCCTCGGCGTCCAGCGCGCGATCCGCGAGGTATCCCCGCGCCGCTTTGCCCTCCGGCGTGCTTTCGAGTTGCCGCGCAAAAAACGCCGCCGCCTCCCGATGCAATTCGACGAGCGCGGTGCGCTGTTGCTGCTCGCGCCGCTCCTCCGGCGAACGGTCCCGCGCTTGCGGAATGGCGATGCCGCACTTGTCCGCCACCGCCCGCACGGCCTCCATGAAGTCGCACTTGTCCATCTCCATCACGAACTTGAAGACGTCGCCGCCCGCGCCGCAGCCGAAGCAGTGATAGATCTGCTTTACCGGATGCACCGCGAACGACGGCGTCTTTTCCGAATGAAATGGGCACAGCCCGGTGAAGTTCTGCCCGTTCTTTTTCAGCCGCACATATTCGCCCACCACGCGGACGATGTCCGCCTGCTGTTTCACGCGATCGGCAAATGAACCCGCTTCCGCCACGTTTTCCCTGGCTCCTCGCCCCTAATTCCTTGCCCGAGTTCGTGCCAGTCTTGCCCTTAGTTCCTCGCTTCGATCAAGCGCGCAGCTCCACCACCGTCACCGCCGTCCCCCCGCGTTCCTGCGCTTCCGCATGAACGCTTTCGACCAGCGGATGCGCCGAGAGAAACTCCGCCAGCCCGCGCCGCAACGCTCCCGTGCCGTGCCCATGAATGACGCGAACCGCGGGCTTCCCTGCAAGCGTCGGCGTTGTCGATAAATTTATCCACGCGCCGCGACGCCTCCTCCACCGTGCAGCCAATCACGTTGATCTCGTCCCCGGCCCCGCCGGTCTCGCGATCCGCCGGTGCCGTATGCACGCTGACGCCGCTTCGCGCGGCGCCCGCCGTCTTCGCTCCTCCGCTTCCGCCCGACGAAGCGCCGCTTGCTCCAGCCCCCAATCGAGCGCCCGCTCCAGCCCCCGACGCGCGCTTTTGCCGCCCTCTTCTCTCACCACCGCCGTAATCTCCGAAAGCGGCACCTTCATCCGCAACGGCCCGGCTTCGATCTCCGCGCTCGCCTCCGTCGCGCCGCCGCAGCAGCACGGCCGCAGGCAGGCCGCGCACGCGCACCCGCACGCCGGCGACCAGCTCCTCGGGCGCTGGCGGACTCACGCTCTCCGCCGCGACTCCCAGATCCGCTTGCGACTCCGAAAGGTGCGCTACCACGGCCGCATCGGCCTCGCTGCGGGCCTCTCCGCGCGCCTCGGTCAATTTTCGCCGCGACTGCTTCTCCATCTGCGCGCGCAGCTCTCGGTCTTTCACCGCCTCGATGGCTCGCGTCATTTGCCGCTCGTGCTCCGCCACCGCGGCGTTGAATCTTTGCTCCAGTTCCGCGATGCGCTGCCCGCTGCCGCGTCACCCACTCCTCGCGCAGTTCGCGCCGGTCGGCTTCGAGTTGCCGCGTCTGCTCCGCCAAATCGCGCTGCATCTGTTCCAGAACGTCGCGGCTGCGATGCAAATAGGCAATCAGCCCCGCGGCCTCGTGTGCCTCGGGTGTGATCAGTTCCTTGGCCCGTTCCACAATCCTCTCCGGCAGGCCCAATCTCTTCGCGATGGTGATGCCGCTCGACCCGCCCGGCACGCCCACGCGCAGCCGATAGGTGGGCGCCAGGCGCTCTTCATCGAACTCCACCGCCGCGTTCAGCACGCCCGGCGTTGTCGATGCATAAGCCTTCAGCCGGTCGTGGTGGGTTGTGGCCAGAACCAGGCAGCCTCGCGCGCGAAATTCGTCCAGCAGCGCCACCGCCAGCGCCGCGCCCTCCTCGGGCGCCGTCCCCGTGCCGATTTCGTCCAGCAGCACCAGCGAATGCGGCGTGAGCGCGCCCAGAATGGACTTCAGATTCAGCATGTGCGCCGAAAATGTCGAGAGGTCCGCGGCAATCGATTGTTCGTCGCCAATGTCCGCCAGTACGCAGTCGAAAATTCCCAGCCGCGCCGACTGCGCGGCCACGGGAATCCCCGATTGCGCCGCGAGCACGGCCAGCCCCACCGTCTTCAAAGCCACCGTCTTCCCGCCCGTGTTCGGTCCGCTGATCACCAAGACCGTCTCGTCTTTACCCAAGCGCAAGCTGAGCGGCACCACTTCGCGCCCCTGCGGCCGAAGCGTGCTTTCGAGCACCGGATGCCGGGCCGCCTCCAGCATAATTGCGGCCTCATCCGTAAATTCCGGAATGCAGGCATCGTACTCGCGCGCAAATCGCGCCCGCGCAAAAAGCGCGTCCATCTCCGCGAGAGTCGCCGCCGCGTGCGAAAGCGGGCCGCGCTCGGCCACCAGCTTGCTCGTCAGCTCTTCCAGAATGCGCGCGATCTCCGCCGCCTCCTCTTCCCTGAGCTGCACCAGCCGATTGTTCACCTCGATGGTTTCGAGCGGCTCCACGAATACCGTCTGGCCCGTGGCGCTGGCCGCATGGACCACGCCGTCCAGGCTCCGCCGTTCTGCGGCTCGCACCGGAATCACATAGCGGTCGTTCCGTTGCGTGATGTAGTCTTCGCCGCTTTCGCCGCCGCGTGCGCGCAGAATGCGCTCGAGCGCTTTTTGCAGGCCCTCCCGCGTGCGCGCTATTCCTTCACGCATACGGCGCAGGGCCGGCGACGCATCGTCGCTGATTTCACCGTTGGGCAGAATGGCCCTGCGGATGGCCGCCGCCAGAAAGCGCGAATCCGCCAGCGAACGCGCGCGCTCGGTAAGCAGCGGAAATTTCGGGGAGGCATCGCGAAAGATTTCGCGCACGGACGTCGCTAAATCGACAAGCGATGTGGCGTCCAGCAGTTGTGCGGGAGCCAGAACGGCTCCCGGCAGGTCCAGCCGTTCGAGCCAGGCTTCGGGATCGGCCAAGGCCCCAAAACCAAGCTCTTCGCCGGAGCGCAGATAAGCAATCGCCTCTCGCACCGCGGCGAATTCGCGCTCCAGGTGGGCGCGCTCGGTGCGGAACTCCAGCGCCTCAATGGCGCGCCGCCCCGGCGCAGACGTCGTGCGGCCCCGCAGCAGCTCGCGCAGCCGGTCAAATTCCAGAATCTCTTCAGCGCGGCGTCCCATCTTCTCCTATCGCTTGGCGAGCGCCTCGGCCAGATACTCCGCGGCCTCGGCGGGATTTTGCGCGCCGCGCACCAGTCGCGTCCGCGCTTCTCCCCAGCGCGATCCGTGGTTGACCTCCACTTCCCGGACGCGCTCGATGATGGGCGCCCAGAAATCGCCCAGCGTCACAAACGGTTTCCCCGCCATGACGCCCTTGTTCAGCATCTCCCAAACCACCGCCAATTCCACCAAAGTGCCCGTTCCGCCCTTGCATGCGACGAAGCCTTCTCCAAAGCGGATCAGCTCGAATAGCCGCTCCTGCCAGGTACTCGCGGCGTGCTCCTCGTCCACCCAGGAGTTCGCTTGCGTCCGAAAAAATGTGGAAGTGATCGCGATGGTGCGGCCGCCCGCCTCTTTCGCCCCGCGCGATACCGCCTCCATCACGCCTGTATATCCTCCCGTGCACACCTGAAAGCCGCGCCGCGCGAGTTCGCCTCCCAGCCGGCGCGCTTCTTCGTAATCGGCTTCGCCCGTCTGCGGCCGCGCACTGCCAAAGACCGTGATGATATTTCCGGGGCTCATGTGGAACTGATTCTAACGGGAGATTTGTCTCTCCGCTTGCTTTGGCGCCGCGCGCCGGCTGGCCGCCGCGGGTGCCGGACGAGGTTCGCCATGTGGCGTCAGTTCCTCCACCATGGCCACGCAGATCGAATCCACCACGTTGGCTGCATTCACCCCGTGCGGTCCCGTGTTGTTGCCAAAAATTGAAAAGATCAGGTGAGCGCCGCGCCGCGAAGTGGCGTAACCCGATAAAGAATTGACGTGCTCCACGAGGCCGGTCTTCGCATGAATTCGTCCCGCGGCCGTCGTGCCCCGCATGCGATTCTCGAGCGTGCCGTCTTGCCCGGCCACCGGCAGCGAGTTCTCGAAATCGGATCCCCAAGGCTGGCGGTGAGCGTAGGCCAAGAGGCGCACCACGCTTTGTGGAGTCAGCAGGTCCCCTCGGGAGAGCCCCGAGCCGTCGGTCAACTGCACATCGTCCGGCAAGATCCCGATGCTTTGGCGGAACTGGGTGGCGAACGCCAGTGCATCGTCCATGGTAATCGCTCCGGCTTTCTCCCTGGCCGCCACACGCAGCATCAGCTCCGCGTGCAGATTCATGCTCAGCTTGTTCGTGATGCGCACATCCTGCACCAGCGGAGGCGAAATGTGCTGCGCCAGCACGTGCAGGTCGGAAGCGGGCTGCGGCTGCGCGTCGCGATCTCCGTGGCGCGCCCGGCTGTGGCCGCCGATGCGCACGCCCCGCGCTTCGAGCAATTGCATCAAAACCGCGGCCGCGTTCTCCGCGGGCTGCGTGACCGCCAACTGCAGTTCGCGAGCCGGCGCGTCGAGCGGAAGCGTTCCGGTCAGGTGGAAAGTCTGGGAATCGGGATCGCGCTCCAGGCGCAGCATCGGCTCTGTTCCCGCCGCTGTTGTTGTCGTGTCGTTCCTCAGAGCGTAGATTCCCGGCCAGGGTGCTGCGCTATATGTGAGAGGCCCGCCGGCGGAAACAGCGGGATGCAAAATGACCGAGATGTAATTGTCATTGATCGCCAGCGCCGAAATAGCCGCGCCGTAGCCCCATACCGCGTCATCGATCGTCCAGCCGGGCGGATATCGCTCCGGAGCGAAATAGCTGTCGTCCGCTACGATATCGCCGGAGATTTCCTTCACTCCCGACGCGACCACCTGATCGGCCAGATCGGCCAGAGCTTTTTCCAGCGGGCCGTTGCGCTCGGCGTGGTCCACAAACGGGAATACGCGGTTGGAGAGATTTGCGTCGCCCCGTCCCACCAGCACCAAATCGCCCTGCAGGACTCCCGTGGAATCCGGCGCCGCGGCGCTTTCGACCGTCGTGCGGATGCGAAAGTCGGGACCTAGCGTCGCCAGCGCCATTGCGGATGTAAACAGCTTCGCGTTCGACGCCGGCACAAAATACCGGTTCGCATTTTGCGAGTAGATCGTCTCGCCCGTATCGGCATCGGTGACGATCAGTCCCCAATAAGCCTTTTCGCCGCCCGCCGATTCGAGCGCCGCCTGAACGCGTTCTCGAAATCGAGCAATGTCGCTCGGCTCTCTTTTCGTTTTGCTCGCTGAAGGAGTTGCCGGGTCGGCCGCGGCCGTGCGCTCTTGCGCCAGGCTCGCGCGAGGAAGCAGCCGAGGCGCGCTGATAAAAAGCAGAAAAAGGAGGAACAGAAATAGAAATGGAACGTGGAGATAGAGCCGATATGCCGGCCGCGAAGGTCCCATCATGCGTTCTTTTGGTCCATCATTCATGAAGGATCATCGATGAGAAGATTGGCTTGTCTGGGATTATAGAGCCTCCGTCTCCATGCGGCCAGAAGCGCTTCCACGCCTCATTTCCAGTTTCCAACCTCCCGCTTCTTCTTTGCGCATGGCGGCTTCCGAATTTGCTTCCGCCAAGAGGAAAATCTTATGATGATGCTACCTAGCCAGGAGGAAGTTAATGAAAAAGGCAGTCGCCACATTTTTGGCCGTCGCGCTTTGCGCCTTGCCGTTTGTTTCCATGGGAGCCGATAAGGAAACGAACCGGCTGGAGAATTGCGGCATGGTGCTCGATGAGGTTCTGCGGATTCCGGACAATATTCCTCAGGACCTGCTGGATAAGGCCGAATGCGTCATTATTGTCCCCTCGGTGCTCAAAGCTGCCTTTGGCATCGGCGGCGACTACGGACGCGGCGCCATGACCTGCCGCTCCGGCGAGCACTTCATGGGTAAATGGGGCGCGCCAACCATGATGGCTCTGGAGGGCGGCAGCTTTGGATTTCAGCTTGGCGGCCAAGCTACCGATTTCGTAATCCTGGTTATGAACCCGCGCGGCGCCAATGCCATTCTTTCCAGCAAGGTCAAGCTGGGCGCGGATGCATCCGCCGCGGCAGGCCCGAAAGGCCGCGACGCTGCTGCCTCCACCGATGTCACCTTAAGGGCGGAAATGCTCACTTATTCGCGCGCTCGTGGACTTTTTGCCGGCATATCCCTCGAAGGCTCCACGTTGCGGCCTGACAATGGCGCCAACGAGGCTGTTTATAAAAGAAAGATCCCTGCGATCGACATCGTGCGCAAAGGAACCGTCGCCATACCTCCTTCAGCGCAAAAAATGGTCTCCTTGCTCGACCAACACTCTCCGAAGAATACTTCGGATCCGAACTCGCTGAAATAGTTGCGGCAAGGCCGGCTGAACCGGCGCCATCCCTCTTCAGCTGGCGGTAGCGCGTCAGTTTGAATTTTCTTGATCGGGACACAAGAGGTCAAGATTCAAACTGACCCACTATTAACTGCCTGCTGAAATTGTCATATTGCCGGCGTCGGATATAATCGTTTCGTTTCGCTGGAATCACCCGCGGCTCGATTCCTTTGATCCTGGAAATGCCAGAGCGGCCCACATGTGTGATTTGCGCCAAACGCCGGCCGGAGCGATTCTGCCCAGCTAAGGGTGAGAAGATCTGCGCCGTATGTTGCGGCAGGGAACGCGAGGTGACTCTCGATTGCCCGCCCGATTGCGCCTATCTGATTGCGGCACACCGCTACGAGCAGGAACATCGCAAGCCTATACCCGAAAGCGAAATAGCTTTTCCTGGAGTGGAGTTTTCTCCCAACCTCATTTATGAACGGGAACCCTTTGTCTCCGGACTAGCGTTCACGATCTCCCAATTTGCCGCCAATCATCCCGAGCTGACCGATCAGCAGGCGCTTAGCGCGATCCGGACGCTTGCCGAGACTTACCGCACTCTCGTCTCCGGCATTTATTATGAAAAGCCTCCGGCCATGCAGCCGGCCGCCGCGCTCTATGCAGCGCTGGCGGGCTTCATCCAGGAGTACAAGAAGAAGGAGACCGAGCGACTCGGGTTCTCCACTCTTAAGGATTCCGAGGTGTTTCACCTGCTCGTTTTTCTGGCTCGCCTGGTGCGCAATTGGACCAATGGGCGTCCCCGCGCGAGAGTCTATCTGCACTTTTTGCGCGGGCAGTTTCCTCAGGCTGAATCCCGGCCCGAAGCTTCGCGCATCATCGCCCCTTAGGCTTTAACTTTCACAAAAAGAACGGAACTCGGCTAAAGCCCCAGCGAGAGCTGTTCGGGCGCCTGTTTGGCCGCCCGCTGCGGCGGCTCCGGGCGGGTGTCGAGGCGGTATTTGCGGCGCAAATCGGCGAATCGCTCGGCGATTTCAGCGCGGTAGGATTCCGGCGCATAACCCGATCGCGCATACCACTCCTCATACTGGCGAGCCAGCCGCGGGAATTTCTCCGCCAGAAAAGGGAAGAACTGCTTGCGCGAAGCCGGCATCAGAAACAAGACATTCGCCGCGAACCAGCATGCGGCGGCATCGCTCGCGGCACGCGCGAGATTTTCCAGGTCGGCAGGACGATCCGTCAGCCCCGGCAGCACCGGCATGGCCAGGACTCCCGCGGCGATTCCGTTCTGCCGCAGCGTGCGAACCGCTCCGATCCGCAGATCGGGCCGTGGCGCTCTCGGTTCGAGCAGCCTCGCCAGGCCCGGGCGCAGCGTGGTTATGGATAGATTGACGCTTATTCTCGAATGTTCGTTGATGCGCTTGAGCAGATCCAAGTCGCGCAACACCTGGTCCGACTTCGTCGTGATCGAGATGCTGAGTCCCTCGAGTTCCGCCATCTCTTCGAGGATCGCGCGCGTTGCTCCGAATTCGCGCTCGGCCGGCTGGTAGGGATCGGTGGCCGTGCCAATGGCGATATGCTCGCCGCGCACCGGGTTGAAACGCAGGTCCCGAGCTGCTAATGGCCCCGCATCCTGCTTCACGAAAATTTTGCGCTCGAACTCTCCGCCGTCGAGGTCCATGTATTCGTGCGTGTAGCGGGCGTAGCAGTATTTGCAGCCGAATTCGCACCCGCGGTACGGATTCACCGTCCAGGTGAATGGCACGCGGTCGGAGTCGCATCGATTTAGAATGGAGCGCGACGGCAAAAGGAAATATTCCGCTCCGCGTTTCGCGTCGGCCAGCGGAGAGGAGGCGGCGAGGCGTGCAATGCCAACTCGTCCGGCGGCCGGGTCCGATGGCGACGGAGCCTGGCCCTCGGTCTCCCGGTGGCTCGGGACGGGGGCAAAAAGAGGCAGGGATTCGTTCGCATTCCGAACCGGCTCCTTAGAGTCGGCGAAAGGACGAATCGTGGCCCGAATGATAGGAAGTGTGGCCATTGCACGCCTGCCAGATAAGCGGAGTATGTTCGCCTTGTATTCGTCTGTCAAGGCATTTGTATTCGCCAAATATTCGCCACGCGATTTCTCGTTCCCTCAGAAACAGGCTGCATTGCCTTATCCGCCGCTTCGGGCCAAACCATCTCCATCGCAACCCCGATCCCGAGGGCTATACTTTATTTTCAGCCCTCTTCCTCCGGAGAGCAGGAATTATGGAGAATATCGGCGTTCTCATAATTGACGATGACGCTGCCACCCAGGCGGCCCTGCGCCAGGTGCTGGGCGCCGAAGGATGGTTTGTGGAGGCCACTGGATCGCCGAGCCAGGCCTTTCAGGAACTCGCCACGGGCAAATGGAGCCTGGTGCTGGCGAACGTGGAGACCACAGGCGTTATTGGCGCTCTCTTCACGACCCTGCGTGAACTGGCGCAAGCTCCGGCCGACAGCGCCGGACGGGCGCACGTGCGCGTTCTGTTCCTGGTGCCGGAATCGGCCGCGGCTAAAGCCAAGCCGCTGCTCGAACAGGCGCATCTGCCTTACGTTCCCAAGCCACTGAGCTTTAACGATCTGCTCGAACGCGTTAGCGACCTGCTCGTGGAGGCCAAGGTGATCGGCTCGCCCATTCGGCAGGTGCGCGAACGCTTCGGGTCGGAGCGCAAGTCGCGCGATACGGGGCGCGACGCGGGCCGGAACACCGGGATGTTTGCCAGGCACGAAGATTACCAATGGTCCGACGAAGAGCTCCTCGAGTACGAACGACAGGAAGTGGAAGCACGCAAGAAGAAGAAAAAGCCACAGACTACTCTCGGCTGAACACTCGGCTCAAGGGGCCGGAAAAGCTCTTCTCTGAAGACCCAGCTTTAAATTAAACAGACATTTTTATGGGCGCGATTGTCATTGGCGCGACGGGTTCATTTGGGTAGCTTCATTTGAGTGGCTTCATTTCGGTATTAGGCGCGGGCTCATCGCCGCGTGCCAGAGACGCACTTCGCCGCGGTCCGGCGCTTGCGCGAGAAGCTCAACGACGCTCTTGCGCAGGACAGGATGCCGAAATTCGGGCGCGATCTCCGCGAGCGGCACCAGCACGAAGCGGCGCTCCTCGAGGCGTGGATGCGGCACCTGGAGCTCCGGGCCGCGAATCACGCTCGAGCCGTAAAGCAGAATATCGAGATCGATGGTGCGGGGACCATGCGGCGCGATGCGGCGCCGTCCAAGTCCGCGCTCGATCTTCATGCAGCGCGTGCAGCAATTGCAGCGGCATGAGCGACGTTTCCGCTTCGGCGACGGCGTTCAGGAAGCTGGCCTGGCCCGGCGCATCCACCGGCTCGGTAAGGTAGAGCGAGGATTGCCTGGTCACGCGAATGCCGGCGGAATTCATGGCCTCGACGGCGCGCGCGAGCGTCGCGGAGCGATCTCCCAGATTCGATCCCAGCGCGATGTAAACGAGTTTTTCGGGCACCGAATCAACCCTTACGACCAAAAGCAGATCCCTCACGAAATTCGTTCGGGATGACAGCCGACCAGAGGGCCGCGTTTAGAAAAGCGCGTGCTGGGCGCGCGGGGGCTCCAAGCCGAAATGCTTGTAGGCCAGCGGAGTGGCCATGCGGCCGCGCTGCGTGCGGTCGAGCAGGCCCATCTGCATCAAATACGGCTCGTAGATCTCTTCGATGGCGTCTTCCTCTTCGCTGAGCGAAGCGGCGATGGTGTTCAGGCCGACGGGACCTCCGGCAAATTTCTGAATGATGGTGAGCATGAGGTTGCGGTCGACCTCGTCGAGGCCGTGTTCATCGACGCCCAGGCGATCGAGGGCTTCGCGAGCGACTTCGGGGGTGACGCGGCCCTGCGCGCGGACCTCGGCAAAATCGCGCACGCGGCGAAGCAGGCGATTGGCAACGCGTGGAGTCCCGCGGCTGCGGCGAGCCACTTCCTCGGCGCCGCCCGAGTCCAGAGCGATGGAGAGGATTTGGGCCGAACGGCGCAGAATCTCGACGAGATCCTCGGGCCGGTAATACTCGAGACGGTGCACGATGCCGAAGCGCGAACGCAACGGCGCGGTGATCAGGCCGGCGCGCGTGGTGGCGCCGACGAGCGTGAAATGGTTCAAGTTGAAGGGATGAATGCGCGCGCCCGGTCCCTGACCGATCACCAGGTCGATCCGATAGTCTTCCATGGCCGGATAGAGAATCTCCTCGATGGCGGGCAGCAAACGATGGATCTCATCGAGGAAGAAAAGCTCGCGCGTTTCGATCGAGGTGAGAATCGCGGTGAGGTCGCCCTTGCGCTCGAGGAGCGGCCCGGAACTGGTCTTGATGGAAACGCCAAGTTCGTTGGCGATGATTTGGGCGAGAGACGTTTTGCCCAAGCCGGGCGGGCCGTAGAGCAAGACGTGATCGAGCGAATCCCCGCGGCTGCGAGCGGCCTCAATGGCGATGGAGATGTTTTCCTTTACTCGTGCCTGTCCGATGAAGTCGGACATGCTCTTGGGGCGCACGCTGGCATCGAGGCGGGCGTCTTCATCGAAGGCGCGCCCGGAAACGATGCGTTTTGGCGGTGTCTCTGTCATGTGCGATTTCGTTTCCGAACTCAGTTTCGCGAACTTTCTTTCGCGGACCTAAACATATATTCCGTGACCACCCACAAATTTCCCAGGGCCCCGCAACGACAGCGGGCGCCCTGGGCTACAAATTCACGCCAAGAGGCGCTGGCGCTCGACAACACGACTACGGTTTGCTCGCGCCCGAAGGCGCCGCTTGCTTCGCCGGGTGGCTCAACTGCTGGAGCGCGGCTCGCAGCAGAGCCTCAAAGCTCTCGGCCGGATTTGCAGCAGCCTTCTCCGCGGCGCTTTTTTCCGCGCTACCCTTCTGCGCAGGACTCTTTTCCGCTCCAATAGCAACGCGGCGAGCATCGCCGCCATTCCCGATGACATCCTCCAAGGCTTTTTCGGCCACGCGGCGATCATAGCCAAGATTGAGCAGCGCGGAAACCACGTCAGACTCCAGCTGCGTGCGCCCGGAGGCCGAGACTCGTTCCGGCTCCGGCGGCTCCATGGCGGCAAGCTTATCGCGCAATTCGACGACGATGCGCTCGGCGGTCTTGCGGCCAACGCCGGGGATGCGGGTGAGGCGGATGAGGTCGCCGGCGCGGATGGCGGGCAGCAGCTCGTCGACACTCATGCCAGAAAGAATTTTCAGGGCCAGCGAAGGGCCGACCCCGGAAGCGGAGATGAGCAGCTCGAAAAAATGTTTTTCGCGAGAGGTAAGGAAGCCGTAGAGCGTGATGGAGTCCTCGCGCAAGTGGGTATGGATCAGCAGCACCACGTTTTCGCGGAGTTCGCCGAGGGCGTAGAAGCTGGAAAGCGGGATGGAGACCTGGTAGCCGACGCCGTTGACGTCCACCAGAACCTGGTTGGGGCGCTTATCGACGAGCTGTCCGCGTAGGAGTCCGATCATTGGAGCAGGCCGTTCGGGGTGATCTGCGCGGCGTCGAGGCCGAGCGAATTTGGCAATAAAAGTGGCAGGATACCCCCCCTCCCCCCCACTTTTTTGTAAAGAATATCATTCCAAAGGGGTTGCGAGGGCGAGTTGGACAACGATGTCATTCTAAAGGGTTTAGGGCACTCGCGTTTTTTGCGATGGAATTCTCTTAATGCATTGATTCTAAATGATGTGACACATGGATACTGTCTGGAGGTTCGGGCCCTACCGTTGCTGTTTGTTAAGAGTGTCATTCTAAGCCACTTAGATTGGAAATGTCTCATTACGCTTGCAAGAGTATCATTCCAGGACGTTTACCGTAATCGCACTGCCACGGCAGAAGCGCCACGCCCACCGTTAAAATCCGCACCCTTGAAAACGAAGGGTGCGGCACCCGCGCTGGCACGCCAAACCGATGGGATCGCAGGCGGATTGCGAGCGGTCGAGAAGAATTGCGAGTTGCAGCGCGGAAGATGTCGATTGCAGGCAGAGCCGTGCCGAGCACGCTTCTGCGAGGAGAGCGAATTTCGAGCATGTTCTATTTTAACCGATGTGTAAAGGGACGGCGTGTGCGGACTCCAGTTGAAGAAATCCCGCTGATCTCAATGGGTCATCGCGACACGGGCACGAAGTCTACTTGCGGACGCCTCAAACGCCAGGATCTTTTCGCGGATGTTGATTTGGGGGCCTTGCCCGTCGCTACGGGCGCGCGATTTTGCATTGACCAGTTGAGCGGTACCGTTATCAAGGGTTCGCTGCTAAAGTTGGCCAGGCGCACTGTGGAAACCCAGCCATTGAACCCAATCAATGTTCCCACTCCCGAAGAAGTCCGTAAGATTCACGATGAAGGCGTGCGCATCATGAGCATCACGATGCCGTATGCCCTGAAACAAATGCAGGCGACGTACCAACGCACGCCCGATCAGACTCATGCCCGATTCGTTCATTACACGACCGCCGAGGCCGCCCTGAGCATCATTCGTACGAAACGATTCTGGTTACGCAACACGAACTGCATGTCTGACTACCGCGAAGTACAGCACGGCTTCGATATCTTCAATAAATACTTCCTTGACGCAGCCAAGCGTAAAGCGTTCGTTGATGCCCTCGATGCCTGTGCACCGGGTGCTGCGGATGACGCGTTCGCTGCCTTCAACAACTGGTGGCAGGATTTGCGGCTGAATACATACATTGCGTGCGTTTCCGAGCACCAAGATTCCGAGGACCTGCATGGGCGACTCTCGATGTGGCGGGCTTTTGGCGGGACGGGCACGCGTGTGGGGGTTGTCCTCCGTTTTCCATACGTCTCGATTTCCGCCGTGTCTCTCGCTCTTAACTTCAGCCCGGTGGCTTATCTGTCGGAACCCGCCGCTCATGGGGTCATCGATCAAGTCATCGCAAACGTTCAGGGGAATTGCACTTACCTCAGCGCACTCAAACGGGAGGTTCTTGTCCAGCTAGTGTTTCAGATGTTTTCTTCTGGCATCGTCTGTCTTAAGCACGAAGGCTTTCACGAGGAACGCGAATGGCGCGCGATCTACACGCCGAAACGTTGGCCTTCTCCCATGATGGAAACGTCAACTGAGGTTGTTGCAGGTGTCCCACAGATCATTTACAAAATTCCGCTCGACGGCTCGGTTTCACCGCTGATCGCTGATTTGGATTTCGCGCAAGTCTTCGACCGACTAATCGTTGGTCCGACCCCGTATCCCTGGCCGATATATGGTGCTTTCGTCGGGGCCCTCAAGGCCACAGGGGTGCCGAAAGCTGAAGAGCGCGTGTTTGTTTCAGATATTCCCATCCGTGCTTAGGAACTAGTTCGCGCCTGTTGCAAACTAAAGCGCTTCTAGAAAGTACCGGCCCACGCAGCCCCTAGAGCGTAATCCGCGCGCGCGGCCCACGTGAGAGGTCGCGGACGGAGTGCGGAGCGGAGAAGATTGTGAGGAGAGGCGATGGCCGAGACTTACGATCTGGGCGGCTATTCCAATCCGTTACCGAGGATGCCTTTCTCGATCAGTTCCTTATGCTCCTCGTCATCGTGACTGGCGATGAGGAAGAGGTTCTTCTTCGGTGCGGTAAAGTTGGTTGAGCCACTTCAGTTGCGCCAGCAGCGCGGCATTATCTTCCTGTATCCAAGGCGCGTCTTTGCCTTTGATCAAGCGCACGCCGTCCATATGCCAGGCGGTATCGCCGATGAAAAGGTACTCTCTGCCCGATTCCAAGGCGACGTAGACCATTTGCGATCCGGGAGTATGCCCGGGCGCTTTGATCAACGCAATACCTGGTCCGAAAGGGAAGATACTTGTCGTAATCCACGACGTTGTAGCGGCTGGCCATAGCCGGCGTGATCTTGATTTCCGGCATTTGGGGATTTGTTTCGAGGGCCTCGACCTGGGCGCGGGTGAGCAGCGTTTTCGGGGCGAGTTCGGCCAGGAAGGGAGTACGGATCACGCCTGCGACATGGTCGCCATGTTCGTGGGTTATGATAATCGCTCTGGCGCTGAGAAGCGCCTGTTGGACTTGCTTCGCGGCATCGGGATCATACGGTTCCACGGTTCCGCGTCCGAAGAAACGATGCACCTGCTCGTCCATGCCAGAGTCGAGCATAACCTTGCCGTCGGCATAGACAATCTGAAACACCGTGCGGGCTTGAACACTGGGCTCATCGGCGGCGCCTTGGACTGAAAACTTCTTTGACCGGCGGCTTTCCGCGAATTTCAAGACATTAATTCGCAACGGCCGACGGCCCGGGATCATGGCGGCCACATGGCGTATCTGATCGATCTGAACATTCCACGATGAGGCGTCAAGCTGGCTTTGCCGGCCTTGCGCGAAAGAAGGCCATACGGCTGAAACGGCAAGTATCGCCAACAGGCGAATGCAACGGGCCTTTCTCATTTTGTTTCTCTGCGGTGCTGGGTTAACAGCTAAGAGGCAGCGACCTTTCACGCCGCACGATTGTCGCACAATTGAGGGCAACCCACTCTTGTGTAAAGACTCGTAGCGACTTGGTGGCCGGGAGGGATGACAGCGATTACAAAAGCCAGGTGTCGAGGTGGAGGGGCCAGGCGCATCTAATTGGACAGAGGGAGATAGGGAGGTTAACGATGATCAGAAAAACGAGCGGCGGCTATAAAGTGCTGTCGGAGAAGGGCAAGAACCTGGGCGGTCCTTACAAGAGCAGGGCCAAGGCGCAGAAGCGCTTGCGCCAGGTGGAGTTTTTCAAGCACAGAAAGGGATAGCCCTTCCCGGCTCGACAACGCCAATAGCGCTTGAAGAAAACGCGAAATACGAAAAGCAGATCCCTCACCGCCGTCCCACAAAACGGGCCGGGTTCGGGATGACAGCCGGGGAGGTGGACGCGCGCAGAGGCACCCGTGAAGCACGATGAAATGTCAAAAGCGGCGGACTCGTGATGACAACAAAGTGCTGGGGCTCGGTGTCGAAGAAAAAGCAGATCCTCCGGTTACGGCCTCCACTGGACGCCACCGGAGTCCACAAAACGGACCTCACCGCCGTCCCACAAACGGGCCGGCTTCCCACCGCGGACGCGGAGAACCGGCGCGCTTTGGGGACCCCGGGTTCGGGATGACAACCGGGGAGGGTGGATGCGCCAAAGGGCCGTGGGGCAGGATGACAGCGGGGAGCCTGGAGCGGCACAAAAAAGGGGAGATGCGCAAGGAGCATCTCCCCCTTTTTTTTGGCCTTTGTCTTTGCCGGCGATATTTACTGCTGCTGCGGGGCGGGAGGTGCGAAACCCCTTGGGTTTCCGTTCCTTATTCCGGGGCCTGCGTTGACTACGGTGTAATCGGAAGGAACCTGGAAGAGCGTGCTGGCGGGCTCGGCGCGGCTGAGATCCGCAAGCGTGGTTGACGAATTTCCGTGGAGCGGGTCCGTGGTGGAGGCGCTGAGATCGATACTCAGGTCCGTGGAATACCAGCGAGTGGTAACGGTCTGGATGGGGGCGGTATTGCCCATCTGGCCGACGGGGATGGTGCGCGTGATCTGAGTGCCCTGGGCGAGGAGACCATCTATCGTTTGTGAGCCAAGAGACTGGGTAGCCACGTTCGGGTTCGATCCGGCGCGAGGCGGCGTCGCCGTAAGTTTGTAGCGCGGGGCGGAGGCAGCGTGAAGCGGTGGGCAGTCTTTTTTACGGGGTCAAGCACGTAAGAGACGCGGGCTGTGGGGTCTGTGATCCTGACGATCTGCTCGGCATTTCCTGAATTCGCGGGGCGCGTTTCCTCGATGCGGGTGCGGCCTTGGCCGTCGCGGTAGACCATTGCCGTATTCGTTTGCTCGACCAAATTTCCGTCCTGCAAAGTCTGATTGTGTTTAAAGGTGACTTGCGCCGAGTAGGGCTGGCCGGTCACCGTTTTGCCGCCCATGAAGTCGAACATGGGCGGACCGCCCTCGGCCATGTGAAAGCCAGGGCGGGGAGGCGGAGCCTGCGCCCGCACTGCAAGCGCAGGAAGCGTCATCAGAACCAACGAACCGAACGATAGAATCCACCCCAATCGAATCCTCTGCGATTTTTGGCGCGATTTTTGCATGTGTTTTGCTCCTTGTGCTTAATGCTCAGACGCAGACGGGTTTTGGGAAGTTGCCAAGGCGCCTATCCAAAAGCTAACGCCCAGAGCGCCCGCGCCGAGGGGCGCGTTAGCTCGCGATCTCTTCGAGAGGGCGGCGCGCGGTGCGGGGGCCGAATCCGCCGATCAGCAGGCACACCATTAGCATGCTGCAGGCTATAAACATAAACACGCCACCGGTCCCATAGTTGCGCAGAAAAAGCGCAATCACGAAGCTGCTGAGAACGGTGCTGAGGCGGCTCCAGGAGTAGACGAAGCCGACCGCGCGGGCCCGGATGCGGGTGGGGTAAAGCTCGGACTGGTAAGTGTGGTAGGCGAACGACATCCAGTTGCTGCTCAAAGTGATCAGGACGCCGAAGAGCACGACGCCGAGGGCTGTTCTCTGCAAGGCAAACAACAGGCCGAAAGCGGCGATCGCGAGGGCTGCGCCGGCGACTTGCCACTTGCGTTCGAAGACGTCGGCGAACCTCCAGCCCAGTAGCGGGCCCAGAGGGCTGGCCAGGGCGATGATGAAGGTATAGCGCAGAGATTGGGTGACGGTGATGCCTTCGGCGAGGAGCAGAGTGGGAACCCAACCCGCGAAACCGTAGTAGCCGATCGGTTGCAGGACGTGGAAGACGGTGAGAAGGATGGTGCGGGCGCGGTAGCGCTTGCTCCAGATCTCTTGGAGCGAGCCGCGGGTTTGGGGGAGATCGGCGTCGACGGGCCGCGGTTCGGGCAGCGCCGCGCCCGTCTCCGAGCGGACGCGCGCTTCGATGGCTTGCATGATGCGGTCGGCCTCTTCGGCGCGGCCGTGTTGCTCGAGCCATCGCGGGGATTCGGGAATGGCGCGGCGAATGAACCAAACGAAAATCGCTCCGGAGGCGCCGATGAGGACGACCCAGCGCCAGCCGTCGAGACCCGCCAGGCGGCGGGGAACGAGCGCGGCGGAGACGAAGGCCGCGACGGGTACGGCGAGGAAGCTGACAAATTGATTGAACGCGAAGGCTTGGCCGCGGGAGTTCTTGGGCGCCAATTCGGAAACGTAGGCGCCGATGGTGATCATCTCCACGCCCAAACCGATCCCGGCGAGGAAGCGCCAGAGGTTGATGGCAGCGGCGGTGGACTGAAAGGCCATTGTGAAGGTGCAGGCGGAGTACCAGAGAAGGGAAAAGCTGAAGATGGAGCGGCGTCCAAAGCGATCCGCAACCGAACTGAAGCAGAGCGTGCCCACGAAGAGTCCGGCAAAAAGAGCGGCCACAAAGCTGGCGAAGCCGGAGATGCCCAGAAAGCCTTTGGTGGTAGGCGTGAAAATACCGGCGGCGTAAAGGGCCGGAGCAATGTAGGCGGAGAAGAAGAGGTCATAAAATTCGAAGCAGGCGCCGAGGGAGAGCAGCAGGATCAGTTTGCGGAGATAACGGGAGTTGGGCAGGCGGTCGAGGCGAGCGGCGATGGTGAAGAGGCTGGTTGCGGCTGGGGGCGTCATGGTCTGGCGCAAGCCAGGGCTTCTGGCTGATGGGCCGCTTGTCCGGCGGTGCGATGGGAGCGCATGAGGTGGTGGCTGCCTTGCGGTTGAGCCAGGCAGGCAGACGGAGTATACGGCGAGAGCTAGATGATTTTATCTTCGGAGTAGCAGATTCGTTCGAGGTTGCATTCCATGCAACGAGGCCTGCGCGCTTGGCAGACCCGGCGGCCATGCCAGATGAGTTGATGCGAGAAGGCGATCCATTTGTCCTTGGGGATGACGCGCATAAGATCCTGCTCGATTTTTTTGGGATCCGTGTTGCGGGTGAGGTCCAGCCGGCCGGAGAGGCGCATGACATGAGTGTCCACCACGATGCCGGAAGCGACGCCGAAGGCTGTTCCGAGGACGACGTTGGCCGTTTTGCGGGCGACACCCGGCAAGGTGAGCAACTGCTCCATGGTGCGGGGAACTTCGCCGGAGAATTCCTCGACGATCTTCTTGCTGGCGCCCAGAATCGACTTGGTTTTGGAGCGGAAAAATCCGGTGGGGCGGATTTCGGCTTCGACCTCCCGCGGGTTGGCGTAGGCAAGGTCTTCGGGCTTGGGATACTTCTCGAACAGCGAGGGAGTGACTAGATTGACGCGCACGTCGGTGGTTTGCGCGGAAAGAATCGTGGCAATCAGCAATTGAAAGGGATTGTGGTGAACGAGGGCGCAAGTGGCGGTTGGGTAGGCTTCGTCGAGCTTTTGCAAGATGGCGCGGACGCGCTTGGGGTTGGTTCCGGCCGCCTGGGTGGCGGCATGGCCATTTTTGGAGGCGGGGCGGACGGGCTTTTTGGCAGTTGCGCGGGGAGGAGTCTTCAGCTTCTTGGTGAGGGAGCCTTTCATGGCGGCGCTTTCGTGAAGGACAGCGGCAAACTATAGCACAGGTGAGGAGGCCAGGAATTCGGCCAAGCTGCGGAAGGCCTTGGCGCGATGACTATAGAGATTTTTGTCGGCGGCGGAGAGTTCGGCGAAAGATTTGCCGGCAGGGCCGAAGAAGAAAACGGGATCGTAACCGAATCCGCCCACGCCTCGGGGAGCAGGGAGGATTTCGCCTTCGACGGCGCCGGAGAAAACGGCGATCGTGCGGCCACGCATGGCCAGCGCGAGCACGCAAACGAAGCGCGCGCGGCGGTCGCGCACCCGGCGCGCTTGCATTTGGGCGAGCAGCTTGGCGATGCAATCGGCCGAGGAGGCGTGCGGACCAGCGTAGCGGGCCGAATATACGCCGGGTTCGCCGCCGAGAGCATCGACGACGAGCCCCGAATCGTCGGAGAGCACGGGAAGGGCGGCAGATCGGCTGTAGTGCAAGGCCTTGCCCGCGGCGTTCTCGGCAAAGGTGGGCGCGGATTCCTCGAATGGCGGGAGAGCGGAGAAATTGGGCAGAAGCTGGAGATCGATGTGAACTGCGGGCGCCGTGCCGGCGGCGAGCGTGCGAAATTCGTCCAATTTGCCCGGATTGGAAGACGCCAGAAACAGACGACCGGGCTCGGCGCGACTCGAGTGGCTAGCGGGCGCGAGCACTGAAGTTAACGGGCACGAGCGAACGCTGATGCTCGGTGAGGCTGTGAATTCCGCCAGCGGCGAGATTCAGCAGCTGGTCGAGTTCGCCGGCGGCAAAGGGCTTGCCTTCGGCGGTCGCTTGCACTTCGACGAAGCGGCCACTGCCGGTCATGACCACGTTCATATCGACTTCGGCGCGGGAATCTTCCTCATAGCAGAGGTCCAACATAGGGCTGCCGAGAATGATACCCACGCTGGTGGCGGCGACGGAATCGGAAAGGGGGACCGACCGCAGGATTCCCGTGGCGACCATGCGCTCGAAGGCCAGCGCGAGGGCGATGTAGGCTCCAGTGATGGAGGCCGTGCGCGTGCCGCCATCGGCTTGAATCACGTCGCAATCGAGCCAAACGGTGCGCTCGCCAAGCTTTTGCTGGTCGGTGATCGCGCGAAGCGAGCGGCCGATGAGCCGGGCAATTTCGAGAGTGCGGCCGGATTGGCGGCCACGCGTGGATTCGCGAGTGGTACGCTGCTCGGTGGCCCGCGGCAGCATGCCGTACTCCGCCGTGACCCAGCCCTTGCCGGTGCCTTTCAGAAACGACGGCACGCCGTCGTCGAGCGTGGCGGTGCAGATCACGCGGGTCTGACCGATTTCGATCAGTACGCTGCCTTCGGCGACAGGCACAAAGTCCGGCGTCATCTTTACAGGGCGCAACTGGTCCCAGGCGCGTCCGTCAGGTCGCAAGCTTCCTCCTCAAGATCGAATCACAAGATCGATTGCGTGGGAAGTGTGCCGGGCGTAGGCGGTTCCTGTCAACACGAAGCCGAGGCGGGTAGTGTCCGTTTGAATTTTGACCTCTTGTGTCACGATCAAGAAAATTCAAACTGACCCACTACCTCGAGGCGGAGCTAGGGTGCTAAACGCGATTGGACTTCAGCAGCGCCAGCGGATAGTGCGTGCCGCGCCAACTGATCCCGCCGGTCCACAGGGTGAGCAACATCGACTTCCAAATAATGTAGACGAAAAGCAGGGCGGAGAGCGGATGCGCCAATGCATACCAACCTGGAAGACGGTAGAAACGATTGCCGTCTGAAATGAACAAGAGCAGGGCAATGACGGCCAGAAGATACAAAATCCACGCCGGCCCCTTGACCACAAAGATGGCCATGAAGGGCCACACATTCAGCAGCAACACGGCGACGCCGCCGGCGAGGGACATGGGCACGCTGTATTCGAGGCCGGCAAAGGAGTTTTTCATCAGGCCGTCGATCATCTCGCGAAGCGAGGAGTACCACTCGACGACCAGCATTCCCATGCCGAAGACAAGCTCCTGGCGATAGCCCGCTCTCTTCAGGAGCTTGCCGAGCTTGATATCGTCGTCGGGCCGCATGGCAATGGCCTGGTGCGTCCCGATCGCTCGATAGGCGTCCCGGGCCACGAGATTAAAGGCGCCCACACCAACGAAACGCCGGCTGCGGGGATCTTTCGCCTTCCACTGGCGCATATAAGCGGAAAAGAACACGCCAAAAGCCGAGCAGAAGAGTCGCAAAGCCAAAGTGGGCATGCGCACAGCGGGCATCACCGCGAGATGGTCAAGCCGATTGGCTTGGAGATAGTGTACGGCTCGGGATACGGCGCTGGGGTTCATGACAACATCCGCGTCAGTGAAGAGCAGAAGGTCGCCGGAGGCTCGCTCGGCTCCGTGATGCAAAGCGTAATTTTTCCCGAGCCAACCCGCGGGCAATTCCGAGATGTTCTCGACGCGAAGCCTGGCGTCCTTGGCCGCTAACCCCGCGAGGATCGTTGCGGTGTTATCGGTGGAGCGGTCGTTGAGAACAATAAATTCCAGATTGAGATAGTCCTGCTTCAGTACGGATTGCAGAGCCTCTGCGATCTTTTTCGCTTCGTTTCTGGCGGGGATGACGATGGACACTTTTGGCGGACGCGATCCCGAATAGCAAGGGACATCCTCGAGGTAGGAGGTGGAACGACTGCCGCGGGCCATATCGAATCCGCCGACGAGCACAATCGAGAGCGTAATTACGGCCAAGAAGGTAAGGATCATTTGGGGGGATCGGCGGCGGCTCCTAATTCGCAGCGGGGTTCACAGCGGACGGCTGTTGGCCGGGGGAACTGGAGCGCGCCGGAAGGGCGGCCAGCGGCTGATCGGGAGAGGGGACGGCGGCCGCGGGGGTTTGCGGAGGGGCCTGAGCCGGAATGGTAAAGAACTGGCTCAAATCCAAATGCCCGGCGAGGGTATCCGCGTCCTGGCCGCGAATCAGAATTTTTAACCGGTAAACGGTGCTGAGATTCGCGGCTAGCGTGCGCACGATGGAATCCACCGCCATTTGCTCATTGAGAATCCCCGAAGGGGTTTCAGTCCCCAACGCTTCCGAGAAATCCGCGATGGCCGTTCCGTTGGGCAAAATGTAGAACTGCAGCAATATGGCATCGGCGGGCAGTGTTCGCTCCAGTTGGCTGGGAGCCTGCTCAATCAGCGCGGTGATGAGCTGCTTGGCGCGCTCCTGGGGATCGGCAGAGAGATTCAATTCCACGGTGGCAGGTTCGAGAGTGTCCTGAGAGGAGGGGGATAACCAGAAAAGCTGCGCTTTTTCGCGGGTATCGGTGGGCGTAGATAGCGGCGGGAGAATGTTGCGGCGCGCCTGCTCGTCGGAACGATTGGCGCGGCGTAATCCGAGAACATTGTGGAGAAGGGAAGGGAAGGTGAGCACGGCGGCGAATGCGAGCACCGCCAGGACCGCGATACCGATCTTCCACAGGCGCGTCATCGATGTCCTCCACTCGGTCCTCCACTCGAAGCAGGCGCCGGCGAGGGAGAAGGAAATTCGGCGACCGCGCGGCCAATGGCCTCGGCAAGCGGCTGGGCCATCTGATCCAGGCGTTTCGCATCCGTGACATCGATACTGGAGATCTCGATTGCTATCGCCGGCGCGGCGATGGTGCGTAGCTGACGCACGGGAGCGGCGATGGGCATTTCCGGAGAGCCCTTGAAGCGGCGGATGAGCTCCGTTTGAACAAAAGCCGCAAGTTTACGGCTCAAATCAATCGAGCCCTGCTGGGCGTGATCCCATTCGACGAGGCCGGCACGGGAGGCAGGTGGCGGCGCCGCGTTCTGCAAACCGGGAACCGCGGATGAAGGCTGCGCCGCGGACGTTGCGGCGGATGACGGTAGATTTACTTGCGGAGCCAGATTCACGGGAAACAGGTAGTAGTAGGCGCGCGCCGTACCCACCGGGCCACCGGAAGAGACGTGCAGGGAGATGAAAAGAACATTGTGCAAACCATTCACCATGGCGGAGCGATCGTTGAAGCTGGGGTCCTGATTGCCTTCGCGCGTGAGCAGGACGCGTATGCGCTGGGCTTCGAGAGCGATGCGAGCGGCTCGGGCAAAGTCCAAAACCACATCGCTTTCGGCGAGTCCGGTAGGACCGCGGGCGCCGAAATCGGCGCCGCCATGGGCAGGGTCGAGGACCACCGTGCGATTGGAAAGCTCCTCGGCGACGGGCGGTTGCTCTGCATTTGGCGGCGGAGGTGTGTTCTGGCGGGCCAGGGCGAGCATCACAGGGTTCGAATTGGGCGTTAGGGGAACCGGCTGATTTCGCTGGCCTTGCTGTGAGCCCGTTCGCAGCGCCGGGCGCGCCCCCGCGGATAATGCGAGCATAACGAGTATTAACGAATAGAGACCGCGCCGCATAGGCTTGAGCATATCAGAGGGAGGTCTTTCGTTCACAGACGCGCCTGCGCGCCGGTAGTGGGGCAGTTTGAATTTTGACCTCTTATGTCACGATCAAGACAACTCAAGCTGAGCCACTACGCTGCGTGCCGGTGCAGCTCTCGCTCGCGTTTGGTGGGGCCTCCTAACGGAATCTCTAGATGCCACTACAGTGCATGACGGATAGCATGAACGCGGGCCTGCGCTTATCTTGCCTGGAAACATGGATGCGCAACTCATCGGAATCGAACTGACACAGCTTTTGCCGAAGCTGAAGGCTCCGGCGGAGAAGCAGCAACAGCCAGCCAAGGCGGCAAAAGCTGACGCCAGGACCGGCGACTTCCGCACGCCAGGCTCGCATCTTCACTGAACGCTGAGCGCTGAATGAGGGACGGCTATGGGAAAGGGACGCACCCTACTTGGTTTACTCATCGGTTTTGGAATTGGAGTTGGAGTAACGCTTCTGCTCGCCCCACAATCGGGCGAAGACACCAGGGACTGGATTGCCCACACCTCACGCCGCGCCAAGCGCAGCCTGCGGAACACGGGACGACGCTCGATGGACCAAGTGCGCGACCTGATCGACCGCGGTCAGGAAACGATCACAAAGATAAGACACCGCGCAAACGGACCTGATAGCGAAGTCACCGAACTTTAAGAGCTCCGCCTTTACCGAACTTGGCATCGCTTCCCGTATTGCAAATACGAACCAGCCGGCTTCTGCTCGTAAACCGCAGAGGGATTCTCCGCGAAGGCTCCGGAGCGCAAAGGACGCGCTTCGACTGCGTGGGTGCTCGCCGCACGGGCTCTAACACGGCATCCCGCGGAGGGATGCAGGAGATGAGGTCGCGCCACTGCGCTCAGAATGACACCCTAGGAAAATTGGACGTGGGGAGATAAGAATTGTTTAACTGATCGGCTGGGGCAGACCAGGATCGGTAGGCCCCGGAACTGGAGTGGGAAGGGGCTCGGGGTCGGGCGAGGGAAACCGAGGTTCCTGGGGTCCGCTCGGCGGTATCTCGGGTTGTGGCGGCTGAGGTTTGGGTTGCTCAGGCTGAGGAGGTTGCGGATTTTGTTGGTCCAATTGGTTCCATTCGCTCGGCATCATTAGTCTTGCCCGTTTTAGGAGGATCTACGGGACCCTTTCCATGGCGCTACCACAGCAGCAACGCAAATTTTGCACGGCCGGGGCGCCGACGAAAGGCTCCCGGGCGATTTTTATCTCGCAGCGACAACCGGAATTTACACACCGATAATGCTCCTCGCGCCTCATGGCGGTGTATCGTGCCGATCTTGCGGCCGCAGTGGACAATTTGATCCTCCAGGGCCCAAGGTAGAGGCAGCACGCCCGTCGCACAATCCGTACTGACCCGTATGGGAGGCTCCGATTGTCTTTATCATCGCTTAGGTTGAGGCTTAGGCTTGGGGTTAGGCTTGCGGCTTAGGCTTGGCGCCCGGCATTGGAGTGCCTGGTAATGGGTCAGTTTGAATTTTGAAATGTGTCACGGTCAAGAAAATTAAAACTGACCGCTGCCGAGTGTCTGGCACTTTGTTTAATGGGTTTTAAATAGCCTGAACGTGTAAAAACGGGGTATCGATTCGGTGGCGAAGTGTATCGAATTGGATTTGGAAAAGGTAAGGCATGTGTATTGAGGTAATTGGGTTTGTTGTCAATGAAGGTGAGTTTGGCACTCGGTTTGCCAACAATAAGATCGTGTCTGTATTTATTGTGCATTCGTGTTGACGTTGGTAACGCGCAGCGAATCGATCTCTAATTTCTTCCGATATCGCCCAGCTTGCTGCGCTTCCACAAGGTACGAGCCGCTCGGCGCGAGCCGCCTGCTCGTCATCGCGAGTAATTAACCCAATACATTAGAACGAAGCGCCGTAGGGGGAGGAACTGATGGGTGTTCGATTATTGGTGGCAGACGACCATGAGATCGTGCGAAAGGGCTTGCGTGCTTTGCTCGAAGCAGAACCAGGGTGGGAAGTAGCTGCAGAGGCCGTGAACGGCAAAGATGCGGTGGAGAAGGCAAAACAGCTAAAACCAGATGTGGCAATTCTGGACATCAGCATGCCGCTATTAAATGGGCTGGAAGCCGCTCGTCAGATTGTGAAGTCGGTCGAACATACTAAAGTGCTGGTGCTCACGGTGCACGACTCGGATCCACTGATCCAAGAGGTGCTGGAAGCGGGCGCTCGGGGATACATGCTGAAATCGGACGCGGGACGAGATCTGGTCGTTGCCGTGGACGCATTGCGCCGCAATAAGACGTTCTTCACTCCTAAAGTGGCGCAGATGGTGCTCGAGGGATATCTGGACAAAAATCCAAAAGATAAGGCAAGTCCCGAAGGCGGCCGGATTCGCCTGACCAGCCGGCAGAAAGAGATCGTACAGCTTCTGGCGGAGGGAAAAAGCAGCAAGGAAGTGGCTTCCGCGCTAGGACTGAGCGTAAAAACGGCGGAAACACATCGCGCGAACATCATGCGCAGGCTCGACTGCCACTCGGTTACAGCGCTCGTCCGCTACGCCATTCGTAATCACATCATCGAAGCCTAGTCCGAACGCCGTCCGGCGCTCCAACTCCCCCTAGTTTCATCAGTTCCGACCGAGAGCAAGCCAGAATTCATTGGTTTTGCAGGGTTTGCTGCACTTTGTCGCGGCCACAGCTTACACGTACTCCCGCCAAATGCTACAGCCTGCTCCCGATGGACGATGCCCGAGGGGGCTTCTAGATTGAATTGACGATGTTCACAGCCCGCAGCGACGGGGCGAGGGGTGTGAAACCAACATGCCGGCGGAGAACCCAGTGATAAACAGAGCAGCTGCCGCAGACGACGCGGGACGCAAGCCGCGTTCGAGCACGACCAGCAAGAAACGGGACGACGCCATATTCGAGGAGTTGATTGGACCCTCGCAAGAGCGCGTATACCGGCTGGCACTACGCATAACGCGCAATACCGAAGACGCCGAAGACGTGCAACAAGAGACGCTCTTAAAAGTGCACCGGAAGTTCGGACAGTTCGAGGGCCGATCGCGGTTCACCACGTGGATTTCAAGGATCGCGATCAACGAGGCGTTGATGTGTTTGCGGAAGCGGCGCAGCGCATTTTACATGCCTCTGGAGGAGACCATTCAGCTTGCCGAGGAGAGCGTCGCTTCCGAGGATTTCCAGTCCCCTATAGAGGGGCCGGAGGCGGCCTATTCGCGGAAGGAGCTTCGGGAACTGCTGCAGGCGGCGGTGGGGCAATTACGGCCGGCTTATCGCGTTGTGTTTCTGCTGCGAGCCGTGGAGCAGCTCTCCACCAGCGAAACCGCCAAGATTCTGCAAATTTCGGGCAGCGCGGTGAAGGCACGCATGCGCCGGGCGCGGAGTGAACTGAGAGAGTGGCTGGAAGAAGCCCGTCGTGCGCGCCTGGGAGAGATGCAGGCCGCGGGCGCAGACGGGAATTCCAGCGCGGACGCCCTGAACCGCGACTGGCTGATTTAGGCGGAAGTCAAATGGCCTCGAAAAGAACGAGCGGGGACGCCAAGGGCAGCGGATCGAGCGCGGCTGCGCCGATTCGTTTGCCGCGGACCACCGGCCAGCCGATTCCCGAACCGGCGTCGCCGCGCGATGTTCCAGAGCCTTTGGGTGACCTGCCGCCTGAAAGGGTGGGACGAAGCGACGGCGTGAGCCCAAATCGAAAGAAAAAGATTCCCTCGTGGCCGGGGGATTCCAGGACCAGCCCGAGTTCGAAGGCGAGCGCAAGGCACGGCTCCGAGGATCGACAGTGATAAGGGAAATAGCACTCAGCGAGCGCTCCAGAGAGATTCGTCACTCGAGTTCGAGTTCACAAGCTAAGGTTGAATCACGTTCAAGCAGAGCGAACAGGAGGAAAGTATGAAGCGGTTCCTATTCTTGATGGTGGTGACCAGCGGACTGATGTTTGCGGTGCAGCCCGCGGCGCGAGCGCAAGAGGCGCTAAATCACGTCGAAATCGGGATTTTCGGCGATTATTTCCGTCTCGGCGGCACGCAAGGTTCAGCGCTGGCCGGAAGCGGCGCGACGGCGTTCGGCGGCGTGGGCGCGCGGCTATCCATCAACGCCTCACGTCGGTGGCAGATTGAAGCCGAATCGAACTACGATTTCGCCGAGTCTTTCACGGAAGGATTCACGAACACCGCAGGCACGACTGCCGGTTTCACGACATCAACCTTGCGCATACTGCATGGCATGGCTGGCCCGAAGTTCCAGTCGGGCGGCGGGCCGGTGCGCGTGTTTCTGACGGTAAAGGGCGGCGCCGACGATTTCATGTTTTCGAACGCCCCCGTTACTTTCTCCACGTTTACCAGTTCCGTGTCCGGGCTTCGACGCGACTCGGTGGATGCAGTCCTTTATCCCGGCGGGGGGCTCGAAGCGTTCCTTGGGCCGATTGGCATACGGCTGGATGTGGGGGACGAAATTTACTTCGAGGGCGGCCCGCATAACAATCTTCGCATCGCGATCGGTCCTACGATTCGGTTCTGAGAGCGACAGGATCGTGTAGCACGGTCCCTCGTAACTTCGATCGCGGCGGAAGGTCAAAGACTGCCGCGATCGAAGAAACCATTTTCTAGTCCCGCGGTCTGCACCTTGGCATCAGCGGCCTTCTTCAGTATTGTCCCGGGGAATTACTGGCTAATGTATTCATCCAGCTTGCGCAAAAAACTTTTTTCGCGAGGACGCAGCTCTTGTTGCGCGGAGTATTGAGGTTCAGGAGAAGGGGAACACTCCAATTGGCCGGCGGTGCGGCCTACGATGCAATCGATCTTGGCCTGCTGATCTTCATAATACCTGGCAGAGACGCGCAGAAGCTGGCGCGAGCTCAGCGGAACATCGATCAATTGCAAGCGATCGATAAAATAATCGTCGGAATTTCCCGCGTTACTCAGCGTAACTCCGAGTGCGGGAGACTTGCCAGCGGGCGGCCGTATCAACACATAGTGGACCGGGAAAGCCCCGGTCCGACGGTTGGGAGTCCTGGGTCCGCAACGCCACCACTCCACCTGAAACCGATCGCCGGAACCGTCAAAATCGACCGCGGTGGCCGAGAGCTTGGCACAGCCTTTCAAAAAGGCCCTGGGGAATGGACCATGGCGGGGGGCCAGTTCCAGATCGCCGGATTGCGAGTGCAGTGGCGCGGCGCACACGAAGAACACGAAAGCGAGGAGTAAAGCGGCCCCGAGGGTCGAGCGCATCGGGTGAAGCATAGCGGGGCAGGATATTCAACTAGTTGAGCAGAGTCAACACTGTAGATCGAAGGAGGTTAGTTCCATTTGGTCGCTCCGCGATGACGCGTGGGCTTCGGTGCCAAGCCTCTTGCTCCGAGGTTTAGACGCTTCGCTGTATTGTTGCCCTTCGGAAGGATGAGCTACCCTGACTTTAGAGGCGGCGCAAGTGGAACATTTACGGATACTTGTCGTGGACGACCATGAAATAGTAAGAAGCCTTTTGCGCCACCTGCTCGAGGCTGAGAGTGGTTGGGAGGTATGCGGAGAGGCGTCCGACGGCGAGGAGGCTGTGGAGAGGTCGAAAACTTTACATCCGGACATCGTAGTGATGGATGCAGTCATGCCGCGGCGCAACGGCTTTGAGGCAACGCGGGAGATCGTGCGGACAACCCCGGAGATCCCGGTGGTCATAACCACGCTGTATGAATATCCGGAGGTCCTTCGCCAAGCACAGAATGCCGGGGCTCTAGCTTGCGTTGGGAAATCGAAGACGACGAGGCTTCTGGTGACGGCAGTCAAGAGCGCGCTCGACCACCATCCTTTTTTCCCCCCGCTTTCGTGATCCGCCGGTAATCAGGCTCAGATTACCCAGGTCTCTCCGAAGCTTCTGGGCAGCGACGCGGACGGAACGTCCAGTGACGGCGGAGCGGATGGTTTGCTTGCGTTCAGAAGAATTTCCTTCAATTCGCGGCGAGCCCGTCGCATGCGAGTCTTTACCGTGCTAACGGAAACCTGCAGGGCCTTGGCCGTGTCGACCACGGAAAGGGATTCGACTGCGCGCAGCAAGAATACCTCGCGATGAAGCGGGCGAAGTCCGGCGATCGCCTGGGTAAGCATATTGCGGAGTTCTTTTTGCGAATAGGCGGTCTCGGGATCCTGAATATTGGAATGCAACTCGAAATTGGCGGAGGCGGCTTCGTCTTCCTGGAAAACATCTTCGAGCGGCACTTGGACGACGCTGCGCCTCTTGCGCAGGCACATGAGGGCCTCGTTAATGGCGATGCGCGAGATCCAGGTGGTGAAGCGAGCGCGGCCCTGAAATTGGTCCAGATTGCGATGAGCCTTGAGGAGCGCCTCCTGCTGAGCGTCCTCGGCGTCCTCCTGATTCCGGGTGATGCGGAACGCCAAACGAAAGGCACGCTGCTGGCAATCCTGAACAGTTTGAGTGCACATCACCGCTTCGTTTTCCTTACGAAGTCGTGCGGTTGGACGATTCACAATTCACCTCGTGAGCGAGCGATTAACACGCGCGATCACCTTTCCAACTGCCCCGTTGGGGGTGTCGCAACTCTTCTTGGCGGGCAGGCCGAACTCTAATCGGACACTGTAAGGGAGTCCATCGGTGCCGGGCTGTAGCGCCTTAGATAATTAGATGTAGGACAGGCGGGATTCGCGGGAATGGCTACAGCAAATACCGAAGACAACTATGCCAAAACGCGGATTGCACAACCGAGGCGCGGCACATAGCCTCTCGTTGGTGAACTGGCCGCTTCTTTTCAGCGTAACTTTCCTGCGTAAACGGGGCAATCATGGCGATGAAAAGGAATGAAAGATACCGGTGCGTGAATCCAAAGTGTTGCTGTGAAATTGAGGTGGTGAAAGAGTCGCTCGATGCCACCAGCGTGCGTAACCCGCGCTGCACCTGTGGGCAGGACATGAAAAAGATGTACTGACTCACTGTCTCTCATTCCTCGCTGTTTCTATTTCCTCTATATGTTTCTCTGGGACAAGCAGACCGGGACGAGCATACTTACCTGGACTTGAGTGTAATTTGCGGGTCGGGGTCAGACGCCTCCGTCCGCGCCAATGCCGGCTGGAAGGCGCCGCCGCGGTTATGGTCTGGACGCCGGGGAGACAGGATGGCGACAGCCGACTCCGGTGGGAAAGCCTCAGGCGACTGCCCGAGGAACTCTTTTAATGCGCCAAGTCGTACTCTCGGCGCTTTGAAGGCGCTCGGGCTCGCTGAGTTCGCGAACGCTCATCTTCGCTCCGCGGCGGCATGTTACTTGAAAGACGTGGCCGTAAGGCGAAGTCACTTCAAAGATGCCGTCCTGATTACGAAGAATCTCCGCCGGGTTGACGACTTCAACCGTTCCGTTGACAGTGTTGATCATAACGCCTCCTGGCAATGGCCACGCTCGAGGCGTTATTAAGCTCGAATATCGCCGACGGTACAATACAGAAAATTGTGTATTTCCGCGGACTAATAGCAAAGGGCTTAGGCGGCTTGACGGTTTGGTCCGAAAAGGTTTCGAGTGGACGCTTCTCCGTCTGCTATCCGGAGGTCCTGGAGGCCTGGGTGGCCTCTTCGGTCGAAACGGAGATCTCCTCTCCGCCTGTGCGTTCCGTTAAGTCTTTGGCCTGCGTAATTGCCTCGGATTCATCGCAATGGACAGAAACTAGGGTCCCGCCCTTGGCAAGGCGCCCCTCATATCTTTTCGCCTCATACTCAGGAATGCCGGCGCCGATTCGTTGAGAACCGTGAAAGCGCACGTCGAGCGGCCATGAAATACGCAAAAACGGGCAACGGGGCGGGCGGATTCCCTCAACCAGTGATTCGATTGAGTAGGGAGATGTATGGCGAGTGTAGGGTTTTACGCGAGTCTATGTACGAGTACTCAGGGCAGAGACGTATGGTCACGGAGCGGCATCCGGTTTATATATGGAAGGGGCGGTGTTCGAAAGAACGGATTCGGCGGAACTGAGAACCGCTGCCTCAGATACAGTCTCTGGCATACCTGGATTCACCCGCCTGTCATCGTGAGAAAAGGTTGGAAAGGGGACTACCGCTGAGAATCGCTCAAGTCGCGCCTCTATACGAAAGTGTTCCTCCCCGCCTCTATGGCGGTACGGAACGTGTTGTGTCCTATCTGACCGAGGAGCTTGTGGAGATGGGACACGAAGTTACTCTCTTCGCGAGCGGCGATTCGGTGACCCGGGCGCAGCTCATTGGTGTCTCTCCGCAAGCATTGCGATTGAATCCAGATTGCGTCGATCCCTATATCTATCACACGTTATTGCTGGAGCACGTGTTTCAAAGACACGAAGCATTTGACGTGGTGCACTTTCATATCGATTATTTGCACTTTCCGCTGAGCCGCAGGTTGGGCCTGAATCAGCTAACGACGCTCCATGGGAGGCTGGACATACCAGACCTGGTGCCGCTTTATCGGGAATACGCAGAGATGCCATTGATCTCGATTTCAAACGCTCAACGCAAGCCCCTGTCCTGGGCGAATTGGGCAGCCAATGTCTATCATGGACTCCCGAGAAACCTATTTACGCCCCAGTTGGGCCCGGGGAAATATCTGGCCGTACTGGGCCGAATCTCGCCGGAGAAGCGCGTTGACCGAGCCATTCGCATCGCGCTGCGCGCCGGAATTCCTCTGAAGATTGCGGCCAAGGTGGATAAACCCGATCGTGAATACTTCACGCAGCAAATCGAGCCCCTGATGAAGTACCCATCCATCGAGTTTCTGGGCGAAATATCGGAACCGCAGAAAAATGAGTTTTTGGGGAACGCGCATGCACTGCTTTTTCCGATCGACTGGCCGGAGCCCTTCGGGCTGGCTATGATCGAGGCGATGGCGTGCGGCACGCCCGTGATCGCCTATCCGCACGGATCGGTGCCCGAAGTCGTCGACGAAGGGAAGACGGGCTTTTTGGTGCGCAGCGAGGATGAAGCCGTGGAAACGGCGGAAAAGAAATTGGCGGATTTGAGCCGAGCGGGATGCCGCCGGGTTTTCGAAGAACGGTTTTCGGCGGAGCGCATGGCTCGAGAGTACGCCGCCGCATACTCCTACCTTTGTGAGCCGGAGAGCACATCCAGGATGATTTCCTAAACGGAGGGACTTGTTTGGACGAAGTCATCCTAATCAAGGAAGAGTTCTACGTCCTGGCCACTTCCGTCCTAGCAGACAGCAGACCCCGGGTACTCAAGTATGGCGATACGTGCGGAGTGTTCGATTCTCATGGCGATATCCTGTCGGCGGCGCACCTGGCGCATGGCCTGTATCATAAAGAGACCCGATATCTTTCCAAACTGGTCCTGCGCTTTGAGAATAAGCGCCTGGAACTGCTCAGCTCCACGGTCAAAAACAAGAACACTTTTTTCGCCGTAGACCTCACGAATCTCGATTTTTCCGCGGAAGGCAAGGTCGAGCTTCCTCGCGGGAGCATTCACTTTTTCCGGTCTAAATTTATTCGCGAAAGCATCTGTTACGAGCGCTTGCGAATGGTGAATTTCGCCTCGGGCACAGTAAGCCTCACTCTGGCATACGAATTCGACGCCGATTTCGTGGATATCTTCGAAGTCCGGGGCGCAAAGCGCGAAAAGCGAGGCGAGCGACAGGAGCCACAGGTGGAGGCGTCGAGCGTGCTCTTCCGCTATTGCGGACTCGACCAGGTATTACGGGAAACGCGCCTGAATTTTTACCCGCAGCCGACACGCATGAGCTGCAATCGCGCCGAGTTCGACATCGAAATGCAGCCTCGGGCCGAAGCGCTTATTTATCTGGACGTCTGCTGCGAGCCCCCCCGCAAGCGCCTGCCGCCGCGCAGTTATAGGCAGGCCTTGAGCGAAACCAAGAACCTGAATGAGAAGCTCGATACGGCTCGCTGCCGGGTGAGCAGCTCGAACGAACGGTTCAACGAGTGGCTGAGCCGTTCGGAGGCCGATTTGCAGATGATGACCGTAGGGAATCCGGAAGGCCCTTATCCGTATGCCGGAGTGCCTTGGTTCAACACGGTATTCGGGCGCGACGGCCTGATCACCGCCTTTGAAATCCTGTGGGCCGAGCCGCAAGTGGCGAAGGGGGTTTTGCAATTCCTTGCCGAGACACAAGCGGACAGGGTGATACCCGAGCAAGATGCGGAGCCGGGAAAAATCCTGCACGAAATGAGGAAGGGGGAGATGGCAGCTCTCCACGAAATTCCCTTCGGGCGTTACTACGGAAGCGTAGATTCCACTCCTCTCTTCGTGATGCTGGCAGCCGCCTATTACGAGCGAACCGGCGATCTGGAATTTATAAAGTCCATCTGGAGGAACATCGAACGAGCACTCGAGTGGATGGATCGGTACGGAGACGTGGACGGAGACGGCTTTTTGGAATATGCGCGCCGTTCCGGGAAAGGGCTAATCCAGCAGGGTTGGAAGGACTCGCACGATTCGGTGTTTTACGAAGATGGGAGGCTGGCCGAGGCGCCGATCGCGTTGTGCGAAGTTCAAGGTTATGCCTACGCCGCAAGGAAGGGCGCAGCCAATCTGGCCTGCAAACAGGGCATGCCGGACCTGGCGGAGCGTTTGAGGCAGCAAGCGACCAAGTTGAAGGACAAATTCGAAGAGAGTTTCTGGGTGGAAGAGCTGGGAACGTACGCGTTCGCGCTGGACGGAAATAAGCGGCAGTGCCGCGTGACCGTCTCGAATCCGGGGCACTGCCTTTTGACGCGCATTGCGTGCCCGGAGCGTGCTCGGCGCGTGGCCGAGGGGCTCATGGACAACAATCTCTTTTCGGGATGGGGCGTGCGGACCGTGGGCACTCGGGAGGCTCGCTACAACCCCATGTCTTACCACGACGGATCGGTATGGCCGCATGACAACGCGCTGATTGCCCTCGGCCTGGCGCAGTATGGATTCACCGGCTACGCGCTGCGCATCCTCGAAAGCATGTTCGAAGCGAGCCTTCACTTTGAGTTTCAGAGGCTGCCTGAACTCTTCTGCGGATTTCGGCGCAGAGCCGGAGACGGCCCCACGCTCTATCCGGTAGCTTGCTCGCCGCAATCGTGGGCCGCCGCCGCTGTTTTCATGTTGCTACAGGCGGGACTGGGAATGACTGTTTCGGGAACCAAGCCGCACATACATTTCCGCGATTCCTACCTGCCCGCGATCGTCGAATACGTCTTGATCGAGAATCTCAGGGTAGGGGCGGCGAAAGTGAGCTTAATCATCCGCCGGCAGGCTCATGGGGTGGGCATCGACGTGATACGGCGAGAGGGCGAAGTGGAAGTGGCCGTCCTGAAGTAAGGCGGATGAGCTAATCGCAAGCGTGCGAGACGAGAGCTCTGCGGGGCAGCGTCGCGCGGATCAAGAAGCCGGGCGAAGAGGTTAGCTCAAATGTTCCCCCGATTTGCCGGATGCGCTCGGACGTGATGGCAATGCCGAAATTCGAGGCGCCGCGGGGCGAGCCCGGGAACCTGCCGCGCAAAGAGGCCATCCCTGCCGAGGCTGCTGCCTCCACAAAGACGTCCGACGGACTCGCGCCGATCTTGATACGCGCGTTTTGACCCGCAGCCTGCCGATCGATATTCGCCAATGCCTCCTGAACGACGCGAAACAGGGCGATTTCGAGTTCCCGGTCCAGGCGGCCGAGGTTGGCTTCCATATCCAATTCGACCTTAATTTTCGTGCGCTCAACGAAGCTATCCACATGGAAGCGAACGGCCGCTTCGAGGCCGAGATCGTCGAGGAGCGGCGGATGCAGGAGGTAAGATATGGCCCGAAGTTCCCTCGAGCAGCGCTTCACGAGTTCGCTGCATTCATCCACAAACGGACTTTTACGGGCGCCATTCCCAGAACCTCTCTGCAATCCGTCCAGCTTCATCTGCAGGGCAATGAGATATTGTCCGGCGCTGTCATGAATGGCATGAGCGGTCTTTCTCTTTTCCTCGTCATAAGCGCGCAGAGAAAATCCTAATAGCGCGGCCTGTTCCTGAGCGGCATCAAGGGAACTTCTCCAGTCCTCCACATCCACACAGCAAATCAGCAGCTTGGCAAGGCGGTCACTCCCATGGGGGAGCAAAGAAGGCCGGCATAAATGGCGGCGATAACGGCCGTCACCGGCGCCCTTGAGGCGAACTTCAAATTCGAAAGCATGGTTCGCTGAGTTGCGGAGTTCTTTCAGAAAGGCGTCTGCATCGTCAGGGTGCAGAGCGCGGATCCAGCCGAAATGAAGACTCTCTTGCTCGGAAAGACCCGTGAACTTTTCCCAGTAAAGGTTGAAATAGTCGGCGGATCCGTCCAGCGCTACGACCCACACCGGCTGCGGCTGGAAGTCGGCAAGATTCATCAACTTCGATTCACCAGCGCGAATCGGAGGATCGTTGTGATGAGTAGAGGCGTGAGTGGAGGCCCCGCGCGAAAAGACGCCTTCGTGGCCGTTGCGGACCGTTCCCGCCGAGGACCGGGAGCCTTGCTCGCCGCCATGTCCGAACACTTCAAACGGGGTTCCTGTGGTCAAGATACACGTCACCGGATTCGCGGTAGCTCGCGATTTTGAGAACTCAGACTGCGAACTCGTTAGATGCAAATAAACGCCTGAGTGGGGACTTTTTCAATACACGTTCTTGTGTATTTCCGGGATGGTACGGCGCAAGCGCCAAACGGCTGAGACTCCAATATTTATACAGAGAATCCTCCGCTGGCGTTGAGGCTTAGTCCTGATGGCGTGTGCAATGAGGCCCTAACTACACTCCGGTGCGGCCTTCAACCGGGCGATTGCAAAAGGAGGGACGATGAAATCCGCATCGTTACGGGACTTATTCGTTATCGAACTGAGCGATCTCTACGACGCCGAGAATCAGCTGATCAAAGCTTTGCCGAAACTGGCGAAAGGATCCGCGTCTGAGAGCCTGCGGGGAGCTTTTGAAGAGCACCTGGAAAAGACGAAAGAACATGCGACGCGGCTGAAAAGGATCTTCGCGGACATGGACATGCCGGCGAAGCGGGAGAAGTGCAAAGGCATGCAAGGTATCATTTCCGAGGGGAACGATTTTCTGAAAAGGAAGCTGAGCCCCGACGTTCAGGATGCCGGGATCATCGCGGCGGCGCAGCGGGCCGAGCATTACGAGATTGCCTCCTACGGGTGCGCGCGAACCTTTGCGGAACTCCTGCAGAATCGACAGGCGGTGGACCTGCTGGAACAGACTCTTCAGGAAGAGAAAGACGCCGACGAGAAACTGACGGAACTGGCGCAGCAGATCAATGTCGAGGCGCAGACTCCCGAAGAGGGCATTGAGATGGAAGGAGAAGAAACAAAGCGCAGAGCGAAAGCTGCCTCGTGAGCCGCGGGCGGGCGGAAAGCCGACTGCCGGCCGAGTCTGAGGCAATTTCAGGAAGAATAGAGCAGCGCGACCGGAAATTGATTGAAAAGATCGCGCAACAGAATGTGGTTTGAGCGCGAGCGAGGCTGAACGCGTTCACCCGTAAGGACGTTGGTCCAGCTGCGAGCCGCTGCGCGGGGCAATTGCAAGCTAGTTTTACGCCAAATGCTTAGGCCGAGCGGAAATCTCCCTCGTTCCGTGAGGGCCGTAGTAAAGCGCGGCACGGCCACGAGCACCTTTTCCCGTTTGTATCCCCTCATAAACGCACAGACGTGTGGGAACATCTTGCCGCTGGTATAGAGCGGCGTGTAATCTCCCTCGAGGAAAAGCTCCGGGTGGCGGCGGCGGAACTCCAGCGCACGGGCCGTTAAGAAAAGCTTGATCCGACCATCCGTCCAATTGTGCAGGAGGGACGCCAACTGAAGATGCTGAAGGACGGGGCGCTGAAGGCTTTCGAGCAAGCCGGCACGCCTTTGGAAATCCACGGGGCGACGGTTATCCGGATCGGTCATGCTGAAATCCCAAAGTTCGAGGCCCTGGTAAAAATCGGGATTGCCCGGCGAGGCGATTTTAAGAAGCACCTGGGCGAGAGAATTGAGCGCCCCGTGAAAGGCGATACGGCTTTGAAATCGTCGAAAATCAGGCAAGAACCGGCGGTGTGACGAGGGGTCCAAGATATCCGAGGCGAACTGGCGCAGAGCGCGTTCGTGCGATTCATTGGGGCTGAGCCAACTCGTGAACTGCTTTGCCTCGCGCGCGGCTTTGGTGATAAAGGCGAGAAGCCTATCCCGAAATCGATCGATTTCGGACTCGTCGAAGGGCCATGACCCAATGAGGGCCTGATAGATCAGCAACTCCTCGGCGACGGTGGGAACCGTGCGGCCCTCCACTGTTATTTTCTTATCGCGATTCCAAGAACTCCACCTTCTGAAACGCGTATGCCACTGGCGGGGAATCTCCGCTAAGACATGAATACGTGCGCGAACGTCCTCGCTTCGTTTGGTGTCATGGGTGGAGGTGGCGTTCAAAGTATGGGGCCAGTGGCGCCCGCGCTCCTGATTAAAACGATGAAAAGGCTCGATGCCGAAGATCTCCTCTCTGCGGAAGGGATCGGCGCCGACCTCGTTCAGGGAGAGGAGAGCGGTGTGAGTGTAAAAAGCGGTATCCTCAAAACCCTTGGCCATGACCGCGCCGGTGAACATCTGCCAGCGCAGCATGAACTCCAGCCATGCGGCTGGCCAGGAGCAGTCCACGGTATCCGGCTCGCTCCGGAAAAGGCGCCGGAAGAAAAAGAAAACCTCCTTGCGGAGGCGATTCTTCCCGGCGCGAGCGCGTGCCGCATGGACGGCGCGCTCGAGCTGCAGCAGGTCGCGCTTGTCAACGTGTTGATCGCGAATATAAGTGCGATACACGGGGAGAGAGGCTGTGATCTCGGTTAGCGCGGTTTTGAGATCGGCGAACGGCAAATCGCAAGCCCTGCGATCCATCGCTGCGAGGCGGGCCAGGCGAGACGACAGCGAGCGCATCTCGCCGCCGAATAATTGTTCGATGACCTGCTTTTTGCACAGGTACCAGGTCTCAGCAAAAGAGCTCGCGTTGCCAGCAAGCCGCTCGTAGAGCCTTTCCAGATAGCCGTAACCGGCGGGCTCAACGAGAAGCAAATTGAGCGCGTTTGTGAAATCGTAGCCAGTTGTGCCGGCAACCGGCCATTCATGAGGCAAAGTCTCCGAACCGCCGACGATTTTCTCAACAACTATGTATCGTTTGGGCGAACCATTTCGCGGACTGGCGATACGGTCGATGCCTTGACGGAGCTTCGACAGGTAATCGAAAGGATCGCGCAGGCCATCGATATGATCGACGCGGAGCGCATCGACGGCGCCTTCTTCGACGAGACGAAAAACAGGCGCGTGCCTGGCTTCAAAGACCTTGGGATTCTCGATGCGAATACCAACCAGCTCATTGATATCGAAGAAGCGCCTGTAATTGATCTCCTGGGAGGCTTGCCGCCAATAAGCGAGGCGGTAAGCTTGAGAGGAAAGCAGCCTATCGAGGCGGTCGAAAGATCTACGCACACCTTTGAGGCCATTCAAGAGACGAAGCGTTTGGTCAAGGACTTTCTGGAAGAGTCCCGGCTCGCGATAAAGCTCCCAAAGCTCATTTTTGAGTTTAGAGATTTGGGAATTGCGAGGGGGCTCTTTGTCTGAAGGGGCCTGCGCGCGTAACGCGAGTTCGCCGGAGAGCTCACAAAGAGCGTGGAGCGTCTTGCGGATGCCATTGACGGGCGGTCGGTTTTCCTCCATCTCCTCGAGGCAGGCGGCCAAAATCTGACGGTAGGTTTCGGGGCGAATTGGGAGCCGCATGTGGTAATAACGGACGAAAAAGCCCTGGTCGTCGTAATGGAGGGCAAGCTCCTGGTTTTCGAGCACCTTGCCGTAGGAATCTCCAAGAACAGGAAGCAGAATGCGAGAGCGTTGGAGCGGGTCGGCACTCCAGTCGATATCGAAGTAAGACGCGAATTCGGACTGTTGACCGTTTTCGAGCACATCCATCCACCAGGGGTTTTCCTCGCTCACGGCCATGTGGTTGGGAACGATGTCCAATAGCAAGCCCATTTCATAATTGTGCAAACGGTTGACCAGCTTTTGGAACTCCTCCTCGGTTCCCAACTCAGAATTCACGCGCGCCGCGTCGGCGACGTCGTAGCCGTGGAGGCTTCCTTTGCGGGCACGGAAGCGGGGCGAGGCATAAAGGTGGGTGACACCGAGGGCGTGCAAATAGGGCACGAGTTCTTCCGCATCGATAAAGCGAAAGTTAAGGTTAAATTGAATGCGATAGGTAGCGCCAAGATGGGGCATGGATCAAGACATCCGCATTCCCAATTGCTCCCCCAAGGACCGGAAAGTTTGATCCCACTCCGGGCCCTCACAGCCGGCCCAGCGGGCCTTATTGCCATTCGCCGAGCCCACCAGCACGGAGTAATAGGCGTTCTGAATTTCCCACAGGCGAACCTCGAATGGGAAGGAACGCGCCAACTTCACAGCGGCGTCTAGAGAGATCACTTTCTCCAAGTCGCAAGGCTGCGATTCCCACTCTTCCGCCATGGTTTGAAGCTTTTGGCGCAATGCAAATTCGAGAGTGGCCGCGTCAAGCTTGACGTGCACAGCTCGGGCCTCTTCCATCAGGGCACGGACGAGATCGGTATTGACGACATCCGCTTCCACGGCGCGGCGCAGTTCGGCGTTGAGCGTAACCTCGGCGGCAGCCTGGAAGTGGCGGATGAGGGGCATGCCATGGGCGGCAACGAAGCGCATGAGAGGGGCCCGGCTATCGTAGAGTTGCCGATAAGACGACTCGGCTTCCTCCAGGGCCGAATTCAAAATGATGCGGAGGATTTTTCTCTGCTCGTCGCGGAAGAGCAGCTTTAGGCTGTAACTGCCAGAGCCAAAAGCAACGTCAATGGCGCGGATCAAATCGGTGAAATCGCCGCTCTCAAAAGCTTTGGTGATCCTCTCGGCGGTATCGTGATAGGCGGGCTCGTCGACGAATTCGCGGACGCCGCCAGTTACGTAATGGTCGCCCAGATGTACAGCTCCGAAGGTGATACGGGCGGAGTCCAGAGTAATGTCGGAGGCAATGCGAATACGACCGAAAGAGACACGGGACTTTCCGGAAGACAGGACGGTGTGATCTTCCTGGCGTATCTGGTAACAGTAGGTCTGGCTCTGTGGTGCGTAGGACTCGAAGAGCGAGCTGATCGCATAGTGCGCGCCAACCTTATGCAGGTCGAGCATGGCGGGACGAACAAAGGTCTCGTATATCTTTCTGCCATCGCCCTGTTCAGGGATGTTGCTATGTGCGAGGGAGAGCTTCCCCACGAAGTCTTCCTCGATTTTGGGGTCGTTGAACAGCGTTTGGGCCAATTGAACCGCTCTTCCCGAATATTGAATGGCCTGAACGGTCTCCAAGCCGGAAAGCTCGTCGAAGAACCAGCCGCAACTGGTGTACATCAGCATTAAATGACGTTGCAGCTCCATGAGCTTAGCGGCCTGCACTTTTTCGCAGTCCTTCAACTCGCCGCGGCACTGCTCCCGGAAGAAGGCGTCGATGTTCTCCCTCGAGCGGTTAAGAATCACGGAGATGTACTGATCGCGAGCGCGCCAGGGATCGAGGAAGAGCCCGCAGGCCGCCTGCTCAAATTTGGGCGCCACGGCGTCTCTAAGCCAATCGAACGCCTGACGCAGAGGGGCGCGCCATTCCTGATTCCAGCCGGCGTGGCCGGAGTTACAACCGCAATTCGACCGCCACCGCTCGACGCCATGGACGCAACTCCAGGAGGTGTTCTCGACGATCTCCACTTCGTGCGTCGGGGGATGCTTTTCGAGGAAATCGGCATAAACGGTGAGCTCGGCAAGCTTTTGAGATTCGATGAAGCGCAAGGCGTAACTGAGAGCCATATCGCCGTGGGCGTGATGGTGGCCGTAGGTTTCGCCATCGGTAGCGATATTGGTTAGCTGAGGCCATTTGCGGTCGTCGGAGAAGCCCCCAACCAGGCGCTGGGCAAAATCCTCGCCTCGGTTGAGGATATTCTCAAAGGCCACGGCATGCGAGATGGGGCCATCGTAGAAGAACAAGGCGATATTTCGGCCCGAAGGGAGATTAGCAACGTAAGCCCGAGAGGGATCGATGCGGCCCCCGCTAATATCCTTCCACTCTGTTTTGCCAATCTGGCGCACTCGCTTGGCGGCATGCGGCGGAAGAACCGTGAAGCGAATCTTGTGGCTAGCCAAGGTCTCCAGAGTTTCCAAATCCACGGCCGCTTCGGGTAGCCACATCCCTTCGGGATGGCGTCCGAAGCGGTATTCAAAGTCCCGGACGCCCCAGATTACTTGGGTCGTTTTATCCCGGGCGTTTGCGAGCGGCAAAATCATATGGTTATAGCCCTGCGCCATAGCCGCGCCATGACCGCCGAAGCGTTCGCAAGTTTCCCGGTCGGCGGATTGGATTGCTTTGTATACGCGCGGGGTTTTGGCCTCGATCCAGGAGATCAGGGTGGGACCGAAATCGAAGCTGATCTTCGAGTAGTTATTCACGATATCGATGATTTTTTGCTCGCCATCGAGGATGCGAGAGGCAGCATTGGGAGCGTAGCACTCGGCGGTCACCCGCTCGTTCCAATCGTGATAGGGATAGGCGGAATCCTGAATCTCAATGGCCTCAAGCCAGGGATTCTCTCTGGGAGGCTGATAAAAATGCGCGTGGATACAGACAAAGCGATCGTTCACGGTTTTCCTCTAATGCCAGAATGGTACAGAGCGAATGACAAGGGCTCCACAGTAAGGGAAAGAGTTGGGTTTGATGGAAGCGAATCCGGCAGCGACGAGCCCGGGCCGCCCCATCGAGAATCGCGAGAATTCATAACTTGAGCCCAGTTGGCCTGGGGCAACGAAATCGACAAAGGGGCAGGGGACTGCCCAAAGTTGAAAACCGCGAACAATTCCTCGCCAGCCCTGCCTCGGCGCAAGAAGAGAGCTTTCTCATTTTCGAAGGGGACGGCTTCGATACGGGACATGTCCGAATTTGCCAGTGGGGCCAATTGCTTACGAAGCCGCAAAAGCTCCGCGTAAAACTGGCGCAGCTCCCTATGAGGGCCACGCTCCTGGATTTCCCAATGCAATCGGGAACGCAAAAACGTTCTGGGATCCTGAGGATCCGGGGGGGCCGCGTTCCAGCTAAAGCTTTTGAAATCATTTTTACGGCCTTGGCGCACGGCTTCGATTAGGCCGGGGTCCTGATGGCTGACGAAATATTGAAACGGCGATGTCTCCGCGTATTCTTCGCCCATGAAAAGAAAGGGCAGGAAGGGAGAGAGCAGCATCACCCCCGCCGCGACTTTGAGCCCTTCGAGGGGCAGCAGTTGGGACAGCCGTTCGCCATTCATGCGGTTGCCAACCTGATCGTGATTCTGGGTGAAAACAACGAAATGCTCCCCACTCACCCCGTTAGATTCACTTCCGTGCGAACGTAGTCGATATTTTGAATACTCGCCTTCATAAACATAGCCGGAGGTAAGCGACCTGGCAATTTGTGAAACACAGCCGAAATCCTGGGAATACCCGCCATTTTCTCCGGTGAGCGCTGCGTGCAGGGCGTGATGAAAATCATCATTCCACTGGGCAGCAAAGCCGTAGCCTCCTCGTGCGGCGGGTTGAACGGTACGAATGTCGTTCCGATCGCACTCGGCGATGAGGTGCACCGGGCGGCGCAGGTCTGCCGCCACAGCTTCAACGGCGCAATTGAGTTCTGTAAGAAAGGGCTTGGCAGAGGTATCGACAATGGCATGCACGGCATCCAGCCGTAAGACATCGATGTGGAAGTCCCGAATCCAGTAGAGCGCGTTCTCCATAAAGAAGCGGCGGACTTCGTCGCTCCACTCACCATCGAAATTGACCGCTTGGCCCCAAGGAGTACGATAACGATCGGTGAAGTAGGGTCCAAAATCGGCGAGATAATTGCCTTCGGGACCCAGATGGTTGTAGACGACATCGAGCGCGACGCCGAGATTTTCGTTGTGACAGGCGTCGACGAGTCGCTTCAATCCGAGCGGGCCTCCGTAGGAATTTTGCACCGAAAACGGGAAAACGCCGTCGTAGCCCCAATTTCTCTCGCCAGGAAATTGTGATAAGGGCATGAGCTCGATGGCCGAGACTCCCAGGTCCCTGAGGCGGCGGAGCCGCGGGATGATGGCATCAAATGTGCCCTCGGGACTGAAAGTTCCCACATGAATCTCGTAAAAGACCAGCTCTGAAAGCTGTAAGCCGCGCCAGCCCACGTCTTTCCAATCGAAACCGCTTCCAGACGGTGCCTCCGAGGCGCCGTGGACCCCCTCGGGTTGAAAACGTGAGGCGGGATCGGCCCTCATTTTTTGTCCCTTTCCGCCTAAGTCATATAAGTATCGGCAGGATGCGGCATCCTCAACGGCTACTCGAAAGTAACCTTTTGGAAGGGGCTGCATAGGGAGCGAACGGCGGAAGGGAGCCAGAATCTCCAATTTGACGGATTCGGCGTGGGGGGCCCATACGAGGAAATAACACTCTCCGGTGCTGAGCGGGTTTGCGCCCAGAATGTCCCCCGACCTTTGTTCCATATGAGATTTAAGAGAGTCGGCCGAGAAGCGGAATCAGGGCTCGATAATTTGATTGCGAACGGCGTAACGCACCAATTCGCTGACAGAATGCAACTCGAGCTTGCGCATGATGTTCGCGCGATGAGTCTCGGCGGTTTTCACACTGATGCCAAGGGTGACCGCCACCTCTTTGCTACTTCTGCCCTCCGCCAGCAATTGGACGATCTCACGCTCCCGGGAGGTGAGCCGGTTGCGCATCAAAACACGCGGTTCGGTGATCGAGCTCTGCCTGCAGAATCCATCGATCAACATCTCCGCGGCGCGGGAAGTGAAGAACGAACGATGATTTGCGAGAGCTTCGATGGCAATGAGCAGATCCCGATCAGCATCCGACTTCATGATATAGGCTCGGGCGCCAGCGTCGACAATTTCCCGGACCAATTGATCGGAATAGTGCAGCGAGAGGATAACGACTTCAGTTTTGGGGAGGTGTTTGCGGATTTTGCGAGCGGCCTCCAGGCCATTCAAATCCGGCATGCTGATATCCATGACAACGACATCGGGTTTGTGTTGTTCGGCGAGCGTGACGGCTTCGCGGCCCGTGCCCGCTTCGGCGCACACCATCCATCCGGGACGGGACGAGAGGAGAGCCTTGAGCCCTCGCCGAATAATGTCGTGATCGTCCGCAACGAGAATACGGAGGTTGCCCATTACGTACCTGCGCGTTTTGTTGTCCGTGTCCGTAACCATTGTACCGCGTGCGCCAGCACGGCTTGCCAGGAGTTTATTGTCTCGCACGCTTCCAGTCCCATCAGGACTTCGCTGTATTTCCCGAAAAATTCAGCGGATGCTTCGAAGTCCAAGGGAGCGAACGATGTCTTTCAGGGGGTTTGCTAAGGATCCTTGTGGCCCCGTGGGAGGGCACGTGGGGCTCCGGACAGCTTCAAACTGATCGGTCGCGCTGGAGTATAATACGCGGTCCCGTGAAAACCGTCGCAGCTATCCGACACGTTCACTTCGAAGACCTAGGCGCATTGGAAAGCGTACTGATCGGCGCAGGCTATGAGGTTCGCTACCATGAAGCGGGAATCGATGACCTGCAGAGCCCGCACTTGGCTAGTTGCGAACTGTTGGTGGTCCTGGGCGGACCGATTAGCGTATATGAAGAGGAGAAGTATCCTTTCATCAAAGATGAGATCACGGTTATCGAGAAGCGTCTAAATTTTGGCCGACCGGCGATCGGAATTTGTCTCGGGGCGCAACTTTTTGCGCGGGCTCTGGGGGCGCGCGTTTATGCCGGACCGTGCAAGGAGATGGGCTGGGCGCCTATTACGCTTACTTCCGCAGGGAACCACAGCCCGCTGAGGTTCCTGGAAGGTGTTCCGGTACTTCATTGGCATGGTGATACTTTTGACCTTCCCGAAGGAGCAGAGTTGCTGGCCTCGACATCGCTCTGCCGGAACCAGGCATTCCGATACGGAAAGTCCGTGCTTGCGTTTCAGTTCCATCCGGAAGCGTCAACAAAGAATTTTGAGCGCTGGTTGATCGGCCACGCCGCCGAGATCAGCAGCACGACAGGGATTTCGGTCACCAAGTTGCGCTCCGAGACCGCACGGCTGGCGCCGGAAGCGGCACCCCTGGGGCAGCAATGCCTTCGCGAATGGCTGAGCGCACTCGACGAAAGCAGCCAACCCGGGAAAGCGTTTTGAGTTCTCAATGGCTGGTCGAAAACATGTTTTGAGGCCGGCGACGTGAAACGGGTTGCGGCATATAATCAGGGACCAAACGAGTGATTTTTCCAGCGGGTGACAATCCGCCAAAGCCGTTGCCAATTCCGCATTGCTTCTGCGCTGATGGCGTTGCTTACGTCAATTCCCGCAGAAAGGCCGATCGGCGACTTTTTCTCCTGAGTTGTGCGGCACTCCTGCTCATTCAACTCTTTATCGTCTCCGTATCCTGGGGGCAGGTCCAAGTCCCGGTAGGAAGGGGCGTGGTGCGCCTCGAGGCGACGCGACAAAGAAGGGAAGGCGACCTGTACATCGCCGACGGGGACGTCGACGTGCGCTATCTCGATATGCGGCTGCGCGCCGACCACATCGAGTACAACTCGAAGACGTACGACACGCTCGCGCGGGGCCACGTGATTTTCGATTTTATGACGCAGCACCTGGAAGCCCCGGAAGGGCATTACAACGTTCGAACCGACCAAGGAGTATTCCTGCACGTAAAGGGAACGATTAGCATTGCGCGACGTCCCAATCCGAATGTTTTGTTCTCGACAAATCCCATCTCCTTTGAATCCGAGGAAGTGGACCGAGTGGCCGAAGACAAGTACGTTTTCAAAAAAGCTTGGCTTACGGTTTGTATGCCCAATCGACCGGTATGGAAGTTCTACTCCGAGCGTTCCACTCTTAAGGTCGATGACAAGGTCGTGCTGGTTCGTGCAAACTTCCGATTGTTCAAGGTTCCCCTCATCTATCTGCCCTACGCCAGCATACCGGCGAGCCCAAAAGTGCGCCAATCCGGGTTTCTCGTGCCGGAGGTCTCCGAAAATAACGTGTTTGGCTTGGTCTTCGGCGACTCCTATTATTGGGCGCCGACCGACTGGATGGATGCCGACCTTGGCGCTCAATACTTGAGCCTGCGAGGATGGGCGCCAAAGCTTAGATGTCCGAGCTGTTCCTGACTCTAATATTAATTTCGGCCTTCGCTATTACGGTGTGGAAGACCGCGGATTACCCGGGCCAAACGGCACTTTGGTTCCGGAGGGTGGCACCCAGGGTCATCTTCTGTTCACCGACAACTTGGGAGGGGGCTGGCGGGCGGTTGCCGATCTCGATTACTTGAGCTCGCTGACTTTTCGGCTGGCTTTCTCCACGACCTTCAACGAAGCTACCGCCTCCGAATTGCATCAGGATGCATTCCTAACCAAGAACTTCCGCGGATTTAGTCTGAATTTCGGGGCCATCGACTATAAGGACTACCTGAGTGCGCAACCGGAGACCAACATAACAATCAGAAGTGCTCCTGAGGCTCGCTTCGGCATTACGGACCGGCCCTTCTGGAGCAATTGGCCGGTGTATTTTGGATTAGACAGCGTGGTCGGCGCCATGCATCGTTCCGATACGATGATCGACACAAGCCAGTTTGTGGAGCGTTCAGAGTTCGCGCCTCGGGTTACCGTCCCGATACGGTGGGGTTCTTGGTTTGGAATTACCAGCACTGCGGGATACAGGATCACGGATTACGGCGAGCAACTCGTCAACGGAATTCCGGTGGCACAAGGACTACTCCGCACAGATGGCGAGTTCAGCATTGAAATGCGGCCCCCGGCATTGGAACGAACATGGGATCGAGGAAAGACCAAATGGAAACACGTAATCGAGCCCAACCTTATTTATAACTATGTAACAGGAATTAACGACTTCAGCAGGATTATCCGCTTCGATCAGGACGACACGACTACGGATACGAGCGAGATCGAATCGAGCGTCACCCAGCGGCTTTTCCGCAAGACGGCTGACGGTCAAGCGGAGGAGTTCCTCAGCTGGCGGGTGGCAGCTAAGTACTATTTTGATCCAACCTTTGGCGAAGCCTTGGTTCCGGGGCAGCGCAATGTCTTTGCCGCACTCGACTCGATCACGCCCTTTGCGTTTGCCGACGAGCCTCGCCATTGGTCGCCAATCGTCAGTCTCATCAAGATGAGGTTCAATCCGCGCTACGACGTTCAGCTGGAAACGGACTACGATTCGGTTCCGAACCGGCTGGCGGCGGCCGGCCTGATTGCCACCATACATCCCTACCAGCAGTCGTTCTTCAGCTTCGCTCAGTTCAGATTAAACACGGATCCCATACTGCAGCCTTTGCAGGACCAGATTCGTCTAACTGCCGGCTGGGGCCAGATGAATCGCAAAGGATGGAATACGGCATTGTTGATTGCTTACGATACGATTCAACACGCGCTGCAGTACGAGGCGGTGCAGGCCAGCTACAATGGCAGCTGTTGCGGAATCAGCTTTGAATACCGCCGTATCTACCTAGGGCCACTCAGTAACGATAATGAATTTCGGGCGTCGCTGCTCATTGCGAATATCGGAACTTTCGGCAACCTGACTCGGCAAGAAAGACTCTTCTAGCTTAGTTGCTCCATTCCAGAGCCATCACTTTATATATCCAGCGGGATCCTCTCGTTGAGACCGATAGGATTGCGGGACGGCGCTAATTCTGTACAATACGGCTAGCGTGAACATGCACTTGCCTCCAGCGATGTCCATTTTGAGGGTTGCCGGGTTTGGCTGTCAGTTGCGCCAGGTTGGCGTCTGTTCGGTGAAATAAGGGAACGGAGACCGGAAAGTTTCTGGTAAATCAGTTCAGACCGCTGTAGCGGAGAACAGATGTTTGAACGGCGTTCCGCATTACTAGGGTTCATTTCGAGAGTTCTTGATTTAAGCCTTACGGCGCTAGCGTTTCCGCTCGCATATTGGGTCCGGATGCGGGTACTCACGCGCATGGTGGGCTCGGAGGTCGTGCGTCCGGCCATTTACCCTTTTCAGGCATACTGGCCGCTTTTTTGGGGATTTTGGCGATCTGGTTTCTTGCCGGCCATTTCCTTCGCATTTACCGCGATATTGAAATTCGCAATCGCCAGCAACTGGTGGGCGATGCCGCAAAGATGGTGATTCTGGGCCTCATAGGGCTAAACGCGGCATTGTATTTCGTCCGGGCCGACTACATCAGCCGCGCCTTCGTCTTGACAATAGCGGCGGTCAATTTCGCGCTTCTGACGGCGGGCAGACTTGCTTTGCTCGGGGGCAGCAGGAGACTTCGGGAGAAGTTTCAGCGCTTTCATTACTGCTTGATTGTCGGCCTCGGCCAGAATGCACGCGAACTTGCCGCCTTAATCGAACAGTGTGAACCGCTGGGTATGCGCTTGATCGGGTTCGTAAATCCAAGCACGGAATCGCCGGCAACAGTGAGCGGATTAAAATCTCAGTATCCCGTTTTTGCATTAGCCGATGTCTACGGCATCCTCCAGAATCATGTGGTGGACGAACTACTTTTTGCGGTGGGCAACGATCAACTGGAGAGTTTGGAGGGCCTCATTGACCGTTGCCATAAAGAGGGCATACGCACACGCGTGGATTTGGGCTTCTTTCCGCGAACATTCCCGCGAGTGCATCTGGAGAATCTTCGCCACATCCCGCTGCTGACTCTCGGTTCCACACCAAACAACGAATTTGCGCTATTTGCCAAGCGCACATGCGACCTCATTGTGAGCGCTTTAGCGCTCATCGTACTCTCTCCTTTTCTGCTGATTGTAGCGATCCTGGTGCGGTTGACTTCACCAGGGCCGATTTTGTATCGGCAGACGCGCTGCGGACTAAATGGCCGGCGCTTCACGCTGTATAAATTCCGTTCCATGGTGGCCAATGCAGACCAGTTTCGGCTGGAACTGGAGGTTCTTAATGAGATCGAGGGTCCGGCTTTCAAGATGAAAAACGATCCACGCTGCACGCCAGTGGGGCGCTGGCTGCGAAAATTCAGCTTGGACGAATTGCCCCAGCTTTGGAACGTTTTGATGGGGGACATGTCCTTCGTCGGCCCCCGCCCGCCGCTGCCTCAGGAGGTGGAGAGATATGCCCCATGGCAGAGGCGGCGGCTGCGCATGCGGCCCGGGCTAACGTGTCTATGGACGCTTGAGGGGCGTAACCGGCTCAGCTTCGACAGGCTGGTGCAGTTCGATCTCGCGTATATTGATAATTGGTCATTGTGGTTGGATCTCAAGATTTTCCTCAAGACCATTCCTCATGTGGCATCAGGCCGCGGCGCGAGCTGAAGAGGGCTTCTGTTTAGCAGGTGATCGAGAGCGAGTGCCAGTCCCGCCAAAAACCAAAAGAGAAACACCACGACGGAATCGCCAAAATCATAGTTCACGAGCGAAGTGGCCAGGAATCCGCTGGTAGCGCCCAGGATTCCCAGAGAAAGCCCGTAAGAGAACGGGTCGCCTGACTTGTGGGTCTGCTTCACCAAGCGGACCAGGACGAAGCAATAAACCGCCATCAGCACTATCCAAGCGCCCAGAGTCGGCAGCCCAAGCTCAACCCCGAGTTCAATGGGCGTGGAGTGGAAGTGCGATTCCAATCCGTATTTTTTATAGGCTCGAAGGTCAAATTTGGAGGGCTCGTCCCGGATGACGTTCTGGCCCACGCCGAACAAGGGATGTGCTTCGATGAGCTTGATCCCGTCTTCCCACATGAGGATTCGATAATCTGTTCCTGGATCCCGCCGATCAATGATGCCCATGCCGCGCCAACGGTGCATGGCCAAGCTAGTTCCTGCGAGGGTAACGACTAAAATTGCGGGCACAATGACGGTCCTGGCCCAGTTCTTGAGAAAAAAGCAGAGCTCCACGACGCAGCCAAAAGCAAACGATAGCCAGGAGGCGCGCGTCAAAGTCATCCCCAAAGCAACTCCAAAAGCAAGCAATAGGGCGGCAAAGATGGCACCCGAGAGAGGAGAAATCCGACGATGAGTGAGCCAGAGGCCGAAGACAAGGCAGCCAAGAAGTTGAAGGACCGCGGCATAGGTTACGTAATGGCTATAGAAGGCGCGTGCGCGATCGGGGCGATCGGTCACAACTTGAATTCCCAGATCATTTAGTTGTGTCGGACGCGAGACGCCGTCGAAGGAAACAGAGACAGGAACTGCATCTTTCATGACTTCGATGCCACCGCCATGCACGACCCGGAGCTGGAGCGGCTGGCCGGGGGCTTCGGAATTTACCTGGCTTAGCAGTTCTTGCGGTTTTTCAACGTTGTGGCCGTTGACTCGGAGGATTACGTCGTCGTCGCGGATTCCGGCGCGATAAAAAGGCGTTCCTGGCTGGGGATTATGTATCCGTAGGCCGACCCCGTATGCGTAATTCCAACCGGCCCAAGTTACTCCGACCAACGAGGAAATAAAGAGAACGGCCAGTAGTTGCTTGGCGCGCCGCATATCGGGAACGTTATGAGCGACCAGCAGCACGAGAAAAATGAGAGCAACCTTACGCATGCCCTCCCAGCTCGAGACCGGAAGGGGAGAGAAGAGGGCCGAAAGCGTGCATACCAACAGATAGATCAAGATCGGAATATCGAGAGGTGAACTCTTCAGAATTCCGCGACGAACGAACGCGAGGTGTAATACCCAAGCGAGCGCCGCGCCGGCGTATGCAATGTGGGATGCGGCCATCGAGAGAGGCTGCACGAAGACAAAAAGCAGGAGGAAAAATGCGGTGATCGATTCGAAAGCGCGGGGCAGGCTGCTGGTCAATCTCGAGGCCGCAGAGCGCGGCCGGCTGGTATCGAGCACAGCCTGAGCGAGGCGATCGGTTGCCATGGGAAGACGGGCTTAGTTTCCCATTCCGTGCTTGGTTAGTCGAGCCAAAAGCGTCGGTTCAGCGAACGCAACCGCTCTGGTTCGTCCCTCTGGTTCGTGTCGATGTTGCCTGGGCACGAGGCTTTCAGTAGACTTCGGCTGCCTTGATGGTTTCCATTCTCATCACCACCTATAACTCTGCTGCTCACCTGAAAGCGTGTTTAGAGTCAGTTCTTCAGCAGGAATTTCCAGACCGGGAAATCATCGTTATAGACAACGCCTCGAGCGATGGCACGCGAGCCGTACTTCAGGAGTTTGAAACACGGGCACGGGTGATTTATAACGACACGAATCGCGGGTTTTCCGGGGGGCAGAACCAGGCGATCATGCACGCGCGCGGGGATTGGATGCTGTCGCTCAATCCAGACGTATTGCTAAGCCCGGGCTTTCTATCAAAGCTAGTGGAAGCTGGCGAAAGTGATGCCCGCATCGGAACCGTGTGCGGAAAGCTCCTGCGCTGGGGCGCGGGGGGTGAACTTACTAACGTAATCGATTCAACGGGAATCTATTTTCTGCGTAATCTCCGCCATTTGGATCGGGGCAACGGTCAAGTCGACCGCGGCCAATATGAAGTTCCCGAGTATGTTTTTGGCGCGACGGGAGCCGCAGCGCTGTATCGGCGGACGATGGTCGAGGATATTACGTCGGGCGGAGAGTTTTTCGACGAGGATTTTTTTGCCTATCGCGAAGATGCCGACGTGGCTTGGCGCGCACAATTGATGGGATGGTCGTGCTTGTACACCCCCCAAGCGGTCGCTTGGCACGTGCGTCGCGTCACTCCCGAGCGATTCAGGCAATTGCCAGACGAAATCAATCGCCATTCCATCAAGAATCGGTTTCTTATGCGCGCGAAGAATATCTCGTTGGCGCTTTACTCGCGCTTATTCCTCCCTATCGCTGCGAGAGACCTCCTGATTTTAGGTTACTGCGCGCTGTGCAATAGAGGACTGCTCTCAGGGTTGAGCCTGTTCTGGTCGAAGCGCGGGTCCATAGCGGAGAAACGAAACTGGGTCCAATCCCGCCGTCGAATCAGCGACCATGAATTGGCCCGGTGGTTTGCCGATCGTCCCTTCAGCCTTCCGGCGCAGTTGCCAAAGCTTTAAAGAGAGGAGAAGCCCGCCATCTGCCGCCGGGGCTACTTGCCGCTCGGGGGAGGGGCATTCGCCGGCAGAAGTTCCGAAAAGAGAGCTTCGTATTTTTGAGTCGTTTCCTCCCAACCGAACAGTCTGGCGGCCCTTTCTTGAGCTTTGCGAGCTAATTCGAGACGAGAATGCGAGTCCCCTAATAACCGCGACATCTCCGAAGCAAGGTCCGAAATCCCCGCTCGAAAGGGGATTGCGGCGTCACCGGCGGTTTCGCGGTTCTCCGGCGTATCCAGATAAAGAATAGGCTTCTGCGCAGCCATGGCTTCGATTAAAGCAGGGTGTACGCCTCCAACCTCGCAGGCGAAGACGTAAAGGCCAGCATCTCGCAACAATTCCCAATAGCCACTGCCGTAGACAGGCCCGAGGAAAATTACGCGTTGATCGGCAAGATTTCGCAGGCGCTGAACATAGGAGGCGTCATATGAATTTCCGCCGACCATGACGAGCGGCCAGTCCGTTTCGACCTGGCGATAAGCGCCGATCACGAGCTCAGGGTTGTTTTCTGGTTCGAGCCGGCTGACATAAAGAATGAAAGCGGCGGTGGGCAAATCGAAAGGTTTGCCCGAAGAGCCGTTGGCCGGGAGCTCGGCGCCATAAGCGATCATGGTGGAAGGGCGCCGATAATTCTTCCAATAGTATTCCTGCATAAGTTTAGCGTCGGTGACGATTCGGCTGGGGGTAAACGCGGAAAGCAATTCGCAGCAGTGCAGAACCCAGCGACCGAGGAGGCTCCATTTCTTGCGCTTGCGATCGAGGCCGTCGACATTGAGCACCGTGGGCTTTCCAAACAGGCGGGGGATCCACGCGATGGGGCCGTTGGCCACGTTGCAGATCAAAACAACGTCCGCGCTCGTAAAAGACACATGGATCACCGACAGCAGGGTATGGAAGGCGGTATCGAAGTGCTTCCTGGAAATGGTGGGCAGAATGACCCGGCGGACGCCGGGAGCTATAACGTCGTCCGCCGTCGTAAACGGACGACGGCAGTACACGGTAACTTCGTGCCCCCGCGCCGCTAGGCGAGCGGAGAGTTGCTCGGCAAACGTTTCAAAACCACCATACCGCGCAGGAATACCCCTGGTCCCCAAGATAGCGATTTTCATCTTCGGTTCTGGAACCGGCCCGCTCCCTTGAGAAGCAGTTTAACGTCCTGTCATGTATTATGTAGCGTCGAATTCATTTCCAAACAACCGTAATCGAAAAACGAAAGCGCTAAGGCACAAAGCCGCGAGCACCATGTCGTTGGATTCGTTGCAAAATTACTCCGTCGAAAGCCCTCCGAAACAAAGCCCGCTCGTTCGGGTCGGCTAAGGACTACAAAGGTCCCAGGAAGACCTCACACGATGCGTATTAGAATTCAAGGAGGGGAGACAAAGTCACAGCACCCTTCCCAACTCAGAGCCATACGCTACCGCTTCGCTGACGGCCTGAATGATTCATTAAGAAAAATACGCATCTTATGGAAACTTGTGAAGTCTGGTATCAGTCTCCGGGCCGCGATGTGGAAGAACCAGAATAAAAGCAGAACAAGTGTTGACCGCTTGGTGACCCGGCGCGGGGCGGAAGCCGTTGACGTGACCGGCCGATTTCAAGCACGCGAAGGCGACAATTGGGCAGAAACTTTGGGAGTTAATGTCGCCGGCTACTTCGAATCAGAGAAGGGTGTCGGAGAAGCCGCTCGGGCAACGCTTCGAAGCCTTGAAGCTGTCGCAATGCCGTACGCGGTGAACAATTTACTCGATGCCAGTTCATCAGGCGTTGAGAAGTCGGGTTATCGTTTCTCCCGCGAGACTCCTTACGGAGTCAACCTCATACACGTCAATGCGAATTTGATTCGCCGCTACGCGCGGCGTAACAGGCACTCAATGGAGGGTCGCTACAATATTGGGTATTGGAACTGGGAATTGTCGTCGTTTCCGGAAGAATGGCTTGACCGATTTAATTACCTCCACGAAGTTTGGGTTCCCAGTACGTTCAGCCTTGAGGCTATCTCTCGGATATCGCCAATTCCGGTTGTCCGCATTCCCTACAGTATCGATCCCAATCTAAGAAGTGGTGAGGATTGCTCTCGCGCGCATCTTGGATTAACGTCTCGAACGTTCGTCTTTCTCTTCTATTTCGATTTCCACAGTTACATGGAACGTAAAAACCCGCTTGGGCTGATAAGCGCCTTTCGAAAAGCTTTCAGCGCTAAAGACGATGTGGCGCTTGTGATCAAGTGCTCACATTCAAAAAGGTCTTCTCTCGCGTCGCTCGAGCGAGCATGCGGGCAAGCGCAAAATATCAAATTCTACGACGCAATTCTCACACGCGAGGCGCTCAATTCGCTGCTAGACAGTTGCGATGCGTACGTATCCCTTCATCGCTCCGAGGGTTTTGGGCTTACATTGACGGAGGCGATGAATTTTGGAAAACCCGTCATCGCAACAGCTTATTCCTCGAATGTGGATTTTATGAATGAAGGCAACAGCTTTTTAGTGAACTACAAGTTGATCGAAATCGAAAAGGACTACGGACCATACAAGAAAGGGTGTCAGTGGGCTGAGCCTGATATAGACCATGCTGCCGAACTGATGCGGTACGTTTGCGATAATCGAGATCGCGCCGCAGCGATAGGAGAGCGCGGGCAACGAGAGATCCGGCCGCTACTTCACCCATCCGCAATTGGCAGCACCATTCGCGCACGTGTCGCCGAAATTGCGCATGGCAAAGTACGATAAATCACGTAATACAATTCACGTAATACAATAACGACAACCCCATGGTCGAAGACCGCACTAGGCTGTTGAGCCCTTCGCAAGGACTAGGAGGCCAGGGGGAACGCCATAATCTGTCCGATATGTTAGTCTTTACGTTGCATGAGGATCTGCATTGACGCCACCCCGTTATTATTGCGTTCGGCTGGCGTAAAGACCTACATTTATCACTGGTTAGACCACCTGATGAAAGCCTCGGAGGACGGTACGATCGTTGCGTTTCCGGGGATACGTCGTCTTGGCCCATTGAATCATGACGGCAGCCAACTCGGCCGTCTGTCCACGGCCATTCGAGTTGCTACAATCCTGGCCGCAAACAGCAAAATACCTCTCGTCGCGAAGTTGTGGATGCCTAAAGCTGACCTGTTTCACATTTCAAGTCAATTCCGGGCTTTTCCCAAGAAAATGCCTTTGTCAGCGACAATATACGATTTCACGGCATTCTTAGTTCCAGAATCACATGCTGAAGCGAACATTCGAGCCGAAAAGCATCTCGCCACGACGATATTCAAGCGCGCCAAAGGCCTCATAGCGATTTCTCAAAGCACAAGGTGCGATGCCATACGCCTGCTCGGGTTAGATCCCGACCGTATTGAAGTAATCTATCCGGGAGTGAGCGAGGGTTATTTCAATACGGTTCGGCAACGCTCTCTTCGATGTCCGCGGCCTTACGTACTTTTCGTTGGAACAATTGAGCCGCGGAAGAACGTCGATCTACTGCTCGATGCGTATTCCCAACTGCGCGATTCGGTTCGGGAGGAGTATGATCTTGTAATTGCGGGTCCAGTTGGCTGGAAATCCGAGAAAACGTTGGAGCGTTTGAAAGCACCATCGCGAAGCGTTCGTTACCTGGGTTATGTTCCCGAATCCGAGATGCCAGGGCTTATGGCCGGTGCCACGGTGTTGGCGTATCCGTCGCTGTACGAAGGGTTCGGGCTTCCAGTAGCGGAAGCGATGGCGTGCGGTATCCCCGTGATCACTTCCGCAGTGTCTTCGCTGCCCGAAGTCGCCTGCGATGGGGCTCTCCTGGTTGATCCGCACAGTGTAGGGGAGATCCGCGACGCATTGGATCGACTGCTCAGCAGCGTGAGCTTGCGGGAGAAACTCGGGCAAAGTGGCGCCGCACGGGCACAAAGGCTGTTTCGTTGGCCTATTTGTGCGCACCGGAGCCTGAAGTTTTTCGAGAAAGTGATTTCGAATTGACGGAAGGGGCTATCGACTGAACTAAGGATCCCGCCGTGGCGAACGGCTAGCGAAAGATCCTTAACGTTCCCGAATTTCGTCACGGAATCGTGAATGTCTAGGCGCGCCGGGTGTAAGTAAATGCCCATTCTGAGTGGAACAATCGGGTTGCCGCAAGTTGCGACGTTGAAGGTGTATTATGAGGCGGTGGAAGGAATGGGATCGGTAATACTTATGCGGCTTTTTGCCCGTCAGTGCATCCGAACTTTCAGAGATTTACTCCACTAAAAGATGACACAGTTAATCCGCGAGAGTTATCGAAATCGAGAGCTGATCTGGGCCCTTGCTATTAAAGAGCTCGAGGTTCGATATAAGCGTTCTTTCTTGGGTTTTTTGTGGGCGCTGCTGAATCCTCTGCTCATGATGATCGTTCTCACGATGGTGTTTTCAACCTTGATGCAGGCGACGATACAACACTATCCGATCTTTTTAATGAGCACGCTCCTTCCATGGACTTTCTTTTCGCAATCTTTGTCTTATTCCGCGGATTCCGTGGTCAACAACGGCGATCTTTTGAAGAAAGTTTATGTGACGAAATCCGTGTTTCCGCTTGCTGCGGTTTTATCAAATATCATCAATTTCCTTTTGTCGATGATTCCCCTGGTCTTGCTTCTTGTTTTTTTTCGGTTCCCGTTCTACTGGACATGGGTCTATTTGTTTGTGCCATTCCTTAGTCTGGTCCTCTTCACCCTTGGGTGCAGCTTTTTCTTTGCGATGGTAAACGTCTTTTTCCGCGATATGGCTCACATTCTCCAGGTCATTCTTTCAGCTTGGTACTTTTTCTGCCCAATTATTTATCCCTTAGATCTAGTGCCGTCCCGATATCACACGCTGTTTCGGCTTAACCCCGTGGCCTATCCTCTGAACGGGTTCCGCATGGCCATTTATTACGGCCTGCTCCCTACGCCACAATCAATGGCTATGTCTCTAGGAACGGGACTGGTCACGTTGCTCATCGGTTACCGCCTGTTTGTTCATTATCAGGACATGTTGGTGTTTTATGTCTAGTGTCTCTTCCGGGCGAACCCGAGTAAGCTTCGAGAATATTGTGCAACGGTTTCGTGTTATTCGAGAGCGCCCAGACACTCTCCGCGAAACTTTTGCTCACATCTTCCGAAAACGAACTAGCTATTACGACTTCGAGGCGCTAAAAGGAATTTCCTTTTCTGTTACCGATGGCGAAGCAGTGGGAATTATAGGCCGCAATGGGTCTGGCAAGAGCACGATCTTGAGAGTTATCGCAGGTGTATACCGGCCATCGGCGGGAGTGGTTCACATCTCAGGCAAGGTGGCGCCTCTGATCGAGCTCGGAGCGGGATTCCACCCCGACTTGACCGGTCGCGAGAACATCACTCTGAACGGACTGCTGCTCGGATTATCTAAACGGGAGATTCGACAACGAGAAGAGAAAATTATCGAGTTTGCGGAACTAGGCGAATTCATTGATTCACCCGTGAAGCAATATTCAACCGGAATGTTCATGCGGCTTGGCTTCGCCGTCGCGACCGAAGTAGACCCCGACATCTTATTGATGGACGAGATTTTGGCCGTCGGCGACACAGCTTTTCAGCAGAAGTGTCTGGAGCGAATTAATGCGTTTCATAACGCGGGCAAAACCTTATTTATGGTGTCGCATGGTCCCGGCAGCATCCGAAAATATTGCCAGCGAGCATTATGGATACATGACGGCGTAGTTCGGGCGGATGGCCCCCCGGATGAAGTGCTCGCTCGATATGAGGAGCTCCTGGAGCAGCCCGTGGAAACTTTAACCGGATCACAAAGATAAAGCTCCTTGACCGCCTTGCACTCTTGGGTTAAATCAGGAACAACGTTGAACGGCAGACCGCCCGAACTGCAGAATACGGACGGGTTCTGTACGATTAGGACTAAGGGATGCAACGAATCAAAAAGAGGGCTCTCATCACCGGTGTCACTGGGCAGGATGGATCCTATTTAGCTGAGTTTCTGCTCGCGCAAGGATATGAAGTCTATGGCGTAGTGAGGCGCAGCAGCAGTATTAATTCGGAGCGCGTTAGCCATCTCGTCGATCAGATTACGTTTTTGCAAGCTGATCTCTTGGACCAGACTTCGTTGATCAATGCTTTAGCCGCCTCGCGGCCGAGCGAAGTCTATAATCTCGCAGCGCAGTCGTTTGTTCCTACCTCGTGGGATCAGCCAGTTTTGACGGGAGAATTCACCGCGTTGGGTGTTACACGGATGCTGGAAGCGATTCGGGCGGTCGACCGGCACATTCGTTTCTATCAGGCGTCCAGCAGCGAGATGTTTGGAAAACCGAGCCAGTTCCCCCAGACCGAACAAACGCCTTTTCACCCGCGCAGTCCATATGGGGTGGCTAAGGTGTACGGGCATCACATCACGGTAAACTACAGGGAAAGTTATGACTTGTTCGCATGTTCCGGAATCCTCTTCAATCACGAATCTCCGCGACGCGGAATCGAATTTGTTTCCCGTAAGGTTACCCAGGGCATCGCGAAGATAAAGCTTGGGATTTCCAAGGAACTGGTGCTGGGGAATATGGATGCGCAACGAGATTGGGGATTCGCGGGGGAATATGTGGAAGCAATGTGGAGCATGCTCCAGCAGAACGAGCCGGATGATTACGTGATCGGCACCGGAGTAGCTCATTCGGTGGCTGATCTCGTCCGAATCGCGTTTCGCGCTGCCGAGCTCGATTGGCAAGAATTCGTAAGGGTTGATGAATCGCTCCTGCGGCCCGCCGAAGTGGACCATCTGCTTGCTGATTCGTCAAAGGCAACAAACAAATTGGGCTGGAAAGCGAAAGTGTCATTCGCTGACCTGATTGCCATGATGGTGGATTACGATATTTATCGCCTTAGTAAGGGCCTGCCCCTCTATGCATCGGTGGCGCTCGCGGGTTCTTGATGCGTATCCTGGTAACGGGTGCCACCGGCTTCGTCGGCGAGCATTTGGTACGCTTACTTCTCTCACGCGATCACAATGTTTTTGGAACCTACCTGTCCGTCCCCTCCAGCTGGGAATTTGCCGCGGAGTTAGTTTGGTGCGATGTGAGGGACGCGAGTTCGGTCCGCAAGATTGTTGCCGACATCCATCCTCATGAGGTCTACCATTTGGCAGCGCAGTCCTCGCCATCGCAATCACTTGAGCAGACTCGCGACGTATACGGGAGCAACTTCTGGGGAACTTACAACCTCCTCGAATCTGTCCGCCAAGTTGCGCCGAAAGCGCGAATTCTCGTCGTCGGTTCAGGTCAATGCTATGGTGAGGTCCGCAACCGGAAGCCGCTGACCGAATCTGCGGTATTGTCTCCCAGGAATCCGTACGCCCTCAGCAAGGCCGCGGCAGACATGCTTGCCGGGCAATATTATTACAGGTTCGGCTCGCACATCATCCGTGCGCGGCCCTTCAATCACACCGGGCCCGGCCAACCGACAGGGTTTGTTTGCTCCGACTACGCGCGGCGGATCGTGGATATTGACGTGGGCAACGAGCGCCCAGTGCTCCGCGTACGTGATGCGGACGTGCGACGCGATTTCAGTGACGTGCGCGATGTGGTCCGAGCTTACGAACTGCTGATCGAAAAAGGCAAACCGGGCGAAGCCTACAATGTCGCCTCTGGCCGCTCGATGACCGTAAGGGAGATTGTTTCGATCCTCGTCTCTTTTTGCTCACGTCGAGTGCAGATCTCAGCGGAGCACCAAGAGGTTGGGGCCGGAGATATTGCGAACCTGTACGGCAGCAGGCTGAAATTATCTCGCACAACGGGCTGGAAACCCCGATACAATATGCGTCAAACGCTGCGAGACCTATTCGAATATTGGAAACAACTATCTAATACGGGCGATTGTAACGGACAGACAGAGATTGTGCCGGATGCGCAGTCGGAGCCAGGTTTTGGCGCACGCACCGGTAACCGCGAGGCAGGTAATGTCAGACGGCTCGAGAGAGTTCCTCAGCGTAGAGGAAATTAGGGAACGTATCCGAAATCGGGTTCGCGAACTTGTGGATAATACCACTTCGGCCGAGTACGAAACGCCAGTGTCGCTCCAGAAGGAATCGCCAGTCTTAGCGCTGCACCGGTTCAATAAGCTCCGTTTGAAGCTTCATAGTGCAAGTTCTGCCGTCAACGACATCGGAGCCATTAATCCCAGGCCGGCAGGCTGGAGAAACGAAATACTCCAATTGATGAAGAAGTGCATCCGGCGAGCACTCCGGTGGGTTTTGCAGCCAATTCAGCATTTCGATTCCGTGATAACGGAATCGCTGAACGAAACCACTCATGTTCTTGAAGAGTTTCAAACAGAACTACGTTCCATTGCTCGCCGACTCGAGGCCATTGAGGCGAGTTTGGACACCAACCACTCAGTATCTGGTGTCCAGGTTGGAGCACGCTCAAACAGTACGGGCTCCTGCGGCGATATTGAGGCGCGCGTCGACCTGTTGCAAAGTCAAGTGGAAGCTTTGGCCCGAGATGTTCGAGACGTGATGAAAAATCACTCCGTTAAGACCTGACCGAGAACTGTTCGGGCAGACCATGTGGATTTTTTCAGGATCAGGAATGCCCGGGGAATGAAACTCTGCAGCAAATCACAGGAATCCATCAATTTCACGAAAGCGTCGCCTGGGGGGATGCGATTGGAGGCATTCTTTTCGCGTGCCGAAAGCTATTCCGTCAGATGGGATACCGCTCAGAAATCTTTCGGACGCATGCACAGCAGGCAGTTCAGAACGAGACATACCCCGCAGAAGAATTGGCAGCCTGGAGCTCGCCAAGAAATCTTTTGCTGGTGCATTATTCCATGGGGTGGCGATCCTTTCCAGCATTTCTTCGCTTCAAGGACACTAGAATTCTCGTTTATCACAACATTACTCCGGCTGAGTATTTCGAGAATATATCTAACGATGCGGCAAGACACGCCAGGCAAGGTCGGGAGGATCTTCCGCATTTGGCCAAGTATTTTTCTGCAGCAGTAGCAGATTCGGAATTTAATGCCGCCGAACTTCGGCGAACAGGTTTTGAAAATGTTGTTGTAATCCCGCCTTTACTTGACGATCGGGACCTTCGGCCTGCCCATCAATCGATCTCCAATACAAGGACGCACTCCGGGTGGACCGATTGGCTGTTTGTCGGGCGACTCGCACCGAACAAGAAACAAGATGATCTCATTCGCGCCTTCAGCCATTATCAGCATCACATTCGGCCCGAAAGCCGGCTTTTCCTAGTTGGCTCGAACGACGGGATGGAAGTTTATAGCTCACAACTGCTGAATTTAATCACGGAACTGGGCGTGACAAATGTGTGTTTCAGGGGGAAGGTCGGCGCTCCAGAGCTTCTGAGGCTTTATCGTGAAGCAAGTGTGTTTGTCTGCCTGAGCGAGCACGAAGGTTTCTGCATTCCCCTGGTGGAGGCGATGAGATCGGGCCTGCCCATCGTCGCGTATAACCAGCCCGCCGTAGCAGAAACGCTTCAGGGTTCGGGGATTTTGCTTCAAGCGAAGAGCCCCAGATCGGTTGCGGAGGCAGTACACGAAATTCTGACAAATACCGCTCTGCGAGAGTCTTTCGGCGAGAAGCGGGAGATTCGTCTAAAGGACTTTGAGTATGCAACCGTGGCGCGAAAGATTGGCGTCTTCCTCGAGCCCTTCGGCGTGAAGGCAGCCGCAACGAAAAAGTCACGGAAGCGCCCCATACGACTCGCATGTGCGTCTCTTCGCTATTACCCGCATATTGGGGGAGCTGAAGTGGTGCTACAAAATGTCTTAGAACGCCTGGTGACTGATGGTTTCGAGTGCACTGTGTACGCGACGGACGCTCAAAGCGCCGAAGATATTTTTACGAGCAGAGGAGGTTTGGAAACAGAAGAGAGGATCAATGGCGTACGCGTCGTTCGCAGCCCCATTACGGATCCGCCGAAAAAGGCTTGGCTGGCCCGTAACCTCGATCGGCTAAGCATATATGGACATGGGGGCTGGTCTTACGGTCAGTTCCGGCATCTACTTCGAGATGATTATGATATCGTCCACAGCTCACCTTTTCCGTCTACGCATAACTATTTGGCTTATGCGGCCGCGTCGATTCGGCGGAAACCGTTCACGTGTTCTCCTCATCTCCACATCGCCGATGAGTATCATTCTAACCGTACATCATTGTTTCGCATGATGAGGAGTGCTGCTGCCGTTCTGGTGAACACTACTTATGAGCGCGATTTTTACCTTAAGCGAGGTGTAACGCCCTATAAAATCCATGTGACTGGCGTGGGATGTACCAGTAGCTTGCAGGCTTTGCCGGGTCTAGAAATGCCGAAATGTTTGCGTGCAATCCCGGATTATGGCACCAGGCGAAAGCTGATCTTTCTCGGCCGTAAGGATCCTCACAAGGGAATCCCAGATATCCTGAACGCCTTACGCGTCCTCAGCTTTGCTCGCAATGATCTACTGTTCCTGTGTGTAGGGCCCGAGACAAGCTACTCTAAGGAACTTTGGTCAGGTCTCTCGCCTAACTTAAAGGATTACGTTGCCGTCGTGGACGAAGTTTCCGAGAGCCAGAAACACGCATTAATTCAGGATTCAGAAGTGCTCATATTAATGTCCACCACAGAATCATTTGGAATTGTTCTTTTGGAAGCATGGCTGCATGGTAAACCTGTTATCGGTGCACGAGCTGGGGCGCTTCAGGCGGTAATCCAAGACGGCAAAGACGGTCTGCTGGTCGAAGCAGGCAATTACGTGGAACTGGCGGCGGCGATTGAATTTTTGCTTAACAACCCATCCATTTGTACTGCTATGGGTACCAACGGGCGCTCGAAAACCGTGACAGAGTACAATTGGGACCGCGTCGCCGAAGCATGGTCGAGGATATTCTGGACAATAAGCAAATTCGAGTAGCTCTGCTCAGTCCCGGAGCCACGCGGAAGACCGCAGTCGCGCATTTCGGCGCGACGTTTGCGAAGGTAATGAGTCGAGCGTAGACTTAGACTACATTAGCGAGGAGGCGGGCGAATACGAGGGGCTTACGTTCAAACCAGTTCTTGGATTCAATCCCGAAAAGTACGATGTTGTTCACT
>CAVPFR010000024.1:0-62515 GCA_963703785.1 uncultured Acidobacteriota bacterium | reverse complement strand
CCTGGCGAGTCCGCAACCGCAACCTATACGGCGGATTCGCGGGTCGTTGGATCGAGCGCGGTTTCGATCGTTCCCGCACGCTGGGAATTTCGTCCTCGCAAATCGCTCAACGCTAAACATCCTAGATTGATACTCTTGCAAGGCGCGCAGAATAAGCTGTCTGGAATGATACTCTTGCGAGAAACGACGGCACCGGCATCCCGGGCGAGTATAGTCAGTAGAGTGAACTATCTTAGAATCTGCATGTTCCGAGAAATGTCGGTGCAAGAAAGGCGCGCTTGTAAATCGTTTAGAATGATATCCTTGCAAAATAGTAAAAATAAGCCCTTCGGAATGATACTCTTGCGAAAAAAGGTGGGGGGAGGGGTGGATGGCGCACTTCTCGTGCCAAACTCTCTCCGCCGCGAACGTCCCGCCGCGAACGTCCCGCCGCGAACGTCATGGAGATCAGGAGCTTCGCGGCGATCACAAAGACATCAGGAGCTTCGCGGCGTTAACTCTTCGCGGGAAAGTCATGGACATCAGGAGCTTTCCCGCGTTAACAAAGTCGGCTAGACAAGCGCACCGGCCGTGTGCAATTCTGCCGCCCAGCAGATAAACCCCTGGGGAACCACAAGCAGGCGAGAGTTCCGCAGAAATCCTGAGGAGGCAACGATGGAGATTCGCAGTGAATTTGTCACAGTCGACGTAATTGACGGCACGTCCATGCGGCTGTATGTGGCGCGTCCGGCGGGCGCGGCGCCCACGCGCGGTCTTTTGGTGATGCAGGAAGCTTTCGGCATCAATGCGCATATTCGCGACATTACCGAGCGCTTCGCGCGGGAGGGATTTCTCGCCGTGGCGCCTGAGCTTTTCCATCGCAGCGGCGCCGGCTTTGAAGGCAGGTACGACGATTTCAACGCCTGCATGCCGCACATGAAGGAGCTGCGCGACCCCAACCTGGAAGTCGATATTCGAGCCGCCCACGATTGGCTGCGATCGAATGGGATTGCCTCAGGTTCGCCGATTGCGGCAGTTGGTTATTGCATGGGCGGACGCGCCGCGGTTCTCGCCGCGATCACGCTGCCGCTGGAGTGCGCGGTTTCCTACTATGGCGGCGGCATTGCGCCCAGCCAGATGAACCCAGGGTTGCTGGGCCGCGTAAAGGTCTGAAGGCGCCGGTGCTGCTTTTCTGGGGCGGACGCGATCAGCATATTCCCGTGGAACAGCGAAACGCCGTGACCGAGGCTTTGCGAGCGGCAGGGAAGAGCTACGTGAACGTGGAGTTCTCCGACGCCGATCACGGCTTTTTCTGCGACGCGCGCCCCAGCTACAACGTGATGGCGGCCAAGCAGTCTTGGCCGCTCACGCTGGCGTTCCTGGGCACGTACACGGCAAGAGAGCAGCGCGCCACGGCGTAAGCAGTCGCGTCGCAAAAGCCTGAAAGTAGGCTGAATATAAGGATACGTCGGCGGATTAGGCTTTGCTTCTGCCGGCGTCCGCCGTCTGCACGGCGGCGTCTTCCACCGGTCGCCGCGCGGGAGTTCCGGAAGGCGCAGCGCGCAGATATTGGACAGGCCACGAAACGGTTTTGCCCAAGCGCGCGGCGGCGTGCAGCGGCCAATATGGATCGCGCAGCATCTCGCGAGCCAGGAGCACGATATCGGCTTGTCCGCTGCGGATGATTTTGTCGGCCTGATCGGCTTCCGTGATCATGCCCACGGCGCCGGTCATGATGCGCGCGTCGCGCCGAATTCGTTCCGCGAAGGGGACTTGATAGCCGGGCCCTAAGGGAATTTTCGCGTCGGCGACATTCCCTCCCGAGGAGCAGTCCACCAGATCGACGCCGAGCTTGCCCAGGCTTCGTGACAACTCCACGGCTTGGTCGAGATCCCATCCGCCTTCCGCCCAATCCGTGCAGGAGATGCGGATAAATAGCGGCAGCCGCTCCGGCCAAACGCGGCGAACTGTTTCCGCTACTTCGCGCACGATGCGCGTGCGATTCTCGAATGAGCCGCCGTATTGGTCCGTGCGCCGATTGCTGAGCGGCGAGTAAAACTCGTGCAGCAGATATCCATGCGCCGCATGGATTTCGATGACGCGAAAGCCGGCGTCGAGCGCGCGCTGCGCGGCTTTGCCGAAGCCGGCGACGGCTTCGGCGATGCCCTCGATGGTGAGCGCGATGGGCATCGGATAATTTGGCGCAAACGGGATCGCGCTGGGCGCGACCACTTTGCTCCAGCCGCCCTGCTCCTCGGTGACTTTTGCTCCGCCTTCCCAAGGACGCGCCGTGCTCGCTTTGCGCCCGGCATGCGCGAGCTGGATTCCCGCCACGCCGCCCTGCGCGCGAATGAATCGCACGATGCGCGCCAGCGGCTCGACATGCGCTTCGCTCCAAATGCCCAGGTCCTGCGGGCTGATGCGCGCCTCCGGCAGCACGGCTGTTGCTTCCGTCATCACCAGGCCCGCGCCGCCTACGGCGCGGCTGCCCAGGTGCACCAGATGCCAATCGTTGGCCAATCCATTCTCGCAGGAGTACTCGCACATGGGAGAGACGGCGATGCGGTTCGCAAAGGTTATGTCCCGGATCTTGATCTCATCGAAAAGCCCGCTCGAGCTGGCGTTGGCTGGCGCAGACATTCTTTAGGCTCCTGGGAACAGGGTCGAGTGCAAAGGTGAATCGTCTCAAGGTGCGGGGGAATTGGCAAACAACTGTCAGAGAATTGGCAAACGGCTGTAAGGTTATTCGCGCAAAGAAGGAGCGTGCGAACGTGCGGCCGCTGCTGGTGATAACAAAGGCCGATTAGTGGCAGCCGGTTTGGTCCAACTCGAGGAGCTTCCGCTTAGCTTCGGCGCTGCCCTTGTCGGACGCGGCGGAGAGCAGCACGCGCGCCTGATCGCAGTTCTTAGCAACACCTTCGCCGCGGAGATAGAGATTGGCGAGCGTGGTCTCGGCGGTGAGGTTGCCCTTCTCGACCGCGGACCATAAGAGCTGCGACGCCGCTGTGGGATCGCGTGGCTTGCCGCCTTGGCCCTCGAGATACTGCCACGCCAGAATCAGTTGAGATTCGCCGGGGTTTTCCGGCTCGGGGAGCTGGTGCAGGAGGAGCAGTTTTGGCCACAGGCTGCGATGCCAGGGCGAGCGAATCCGGCGTTATGTCGCGCGGACCGCTTGCTGCGATGGGGGATCGCGCTATCGGAGATTGCGCCGGTTCGCTCGGGACCGCAGCCGCGGCCTCAGGCTTCGCCACTGGTTTGGCGTCCGCCGGGGAGCTTGCGCGGATCGCGCAGCCGCGCCGGGCTTCGGATTCACCGGGGAGGGATTCGGAGTGGCCTGCGGATTAGGCACCGCGGAAGTGGCCTGCACCGGCGAGCCTTGTTCGGGGAAGGCGCTGGATTGGCAGCGCTCGCCGACTTGGTGTCGGCAGGACTCCCCGCGCTGGAATTGGCGTCAGCCGGAGTCGGAAGATCGGGAGCAGGCAAGACGGGATTCGTTGCAGCCGCGTCGGGTGGCGCTGAAATCGGGTTTGAGGCGACAGAATTAGCTGGCGAAAGCCAACCGCTCCGCCAGACGTAGCGGTGCAGCCCGAACAAACAACCGGCGCCAGCAGAAAGCACACGATCACGGCCGCGATCAGCCCGCGAGCGAATGCCGATCTTCGCTCGGGCGGGTCGGGATCGAAGTGCGTGATCCAAGGCATGGTGCTTGGCTGGCCGGGCAGTACAAAGCCGTATGGCGGCAATGTGCTTCCCCTCGGAGCGTCGTCTTTTGCCGCATCCGATGACTGCGGGCCGATGGACGACGCCGCGGAAGAAGGCGCGCCGAAGGAGGCACCCATGCGGACCGCAAGTTCGGCTCGACACCCGGAGCGGGCAGGTGTATTTTGCGGCGGCACGCTTGGAAGTACGGGTGACAGTACGGGCTTGGGCGCTTCGTGTTTTTCGTCAACGCCGCCTGCTCCCGACGCTTGGAGCTTTTCAAGTTCGGCGGAGGAGCTAGCGGAAAGAGGCGCGATCGTCCCGGTGACCTCGGTTTCGGATTTGGCTTCGTTTCCGCCGGCATTTGCGCTGGCCGACTTTCGAGCCAATTATTTATTTGGTCGGCGGCGGCCGGGTAGAACGACAAAGCGCACGCCGCCGATTTGGCGGGTGGAATCGGTCCAGACCAGTTCCCGACGGCTTCGATCTGCTTCGCCGCACCCAGAGTAAGGAGAGGCGCACCAATCCGCCCTGCTGCACGGGTGCAACCGTATGAAAACGCAGGCCGGCTGTGGAGACGTCGGTGATCACGCCGCCGGTGTTGTAGGGCTCGAAATTCACATAGGCGAGCTTACGAACGGAAGTTCGCGGAGTTTTCCTTCGTTCCATTTTAAGGTCCAAGCCTTTTCATAAACCGCATTTTTGGATTACGTCTCATTGGATGCACAAAGCAATGTCGGGGAAGGCTTCCAACCTCGCCTCCTTGGGTTTAAGACGTAGTGTAAGGGCGGGATGCATTAGTACGTTTACACCATTAGGGCCCTTGGCTCAATACAGGAAGTTCCGCAAGCCCGTTCAGCCTTCGACCGATAGCCGCAAACCCGTCCTAGCCCGACTATGAGCGTGGCAGGGTTGCGGGGCCAGGCGCCCGAAACTTAGCCACTCGCGTGACTCAATTTGTGACTCGTGTGAGTCAAGTTTGTTACCCGTATGAGATCGGGCGGAGGGTGCCGTGGAACACATTTTTCCCAGGCAGGATAGGCGCGAATCGGAGGAAGTTCGCTGGGCTTACGGGCTGGGCGGAGCGGCCCTGCTGCTCTGGGGCTTGAGACGGCGCTCCTGGCTGGGTCTCTTCTTATCGTCGGCGGGCGCGGGCTTCTGAACCGGAGCCTTACGGGCCATTATCTGCACGAAACGCTGGGAATCGTGGGGCTGACGCGCAAAGGCGTTGCTGCCCTTATCCCTCATCAACTGGGAATCAGGTTGAATCAATCGATCGCGGTGTACCGGCCGACCGACGAAGTCTATGGCTTCTTCCGCAATTTCAAGAATCTCTCGAGATTCATGGCCCATGTGAATGCCGTTCGCGAGACGGATGAAACCCATTCGCATTGGTACGTAAAGGGGCCCGGAGGAATCGAGCTGGAGTGGGACGCGGAGATTATCAACGATCAACCGAACGAGCTGATCGCTTGGCGATCCATCAACTCGCCCACCGTGGAAAGCACCGGGTCGGTGTGCTTCGAGCGTGCTCCGGGCGAACGCGGGACGCTCCTACACGTGTCGCTCAATTATCTGCCGCCCGCCGGCGCGCTAGGAGCGGCTATCGCCAGGCTGATGGGCGAGGAGCCGGAAAAGCAGATCAAGGATGACTTGCGGCGGCTGAAACAAACTTTGGAAGCAGGCGAGATTGCCACGACGGAAGGGCAGCCGAGAGGGCCTTTGCATTCGCGCCCGGCGGGACGCTGGGAGGACGAAAAAGAAGGCGCGGAAAGCTACGGCGACGTCGTACACGAAAAATTCCGGGCAGCGACATCGGGCGCCACGGATTGAGCGGAAGTTAACGGGTGCCGGCCGTCTTGCCGGATCAGGCCGGCTGAGAAAAAGTTCGCGAGGAGAGATCGATGAAAGCGCTCTGCTGGTACGGAACGAGGGACGTGCGCGTGAGACTGTCCCGACCCGCACATTATCAATCCGCGAGACGTGATCGTGCGCGTGACGCTCACGGCGATATGCGGCTCGGACGTGCATCTCTACGATGGGTTTATCCCAAGCATGGAGCGCGGCGATATTCTGGGCCACGAGTTCATGGGAGCAGTCGTCGCCGTGGGCCAGAAAGATGGGTTGAAAGAGGGGATCGCGTGGTGGTGCCGTTTCCGATCGCCTGCGGCCGCTGCTTTTTCTGCCAGAACCAGCTCTACTCTTCCTGCGATAATTCCAATCCGAACGCGGCGGCGCTGGAGGCTTTGCAGGGACATAGCTCGGCAGGATTGTACGGCTACAGCCACCTCTACGGCGGCTATGCGGGCGGGCAGGCGGAATATGTGCGCGTGCCCTTTGGCGACGTGGGGCCGTTGAAGGTACCCGACAACATTACGGACGAGCAGGCGCTGTTTCTCTCCGACATTCTTCCCGACCGGATATATGGCCGCGGAAAATTGCGATATCAAAGCCGGCGACACGGTTGCGGTGTGGGGCTGCGGTCCGGTGGGCCAATTTGCGATTCGCTGCGCGTTTTTGCTGGGCGCGTCCAGAGTGATTGCCATCGACCGCTTTGCGGAGCGGCTGGACCTAGCGCGCGAGGCGAATGCCGAAGTGATCGATTACGAGCGGGTGGACGACGTGGTGGAAGCTCTCAAGGAGGAGACCGGGGGACAGGGTCCGGACTCTTGCATCGACGCGGTGGGCCTGGAGGCGCACGGAACCGGAATCGGTTATTTGTACGACCGCTCCAAGCAGATGCTGCGATTACAGATGGACCGTCCCACCGCGCTGCGGCAGATGATTCAAGCCTGCCGCAAGAATGGAACGGTGTCCCTGGCGGGCGTGTACATCGGGCTGATCGACAAAATGCCGCTGGGAATGGCGTTTGGCAAGGGGCTTACGTTCAAGATGGGGCAGACGCACGCGCATCGTTACATGCGGCCACTGCTGGAAAAGATTGCCAAGGGCGAGATCGATCCGTCGGCGATCATCACGCACCGGATGCGGCTGGAGGAGGCGCCGGAGGCGTACCGGATGTTTGCCAACAAAGAAGACAATTGCATCAAGGTGGTGCTGCGGCCGTAGCGGCTCTAAGTAGACCTGGACTTCTGTGGTTTATCTAATGTGCATGTGCAAACGGCAAAATGGAGGATAGAAATGGAACCCAGGATGGCACGCGAGCGTGGAATTTTCAGAGCAGGCGAAGACGTAATAGGGAAAAGAGTAGTGAATCTCGAAGGCGAAGACCTGGGCAAGATCGAGGATGTGATCATCGATGCACCCAACGCTCGCGTGAGCTATGCCATCCTATCCTTTGGCGGCTTTCTGGGTGTGGGCGACAAACTATTTGCACTGCCTTGGGTGAGCCTCTTCTATAGCCCCGAAAACGGAAACTTTGCCCTGAAGGCAGATAAGGAACTGTTAAAGAGGGCTCCGGGTTTTGATAGAGACAATCGGCCTGACTTGTCCGATCCCGCCGGCAGGGCCGATATCTACCGTTATTACGGTGCAGAAAGTTACTGGTCGTAGGCCGATCGCAGCGAGAGCATTCGGCTCGAGCGAGCGCCCGAGGCCTACCGGATGTTTGCCTGCTAAGAAGATCATTCCATCAAAATCCATGTAAGAGGGCGAACAGCAGATCCCTCACCCCCATTCGTCCAAAGCTCCCTCGTAACGACAACGAGCGGTGTCGGGCTCGCGATAGTGTAAGCGAAGGAGCTCGCGTCAGATTACCTCGCGGACCTCGTCGGAGGCGATGGTGAGCGCGGTTTTCAGGCGGTTAGGCGTTCCGCGCGCCAGAGCTTCCGCCAACTTCGCGGCCTGACCGGCGGAAACCTTTGGAGGCATGGGCGGTTCAAAGGGATCGACGATGGCGTCGACGATTACGGGGCCCGGGTCGTTGAGGGCTTCGTCGAGGATTCCGCCGCACATATAGGGATCCTCGATGCGGTAGCCCTTGCCGCCGCAGGCGCGCGCAATGGCGGCGTAGTCGACGGGGCTTAGTTCCGTGCCGAATTCGGGATTGCCCTCCATGACCATCTGTTCCCATTTGATCATGGCCAGGGTGTTGTTATTGACGACAACCACTTTAATGGGCAGCCGGTACTTCACGGCGGTGGCGAACTCGCCCATGAGCATGGAAAGGCCGCCGTCTCCGACAAAGGCAACGCATTGCCGTTCTGGAAAAGCGACCTGAGCGGCGATGGCGTAGGGTAGGCCGTTGGCCATGCTGGCAAGCGTTCCCGAGAGCGAGTGCTTCTGCCCGCGCTTGACGGGAATGTGGCGGGCGAACCAGGTGGCGACCGCTCCCGAGTCGCAGGAAACGATCGCGTTGTCGGAAAGCCGCTTGCCGAGTTGCCAGGCAACGACCTGCGGCTTCATGGGCTTGTCTTCGCGCGTGCCGCGCTCTTCCATGAGCTTCCACCACTTGGCGGTTTCCTTTTGTGCTCTTTCCAGGAATCTCCGATGGCGGTTGCGTTCGAGCAAGGGAAGCAGGGCGCGCAGGGTCACGCGGCTATCGCCAATGAGGCCAACTTCGACGGGAAAGCGCAGGCCGATCATCGCGGGATTGAGTTCGATCTGCACGCAGCGCACCTCTTGCGGATCAGGATAAAACTCGAGGTAAGGGAAGGAGGTGCCCACGAGGAGCAGGCGGTCGCAATTTTCGAGCGCCTCCTGCGAGGCCTTGGTGCCCAGCAGGCCGACGCCTCCGGTGGTGTACGGCGAATCGTCTGGAACGGCGGCCTTCCCGAGGAGAGCCTTTACTATGGGAGCGCCGAGCTTTTCGGCCACCACTTCCAGTTCGTTGGTGGCGTGGAGCGCGCCCTGGCCGCCGAGGATAACCATGCGCTTGCCGGCAGTTCAGGAGCTCGGCGGCGCGCCGAGCTCTGCTTCGCCGGGAAGCCGGGCACTGGCACCGAGAATGGCGGAAGTGTGGTTCTTGACGTTGCGCATAGCGCGCTCGTCGCGGGCATTTCCTGGATGTCCTTGGGGATATCGATGTGGCCCACAGCGCGGTAGGTGAGCGCTGTACGGCAGGCCAGATCGGTGACGCTGCGCACGTGCGCAGGCCCCATGACGCGCTCGCTATAGGCGGCAACGTCGGTGAAAACTCGGTCCAGATTGACGTCCTGCTGGGTGTGGGTGCCGATCAGATCGTGAAAGGTGTGGCCGGTGATGGCCAGGACAGGCTGGTGGTCCATCTTTGCGTCGTAAAGCCCGTTGAGCAGATGGATGCCGCCGGGACCGGAAGTGGCCAGGCAGACGCCGAGCTTTCCGGAGTATTTGGCGTAGGCGCAGGCCATGAAGGCGGCGGACTCCTCGTGGCGCACGTGTATGAAGCGGATCTGTTTCTGGCGCTTGCGCAGCGCTTCCATGACGCCGTTGATTCCATCACCGGGAAGTCCGAAGACGACTTCGACGCCCCAGTCCACAAGGGTATCGACCAGGATGTCCGCAGTTGTACGGGCCATTTTTTTCCTCTCTATTCCGCGCTGAAGGCGGCGGTGGTGAGCAAAGCTGGGGCGGGTTGGCGGCCGTCGAGGTGCGCGTGCTGCAGCACGATGGGCACGTTCGATTCGATGTGCCACCGCATGTGGCACAGGTGGCACTGCATCTGGCCCACGAAGGCGTGCTCTGCATTATGCATGCGCGTGAACCCACCCCGCAGCAACTCGATTGCCGATTGACTGGAAAAAAGTCTAGGGAACGAACTTGCGGGGGCAAATCAGGAATAACCTGTAAAGGAATTCAGGAAAGCGAGTACCACACAGGAGCTGCGTAAAGGTAAGGCCCGACGACACAGCCAGGCGGGTTTTGAGCCCGCGCGATTCAGATCCGCCCAAGGTTGGCGGCAATCTTATGCACTTGTAGTCAGGGGTGCCACTTGTAGTCAGGGGCCGAGGCGGCCGACCCACTGGCGGGTGAAGACGTCGGCCAGGGTGAAGGAGACCATGAGGGCCAGCCAGAAAAATCCGGCTAAAACGACGATGCGGGTGAGTCCGTGCGTGTACAAAAGATGCATGAAGAAAAGCCCCACCAGGCAGGCTTTTACGGAGGCAATGGCCAGCGCGATGACCGTGTTGAACGGACCGAGATCGACATAAGCGATGGCGGTGGTGGCCGCGGCTAGGATGAGCAGGGCCACGAAGACGAGAACATATGTTCGGACGGATGGACTTTGGGCGCTCATTTGTAACGTCCGCCGATGAGATAGAGCAAGGGGAACAGAAAAATCCAAATGATGTCCACGAAATGCCAGTAGAGGCCGGAAACTTCGATGCGGTCGTAATTCTCGGGCTTGATCTTGCCGCGCCAAGCGAGAACGGCCATCACGGAGAGCAAACCAATGCCAATGATCATGTGGATCGCGTGCATAGCGGTCATGAAGAAATAAAAACAGAGGAAAAGCTCGACGGAGGTCGCGGGGGCGCCGCGCAAGTCTTGGATCGCAGGATGAAAGTTAAGTCCGGGGACCATGTGTTCGTGCCATTTCTGGCCGTACTCGGTGAACTTGATACCCAGGAAAGCGATGCCCAGCAAAATCGTCACCAGCAGGAGCGCGATGAGCATGCCGCGCTTGCCTTCGCGCGCCGCGTGCACGCTCATGGCCATGGTGAAACTGCTCACGAGCAGGATGAACGTCATGGTCGCGCCAAAGGGAGCATCCAAGCCGTGGCTGCCGGCAGCAAAGCCGGGGTAATACAGAGAGCGATAGATGATGTATGCCGTGAACAAACCGCCGAAAAAGAGCATCTCGGTGGCGAGAAAAACCCACATGCCGAAACTGCTGGCGTCGTACTGCTGTTCGAGATCGTGAAACTGGTGGTGCAGCGCGGGGCTGCGCGCGCCGGCAGGCGGCAGAGAGGGATGGTTGGCGGCGGCGTCAGACATGGGCGTGCTCTTCCTCGGCGTAGCCGTACGGTTCTCCGGTGACGATGGGAGGCTCCTCGAAATTATCGGTGGGAGGAGGCGAAGGCGTTTCCCACTCCAGGCCCTTCGCGCCCCAAGGATTGGGGCCGGCGATGGGGCCGTAGCGGATGGACCAAAGCAGATAGATGAAAGGAATCAGATATCCCACGCCGAGGATGGACGCGCCCGCGGAAGACATCACATTGAGCACCTGAAATTCGGCGGGATAGACGGCATAACGGCGAGGCATTCCCAGATAGCCGAGCAAGTACTGTGGGAAAAAAGTGAGATTGAAGCCGATGAAAATTATGAATGCGGCAACGCGGGCCCAGGCGTCGTGATAGAGGCGGCCGGTTATTTTCGGCCACCAGAAGTGCAGGCCGCCCATGTAGGCCATCACGGCGCCGCCGACCATGATGTAGTGAAAATGGGCGATGACGAAGTAAGTGTCGTGCAGATGAACGTCGGTGGCGAGCGTGGCCAGGAAAAGGCCGGTGAGGCCGCCCATGGTGAAAAGTCCGATGAAGCCGAGCGCGTAGAGCATGGGCGCGTCGTAGGAGATGGAACCCTGATAGAGCGTGGCTGTCCAGTTGAAGACTTTGATGGCGGAAGGAATGGCCACGGCGAAGCTGAGCGCGGAAAAAATAAATCCAGCGTATACCGATTGGCTGGAGACGAACATGTGATGGCCCCAGACGAAAAAGCTGATCAAGGCGATGGCCAGGCTGGAATAGGCGATGAAGATGTATCCGAAAGGCTTCTTCTTTGAGAAGCAGGTGACCAGTTCGCTGACCACGCCCATTCCCGGCAGGATCATGATGTAGACGGCGGGATGGGAGTAAAACCAGAAGAGATGCTCGAACAAGACCGGGTCGCCTCCGAGGGCGGGATCGAAAATTCCAACATGCAGAAGGCGTTCGGCGCCGATGAGGACCATGGAGATGGCGATGACCGGCGTGCCGAGAACAAAGATGACGCTGGTGGCATAGATGGACCAAAGGAAGAGCGGCATGCGCTTCCAGGTCATGCCCGGAGCGCGCATTTTGTGGATGGTCACGATGAAGTTGAGACCGGTGAGGATGGAGGAAAAGCCGGTGATGAAAACGCCCAGGGCCGTGGCGATGACGTGCGTGTTGACGTAGTGCGTACTCAGGGGCGTGTAAAAGGTCCAGCCGGTATCCACGCCGCCGGAGATCAGGGCGTATAGCGTGAAAGCGGCGCCGGTGATGTAGACGTACCAGCTGAGCAGATTCAGGCGGGGGAAGGCGAGGTCGCGGGCGCCGATCATCATGGGCACGAGGAAATTGCCCAGGGTTGCGGGAATGGAAGGAATCAAGAAGAAAAAGACCATGACCACGCCGTGCATGGTGAAGAGCTTGTTGTAGGTTTCGGGCTCGACCAGGGCGCCCGCGGGCTCGATCAAGTGCAGCCGCATCATGACGGCGGCGGCTCCTCCGATGAAAAACATCAACGTGATGGAAGCGAGATAGAGCAGGGCGATGCGTTTGTGGTCCGTGGTGAAGAGCCAGGACTTGATTCCGTAGCTGGCGTTCAGATAGTGAACGCGGGACTGGACAGGAACTTCGGCGACGGCCGTGCTCATGGCGCTGGCGTCCTTTCTGCCGAACCGAGCGACTTGACGTAGGCGATCAGTTGGAGAACTTGCTCCTCAGTCACTTGGCCGCGGAAAGTGGGCATCACCGGACGATAGTTCGGCAGGGGCAGGGAAGCGGGATCGAGGATGGACTGCCGGACGAAGGCTTCGTTGATGACGCGAGTTTCGCCGCTGGCGAGCTTCACCTGCTTGCCGAACACACCGTCGAGGGCCGGACCGGCGCCGGTGCCGTCTGGAAGATGGCAGGTATTGCAGGCGAGGCGAGCGAAAAGGGCCTGGCCCATTTGGACCAGCGATTGGCTGGTGGCATTGTCGCGGAGCCATTCCGCGAAGCCGGTAGGGCTCATGACTTCGACGGTCCCTTCCATGGCGGAGTGAAGAGCGCCGCAATACTGATCGCAGAAAAGGCGATAGGTGCCGATCTGGGTGGCTTGAAACCATTCGTCGGTGTAGCGACCGGGAACTACGTCCATCTTTATGCGGAAGGCGGGGACGGCAAAATCGTGGATGACGTCTTCGGAGGTCATCACCAAGCGGACGGGAACATCGACGGGGACGTGCAGCTGATTGATTTCGCGCGGCCCTTCGGAATGCTGGAGGTGCCACATCCATTGCTTGCCCACGACAAGAATTTCCATGGCGCCTTGGGGCGGACGGGCGGCGGCGAAAAAGAGGCTGGCGCCCCAGAAGAAAAGAAGAACGCAAATCAGGCTGGGTATCACGATCCAGGTGAGTTCGAGAGCGAGCGACTGCTTGGTGGCCGGCGGGACCTCGTCCTGCGAGCGGCGGCGGTACTTGATCATGAAGTAGAAGATGGTCGCGAAGATGAGAGTGGTGAAGAAAAGCGTGACGCCGGTGAGAAAGAAGAAGAGCCGGTCCATGCGCTCCGCACCGACGGAGGCGACGGGCGGGCGCAGGTTTGGCCATTGCGCCAGAAGCAGAGTGGCGAGAGTGTTATGGGCGTTCACTTGACGCCTTCCATTGACGTTTTCCGTTTCCAGTCCTGAGCTTTCTTACTGGGTCCGTAATTCTCGCGGCGAAAGAGAATGAGGATAGCCACCCCCATCAAGAGCACCGTGAGAGCCCCGGCGGCCTGCAGGACGTGCGAGATCAACAGTCCATATCGTCCCGTTTGGGGGTCGTAGTGATAGCAATAAAGCAAAACCTGATCGATGGGAGAACCGATCTTGCCTTGCGACGCTTCCACCAGCGCCAGCCGCAAATCGCGCGAGGGATAAGCGATGCCGTAAAAATAGCGCGTCAACTTGCCCTCGGGCGTGAGCAGCATGATTCCGCTGGGATGGGCGAACTGGCCGGACGCGGAGTCGTAGGCGTAGCGGAATCCTACGGCATCGGCCAAGGCTTTGATTTGCGGCGCGTCGCCGGTGAGAAAGTGCCAGCCCTGGGGACCGCCGGGCCGGCCATAGAGGCCGGTATAGAGCTGATGCTTGACGCTCGCGAGCACGGTTCTCTCGCTGGGATCAATACTGACGGTGACGATGGTGAAGTCCTTGCCGATCTCGAGCGGCAACTCCTTGGCGCTGTTCAAAAGGCCGTTGAGCACTTCCGTACACAGCATGGGACATTGGTAATAAACGAGCGTGAGGATGACCGGCTTCTGCCCAAAGAATTGACGCAGGGCCACGGTGCGGCCCTGCTCGTCGCGAAAGGTGAGGTCGAGGGGAAGGGCATCGCCCAGTTTTTGATCCAGCCCTACGTCGCGCAACAGCGCGGGGCGGACGCCGGCGGTCTGCACGGGAGGGCCGTCGCCCAGCTGAGCTTTTGCAGGCAGGGCGGCCAGCGCCGGCAGGAGCAACGCCGGCGCAAGGATCAAGATAGGCAAGATTCGCGATTTCATGGCACCGAACCTTCATCGATGTTGCGGGCATTGATTTTGCCGGGCGCAAGTTTGTCCGCCGAAGCGACTCGCCTGGCGGGAGTTTTCGATTGCGCCTGGGCCGTGTTTTGCGGATTGGGGGCCGAGCGCACCGGCAAGCCGCGCTGGAGAAGCAGTTCCATGGCGCGATCGATGGGCAGGCGGACGATGCCGTTCTGTTTGTCAACCCAGCCGTAGGTGTTGAGGAGATTCTGCTGCGACTGATAATAGCTTTGCATATCGACGCCAGGCACGGACTGAATACGCGGAGGCGGAGGCAGCGGCTGCGTGCCGGCAAAGGGCGCAGCCACAAAGGAGCCAGGGTTCTCCGCGCGTTCAAAATGCTTGAATAGCAAGATCAGCGAAAGCGAAGTGGCCGCGAGAATCGCGGCCATGATCAGCAGGAAATGGAGCAAGCCGCGCGGACTGGCATCGGTCTTCTCGTAGCCGTTGTGGGGCGCGGCGCTGGGGCTAGTCGCCATGTTCGAGCGCTCCCTCGAAGCGAGGATCGTGCAGTGGCAGCAGAGGACGGCTCTTCAGTTGGCGCACGAAATCCGCCACCCAAATACTCCCGATGCCAACCGCCAAGAGAAAATCAAGCAAGTAGAAGCGCGGGCTGGGGTGAAAAGCCGGCACCACCATCCAGTAGACATCGACAAAATTCACCACGATCAGCGCGCCGCAGAGAATCGAAAGTGTTTCGACGCGCCGCTTGATGGTACGCATGAGCAGGAGATAGAAGGGAATGACAAAGGAAAGGAAGATCATCACCAGCGCGATGCCGGCCCAGCCGCCCGCGGCGCGGGTGAGGTACCAGGGAATTTCCTTGTCGAGGTCTCCCGCCCAGATGATCAGAAATTGAGAAAAAGACAGGTAGGCCCACAGCATGACAAAGGTGAGCACGAGATTGCCGAGATCGTTGAAGCGGTCGGGAGTGATGGCTTGGGCCACGGGCTCACGGCGGGAAAGCAAGCCCACCACGAGGATGACCAAAGCGAGCGCGGAGAGCACTTGCAGGACCATGAAAATCATGCCGTAGATGGTGGAGAACCAATGCGGCTCGAGAGACATGAGCCAATCGATGGAAAAGAACGTCACCGTGAGGCCGTAAAGGACCAATCCTGGTCCGCTCATGGCTTCGAGACGAACAGCGAGACGCGGGTCGGCGGTGCGGTCCTGTGCGTCCGACCAATGGGTCAATCTGCGGGTTATGCCTAGCCATACCAGGAAATAGACGACGTTGCGGATCAGGAAAAACGGCAGGTTCAAATAAGGCTGCTTGAATTTCAGGACAGCATCGGCGGCAACGAGATCGGGATGCATCCAGGAGTACAGGCGGCCGAGGCCGAGAAGAAGCGGGATGACCAAGACGACGAGCAGAGGCATGGTGCGAGCGCCTGCTTCGAGCGGACGGCGGATGGGCAGTCCCCAAAAGCCTCCCGTGAGGTGATGCACCATCAGGAAGGCAGCGCAGCCCAAGGGAAAACCAAGCCAGAAAACGTACGCCAGCAGGTAGGAGCGAAAGAATTGCTCGGGCGCGCGGATGCCATCGAGGAGGGCCAGGATAAGCAGGGCTATGCCCAATATGCGTGCGCGCTTCTGTACGAGATCGAAGCGGGCAGCGAGCGGAGCCGGCGTGTGGTGGGCCATCATCGCTGTTCCTTGAGCTGCGGGGGCGGCTCCAAGGGTTGCTCGAGGGCGGGCCTCTGCGGCGCGGGAACGTCCGCAGTTGAGCCTTGCCGGCTCAACTGCAATGCGCGGATGTATGCGGCGATGCGCCAGCGGTCCTCGGGCGGAACGCGCGAGGCGTAGCTATACATCACTCCGAAGCCATTGGTGATGACGTCGAAGAAGTGGCCAGCGGGCGCTTGGCGCAAGCGAGCGAGATGAAAAGAAGGCGGCGCAGGGAAGCCGCGCTGGACGATCATGCCGCTTCCGCCGCCGGTGTAATCGTGACAGGGCGAGCAGTAGATGTTGTATCGCTCGCGGCCGCGGCTGAGATCGGCGGCGGTGATGGGAAAGGGGAAAAGATCGGCTACCGCGCCGTTCACTTTGCCGGTGTAGAGCAGTTCGTCGGTGCGCAATTCGCCGCGCGCGACGGTTCCCTCCACGGGCTGGCGTTCCGAGCGCCCATCGGGGAAAAACGAGCTGGGATCTTCGGGCACGTATTTGGGCTGCACATGCATATCCTGGCGGCAGCCGGCGAGCGCGAGCGCGGAAAGAATAGCGCACAGGCCGAGCGTTCGCCCGATGGCGAGCGGAGATTTGCGCGAGTTAGACTTCGGCTTCATAGACGCCAAAAGGCTTGAGGCCCTCCAGAAATTGCCGCGTTGCGGCCAAATCGAACTTTTTGTCGCGCGCCTTGACGCAGAAAAAGAAACGCCCACGGGAGGCCAGGGCAAAGCGCGGCACGTTGAAAAGCGGGTGATAGGGCGTGGGCAGGCCGTTCAACGCGAGCATGCCAAAGACAGCCGCAATGGCGGCGCAGAGGATGGTCATCTCGAAAGTAATGGGAATAAAAGCGGGCCAGCTATTGTGCGGCTTGCCGGCGACATTCAAGGGGAAGCTCAGCACATTGGCATACCACTGAAGAAAGAAGCCGGCGGCCGCGCCAAACATTCCGCCGAGCAGGACGACCAGCGGCAGGCGCGTGCTATGGAAGCCGACGGCTTCCGCCAAGCCCTCGATGGGCATGGGCGAGAAGGCGTCCACGGCACGGTAGCCCGCCTCGCGCGCGGTGTGGGCGGCGCCGAGAAGCTGCTCGGGACTTTCAAACTCCGCGACTAAACCGTAGATGCGTTTATTGACCATGGCATGGGCGCCGACGATTGCGCCGGCGGACCTCAAGTGGCTGAGATCTCCGGATTTGGATTCCTCAATTTCGCAAGATAGGTCGTGCGCGGGCGCACGTTCAGTTCCTCCAGCAAACTGTAATCGCGCGGCTGGCGCTTCAGCTTGGAAACACGGCTATTGGGATCGTTGATGTTGCCAAAGATGATGGCTTCGGTTGGGCAAGCCTGCTGACAGGCGGTTTGAATTTCGCCGTCGCGCACCAGGCGGTCCTGCTTTTCGGCGGTGATTTTCGCTTCGTTGATGCGCTGGATGCAGTAGGTGCATTTTTCCATGACGCCGCGGCTGCGCACGGTGACATCGGGATTTCGCAGTCCATAGAGGCTAGGCGTGACCCAATCGGAATATAGCCTGAAATTGAAGCGGCGCACTTTGTAAGGGCAGTTATTGGAGCAATAGCGCGTGCCCACGCAGCGGTTGTAAACCATCTGGTTGATTCCTTCGGAATCGTGCAAAGTGGCTCCGACGGGGCAAACCAATTCGCAGGGCGCCTGTTCGCATTGCATGCAGGGCAGGGGCTCGAAATACATTTCGGGATTGGCGAGATCGCCGCGGTAGTAGTTGTCCACGCGAATCCACTGCATATCTCGTCCCGCCATGACTTCGTATTTACCAACGACGGCGATGTTATTTTCGGCGTAGCAGGCCACCACGCACGCTTCGCAGCCGGTGCAGCGGCTGAGATCGATGGACATGCCCCAGGCGTATCCTTCGTACTTGTAGGGCGGATAGAGCGAAATTTCCTTGCCGGCATCGTGGTCGGGAGCCTTGGCGAATTGGGGATTCTTGCGAAATTCGTCGAGGGTGGCGATGCGGACGAGATCGCGGTCAAAAGCGTTTTCGCTTTCTTCCTCGACCTGCTGACGATTGCGGTCGATGGGATGGTGAATTTGCGTTTCCGCGAGGAGATAGTTCTTGCCAGCCTTTTGGATCCGCAGACCGCTTGCGAAGGAGGGTGCGGACGAGGTGCGCAGGAGATAGCCGTTGAGGCCGATGCCGCTGCCCACATTGCCGGCGCGCTTGCGTCCGTAGCCGAGCGTGACGGTGGCGGAATTCTCGGCTTGGCCGGGCGTGGCGTAAACAGGGCCGGCGGCCTGCCATCCTCCATTGCTGAGGGTGGCAATATCGCCGGTGGTCAGGCCGAGACGCCAGGCGGTGGAGGGGCTGAGCGCGATGGCGTTGTCCCAGGTGACCTTCGACAAAGGCTTGGGCAGCTCTTGCAGCCAGGCATTGTTGGCCCAGCGGCCGTCGCCGATGGTGGGATCGGGACGAAAGACGATCTCGATCGCCTGTGCATTGGGCGCCGGCGCATCGGGCAACTTGCCGTAATCCAGGCTGAGCTTGGGCGAGATGGCGGGAAGGGCGGTTCCGGCCATTACGCCATCGTGCAACGTCTTTTCCCAGAAATTCTCGAAATCGCGATCGGAAAGGCGCGCTTGCTGTGCCTTCCAATAATCGCGAACCAGGTCGTGGTCGGATTTGCCGCTCTCCCCGGTAAGCAGGGCGATGGCTTCGTGCAGAGAACGGCCGCGATAGAGCGGAGCGATCAGCGGCTGAACGATGCCGACGGTGCCGTCATAGGCGCGAACGTCGCTCCAGGACTCGAGGAAATAAGTCTGAGGAATGTGCCAATGGGAGAGTTCGGCGGTCTCGTCGTCATAAAGCCCAAAGTGAACGCGCAGCGGCACCTTCAGGAAGTGTTGGGCGAACTGCAAGTCCACAGGCGCGGTGTAGACAGGATTGCTGCCGAGAATGAATAGGGCCGTCACCTGGCCTGCGTCAATCTCCTTCACCAATTCCGGCAGGGAGTCTTTTGCGGGGCTGGCTTCGATGGGGTCGGTATACATTGCGGTCGCGCCGATGTTTCCGAGGGCTGCGTTCATGGCATGAGCCAGCGCGTGCACGGCCGGAGGCTGGGAAGCTCCCGCGACGATCAGGGAAGTTCCGCGATGGCTTTGCAAATCGCGCACGAGGGCTTTCAGCCAGGCATCGGGAACCGGTGAATTCGCGGTTTGCACGGGAAGGCCGAGGGCAGCAGCGAGCGCGCGGGCAAAATGTTCGATTTCGCCGGTGCGGATGGGCAGCCGATGATCGGCCATGCCGCCGGTGAGAGTTGGCGTGCTTTCGACGACGTAGAGCCGGTTCATCTGCGCGGCGGGAGTTTCGATGCCGCGCCACTTCGCGAAATCGCGCGCGTAGCGGACGCTGGCTGGTCCTTGATTGAGGAAATCGGAATCCAGGGAGACGACCACGGCGGCCTGATCGAAGCGATAGACGGAATTTACGTCGCGGCCAAAGGCGAGCTGCGCTCCCTGGTGCGCAGCGTACTCGTCGAAGGGTTCGTGCGTGTACCACTTGGCTTGCGGAAATTGCGCGAGCAACGATTGCATTTGCGCCGCGAAGGTGGGCGACGTGGTGGTCTCGGTGAGAATGCGCAGGCCGGCGCCCTTGGCGTCTTTCAGGTTGTTGCGAAGGCCGTCGATGAGGGCGAGGAACGCCGGCCAGTCGCTGACGTGGCCTTCGTGCAGCGGTACCTGGGAGCGATTGGGATCCCAGAACGTGAGCACCGAAGCTTGGCAGAAAATGTTGGTGGCCCCCAAGCTCGCGGGATGCTCGGGATTGCCCTCCACCTTGGTGGGCCGTCCCATATGGCTTTCGACGAGCAGGCCGATGCCCACTCCGCGGTCCGGCATCGAGGTGGCATAAAAAAGCGGCTTGCCGGGAATCACCTCTTCGGGAGCGCGCACGTAGGGAACGATTTTTTCGGGCGGCAATTTGGTGCAGGCGGTGAGCCCGGAAAGCGCGGCGGAGGCGGCCATCAGCTTCAGCGCCTCGCGGCGGCTCAGACCCAGTTTTTGCTGATCGGTGGGCGCGCTCGGGAATTCCTTGTGCAGGGAGGCTTCGTATTCCGGCGTGCGGGCAACTTCGTCCAGGCTGCTCCAAAGGCGCTGCTTGCCGTCGCGTTCCAGTTGCGCGGCGACGGCCTCGAGATCAAGGCGTGTTCGGGGGCGCGTTCTGGATTCGGAAGGCATTTGTCGAGGCTCCCTTTGCGGCTCGCGCGGAGATGAGTTAGTCATCGATTGTCGCTTTCACCGATGGCAGGTGTAGCAGTCCGTGAGCGAACGGATTTTGTATTCGTCGACGAGCTTGGTTCCCAACTCAGCCTGATCCGGCGGCGGCTGATAGGCAATGCTGAAAACCTGGTCCTTGGGGCGCACATTATTTTCCGGATGACGGTGGCACTCGAGACACCACTCCATCTTCAGCGAGTTAGCCGCCCAGGTAAGAGGCATCGCCCCGATGGGACCGTGACACGTGGTGCAGCCAATTCCCTTGGAGATGTGAATACTGTGGTTGAAGTACACAAACTGGGGCAGCGCGTTCACGCGGAGCCATTGGATGGACCGATCGCTGCGAAAACTTTCCCGCACCGGCTCCAACATCGGGCTGTCCTTCCAGATCTGCGAATGGCAGGTCATGCAGGTTTCGGTGGGGGGCAAGCCGGCGAATGAGGAGTCCTCGACCGAGGTGTGGCAATAGCGACAATCGATTCCCAGTTCGGCGGTGTGATGCTTATGGCTGAAAGGCACGGGCTGCACCCGGGGGACATTGGCCTCGGTAACGTAGGGAGAACCGTCGATCCAATAGGGAATAAGGCCGGCGACGAGAACGAAGAGAAAGAAGCCGTAGATCGTCAGCCGCGAAATCAGATTGGTGCTGTGATGGAATACTTGCGCCATGGTGCGTGCCCGGCCTGCAGCGTTATTTCCTTTCTCCCTGGCTTTCTCCCTGGGTCTCGGTGACGAGAGTTCTCATTTCAAAGATGGAGATCATAGGCATGTAACGGATGAAGAGATAGAGCAGCGTCAGGAAAAGGCCTATCGATCCCACAAAAGTCATCCAGTCCCAGCGGGTGGGCGCGTACATGCGCCAGATGGAAGGCACGAAGTCGCGGCTTAAACTGATCACGACGATGACGAAGCGCTCCAACCACATGCCGCAATTTACGATCAACGCCACCGCAAAAAGCAAAGGGACGCTGGAGCGCACGCGCTTGGACCATAGCGCTTGGGGAATGACGACGTTGACGGCGATCAGGCTCCAGTACGCCGCCGCATAGGGCCCGGCCATGCGATTCAGCGTGGCGTATTTTTCGTAAATATCCGCGCTGTAGAAGGCCATGAATGCTTCCATCATGTAGCCGTAAGCCACGATCAGGCCGGTGGCCAGCATGATCTTACCCATGTTGTCCAGATGGCGCATGGTGATGAAGTCTTCCAGTCCGTAAAATTTGCGAAGGGGAATGGCCAGGCACAACACCATGGCGAAGCCGGAGTAGATGGCGCCAGCGACGAAATATGGCGGGAAGATCGTGGTGTGCCAGCCCGGCAGGATGGCGATGGCGAAATCGAAGCTCACCACCGTGTGCACGGAGATCACCAGCGGCGTGGCCAGGCCGGCCAGAAGCAGGGAAGCCATTTCGTAGCGCTTCCAGTGCACGGCCGAACCGCGCCAGCCCATGGCGAGGAATCCGTAGATGATCTGCTTGGCGCGAGTGCGGGAACGGTCGCGCAAAGTGGCCAGGTCGGGAATGAGCCCGACAAACCAGAACAAAAGCGAGACGATAAGGTAGGTGGAGACGGCGAAGACGTCCCACACGAGAGGGCTGCGGAACTGCGGCCAATACCACATCGTATTGGGATAAGGAAAAAGCCAATAAGCGAGCCAAGGCCGGCCGAGGTGGAGTAGCGGAAACATCCCCGCGCAGAGCACGGCGAAAATCGTCATGGCTTCGGCGGTGCGGTTGATGGAGGTGCGCCACTTCTGATGCAGCAGCAGCAAGATCGCGGAGATCAACGTGCCGGCATGGCCGATCCCGACCCACCAGACGAAATTGACGATGGCGAAGCCCCATCCGACAGGGATCATCACACCCCAAATACCGACGCCGATGGCGAAGAGAACGGTGACCGCGTAGAGCAGCATCATCAGGAGGAGAAAGGCGATTGCAAATCCCAGAAACCATCCGGGGCGGCGCCGCTGGCCGAGAACGATCGAAGCGATCTTGTCGGTAACGGTCGAAATCGTGTACCCGGGTTCAATCACCGGGGGCTGGCTTATCTCGGCCGCGCCATCAAGAGGATCGGAATTCACGTAGATTGTCCCGACGAAGAGATTAATTCAGAGCGTTGTGCAAAACCAAGAGGTGGTTCCTTTAGCTCGCCGTAAGCAAACGCTCCGACCGCAGCAGCGGGGCGGCGGCGAGTTCGGCATGATTAGCCCGCCTTGCGGCGATGCCTGCGCCCCGAGACGGCGGCGATTGGCCGGCTGACCTCCGGCCGAGCTTCTTGCCTCGCGCCGGTGGCGGCAAGACTTTTCTTCAATGCCTGCATGATGTCGATGACGCGAGCGGGCGCCGGCTGCGGCGCGACAGCGATGGATTTGCCCTTGGACTTGGCTTCGATCAGGGCCCGGAGCCGCTCCTGGAATTCGTCGCGATACTGCCTGGGGTTGAAGTCGGCGGCGAGAGTTTCCACCAACTGTTCGGCCAATTTCACTTCCTGCGGATTCAGCTTGCTTTCGTCGTGCTTGCCATATTCCGCTATGTCGGCGATTTCATTGCGGTAGAACATGGTATGAAGCGTGAGCCCCTGCTTGCGCGGCCGGACAAAGACGGTGTACTCGCGCTGGTGCATGGTGAGTTTCGCCACGCCCATGCGGTTGGTATCTTCGAGCGCCTTGGTCAGCAGGCGATAAGCCTTTGCGCCGGCTGGTTCGGGCACGGCAAGGTAGGAGGACTCGAAATAGATCGGATCAACCTGGCTCTCGTCGACAAAGGCCAGAATGTCCATGGTTTGAGCGGAAACCGGGGTGATCTTTTTGATCTCCTCGGGCTCGATCAGCACGTATTGGCCTTTTTCATACTCGTAGCCTTTAACGACCTCGGATCGCTCTACGATGCGATTACAGGTGGGACAAAAAAGCGGCTGCTTGAGCCGAGTATGACATTTGGAATGAAGTTGGTGCAGCGCGATCCTGCGGGGACGGGCCGCGGCGTATAAGCGAATGGGAATGGAAACCAGTCCGAAGGTTATGCTGCCTTTCCATATAGCCGTGGCCATGCACAAGTACCTCCTGGAGAGCTTATCGGCTCCGGCGGCGGACTCTATCCGTGAAAAATGGGAGAAAGCTTTCGCCCTGCGTGTAGTGGCGGATTTTCGGGAGGCGTACGGGGGTTTTTGACCGCGAGGGCTTGGCGCCATCCAGATGTGGGCGCGCGACACATTCTTTTTGCATCGCAAATGCTTTAGCGCCGCAACTGTTTTAAGGCCGCGACGAAACTTTCATCCGCGCCTACACTGAACCATTGATTGGGTGGAGGCGGCCCGCGTTTTAGTCTGGTGATGAGGCTTACGCGTAAGCCAGAAAAAGAATGGGAGGCGAAAATGGCCGAAAGCAAACAAGAGAACAAGCAAGCGTTGAGAGTGGCAATCCTCGCTACCGACGGCTTCGAAGAAGTGGAAATGACCGAGCCGCGCAAGTTTCTGGAGGATCAGGGTGCCAAGACGGTCTTGATCGCGCCGCACGCTGGGAAGCTTCAGGCATTCAAGCATCATGATAAAGCCGGACAGTACGCCGTCGATCTAACGCTCGATCAGGCTAACTCCGAGGATTTTGACGTGCTCCTGCTTCCGGGCGGAGCCCTCAATGCCGACGCGCTTCGCGTCGAGCCCGATGCGCAGGAGTTCGCGCGCGAGTTCGACCGGCAGCTCAAACCGATGGCCGTCATTTGCCATGCCCCATGGCTGCTGGTCTCGGCGGGACTGGTCAAGGGCAGAACGCTGACGAGTTACCACACCATTCGAGACGATATAGAGAACGCCGGCGGAAACTGGCAGGATTCGGAAGCGGTGGTCGATCGCAATTGGGTAACCAGCCGCCAACCCAGCGACATCCCGAAATTCAACGAGAAGATGAAAGAGCTTTTCTGGGGCGGCGGGCGCGGACAGCAGTCGCGATCCAATGCGGCGTATATTTAAGCTTTCGTCGAGAAGTGGCAAAAAAGCGACCTGCTGATCCCTCGTTCGTACGCCGCCGTAACGCGGCAGCGTACGCTATTCGGCCGAATTGTAAGGGGCTGCAGCGCGCGCCCTGGGCTACAAGAAATCGTCCCACGCGGGCAACCGACGAACGCTCCATCTCTCACTTTAGCGACTTTCCCGGATAGAATAAGGACCGTGCGGGCATAGTACGCTCGTGGTGTTGTGCGGGGTTGGCCGCGAGCGATCGCCACCTAGGGAGTCAGTGTGAGCGTGGAACGCCAGAGCAGGCTCGACTGGATGGACGTTCTCTGGCTGCTGTTTTTGTTAGGGCTGGCGTTACTGCCTCCGGTTGGCGAAATCCACAAACAATTAATTCTGCTGGCGATCGGAGTTCTCCAGCTTTTCGAAGGACGGCTGGTGAACCAGGTGCCGCGCGGGCGCAGCTACGCGGTTCTGCTGAAGATTCTGCTGGCCATGCTTCTCATCAGCCACACCGGTGAAATAAGCATAAACAGCAGCTACTATCCGATCTTCTATGTCCCTGTAATCACTGCCGCGGTTTACTTTGGCGCCTGGGGGACACTTCTCTGGACCCTGATCGCTTCGGCCGCCTATTGCTCTTATCTCTATCCGGCAGTGGCGGTGCAGGAATATGAGCTCGCTCCGGACGCGATCACGGAGTTGATGCTGCGGATTCTTTTCTTTTTCCTGGCGGCGATGGTGGTCAATCGGTTCGCCACGGAGAATAAACGGCAAACCCGGCGCTATCAGGAAGTCGCGGAACAACTGGCAAAAACCAATCGAGAATTGGAACAGGCTCAGGCGCAAGCGCGCCGTTCCGAACGGCTGGCGGCGCTTGGGCAACTCTCGGCAGGCTTGGCTCACGAGATTCGCAATCCGCTGGGCATCATCAAGGGCTCGGCGGAAATGCTGATTCAGAGGCTGGCATCCGCAGAGCCGCTGGCGGCGGAATTGGCCGGGTATATTTCGAGCGAAGTGAATCGGCTCAGTGCGTTGGTGACCCGCTTTCTGGATTTCGCCCGCCCGCTTCGTCTGGAGACGCAGCCCTGCTCTGTTCCCGAGGTGGTGGATCGCGCGCTGCGGGCGGTGGCTGCGAATTGGAACGGTGCGCCGATCGAGGTCGAGCGGCGCTACGAAAACGATCTACCGCCGGCGGCGCTGGACGAAAATCTCGCAGAGCAGGTTTTCGTCAATCTCATCCAGAACGCTTACGACGCCATGGGCGAGACAGGGGGCCGGCTGCGCATTTCGATTGGAGCGGGCAAACGAGGAGAGCGGCGAGGCATCGAAGTGCAAGTGCTCGATTCAGGGCCGGGAATTCCAGCGGAGCTTCGCGAACAGATCTTCAATCCGTTTTTTACCACGAAGAAGACGGGCGTGGGACTGGGGCTCTCCATTGTTTCCAAGATTGTCGATGAACACCACGGTTCGATCGAGCTTTTCAGCGGCAATCCGGCGGACGCAGAGTCCGGGAATGGCGAACTGGTGGGCAAACTGCGCAGCGCGAAAGGTGGCTCCGGGAGCGCCTTGGCCGGGAAAACCCTTGCCGGAAGAGAGCAGCTCGATGCACAATCCGGCGCCTGCTTCGTGATCTTCCTGCCGCTGGCCGAAGGGCCTGTGGCTGCCGCGCCGCAGACGGCATCACGGGCGTAACCGCTTAGCGGCACAGTAAAGACAGAGCAGCGCGGCGGCATTTCAGAGGATTATTCGTGTCCAACATACTTATCGTCGAAGACGAAGCCCGCATGCGCCGTCTGCTGGAACTCGATCTGAACGAGGCGGGATATCAGACTTTTTCCGCCCCCGATGCGGAAAAAGGTTTGGATCTACTGCGGCGCGAACAAGTGGATCTAGTGATCACGGATTTAAAGCTGCCGGGCTCGAGCGGCCTGGAATTTCTGCAAGCCGCCAAGCGCATCAATGGCGGGATGCCCGTGATCGTAATGACCGCCTACGGCACGGTGGAAACGGCGGTGGAAGCGATGAAGGCGGGAGCCAGCGATTACGTCCTGAAGCCCTTTGCGCTGGCCGAGATGCGGCTGGTGGTGCAAAAGGAGCTCGACGTTCGGCGCTTGCGCGAGGAGAACCGCAATCTGCGCGAAGCGCTGGGACGGCGCTACGACTTCCCCAATATCGTGGCTAAGAGCGCCAGGATGCAGGAGGTTCTGGCGCTGGCCGAGCGCGTGGCGGCCACGCCTTCCACCGTACTCGTCGGGGGCGAGAGCGGCGTGGGCAAAGACTTGATTGCGCGGCTGATTCACCAACGATCCAGCCGAGCGTCGGGGCCGTTTGTAAAGATCAATAGCACGGCCATTCCGGAGAACCTGCTGGAGAGCGAACTTTTCGGCTACGAGAGAGGCGCGTTCACGGGAGCCGTCACAAGCAAACCGGGAAAATTCGAGTTGGCCGATAAGGGCACTCTCTTCCTGGACGAAATCGGCGACGTGCCGCCGGCGACGCAGGTGAAGCTGCTACGCGTTCTGCAGGAGCGCGAATTCGAGCGGCTGGGCGGGACGCGGACCATCAAAGTGGATGTGCGGCTGATTGCGGCGACCAATCGCGATCTTCGCGCGGCGCTGGAGGAGGGCACGTTCCGGCAGGACCTTTATTACCGGCTGAACGTCGTGCCCATCGATATTCCTGCGCTTCGCGAGCACAAGGAAGATATTCCCGACCTGGCGAACCTTTTTCTTTCGCGGCTGGCCCCAAAATCCCAGAAGAAGATCGAGGGCATCCGGCCTGAAGCGATGCGGAAGTTGATAGAGTTTCACTGGCCGGGGAACGTGCGAGAACTGGAAAACATCGTGGAACGCGCCTGCGCCCTCACGACGGGCCCGCTGATCGAGCCGTCCGACATCCACCTCGATCAAATGCCGGAGCGCAACCGTTCGGAGAATGGACCGCTTCTGCCCGAGGGGAAGACGCTCGATCAATGGGAAGACGAAATCATCCGCGAGGCTTACCGTCGCGCCAATGGCAACAAGAGCGAGGCGGCGCGCCTGCTGGGCCTTTCCCGCAATGCGCTGCGTTATCGGCTGGAGAAGATCGGCATTGGCGATGAGGCCGCGAAGGCGCCTCAGGAATAGCCGCGGGGCGACGCGGTTTGACCTTGGGAAATTCGGTCACTACGACGCGCCACGATGGCCGATCAAGTGTTGGTGCGCGGGCATACACGCGTCTTTCCCGGCAACTCGGATCTCCAGCGACTGACGGCAGAACGCTAATTCTTCAAGGTTACGCGAGCGAATAATCCAAGCGCCGGCGATTTCGCGCGTCGTGCCATTACCGAAGTTGCGCAAGGCTATTGCGCGGAAAAGGCGAGCAGCGTGTTGCCCGCTATTCCCGCTGCGCCAAACAGGTAGCCCGATCCCACGAACAGCGTGCCATTCACAATCGTCGGACCCGCGGAGGCCATTGACCCACCATTGGCCTTCACGCCGTTCACCGTCTTGTAATCATGCGCGGTATTGATCTCCCAGATCTCGTGTCCATTTTGGGTCGACAAGGCGCGCAGAATACCGTCCCATCCGCCCGAGAAGACCACGCCCGGGATGACCGTCAGCGCCGCCGTTTGCCCGAGATTGGGGGCACCAGGATGTTGCCCGGGGAGCGGAGTAAACCACTTTTTCTCGCCGGTCTTCAGCGAAACGGCGGCGATTCCTCCGCTGCGCAGTCCGAAATAGGCATTCTGGTCGTCTGCCGCTCCGCCGAAGGTGATCATACCGAGCGCCAGCTTATCCACTAATTGCGCCTTCCACAGCAGCTTCCCCTGCTGATCCGGGTCGTGCGCCCAAACCATGCCGCTCTTCTGCGGAGCCACCAGAACACGATGGCCGTCGGGCAGGTTTCGTAAAATCATGGACGCGCCGAAATCGAAGTCGGGGCCCAGAGGCTTGGGGCAGTTTTCCGAAATTCCATTGGGATTATCGGCGCCGCCACCGCCGCACCCGGAAAGCCAGGCATCGTCCTGAGTGTCTTGAACCGACCATACGACTTTACCGCTGGCCATATCGAGCGCGATCACTGCATCGGTGTTATTGGGCGCCGGGTCGGTATAAGCGTCTCCTGTCCCAATGTAGAGCACGTGCCGCTGGGTATCTATTGTGGGCGCAGCCCATACCGCTCCTCCCGCGGGGGCGTAATGGTGCACGCCCTTGGGACCCTTAGCCGTGGGTTTGGGCGGATCAGGGATGATGTACGTTTTCCAGATCTGTTTACCGGTGCCGGCGTCGAGCGCGGTCACACTGCCTCGAAATGTGCAGCACGGGTACGTCATGCCCAAACCTGCCGTACGCTCCTCTGCGGACGCGATCGGCACATAGAGCCGGCCTTCGTATAACGTGGGCGCGCCGGTGATCTGCGCCACCGGGTGGTCATCGACTTTTACCTTCCACAGCAGCTTGCCGCTCTCGGCGTCGAGGCCAAACATGTTGGCCTTCTGGTCGCCGAAATAGGCGGCGTACTTCGTTGTGCCCGGCCCTTTAACTGGCGCAATGCTGACGGACACACGCATGGCACCATCGGTTTGAAACGACCAATAGACGCAGCCTGTGGCCGCATCAAGGGAGTAAACCGTGCCCGCATCCGAACCTACGAAGATGCGGCCTCCCACAATCGTGGGCTGACTATGCGCCTCGTCGGCGAGAGGGAGCCCGAAAGCCCACTTCAGTTTTAGCGACGGCACTTGGGCCGCGGTCAAGCCCGCCGCGCTGGTCGGCTGGAAACGCGCGTTCGAGGTGGGATCAACTCCCCAGCCGTTCCACATCGGTTGCCTGGCGATATCGAACACGGGCGGATTGCTCGCGCAGCGGTTCGGCATCTTGTTGGCGTCCGCGATTTCGGCAACCCCGATCTTCCGGCCGCCCAATTGAGCCGACACAGTTTTCTTGTCGTCATCCGAGAGTCCTTGGATCTGCGTGTGAGGCGCCTTGGAAAGCGAGGCGTAAACTGCCTCCGGCGTCATCTTGCGCAGCACGGAGAGGCTGGGCGCCTTTTGAGCTTGGGCGCTTTGATGGCAGCTTGCGCACTTGTTCTCGAACACCACCACACCGGCGGCGGTTTGGGCAGACGCGGACTCGGGCGTGGCGACAAACGCGACAATTGAAGTGAATGCGATGAGCACAAGCAAAGGCCTTTTCATAAGGCGTACTCCTCTGCGTTTTTGGGTGACGCGTGAACCATAAACCTACGGCAATTTCGAGTCAACATGAGAAGCTGGCTGCTGCGTTTTGCGTCCAGATCGCTCGGACTGCACTGGGCGGGCCCGCGTACGGATTCCGGCGCAGGAATGAGGGGAAAACGCCAATCCCAATCAGAACAAAAGGGTATATGCTACGGGCCAGAGAGCACTCCCAGGGCCGGCAGAGCGCGTTTTGGCGTTCGCTTGCATAGGCTTTCGCGCCACGGCGAAGAGGAGGTCAACGTGGAACTCGGATGGAAGCGATGGATTCTTAGAGTGGCAAGAATCGGAATCGCGTGCCTGGTCGGGGCGGCGTTGGTGCATGGCCAAGCAGGTTCGCCAGCCGCTCAAACAGCTTCAGGAGGGCAGGCCCAGCCACAAGCAGCCAATAAAGCGGCGACCGAAGCGAAACCGCCGATGTCGGATCAGTTCTTCAAGAACGTGCAAGTACTCAGAGGGATTCCGGTGGACCAATTCCTGGGCACCATGGGTTTCATTGCCGCGTCGCTGAGCGTGAACTGCACGGAGTGCCATGTCACTCGGGATTATTCCGTGGACACGCCGAAAAAACAGAAGGCGCGCCAGATGATGATCATGGTGAGGGCGATCAATCAGGCGAACTTCGGAGGAGGGCACAGGGTCACGTGCTGGACCTGCCATCGCAGCGACACCGAGCCGCCGGAGACGCCAAGCCTGATGGTGCAGAACGGCGCTGTACCCGACAAGGACCCCAACGATGTTGAAGTGCTCGATCAGCCCATTCCGGGCGCACCCACGGCCGAGCAGATTCTCGACAAGTACATCCAGGCGCTCGGCGGGGAAGAGCGGCTGGCTCGGATTACGAGCATCTCCGCCAAAGGGACATACGCCGGATTTGACACAGATTTGGGGAAGGTTCCCGTGGAGGTCTTTGCCAAATCCCCCGCCCAAAGTACGACCATCGTGCACCGGTCTGAGAAAGCGCAGAACATCACGACCTACGACGGCCGCAATGGGTGGATCGTGATGACCAATACAGCCCTGCCGGTGAAACCCTTGAGTGGAGGAGAACTGGACAACGCGCAATTGGACGCGGAGATGTTTTTCCCGGCGGGAATCGAGAAATACCTGCACGATTGGCGCACCGGCTTTCCGCCCATCACCGTGGACGAGCAGGTAACCCAAGTCGTTCAGGCGACGGCTCCCGGAGGCACTCGCGTGAAATTATTCTTCGACTCCAAATCGGGGCTGCTGCTGCGGGTAACGCGCTTTGCCAATACCGTGCTGGGTCTGAATCCGTCGCAAGTGGATTATTCCGACTACCGGGACGTGGGCGGCGTCAAGGTGCCCTTCCACTGGACTCTCACCTGGACCGACGGGCGCTCCGAGTTTGATATGACCGACGTGCAAACGAATGTGGCAATCGACGCGGCCAAGTTCGGCGAAGCGGTGTTGCCCAAGACCGCGACGCCATAGGCAAACTCTAGCGGGGGCTTTCGTCTTGACAGTTCTACTAGGTGGTTATAGCCTGCGGCCAGGATGTTCCTTGCGCAATTTGCCTGCTACGGCGGGTGATTTAGCCCTCAATTTCAGCCGACTACATACCGCGCTTTGGTCTTGAACATGGTGACGCTGCGAATCAGCGAGGAGGTTTTCAGATGAAGATCATGGGGAGCGTAAAGATGCGAATCAGAAGGAATCCCTATGTTTTTCTGATGGCCCTGGCGGCAGTGCCCATTCTTGCCATCGGCTTGGCTGAGAGGACGGTGGGCCAGAGCGCTTCGAGCGGTTCACAGAGCGGATCGACGACCAAGACCTCCACGACCGGAACGGCGCTCAAGACTGCATGGGGCGAGCCGGACCTGCAAGGAATATGGAGTAACGGGGGAGTGGTCATCCCGTTCCAGCGCGATAAGAAGTACGGCGAGCGGCAATTTATGACCGAGGCCGAGCACCAGAAAGCTCTGGACGATTTGGCCAAGCGCAACGCGCGCGTTGGGCGCGACAATCGAGACGGACGCGGCACGGAAAAGGACGTGGCGCGCGCCTACAATGATTTTTGGTCAGGCCCCAAGCTGAGCGAGGTAAGTTACCGGACTTCGCAGATTATCGATCCGTCCGACGGCCGGATGCCGGCGTATACACCCGAGGCGCAAGCGCGAATCAATGAGCAAAAGGAGTACCTCCAGGCGCTTCTACAGGGCACGTCGGGAGGCAAGCCCGGACCGATTTCGCCGCTGCGGTACCAGCCGCCGCCGGACTATAACCTAGATCGCATGAATCGCTCCGATGGTCCCGAGGACCGCAGCGGTCAAGAGCGGTGCTTCCTGAACGAACTTCCGGTGACGGGCGGCGTGATGCGGATCGTGGAGAGTTCCGATTCGGTGAACTTCTATTACGATATCGGCCAAGGGATGGGATTCAATCGCGTAGTGCCGATTACGAATCGCGCGCACTTGCCAAAGGAGATCCGCCAATACTGGGGCGATTCGATTGGGCATTGGGAAGGCGACACGCTTGTAGTGGACGTCACCAATTTCACCCACGAGAGCAATTACCGCGGTTCGCGGGAGAACCTGCACTTGATCGAGCGCTACAAGCGCGCCGACGCTCAAACATTGCAGGTCACGATCACCGCCGAGGACCCTACGACGTGGGTGAAACCGTTCACCTACGTGACGGACCTGCGAAAGAATCCCGAGAAGCCGAATATGGTTTACGAAGGCGGATGCCAGGAAGGAAATTACGCGCTGCAGGACATGTTGATCAACACGCGCGCAGCGGAGAAGTTGTTTTCCGAGGGGAAGGGCCCCGACCCGGCGCTCGAGGACAACGCCACCGGTGGCGGCGAGGACACTCCGAATACTCCTTTCGCCGGGGAGCAGTAGCCAAATACAGGTGGTCTATTTAACCAAGGGATTACTCCGGGGCAACTGCCTTGAAGGACTTGCCTTGCTATCCTCGCTACTACTCATCCACGGTATGCCCCTGGATTTATCGAACGGCTTTTAGCCCTTACCAACCCAGCTTCAATCCCAATTGAATCTCTCGAGGGTCTGTTAGCAGAGTTGATATTACGCCCCCAGTCCCCGACGATGCCCCGCCCTTTTGGAACAAAGTATAATTGGGTAACCCGAAATTGGCGTGATTCAGGACATTAAAAAATTCCGCTCGAAACGTCAGATTGTATCTCTCTCCGAATTTCGTTTGCTTTGACAGCGAGACATCGCCATCTGCCAGATGAGGCCCCCTCAGGACATTTCTCCCCACATTCCCATAAGTCCCCGCCGGGGCCAGAATAAACGCATTGGGATTAAACCACTCATTCACAGTCCCTGGATACAGATTCCCGGAGAAGTTGGGATTCCAAGAGGGCCGATCTGGCGTACCGGTGTTTCCGTCCTGGGAATTGTTGAAGCCATCTAGGGGTGAGAAGGGCAACCCGGTTTGCCACGTAACGATGCCATTCAATTCCCAGCCGCTCACCAGCTTTCCAGTCACGCCGCTCGCTCCGCCGAAGAGCGCCCTTCCTTGCCCTATCGGCAAAGCGTATCCCCCGTTAAAGGAAAAGTGGTACTTGATGTCTTGACACGATATGCCATAGTCCGCGTCCGGATGAAACGCCTGGCTCTGCGTGTTCACACAATTACCCTGGTAGCCGCCCACCGGGAAGGAAGAGTTGTCCAGTGCTTTGGCCCAAGTGAAGTTAGCTCGGAAGTTCACTCCCTTGGCAACCTGCTGCCTGGCGTCCACTTGTAGCGCGTTATAAGAGCTGTGTCCTGAATCCTGCCAGAAACCCGCAGTGCCAGTAAGGGGAAACAGCCTTGCGCTCTGGGATGCTGACGGAAAGTATTGTGTTCCGGCAGGTATTCCTGCAGGACATGGCGCGGCTGGGCAAATCACGGATTGAGTAGGATTGGTAATGCTGCTGTCAATTAGATTGTAGCCGTGCGAACCCACGTAGCCGACGGTGACCGCGGTGGACGGCGTGATTCGCTGCTCGATTGAAAAACTCCACTGTTGCACAGTGGGAGTTCGTGCGGTAGGGACCCAACCTCCGGAAGGCAATAGGGAGCCAGCAGGCAGCGGACTGTATGCCGGCAGTACCGGAAGCTGTTGTGGGAATGTAGTGTTAGCGAATGAAGCCGCCACGCTGAGGGGGTAAGCCTCGGTAATTCTGAAATTCCTGTCATCCAACTCGCTATAGTAAGTCCCAAACCCCGCATGAAGCACCGTCTTACTCTTCCCGAGGATATTCCAAGCCAAGCCGAGCCGTGGCGCAAAATTCCGCAAGGATGTATTCTGCATAACCGTGGGGCCGGTTACCTCATACTGTAGCGGATTCTGTACCGCCCCTCCAAGAGTGCTCGGCTGCGTTTGCACCAATAGGCCATTCGAACCCAGGACGGAGGTTTGGCCTCGCCCATCAATCTCGTGCCAACCATTTGTCGGCTCGTAGCGCAACCCTAAGGTCACCGTGAGGGTATTCGTGGCTCTTATGGTGTCTTGAGCATAAAACGCAGTTTCCAATTGCCGGGAACCAACCACATCGCCAAGTCCTCCACCTGCAAGCGTAGATGCCTGACCCTGAAGGAACTGTTGCAAACCTGCGAAAGTGACACTCCCATAAGCGGCTTCGACACCGGCGGAGTTCTGCTGGACCCGTTGCAACCAAACACCAAAATTGAGTTGATGCCTGCCTTTTACGGTCTGCACGGTATCCATATAAGTGAATAAATTCCGGTGCTCATGGGAATTAACGTCACCGTTTCCAAATACACTTACAGTGGATGCTGCCGCCGAGCCGCCTCCCCCCCCGATCGTTACTGACCCCATAGGTCGCCCGGGTACTATGGATAAGCTCGCAGGAAAGGGGATAGTTGGGGTAGTGTCCGAGAAAAAGGAGGCGCGGGAGAAGCCGAATCTTGCGGTGTTGATGGTGTCTGTCGTGAAAGTGTGGATTTCTTGCAAACTCAGCACCTGTTGCCGGATCGCGAGCACGCTTCCGCTGTATGGATCCGCAAAGGGCGTTTGCTTGGTGCCATCATCAACTGTATAGGCCCCCGAGAGGGAATCTTTGTCTGAAAAATACTGGTCCACTCGCATGTTCCCGTAGTCTTCACGGACCGGAAACGATGCCGCATTAAAGCTTTCCGCAAGTCCACCACCCAGCTCTGGCCCGTTCGCAAGCGGATACATTGCCAAATAAGGAACTATCGCCGGTATTGCCGCCAGCCGCGAAGTGGCATCCGGCACAATGGCTACATTCGTCTGCGTCAACGTCTGCCGGTATGCTTCGTAGGTGCCAAAAATGAAGGTCTTGTCCTTCCGAATCGGCCCTCCTGCCGCCCCCCCAAAATCATTTCTTCGAAAGGCCGGCTTCGTTGCGCCAGCCGCGTTGGTAAAAAAGTCCGTTGCATCGAACATGTCGTTGCGTAAAAACTCAAACACAGTCCCATGAAACTGGTTCGTGCCCGACTGGGTTACGATGTTGACTTGCCCCGCGCTGCGCTTGCCATATTCGACCCCGTAAGTCGAGGATTCCACGTTGAATTCCCGCACTGCCTCGACTCCCAACAGTTGCCCGCTCGCCCCTCCGGGCATCGCGCCAATCCTGGAGGCCCCGGTAAACTCAATCCCGTTCACCATAAATAGATTGTCGTTGCTACGGCCCCCATTGACGTTGAACAGGTACCCTTGTGAAACATTGGCGGCCGTCGGCCTCAAGTTTGTCGTCACAGAAGATGTCCCCGGGTTCAGAGTGATCAGTCGATCGTAGCTTCGGCCATTGAGCGGCAAGTCCTTTACTGCTTTCTCCTCCACCAGCCCGGCGGTCGAGGCGGTAGTGGTGTTCACAACAGGCACCTCGGAGGTCACCGTCACCTCTTGTGCCACTTGCCCTACTTCCAAAGTAAGAGCAATCACCGCTTGCTGCCCCACCGTGAGATCAATCCCCTGCCGGATTTCCGTCTTGAAACCTTGCGCCTCGGCCGAGACCTGATAGCGCCCCACCTGCAGCGACAGCACTTGATAATATCCGCGATCATCCGTGGCTGCCGTCCGCGCCGTTCCTGTCTCCACGTTTGTTACCGTTACCATCGCCTTCGGAATCAATGCCCCGGAGGTGTCGTGTACTGTCCCTTCGATAGAGGCAGTAGTTTGCGCCCAGCTAATCCCCCCAAAGAACCCGAAGAAAAACAGAACGGCCACCAGCCTCGATAAAAGCGTTCGCATAACGCCTCCTGCAAAATTCTTTAACCGGAATTTCTGCTACCACTTTGCGTACACTATGAGCCTGGAACCGGAGTGGCGGCACAGTAAGCCAGGCAAAGATATGTGTCAAGGCGTTTGCTTGACACTGCTGAGGTCTTAGTTGTAGATTCCGCGTGAGGCCGTTGTTTGCGGTACTTGCGCTGGAATTAGTGCGTAATCATATCGCCTCGCGACATATTGATCCGCGCGGCAGGAGGTGTGGTTGATGCGAACCAAGCAGGTGGTGGCGGTGAGCGTCCTGGGCATGGCCATGTTGGGACTGGCAATTTCGGCGTCTGCGCACCACGCTTTCGCGGCGGAGTTCGACTCGAGTAAGCCCGTACATTTCACGGGGACGGTCACGAAGATGGAGTGGGTGAATCCACATGCGTGGATTCACGTGGACGTCAAGGGAACGGATGGGACGGTGGCGAACTGGGCCATCGAAGCGGGCACGCCGAATGTTCTCTACCGCCGTGGTTTCACGAAAGAGTCCTTGCTGGCGGGGACGATGATCGTTGTGGACGGTTACCAGGCGAAAGACGGGTCGCATCGAGCGAATGGCCGGGATCTGACGCTTCCTGATGGACGGACGTTGTTCCTGGGCTCCTCGGGAACAGGTGCGCCTTACGAGAACGATCCGAAGGCTAAGTAGCGCTGAGATTCCCGGCGACGATCATGGGGAGGTTTAAAGATGAGAGTCAGACGGAATCCCTATGTTTTTCTAATGGCGCTGGCGGCCGTGCCCATCGTAGCCATCAGCTTGGTTCAGAGGACGATCGGCCAGACCCCGGCGAGCAGTTCGCAGAGTGAATCGGGCGCGAAGGGCTTTGCAAGCGCGACGACGCTCAAAACCGCGTGGGGCGCGCCGGATCTGCAAGGCACGTGGAGCAATGTCGCGGTTGTGCCGTTCGAGCGCCCCAAGCAGTACGGTGAGCGTCAATTCCTGACCGACGCCGAGCATCAGAAAGCCGTGGATGCGCTGCTGAAGCGGGACGAACAGCCCGGGCGCGACAGCCGGGAAAGCCAGGGGAAAGATATCCGCGGCACGGAAAAAGATGTCGCGCGCGCATACAACGAGCACTGGTTCGGCGACAAACCCACGCAGGTAAGCTATCGCACGTCGCAGATCATCGACCCGCCCGACGGCCGGATGCCGGCCTATACGCCTGAGGCGCAAGCACGGATCAATAAGCAAAAGGAGTACCTCGAGGCGCTTCTGCAAGGCACCTCCGGCGGGAAACCCGGACCGATCTCACCGCTGCGCTACCAACAGCCGCCGGACTACAATCTCGACCGGATGAATCGCGCCGACGGTCCCGAGGACCGCAGCGAGGAAGAGCGCTGCTTTCTGGACCACCTCCCCGTAATTATCGGACCTGGGCCATTGACTCCCGACGGGCGGCCCGTGGGCAATTTCAGCGGCGTGATGCGGATCGTGGAGAGTCCGGGCTCGGTGGACTTTTATTATGACGTCGGCCAAGGTTCGGGGTTCAATCGCGTGGTGCCGATCGCGAACCGGCCGCACTTGCCGAAGGACGTGCGCCAATATTGGGGCGATTCGATCGCGCATTGGGATGGCGATGCGCTGGTGGTAGACGTCACCAATTTCACGCATGAGACCGACTTCCGCGGTTCGCACGAGAACCTGCACTTGATCGAGCGCTATCAGCGTGTGAATCCGCAAACGTTGCGAATCACGATCACCGCCGAGGATCCCACCACGTGGGCCAAGCCCTTCACCTTTGTACAGGAACTGACGAAGAACGCCGATAAGCCGAACATGGTGTACGAAGGCGGATGTCAGGAAGGGAATTACGCGCTGCAGGACATGTTGATCAACACACGCGCCGCGGAGAAGTTGTTTTCCGAGGGGAAGGGCCCCGATCCGGCGCGCGAAGACAATGCGACCGGGGGCGGTGCCGTACCCCAGTAGCGTTGGGCTTAAACCTGAACTGAATCGTAAGAGACGCGCAGTGGAGACCGCATGCAGAAAACATTAGGGTATTTTACCGTCTTTGTTGCGAGCGCCGCGGTTGTGGGCGCCGCTTTTTGTTTGACGGCGATTCCGATTACCGCTCAGGCGCCGCGAGCCGGTGCGCAGGCTGCGCCCGCCGCCACTCCGGCTCGGCCGGCGACGATAAACGGGCACCCAAACTTGAACGGCATATGGGAGGCGACGACCACCGCGAACTGGGATTTGCTGACGCACCCGATGCGTCCCATGGTCTCGCAGCCCGGCGTTTATCCTGACGTTCCGGTGCTGGCCGCGCCAGTGCTGGCGCTGGGGGCGGCCGGGGGCGTGCCGCCGGGGCCTGGCGTAGTGGAAGGGGACATGATTCCGTACAAGCCGGAGGCGGCGGCGCAGAAGAAAGAGAACGCCGAACATTGGCTGGATCGCGATCCCGAACTGCGTTGCTACATGCCTGGAGTCCCGCGGGCGATGTACATGCCCTATCCGTTTGAGATCACGCAGGGCACGAACAAGATCGCCATGGCGTTTGAATTTAACGCGGCCAGCCGCACGATTCACCTCGATCAAGTCGATCCGCCGCCCGCCGACACCTGGATGGGCTTTTCCATTGGCCACTGGGAAGGAAATACTCTGGTGGTGAACACGGACCATTTCAACGACCGCACCTGGTTCTCGCGATCCGGCGATTACCACAGCGACGCGCTGCATCTGGTGGAGCGGCTGACGCCGATGAATCCGTACGCGCTGCGGTATGAGGTGACGGTGGAAGACCCGAACGTGTTCACGCGGCCCTGGAAGATGAGCATGGTTTTGTATCGCCAGATCGACCCCAATGCGCAGCTGATGGAATACAAGTGCGTGGAAATGGTGGAGGAGACTTACCTCGGCCATCTGCGCAAGAAGCAGCTCGTGAAGCACTGGGAAGGCGACACGATCGTGATCGATGTAACGCGCAAAGTTCCTCAGGGCGACAAGCTTTACGAGCGGTAGACGGGCTGCGAAAACGGCTTGCGCCTCGCGAGAGGACGCAGCCGGCGGATACGACTGCGGGCCGCGATCGCGAACCAGGGACAAGTTGCAAATGCGAAGTGATTTGACGCGATGTTTCTTTATTCTCCTTTTTACCTCGGCGTTGATGCTTTGCTGCTTCCTTACGGTGCCGGGCACGGCCTTGGCGAATAAGGCCGGCGGCCGGATCCACAGAACTTCGGAAAATTCGGGAGGAGATTGGGCGTCGTTCATCGCCTCTCGCAAGCCCGTAGTGCCTGCAACAACGTTCCTAGGCGAGGGGCTTCTCGATTTCTTTCAACGCATGGGCGATTCGTCTTGGAGTACCGGGCTGCACGAATCTCGCTACGCCTACGATCTCATTGAATCCGTCCACGTGTGGACCTTGTGCCTTTTCTTTGGGCTGACCGTGATGTTCGACTTGCGTCTGCTCGGCTGGGTCATGCGGGAGGTCCCCGTGTCTGAAGTTGCGCGGCGACTCCTGCCGTGGACGACGATTGGGTTCGTCATCATGGTGATCAGCGGAGCGCTGCTTTTTTCCGCCATACCTCTGCGCTCCTACCAGAATATTTTCTTCCGCGCCAAGATGCTGATGCTCCTACTGGCGGGCGTGAACGTGTGGATCTTTCACTCCGGCATCTATCGGAGGGTGGAGAAGTGGGATCTCGCCAGCGTGCCTCCGCGGGCCGCCCGAGTTGCGGGCGCACTTTCTTTGGTTCTGTGGATCGCGATCGTGCTTTCCGGAAGAATGATCGCGTACAACTGGTTCGACTGCGATAGACAACCGCAACGCGCCATCGTCAACTTGCTGACCAGTTGCGTGCCAACTGCGTCGGAGCGCTGATGTCGCTGCTGGCCCTTTTCCAATGGTGTGAGCAGTCGGGAATCGGGTTGGCAATACGGCGATCGGCCTGGTTGTTCCCCATGATCGAGGCCATCCACCTGCTTGGCCTGGGATTCATCGGCGGCGCCGTGCTGATAGTGGACCTGCGCCTTTTGGGTTTTGGACTGCGGCGCCAGTCCGTGGCGCAACTTTCACGCGATGCGCAGCCTTGGCTTGTTGGCAGTCTCATCGTGATGATCATCACGGGAGGCTTGCTGTTTACGTCGGAGGCGATCAAGTGTTATTACCACGGCGCCTTTTGGTTCAAGATGGCGTCGCTGCTTCTAGCGATTGTCTTTACCTTTACCGTGCAACGCAGAGTGGTCATGGCCGACGAGACTCGGCTGGCGCCGCTGTGGAGCAAAGTGGTGGCTGTGGTTTCGGTGCTGTTGTGGTCGGGGGTGGGCATCGGGGGACGCTGGATCGGGTTTTCATAATTCCGGGGCTAACGTTGATCGCTCAGCACTCAAGGGATGATGTGGTGCTAACCGGTTTCGATCGACACCTTCCCGCAGGGCAGAAGCCATTGCTGCGCGGCCGGTAAGCGGGGCAAATTCAATACCCGAGGCGGGCCCAAAAATCGCAATGGTGCTCGGCCGAAACCATCGCCGCTGAAATCGCGACGTCACCGCTGGGCTGGAAGCGGAGAATGTTCCCCGAACCTGCCTGCAAAGCGGGCCATTCGCTGTTGCCATCCTTGGGCCGTCCATTACGAGCGAATGCCGCCCAATAGTGCTGCATGCGAGCCGCGAGCTGCATCTGCTCCGGGGTGCGCGCTCCCGGTTTGATCTCCGCATAAAGAAAGCCGATCTCGGCGGTATGCATGGATCCCAGCTCGAAGCCGTTGGCTTCCGGCATGCCCGAGCCGCGCGGATCGTTCAGTTCGTAAGCGAACGTCTGCGTGGCCTTGGCGAGCGCCCCGCCGAGTTCGGTCAGCATGGGACAAACTCCAATGCCATTGGGAATTCCGCTGTCGCTGGCAGCCGCTCCAGCCGCATATGAGGGATCGCTAAAGGCGCTCGGCGGATATTCGGCGGCCACGAGAGGGGCCAGTGGACCGAAGGCGTCTTTGAGGTAATTGTCGTAGGTCTGCGAGGTTGCCGGAAATCCCGTGGTCTGCACCGGGCTGCGCTTCTGCTCGTCGTGATTGGCGCCGACGATTACCGGAATGTGCTCGAGCTCGCCCGACTCGATGGCCTCCAGTGGCGCCTTCGGCATCAGGCTCCCGCCGATATTGGCCGTAAACATGCCTAAACCCTCGGACGCGGAGAGCAGGGTCGAAGCCGGCTTAGAGCGCAGGCAGGACGTGAAAGTTTTCGCGTCGGTGCATCCCGCTTTGGCGGCAAATTTGGCGCCCTGCAGCAGAGCGGTTTGGTGGCTGATGATATAGGCGGAGGAGGGCGTGCACTCGCCGCTCTCGATGATGGCGCGGTGGAAAAGCCGTTCGTGAAGGCGCGCAGTCATGAGCGCACAAACAGCGATGCCGCCGGCGGATGTCCCGGCGATCGTCACGTTTTCCCGGTCGCCGCCAAACGCGGCGATATTTTCCTGAATCCACTGCAGCGAAGCGAGCATGTCCAGCAAACCGTAATTTCCCGAGGACCCGCCGTTCGCCGTCTCCGCATCCAACTGCGAGAGCCCCAGCCAGCCCAACGAGCCCAGACGATAGTTGGGCATGATCACGATCATGTCGTTGCCCGCGACGAGCTCCACGCCATCGCGCGCGCTCCCAGTACCCGCGGCAAAACCTCCGCCGTGGAAGTAGATGAGAACGGGCATTTTCTTTCCTTCTTTGCTGCCCGCGGGCCGGTAAAGATTCAGATAGAGGCAATCCTCGCTTGGCGCGGGAAGATCGGCCGCAGCCCTGCCCTGCACACAGGGAGCGGGGAATTTGGTGGCTTGCAGAGTGCCAGAGTACGGCTTGGGAGGGAGCGGGGCTCGCCAACGCAGTTCGCCCAGCGGCGGGGCCGCATACGGCACCCCGCGGAATTGCTCCACCTTGCCAACGGTCAGCCCTGCGACCATGCCCTGCCGAGTGCGTACGGGGACCGCGGATTCGCTCGAGGTTTCCGCGGCGACGGCAACTGCTATGAGTGCGGCCACAAACGCCGCGCCAAGAATGATCGTGGACCAGGATTTCGATGGCCGGAAAAGTGTATGCACGGCGATGCTCCCGTAAGGCGCGTGGGGACGCGCGAAGCTGAAATTTCCTCGACCTGCTTGCCGGGCGCCATTGTACACTCAACATTGTTCATAGGGGTTCATCGCAACGTCTGGCTTGGGCATATGCGCATCTATCGCACTGCTGAAACCGTAGTGGTTGGGCATCGCTGTTGACGAAGAGGAGTAAGACGATGTCATCTCCCTCGCGCAGAACGCTGGGGTATTTACTGTTGCTTGCTTTGAGCTTTGGGGCCACGGCTTATGGACAGCGGAGCGCTCCGGATAATTTGAAGTGGCTGACTCCGGACGACAATCGCTTGCGATGGCTCAACGTGGCCGATTGGGAAGCGAAGACAGGCGGCCTGCAGCCGGTGCGAATTCCCAAGGCATGGCGCGACAAAATTCCGGCGAGGTCCGCCGACCGAGCTCTATCCACGGCGGGAGTTGCCGTGCGGCTTCGAACCGACTCCAGCCGGATCGCCATTCGAGTTACATTTCTCGACGTGCCCGATGTTGCCAACGCCAGTCCGGAGTCGGCCTGGGAACGCGCGCGCCCGCCCTATTTCGACGTGTATCGCGACGGCAAGTTCCTGGCGAACGTCCCGGCGAAGGTCGCCTATTACCAGCAGGACGTAATCGTGTTCGACGGATCGAGCGAGCCGAAGAAGGAGTCGGAGTTCTCCATCCTGTTTCCGCACTATTACCGCAATGCGGAGGCGATCGTCGGCGGGATCGGCTTGGATCAGGATGCGCAAGTGCTTCCGCCCTCGCCGCGAAACGTGCCGGTGGTGCTATTCCACGGCGATTCAATCACCCACGGCCATGGTGTAACGAGCCCGCGGGAAACCTACGTTTGGCAAACGTGCGAAATGGCCAATTGTGAGCCCCTGAACTTGGGCTTCGGCGGCAGCGCCTGGACGGACGTTTCCGTCGCGGATTACATTGCCAGCCGCAACGATTGGGATGTGCTCGTCCTGATGGTGGGCACCAACTCCTTTGGCGGCAGAGACTCAGCAGGGAAGCCGGAGACGGTGGCGCAGTATCGAGACAAGTACGGGGCGTTTCTCGATGTGGTGCGCGCGAAATATCCCACCAAGCCGATTCTGTGCATCACTCCGATTCTGACGCATCAAGATATCATTCACGAAAAGAACAAGAACGGAGATCTTCCCCAAGCCTATCGCGACGCCGTTCATCAACTCGTGGAGCAGCGCAGGCAAACAGATCGGAACCTCTATTTTCTCGATGGGCTGAGCCTGATCAACGACCCTCTCTACCTGATGGTCATCGATCAGGTTCATCCCAACGAGGGAGGTTCCCTGAAGATGGCTGAAGGTATCGCCGCGGTCCTGAAGCCAATCTTCAAAGACGTGAACGTCCAGCAGAGGACGAGGGCTTCCAACTAAGCGGGGCTGCAAGTGTCGTCATTCCTTTCCGGGCCGGTAGAGCCTACGGTGGCTGAAAACCACCAAGTTGCTCGATTCCCACCAGAGTTTTGCGGTCGAGCTTTATTGCCCCGTCCTAACTTGCTACAAAAAAAGCAGATACAGATGCCCGAGACACTCTATTTGGCACGCCATGTGCCCTTTATTTGGCATGTCGAGGTGGCTTATGAGGGCGAGTAGAACGGCGTTCTGGGCAATTCCAACTTTAGTGCTCTCGATCGTGATTCCGGCTATCGGCCAGGCTCCTCCAGGACCGGACGCTCAGGCACCCGAGTCCGACGCCAGCCAAACTCTTAATCAGGCACAAAATGGCCCGGGCGTGGCTCGCGTGAGCTTCATCCGCGGCGACGTTACCATGCAACGAGGCGACTCCGGCGACTTCTCCGCTGTGAGCCTGAATACTCCGCTGATGGCGGGCGACAAAGTCGCTACGGGCGATGGCTCGCGAGCCGAGCTGCAGCTGGACTACGCGAACGTATTGCGGCTGGATCAGCATTCCCAGGCCAATATCGCCACATTGGATAACAATCGAATCCAAGTGCAGGTCGGGCAGGGAGTAGCCGTCTACTCGGTACTGAACGGCGCTCAGGCGGATGTGGAGATCGATACGCCAAACGTCGCGGTTCATCCCACCAAGCCGGGGCGCTATCGCATTGAGATCGATTCCGATGGGCAATCCATCGTAACGGTTGCCGAAGGCGAAGCTCAGACCTCCACCTCTGAAGGCAGCACCACGGTCAAGAAGGGGCAGCTGATTACCATCCGGGGAACGGGCACGGACGCGCAGTACAAAGTCAGCGATGCTCCTCCGAGCGACGAATTCGACAGCTGGAATCGGGATCGCGACAACACGATCTACAACGCCAACTCTTACCAGAAGACGAATCGCTATTACACCGGCGCCGAGGACCTCGATCGTAATGGCACATGGTCGGAAGTTCCGGATTACGGGCAAGTGTGGACTCCGCAGGTGGACGCCGGCTGGGCGCCCTACCGCGATGGCCGCTGGCTATGGGAGCCGTATTATGGATGGACTTGGGCTTCCTCTGAGCCTTGGGGTTGGGCGCCTTATCACTATGGCCGCTGGTTCCTCAACGGCGGCGCGTGGGCCTGGTGGCCCGGGCCGGTCTTTCCGGCTTATCGTCCGATCTGGGCGCCGGCGTACGTTTCCTTCTTCGGATTTGGCGGAGGCTTTGGTTTCGGCACAGGTTTCGGTTCGATCGGGTGGCTGCCGATTGGGCCCGGCGACTTCTTCCATCCATGGTGGGGCGGTTTTCGCGACCGTTTCGGAGGGGTAGGGTTCGACCGCATTGGCGGCCTTCGTGAGGGCATCGCGCCGCTGCACGCAGGAGGCGGCTTTTCGAACCTGCGCGAGTTAGGGGCGAACGATCGGCTACGCCAAGGCGTCTCCGGCATGGCGGCGGGAAGCTTTGGACGCGGCGGCGTCTTGGCGCACGGCGTGGCGGCGTCGGACATTCGTAGTGGTCGCATGATGACGGGCAATCTGCCGGTTGTCCCCTCGCGCGACAGCTTGCGGGCCTCCGACCGGACCGTCAATTCGGCGACTGCGTCGCGCCTGAGCTCGCAGCGCAGCTTCTACTCCAGGAGCGCGCCGGCGGCTCGGACGGAGTCTTTCTCCTCGCAAGCGTCGCGCGTGAATGAATCGATCGCGCGGAGCGGGCAGTTTCAAGCGATCAACGGTTCCGGGACGCGTAGTTTTACGAACGCAACTAACGGCGCCGCAACGCAAAACCGAAGTATCGAGGGACAGCGCGGCGCGGGGCAAACCGCTAACGGAGCCGAGCGCTTCGGTACCAATGGCGCCGGCTCTACGCCGGCGGCGGGCCGCAGCGCCGGGCAGGCGAATTCATTCAGCCGGCGCCAAAGCGCATCGGAAGGTTGGCAGCGATTCTCGGGCTCCCCTGCCACCAATAGCCGGCCTACGCTTGATATGAACAAGCCTATCGTCAACGAACGCTCCTACCGCGGCGGTACGGGCACCGAGAGCTCTGCCGGAGCGAATCGCGGCGCCGCATCGCCCGCGTATCGCTCGGCGCCTTCTTCGCCCAGTTATCGCGGTGCGCCTTCGACGTCGAGCCAGCCGAGCTATCGCAGCTATCCTTCTAACCAACCGAGTTCTCGCATTGCTCCGGCTCCACGATCATCCGGCTCGAGCAGCTATGGCGGGTCTGGTTCTGGCGGATCTCGGAGCTACTCAGGCGGAGGAAGCTCGCGAGGCGGTGGCGGAAGCTCCCGGGGTGGCGGCGGGGGCGGTGGTGGCTCGCACGGAGGCGGCGGACGCCGCTAGAATACAGCACCAGAGCAGAGTGGCGCGGCCTTCCGGCAGTGGAGGGCCGCGTTTCTTTTTTCGCCGCAAAACAGCCGCAACCTCGAAGAGTTTGGCATCGTTTTTTGCAGCATTGAGATGACGTAAGGCAACAAACGCACGAAGAATGCTTCGGTTGCTGCCATCCGCTATACTCCAATTGGATCTACCTTAGCGCGTGTATCCATTCATTCACATCGGCCCCCTGACGCTGGGTTCCTACGGAATCATGGTGGCCCTGGGCCTGATCTGCGCATTTTTTGTGCTCCGTGCCGATCTGCGCCGCCGGGGATACGCCGCCGACGCCGAAAATATCATCGGCACGACGGGCTTGGCCGGCTTGGCAGGCGCGCGGCTTTATCATCTGTTGGAGTCGCCCTCCGAGTTTTTCGCTCATCCTTTACCTTTGCTCTTCAGCACCATGGGTTTCGCCTGGTTTGGCGCGGTGATTGGCGGTTTCGTGGCCCTGGTTCTGCTGGCGCGGCATTACAAAATGAGCGTACCGCTGATGCTGGATATCGCCTCTCCCGCCGCGGCCATCGGCTATGGCCTGGGGCGGATCGGCTGCCTGATTTCGGGAGACGGCGACTATGGCACGCCGACTTCGCTGCCCTGGGGAATGAGTTTCCCGAATGGCCTGGTGCCCACGACGCAAAGGGTGCATCCCACTCCGATTTATGAATTTCTGGGTGCGATGCTGATTGGCTACATCTTATGGCGCATTGGTGGGCGCGCCGTGGGCGGCTTGCGCCCCGCGGGAGAAGTGTTTGCTTTTTACCTGATACTCACCGGTGTGGCCCGCTTCCTGGTGGAGTTCATTCGCATCAATCCGCGCTCGTTCTTCGGTTTGACGAACGCTCAGGCGGCGAGTGTGGCTTCGATTATTTTGGGGATCATCCTGCTGATGTTGCTGGCGCGACGAATTCGTCCTAAAACCGTTATCGGAACTTCGCCGCAGGCTGTGCGGCGCCCCGTTTTGCGCAAGCCTTAGAGCATCTGGCGCAGGACGTACGGTAGAATTCCGCCATTGCGGTAGTAGGCAACTTCCTCCGGCGTGTCCGCGCGCGCCACAGCCTCGAAGATTTTTTCCTTGCCCTGATCGTCGCGGGCATGCACGCGCAGTTTCGCTCGCGGCGCCAACTGGCTGACGCCGTCGATGGAGAAGGATTCATGCCCGGTGAGCCCCAGCGATTCGGCGTTTTCGCCCGGCTTGAATTCCAGCGGCAGCACGCCCATGCCCACCAAGTTGCTGCGGTGAATGCGCTCGTAGCTGTCGGCGATCACCGCGCGCACGCCGAGCAGAAGCGTGCCCTTCGCCGCCCAATCGCGCGATGAGCCGGCGCCGTACTCCTTGCCCGCGATCACCACCAGCGGTACGCCTTCCTGCTTATAGCGCATGGCCGCGTCGTAGATGGTCATCTTCTCTTGGCTCGGCTGATGCAGCGTCCAGCCGCCCTCCGTGCCGGGGGCCAGCTGATTGCGCAGGCGGATATTCGCGAAGGTGCCGCGCATCATCACTTCGTGATTCCCGCGGCGAGCCCCGTAGGAGTTGAATTCCGAGGGCTTCACGCCATTGGCGATTAGATATTTGCCCGCGGGGCCGTCGGGCTGAATGGAGCCAGCGGGAGAGATGTGATCGGTGGTGACGCTATTGCCCAGCACCGCCAGCACGCGCGCATTGCGAACGTCGGAAAGCTCGGACGGAATTTTCGGCATCTCCTCGAAAAATGGCGGGCGCTTGATATAAGTGGACTTGGCGTCCCAGGCGTACAGGTCCCCTTCAGGCACTGTCAGGCCGCGCCAGCGCTCATCGCCCTCGAAGATTTGGCCATACTCCTTGCGGTACATCTCCGTGGTGACGGCTTTGCGCACCGTCTCTTCCACTTCCTTTGGCGTCGGCCAAATATCGCGCAGGTAGACGGGCTTGCCGTCGCGATCGTTGCCGAGCGAATCCTTTTCCATATCGAAATCCATGCGCCCGGCCAGTGCGTACGCGACCACGAGCGGCGGGGAGGCCAGATAGTTCGCGCGCACCAGTGGATGAATACGGCCCTCGAAATTGCGATTGCCGCTGAGCACGGAAACCGCGACGAGGCTATTCTCCTTGATCGCGGAGCCGATCGCTTCCGGAAGCGGGCCGCTATTGCCGATACACGTGGTGCAGCCGAAGCCCACCAGGTTGAACTTCAGCTTTTCCAGATATTGCAGTCAGACCGGCCGCTAGCAGGTAGTCCGTAACGACTTTCGAGCCTGGGGCTAGGCTCGTCTTCACCCAAGGCTTCGATTCGAGCCCGCGCTCGACGGCCTTTTTGGCTACCAATCCCGGCGCCCAGCATCAACGAAGGATTCGAGGTGTTCGTGCAGCTGGTGATGGCCGCGATCACCACCGAGCCATTGGACAGCTCGAAGCGATCGCCGTTGTTCTTCACCTCGACATGCTTTTGCGCCATGCCTTCCATCGCTTTCGCAAAAAAGCTCTTCGCCTGGCGCAGCGGCACGCGGTCCTGCGGACGCTTGGGTCCGGCCAGCGTGGGTTCGACCTTGCCGAGATCCAGTTCGAGTGTGTCCGAGAAGAGCGGGTCGGGAGTCTGATCGGTGCGGAAGATCCCTTGCATTTTTGTGTAGGCTTCGACGAGCGCCAGCCGCTCGTCGCTGCGTCCGGTAAAGCGCAGATAGGCGAGCGTCTCCGCGTCCGCGGGGAAGAATCCCATCGTCGCGCCATACTCGGGCGCCATATTGGCGATGGTGGCGCGATCGGGCAGCGTGAGATTGGAGAGGCCAGTCCCGTAGAACTCCACGAATTGGCCCACGACGCCCTTCTTGCGCAGCATCTCGGTGACGGTAAGCACGAGATCGGTGGCCGTGGCGCCCTCGGGCAAGCGGCCGTGCAGCTTGAAACCGACCACGTCGGGAACGAGCATCGAGAGAGGCTGGCCGAGCATGGCGGCCTCGGCTTCGATGCCGCCGACGCCCCAGCCGAACACACCTAGTCCATTGACCATCGTGGTGTGCGAATCGGTTCCCACCAAAGAATCCGGGTAGGCGGCAAGGCGACCGTCCGGCGCGCGGTCGCAGACGACGCGGGCCAGATATTCGAGGTTCACCTGATGGCAGATGCCCATATCGGGCGGGACGACTTTGAAATTCTGAAGAGCGTTCTGGCCCCAGCGCAGGAATTGATAGCGCTCCACGTTGCGCTGGAACTCCAATTGGGCGTTGAAGGCGAAGGCCATATCGGTGCCGAATTGGTCCACCTGCACGGAGTGGTCGATGACCAGCTCGGCAGGGAGCAGTGGATTGATCTTCTTGGCGTCGCCGCCCATCCTGGCGATGGCGTCGCGCATGGCCGCGAGATCGGCGACGGCGGGCACCCCGGTGAAATCCTGCAGCAGGACTCGGGCCGGCATAAAGGCAATTTCCGCGCGCTTTTCTGTGACGGGCTGCCATTCGGCCAGGCCCTCTATATCTTTGGCGTGTACGAAGCGCCCGTCTTCCTGACGCAGCAGGTTTTCGAGCAAGATGCGAATGGAGAAGGGAATCTGATCGGCGTGCCCGATTCCCCTGCGCTCGAGCGCGTCGAGGCGATAGATTTCGTAGCTCTGACTACCGGCCTTTAGAGTGTCGCGCGCGCCAAAGGAATTTTTTGATCCAGCCGCCATGGTTGCGAAGTCCTCTCCGAAGCTTGATCGTTATGCGGATGAACTTAGTTCTGAGCTAACTCTAAATAATAACGCAAACCGGTGCGCAGATGTACGAGGCATCTGCCACGCGAGCGCGATAGGGCGAATTAAACTGCGCGATCTAGCCGCTTATTTCTTGCCCACCATGATGATGGTAAACGAACCCGGCACCATGGGGCCGCGCGGGGGGCGTCCTCCTGGCTGCGGGGCAGCGTTGGGAGGAGGCGGCTCGAAATCGGCGGTCATCGTAAGCAGGTGCCCCGTTTTCGTGTCCAGCGCGATCGTTTTTGCAACCGGCTTCGTTTCCACCGTTTGTTCGACCTCGAAGCTGGTGGGACTGCTCTCCTTGATGAAGGTCATCGTGCCGCCATTCTCCGCGCTGATGGCTTCCATGGTGGCTGGGTTAAAGGCGACGGTATCTACGTTAATCCCCGTCGGCAGCGTCGTGATGATGTGCCCGTTCTCGGCGTTTAGAATCACGACGAGTGGCGAGGGCTGCCGCCAATAGGAAAAGAGCACGTGGTTCTTCATGTCCAGCGCCAAGCCGCTTCCACCGGAAACGCCCTTCGAGCTGACGTCATAGTGTGCCGTAACCTTGAGGCTTTTCGCATCCACGACGGCAACGTTGGCTTTGTCCGAGATGTTGATGTAGACCGTGCCCTTGCCGTCGGTCACGGCTTGCTCCGGCCCTCCTCCCAGGTCAAGCGTTCCTACGACGGTGCCTTCCTTGCCGTCGATGATCGTGGCGTACGGCTGTTGATGGCTTAAGATCCATACGCGCTCGTTATAAGGATCAAACATGATGCCGTCGGGACGGCCGTCCACGTCTATGGTCTTGATCACTTTCAAGGTGGTCGAGTCCCACATGGTGATCGGCTTGGTAGTAGAGAAGCCGTGATGGGATTTGGAGTCGACCGTTGCGCCGCCGGAATGGATCTCTGGAATCGAGCCCGCCGGATCGAGCGTATCCAGGTCGAAGACCATCAGTTGCCCCATTGCGCCGTTGCGCGGGATGTACAAACGACGTGCCCCAACGTCCGCGAAAATATAGTCAAAACCGCCTTGGCCTCCGACTTTGGCCATCTTCAGAACTTTGTAAGGACCTTCATTCGAGGCCGGCCGCGCCAAGCCGATGGACGCCGCCACAGCAATGCCTGTTGCCAATAACAATGCTAGCCGAAACGTTCGCATTTGAATCTCCTCATATCAGCGTGGAACTGCTCTTTAGGAGCCCTAACTGCGACAGAATATACCCCAAATCCAGAACGGACTTTGGACTATTAGGAATGCAAATGTGATTTGAAGTTTAGTTCCGCTTCGCACTCTGCCAATTGCATTGCAGGCGACCGCGCCGTCGCAGATCGTCTAGAATGGATTGGCGCTGTGCAGCGATCGCGCGATCGCGCGTGAGGAGGCGTGCCACTGGTGAAGGTTGTGCTCATCTCGACGTACGAACTCGGCCATCAGCCCTTTGGGCTGGCCTCTCCGGCCGCATGGCTGCGCCGCGCGGGCGCGGAAGTCATCTGCCTGGATCTGTCTCGCCAGAGTCTGCACGAAGAAGCGATTGGCTCGGCGGGCGTGGTGGCTTTCTATGTTCCGATGCACACGGCCACGCGCCTGGCGATACCCTTGATCGAACCGGTGCGGCGGTTGAATCCGCGCGCGCATCTTTGCTTTTACGGCTTGTACGCTCCGGTGAACGAAGCCTACCTGCGCGACCTCGGCGTGGGTACGATCTTGGGAGGCGAGTTCGAGGGAGCATTGGTGGCACTTGTTGCGCAGCTTGCCGATGGCGAAGTTGGCGCCGGCAAGCCGCAGGGGAGCGACGCGGCGGCGAACCCGCGGAGCGGGGCCAATCAGAACGCATCGAAACAGAGCACGGCGAGCGCGGCGAGCGGTTCGGGGGGCGCGATCTCGCTCGAGCGCCTGAACTTCATCCCGCCTGACCGCGGCGGCCTGCCGGCGCTGCGGCAGTACGCGCACCTGCTGATGCCGGAGGGAGGATTCAAGGTCGCCGGCTATACGGAAGCCAGCCGCGGCTGCAAACACCTGTGCCGCCATTGCCCCGTGGTGCCTGTTTACAACGGAGTTTTTCGTATCGTGCAGCGCGACGTGGTAGTGGAAGACATTCGCCGCCAGGTCGATGCCGGCGCCGAACACGTCACCTTCGGCGATCCCGATTTCTTCAATGGACCGGCGCACGCGCTGGCCATTGTCGAGGCCATGCACCGGGAATTTCCCCAGCTTAGTTATGACGTCACCATCAAGATCGAGCACTTGCTGCAGCATAAAGATGCTGTGCGCAAGCTGCGCGACACGGGTTGCCTGTTCGCCACTAGCGCCGTCGAGTCGGTCGACGACGCCATTCTGGCGCGCTTGGCAAAAGGCCATACGCGGGCGGATTTCCTCGCCGTGGTGGCGGGCTTCCGCGAATTAGGGCTGATCCTGCAGCCCACCTTCGTGCCGTTCACGCCTTGGACGACGCTCGCCGGTTATCGCGAACTCCTGGCGCTCATCGCGGAACAGGATTTGGCGGAAAATGTCGCGCCCATTCAGATGGGCATCCGCCTGCTCATTCCGGCGGGCTCGCGTCTGCTGGACTTGGAGGAGGCGCGAACGGCCATTGGCGATTTTGACGCCTCGGGACTCGTCTATCCGTGGAAGCACCCCGATCCCCGCATGGACATCCTCTCGGAGCGCGTGCAGGAGTTAGCCAATGACGGTCACAGGCTGAAGCGCTCGCGCACCGAGACGTTCAGCCGCATCTGGGGCGCCGCGCAAGAGTTGGCCGGGCAGAGCGCCAGCCTCGATATCGTTCCGGCGAATTCGGCCGCGCGCAAGATTCCGCACTTCGCCGAACCGTGGTACTGCTGCGCGGAACCCACGCTGGATCAATTCGCGGCCATGGCTTCGGAGGCGCGGCTCGCAGCGTCGCCCGATACGTTCGTTTGAAGCTAAATCGCTTGGCAGATTCACCCCAACACGAGCCGCCCTTCCTGCTTTTGCTTGCCAGCAAACTGGGTTACCAGACGCGCAGCTTCGCCGAGGCCGCGCGGCGGCTAGGCGCCGAGGTGATCCTCGGCAGCGATCGCTGCCATCAGCTCGACGATCCTTGGGCCGACGGCGCAATCCCGCTTCACTTCGAGGAGCCGCCAGAGGCGGCCCAGCGGCTCGCGCAAGCTGTGCGGCCTCGCGCGGGCGAAAAAAGCAGAGGGGCGATTCTGGCGCTCGGCGATCGCCAGACGGTGACCGCCGCGTACGCCGCGCGCCTGTTGGGATTGCCCTACAACTCTCCCGAAGCGGTCGAGAATTGCCGCAGCAAGCTGCGCCAGCGTGAAGTTCTGCGCGGCGCGGGGTTGCCGGTTCCGGATTTTTTCTCCTTCGCGCTCGCGGAGCCGCTCGATTCGGTGGTGCGCCGCGTAGCATTCCCCTGCGTGGTGAAGCCGCTGCGGCTGTCGGCGAGCCAAGGCGTGATTCGGGCCAACGATCGCGGCGAATTCATTGCCGCAGTCGAGCGCATCGCGCGGCTGCTTTCGTCCGCCGAACTTCAAGTCACGCGCGAAGGCGATCTCGATAGCCTGCTCGTGGAGCGCTATATTCCTGGAATCGAAGTTGCCGTGGAAGGCCTGCTCGAAGCCGGCCGCTTGCGCATCCTGGCTCTATTCGACAAGCCGGACCCGCTCGAAGGCCCTTACTTCGAGGAATCGATTTACGTCACGCCGTCACGCCTTCCGGCGGCGGCGCAGGAGCGGATCGCGCGCTGCGCGGCGGACTCGGTGCGGGCGCTCGGGCTAAGCGAAGGCCCGGTGCACGCGGAATTTCGGCTGAATGATGGAGGCCCGTGGGTGCTGGAAATAGCGCCGCGCCCGATTGGAGGCCTTTGTTCGCGCGTGCTGCGCTTCGGCCAAGAGCGAATGTTTCTCGAAGAGTTGCTGATCCGCAAAGCACTGGGCTTGCCTGGCGCAGACGTGCAGCGGGAAGCGGATGCCGCGGCCGTGATGATGATTCCGGTGCCTCAGAGCGGCATTCTCGAAAAAGTCGAAGGAACGCATGATGCTGGCGCGGTTCCAGGCGTTACCGAGATCCAAATCACGGCGCGCCTGCATGACTACATCGCCGCCTGGCCCGAGGGGTCGAGTTACCTGGGGTTCATTTTTTCTCGGGGCACAACCCCCGAAGCGGCGGAGGCTGCGCTGCGCAAAGCGCATCGTGCTCTGCGCTTTACAATTGCGCCTAGATTACCCGTGGCCCACCCGGTTTCAGGCGCGACCCACGGGTAGCCGCGAGCGGCGTTTTGGTCAAGGATATTGGCGGGAGAGAACTGAAGCCGGGCCTAGCCTTTCGCTCGCTGCGGAATGTAACCTTCCGGAAGCTTGGCTCCTTCGCCAAAGAAAAATTGTTCCATTTGTTCTTCCATGATCTTTTGCGACTGCGGATCGAGGGGATTCAGCCGGTATTCGTTCATGATCATCTTGGAATGCTCAATCCACAGTTTCCAGGCGTCTTTGGACACGTTTTCGTAAATGCGCTGGCCGATCTCGCCTTTCCAGGGAGCACGGTCCAGGCCTTCCATTTTCCTTCCGAATTTCACGCACATTACTGTGTGCCCACCGGGCTGGCTGGGGGCTGCTACCGCCGGTTTCGGCGGGCTGCAACTGTCATCGGCCATATTTCGCCTCCGATTCGAATAACCAACTCCTAGTTTCCATCTCTAAACATACTGCATCGGGATGGAAATTCCTAGGCGTCGCGGCGCTCTTTTGCTGCTGAAATCCGGGAATTGCCGAGCCGCTTGGGAGCTTGCCCCAGGGTATATTCGCTTTCGTCGAAAAGAGGTAATCTCGTGCGAGACGGAGCTTCAACTCCCGCGGCCCAAGGACCCCCATGCCCCTGACAATCCAGCGAGTTTCGCCCGGTCTTTTGATCGACGCATACGGTGAGGAATCCACCCGTCTCCGAGCCGGCGAGGCCATTCATAAGATATGGGCCCGCCAGCCGGGCCTCTGGAAGCACGATCCCCAACACGCCCGCATCATCTCCAATCGCCTTGGCTGGATCAGCGTGCTCGACCCCATGCGTGCGGAGTCGCCCGCGCTTGAGGATCCCGCCCGCGAGATGTACGAATCGGGCGTGCGCGACATCGTCTTGCTGGGCATGGGCGGCTCGAGCCTGGCAGCGGAAGTTTTCTCGCTGATATTTCCGGCGCAAGGGGGGCGGCGCTTTTTCGTGCTGGACTCAACCGATCCGGCGGCCATTCAGCAAGTCGATCGGTCGATCGACCTCGCTCACACTTTATTCATCGTCGCCAGCAAGTCCGGCAAGACGATCGAGACGCTCTCCCAATTCTTCTACTTCCATCACCGCGTTACTCAGGCGGGACTGGCTCCGGCGGGCCGCAGCTTTCTGGCCATCACCGATCGCGGCTCGTATCTCGACAGTTTGGCCGGCGAATACAGCTTCCGCATGACGTTTCGCAATCCCGCCGATATCGGCGGCCGCTATTCCGCCCTCTCCTATTTTGGCTTGGTGCCGGCGGCATTGTGGGGAGTGGATATCGCCGCGGTGCTGGACTCCGCCATGGAGATGCGCAAAGCCTGCGGCCCGGATGGGGATGCGGACGCGAATCCGGCGTTGGAACTCGGATCGTTGCTGGGCGCGGCTGCCCGCAGAGGCGACGACAAGCTTTTCTTGCTTTCGACGCCCAAGCTGACGCCGCTGGGCAACTGGATCGAACAGCTGATCGCGGAAAGCATGGGCAAAGAGGAGCGCGGAATCGTGCCCGTTGCGGGAGGTGTCTCGCCGCCTGTGGACGTCCTGGCGCGGGGCGGCGTGACGGCGGCCCTGTTCCTTGAAGGCGACGATCAGACGGCTCTTGAAGCGACATTGCGTGCGCTCCAGGAGCGAGGCGCGGCTTTTGTGGAGATTCGCCTCCAAGCACCCGAGCAGCTCGGCGCCGAATTCTTCAAGTGGGAGACGGCCACGGCGTTGGCGGGCGCTTCGCTGGCCATCGATCCGTTTGACGAGCCCAACGTGCAGGAGAGCAAAGACAATACCGCGCGCATTCTCGAGGCTTTTGAGCTTTCCGGAGAGATGCCGCTGGGATCGCCGCGTCTGGTTGAATCAGGCATCGAACTTTACGCCGAGGGCGCCGTCCGAGGCTCGATTTCCACGCTGCAGCTCTCGGCGGCGCTGCGTACATTCTTTTCGGAGAGCCGTCCCGACGATTACGTGGCCATTCTCGCGTACGTGGCCCGCGACGCCGCAAACGGCGCTGAGCTTGACGCGCTTCGCGCCACGCTCGGCGAGCGGCTGGGCCTGCCTGTGTTGCTCGGTTACGGGCCGCGCTATATGCATTCGATCGGCCAGCTGTACAAAGGCGGACCACCCTCTGGTATGTTTCTGATGATCACGTCCGAGAGGTCCAGCGATTTGGCCATTCCCGGCGCGAAATATACTTTCGGCCAGTTGGAAATGGCCCAAGCTTTGGGCGACCTGGAGTCGCTCGGAAGGCTCGGCAAACCCGCGCTGCGGTTGCATCTAACCGAGGGTGCTCCCACCGGATTGGCCAGCCTGCGTCGAGCCGTCGATCAGGCGCTCTCCGCGTCGCGTTCGGCGCTCTGATCCGGGCGTGAGTTTCGAGAGCCCGAGCGGCGGCAGCGGAATCTCTTGTTAGGGGCTAGCGATTTAGCTATGAGTGATGTCACCGCGTTATTTTGGGATATCGGAGGCGTAATCCTCTCGAACGGCTGGGACGAGCACGCCCGCGCGGAAGCGGCAAAGCGCTATGCGCTCGATCCCGCCGATTACGAACAGAGACACAAGCTCGCCGAAGTCGAACTCGAAACCGGCCGCATTACCCTGGAAGCTTACCTGGATCGAACCATCTTTTACCGTGAGCGGCTCTTCACGCGCGAAGAGTTCAAGGAGTTCCTGTTCGCGCAATCCAGCGAAAAAAAAGAAACACGTGTCCTCCTCGACGAGCTTACCGCCTCGCGCCGCTATTTCATGGCCGCCCTCAATAACGAATCGCTGGAGCTCAACTCTTATCGCATCCGCAAGTTCGATCTGCGGCGAAACTTCACGGCTTTCTTTACTTCCTGTTATGTGGGACTGCGCAAGCCCGACCCGCGCATCTATCAAGCCACGCTGGCAATCACGCAGCGCGCTCCGGAGGAGTGCGTGTTTATCGACGATCGTCCCAAGAATCTGGAGCCGGCCAAAGCGCTGGGCATGCATACGATTCTTTTTGAATCCGCGGAACAGTTGCGCGCATCCTTGGACCAGAGCGGGGTGAGGCGAGCGCTGGTGGGAGGTTGATTATGGCATCCGTTGCGAATGGCATTGCCGAAGCTGACGCTCTGCAACCACAGAGTTCCGTATCCCTGGCCGATCCCTGCGCCATCGTGATTTTCGGCGCATCGGGCGACCTCACGCGCCGAAAACTCATCCCCGCGCTCTTTGAATTAGCCAATTGCGGGTCGCTGGCGAGCCGCTTTGCCATTGTCGGCTTCGCGCGCAGCCCGATGAGCGACGCCGCCTTTCAGGATTCCGCCGCCGGCGCCATACGAAGCGACAGCGAAAGTTGCAGAGTAAGCGAAGAGAGCCTTCGCGCCTTCGCGCAATCCTTCGCCTACGTCTCCGGTGAATACGACCAGCCCGGCGGGTTCGAGAAGCTTTCGCATCGCCTCGAAGAGTTGGACAAAGAGCGCCATCTGGAGGGCAATCGCCTGTTCTACCTGGCTACGCCGCCGGCCGTTTACCCCAAAGTGATCGCCCAAATCAAGAAGGCCGGCCTGGCGAAGCCCGCCAAGGAAGGGGCTTGGGTACGCGTCGTTATCGAGAAGCCTTTCGGCCGCGACCTGGCCTCGGCCCGAGAACTCAATCGCGTCGTTCTCGACGCTTTCGACGAATCGCAGGTCTATCGCATCGATCATTTCCTGGGAAAAGATACGGTCCAGAATCTTCTGGCGCTGCGCTTCGGCAACGGCATATTCGAGCCGCTGTGGAATCGCAACTACGTTGACCACGTGCAAATTACGGCCGCCGAGAGCCTGGGCGTGGAGCAGCGGGCCGCGTTCTACGAAACGACGGGCGCCATGCGGGACATGGTCCAGAGCCATCTCCTGCAGCTCACCTCCCTGATCGCCATCGAGCCGCCCTCGAATTTCGACGCTACCGCCGTGCGTAACGAGAAGCTGAAAGTCCTGCAGGCTCTCCGCCCCTACACCCCGCAAACCGTGGTTACGGATGTCGTCCCGGGCCAATACGGATCGGGCCAGATCGACGGCCAAGACGCGCCCGGTTACCGTCAGGAGCCTGGCGTCAGCCCCGATTCGAAGACCGAAACCTTCGTCGCCGCGAAAGTGCTCATCGATAACTGGCGCTGGGCCGACGTGCCGTTCTACATCCGCACCGGCAAGCGCATGGCGCGCCGCGTCAGCGAAGTGGCCATTAACTTTCGGCGCGCGCCTCACTTGCTCTTTCGCGGACAAGGACTCGACACCAACACTCTGGTCTTGAATATCCAGCCCGAGGAGGGCATCTCCATCAGCTTTTACGCTAAGGTGCCCGGCCAGAAAATTCGTCTGACCCGCGTCGCCATGGATTTCAGTTATCGCGCGGCTTTTGGGGCACGCGAACGCAGCGCTTATGCTACGCTTTTGAATGACTGCATGCGTGGGGACGCTACCCTCTTCGACCGTGCCGATGGCGTCGAGGCCGCCTGGGCCTTCGTGGACCCGATTCTCAAGGCTTGGCAGGACCAGCGGCGTTCGGCGCCCACTTATCCGGCCGGAAGCTGGGGTCCTCGCGAGGCGGATGAACTATTGAGTCGCGATGGCCGCAACTGGCGCAAACCGTGACATGATCCCGCGAGAACTCCTTCCTGGTGTATCCGTTTGCGCCGACGCAGCCGAACTGGCCCTCACGGCCGCGCGCCGCTTTGTCGACTGGGCGTGGCAGAGCATTGCCAAGCAAGGCCACTTTTACGTCGCCCTTTCGGGCGGTTCGAGGCCTCGGGAATTCTATCGCGTCCTGGCTTCGAACGAGTTTCGCGGCCAGGTTGACTGGGCGCGCGTGCATCTCTTCTGGGGAGATGAGCGCGCTGTGCCGCCCGAGAGTCCGGAGAGCAATTACGGTATGGCCCGGCGCGAGCTTCTGCTGCGTGTGCCCATACCCCCTGCCAATGTCCATCGCATGGAAGCCGAGGACGTTAATATCGGACGCGCCGCTCACAAATACGAGGCCACGCTGCGGGAGTTTTTGCCGCTCGACGATCGTGGCTTCCCGCGCTTTGACTTAATTTTGCTGGGCCTGGTTAGACTACGTATTGCTCTGGGCCCGCCGGCAGGCCATCCTGAACCCGGCCTACGGCTGGTGCAGCCGAGCCCCGACACGGCCGGCCAGCCCGACTGAAGCCACCCGGGGTCGAGCCCACAGAGTAAGGGGCCCAGCCGAGAACCAATTGCCCGGTCGGCGGCCAGTCGCTATCGTCCCCGACGGCCCGGCGTGGGTTTGCAGAACCTGCCCGGCGCGTCCGCGCACGGGATCGCCAGGTCGGCGTGCTCAGTGCTGAGCGCTGCCGCACCACACGGACCAGGGAGCCTGAGCGCCCTCACTCCACTGGGCGTACTGGAACAGAAAGGGCATACCAGGGATAAACGATCTCCTTCGCCACCAAGGGCGGGTACCAGGACTTCCAACTGGGCGGGGTAGACAAGACCTGGCTGTACATCTGCCTGGCCGCCGGCATCGTCGGCATCGCCACCGGACTGCTGCTGGCCCGCAACGTCTTGGCGGCCGACCAGGGCACGCCCAAAATGAAGGAGATCGCCTGGCGGTCCAAGAGGGGGCCGAGGCGTTCCTGACGCGCCATTTCGGGACGATCATATGATCGTCGTCCCGCTGGCCATCCTCATCTTCTTCACCGCCACCCAGTGGTGGCCCCGACGGCACATGGCGCTGACCTTCGCCAGGACGGCATCTACCGGGTGATCGGCTTCCTCTTCGGGGCGGCCTTCTCCGGCCTTACCGGCTTCATCGGCATGAGCATCGCCGTGCGAGGCAACGTGCGGACCGCCGCGGCGGCTCCCAGGGCGGCGGCATGGCCGGCGCGCTCCGGGTCGCCTTCCGCACCGGCGCCGTGACCGGCATGCTCTGCGTCGGGCTCGGCCTGCTCGGCGCCACCGCGATCGTCCTCATCTTCCAGAACTCCGCGACCGCCGTCCTCATCGGCTTCGCTTCGGCGCCTCACTGCTGGCCCTCTTCATGCGAGTCGGCGGCGGCATCTTCACCAAGGCGGCCGACGTCGGCGCCGACCTGGTGGGCAAGGTCGAGGCAGGCATCCCCGAGGACGACCCGCGGAACGCCGCGACCATTGCCGCAACGTGGGCGACAACGTGGCGATTGCGCCAGCATGGCGGCCGACCTCTTCGAGTCGTACGAGATCACGGATCATCGCTGCGCTCATCCTGGGCTACTCGGCCTTCCGGACCCATCGGGCACAACCCCACCGCCGCCCGTTCCCTACCCCTTCATCGTCCCGGCCATCGGCATCTTCGCCTCGGTCCATCGGCGTCTTCGTGGTGGAAGGCACGCAAGAGCAACGACCGCCGGCCGTGGCGCCTGTCGACCGCGGCTTCTGGCTGGCCGCCGTTTCTTGACCATCATCGGGGCCTTCCTGGTGGCAGCAGTACTACGTGCACGACCTCAAGGTCTTCTACGCCGTGCTGACGGGTGATTGTGTCGCTGGTGGCCAGCCAGATCACCGAGCAGTTCACCTCTACCGAGCGGCCCGGTCAAGGAGATCGCCGCATCGGCCCGCACCGGTCCGGCCACGACGGTTCTGGCGGGCATCTCCATCGGCTCGAGTCCTCCGTCTGGGCCATCATGCCGATCGCGATCGCCATCGGCGTGGCCATCGGGCTGGGCGACGGCAACATTGAGTTCACCTTCTACCTGGTCGCCCTGATCGGCATCGGCCTGCTGGCGACCGCCGGCATGGTCGTCTCCGAGGACAGCTTCGGCCCGGTCTCGGACAACGCGGCCGGCATCGCCGAGATGTCCGGCGAGTTCAGCGGTGAGGCCGAGCGGATCATGGTCAGCCTCGACGCCGTGGGCAACACCACCAAGGCCATCACCAAGGGCGTCGCCATCGGCTCGGCGGTCATCGCCGCCGTGGCCCTGTTCGCCTCGCTTCATCGAGACCATCGGCGACGCAGCTCAGCCTGCAGCCACCGGCGCGAACCTGTTCCGCAGCGCGACCCAGATCAACGTGGCCAACCCGACCACGTTCATCGGCCTGCTGATCGGCGGTTCGGTGGCCTTCCTGTTCTCGGCCTGGCCATCCGGGCCGTCGGCCGCTCGGCCGGGGCGGTGGTGCACGAGGTGCGCCAGCAATTCCGAGAGCACCCCGGGATCATGGACTACACGGAGAAGCCCGAGTACGGAAACGTCATCACGATGCACCGCGGCCCGCCCAGCGCGAGCTGGCGACGCCTGCACTCCTAGCGATCCTGGCTCCGGTGATGCCTTCCCGGGCAATCTGGTGGACGCATGCACCAACATTCAACAAGTGGCATAAAAAGAAGAAGAAGAATAAGAATAAGAAGGTGACACTCCACATGTTGACACATGACGCAATGCGAGGGTGTGGGTTGACTTCTTGGGTGGTTTGCATTAATGACAAATTTCGTGATATAAGGGAGAGAAATGTGACAATAAGGAGTGAGATTTGAACTACGAACATCCGTTCCCTAGGGTTTCGGGATATTAGAGAGTGTGTGACATGGAGGTTGATATTACGGAGTTTAGGGTGCAGTGTCCAGGGAGATTTTTGGGCGTAATCGATTGATGTCCAATTGGGTCATCTATAAACCACTACGTTAACGTTTCGCCACCGGCCCAAACCAAACCACCAGTCCACCCCAACAAAACCCTCCCCCCCCTACACATCACGCCATGTTTACTCTACGTTCAGCATATTGTTTTACAAACATCCCCGATGAATTCAACAAGGCAACCAACTAATTTGGCGACGAGGTTCGAAGTTGACACTCTCTAGGCATTGGGATAGCCGACCCAGTGATAAAGACAGCGCCGCTAGAATTGCTCGTCATGCACTTCGCGCGTACGGTTTGACGTCACCCAGTACAATCGGCAGCCCAGCCGCCTTCACGGTGCCGAGCTCCGGTACGGTGACCTGGAAATCGGCCAGCGCTTCCGAGAAACGCCTCGAAGGCTCCGTCGGTGCGGTCGATCTCGTCGATCAGCAGCACCGGGGGACCTCACGGTCGGGCTCGAGCGCCTGCAACAGCGGCCGCTTGATCAGGAAACATACGGAGAACACGTCGTGCTCGATGCGCTCGCGGTCGCCCTCGCCTTCCGCTTCGGCGAGACGGATGGCGATCATTTGCGCGCCGTATAATTCCACTGGTCGACGGCAGACGAGGGATGCGAGTCCCTCGTGGCGCTGCAGGCGGATCAGCCGGCGCCCAAGCGTCGAGGCCAGCACCTTGGCGATCTGGGTCTTGCCGACACCGGCCTCGCCTTTGACGAACAGCGGCCGGCCCATCTTGAGCGCGAGGTACAGCACCGTCGCCAGCGAGCGGTCGGCGATGTAATCGGCCTTGGCCAGCAAATCGAGGGTGGCCTCGATCAGAGGCCGGAAGCGGCTTGAGGGTCATTTTTGATCCTTTGCGGTGGACGGAACTTGCGGGCGTCATACATGTGGGTATCAAAGGCCCGCCCGGCCGACCAAGAGATGCCCGTCATGACCAAGCAGCAATATTTTTTTTTTTTTTTTTTTTTCTGCCTCTGCTTCGCTTCAGCATATTGCTAGCCCAGCACCATTTCTCATCATCAGCATCACCACCAACATCGCCGGCGCGGCAACCCTCATCAGCAACCCGACCAGCGTCATCATCGACGCCGAACCAGCTCGACTTCATCGCTCCGGCCAACATGGCACCGGCGGTGCTCATCGTTCTCGCCGTCCTGCTGCTCCTGCTGCCCGGCTGTTTTCCAGGCTTCTTCACCGTCGATCCCGCGCGGGTCGCCGATGTCATGACGCTGAACGGAGGGGAACAATGCGCAATCCCCGGCTGCTGATCCAATGCGGAATCGTCCTGGTTGCAGTATTCGTCGGATCTGGTTCTGCATAGGCAGATCCACATGGAGCCGTCGCTGGTGGCGATGGCCGGTGCCGGCATCCTGGTCGTGATGTCCGGCCTGAGCCGTGGAGGTCTTTCTCTCCACGTCGAGTGGGAGTCGCTGCTGTTCTTCGCGGGACTGTTCATCATGGTCGGGGCCCTGGTGCGGACCGGCGTCGTCAAGCAATTGGCCGATCTGGCCAGTCACCTGACCCATGGCGATGCGTGGACGGCAACGATGTTGACCTCACTGTGTCCTTCACCTTGGGCAGCTTTATCAACAATTCCGTATGCCGCCACGATGACGCCGGTCGTCGGACACATGGTGCCTCCATCCGGCCGGCCACACCGGCTCCGGAGTGCTGTGGTGGGCCTGCTGTTAGGCACCGTCCTCGGTGGCAACCTCACCGCCGTGGGAGCCAGCGCGAATATCGTCGCGGTCGGGATCGCGCAACGCGCCGGCCATCCATGTCCTTCTGGGACTTCACTAAAAGGGGGGC
>CAVPFR010000023.1:0-43635 GCA_963703785.1 uncultured Acidobacteriota bacterium | reverse complement strand
ATAGGCGTTCACCGTGCCGATTCCGGTGGCGAAGTCCCAGCCAACAGGCTCCAGAAAGCCGGTTGATACGACGAACTCGACACAGAAAACGCGCCATTTTGCGCCTGAAGGCGCATAGCAATCCATTGAGCCCGTACAGTTCACATCTGTGTCGCCCTGCGTCACATCGTAAAACGTACAACTGCTATCCGCTCGATTGCCGAGCGTCGAATTGCAGATAGAGCTGCCGTTCGCCCCGTACTCTTTTGCGGCCAGGGCGTAGTAGATCGGCGCTGGATTCCCCTGAAGTTTCCCAGTTTTCTGATCGATGAGCGCCTGAATCCCGGCCATGATTGGCGCGGCAAAGGGGATCCTCCGAACCCCAACCACCCAACGGAGGACGTTCGCCGCCCGCCGTGGCGGTCGGACCAGCAGACGACGTAGTAGTGGTTCCAAAAGCCGACTGCGGCGAAGAGGGAGATATAGGGGAATGTCGCCGCACGCCGTCGTCGGATGCCGGCAAGAGATTGCCAGTAAGGCTTTGGGTATCCCGTGCAGCTTCCGCCAACGACGCCAATTTCGCTGGGCGCTCCCGTCGCACCAGCCGCTGGGACCAGCCCGCCGCCCGCCTCGGTAATCAATAAAGGCGAATTCGAGCCGACGGAGTTGCACAGGCCATTTGCGCCGTAGGTGGCCGCATAACCGAGATGCGCGGCGATCAAGGCGCTCGCGCAGGAGTCGTTAGGGAATTTCCGGTATGTAGGAGATTGCCAGCCGTACGTGCACGGTGCGTTCGAGTTCCAGGTAGGTGCTTGTGCTTTTGGGCAAACGTATGGCCGAAGTCGGTTCCGCATACGGCCACATTATAAGGCGTGGAGGCGAAGCCGCTGACGCCGATGCTCCGTGCGTGGCTGTTCGTTTTTTTCGTCCTGATCGAAACTTCGCCGCGCCCGCGTCGAAAGGCCGAGGCGAAGTGGAGACGCCCTCCGATGGCGGCCTTGTTGGTAATAACGTGGCTGGACATAAGGTATTTGAAGGCCGAGCCCCATACGAAACTTCCGACAGCGCTGTAGCTGAGGCCCGACGACAGCCGGAGGAACGACTGGATGCGGTTGAATAGGTTTTCGAGGGCGATGAAACCGCCGAAATTTGTGGTGCTGTCCGAGCAGGAAGCGACTTCGATGGCGGCGTTCGGCGCCGCCGCGCTGGCCCATTCCGCGTCAATAGTCGCCTCTTTCCGGTCCGGGCACGGCCCCGGGATCAAGCAGTCGTACGCCTCAGTGCTGGAGCAGGGATGTTCCGTTTCCAGGGATCCCCGCCCGTAGTTGGACCGCAAGTCCAAACAAGTTGCGGAACGTGTTCCAATCGTTGATAATATAAATATCCGAATCCTCGAGCAAAACAATCGTTTGTCCTTTTCCCGTTAGCCGGCGCTGAAAGCTGGATTGAAGTTGTAGATTGTGGCGAGATTGGCTGGGACCACGGGGAAGGCGCCGCTGCCAGGAGTGTAGGCGGCGCGGGGGCGGTTCGCGGGCCGGGGCTTGAAGTCGTTCAGCGAGACAACGCCGATGATTGCCGGGGCGAGCGCGGCGGGAATCTGCGGGTTGCTCATATTGGCGATGTGCTTTTCGCCGTTCACGTCGAGATTATGAATCTCGGTGTGTAAAGCGTTGCGCACCTGCCCGGCGGTCCCGAAAAAACGATGGATTGCGGGTTAATGACCTCCACCGTAAACCCCGCGGATTGGAGCCATGTGGTGATGGCTTCCGTATCTTCGGGAGCGAGGCTGAAGCGCTGCTTGAATTCGGCCGGCGTAAGCCACTTGTGGTAGTCCGGCGATTTGGGGTCCTGCTGATCTCGCGTAAGCTGGTCCAGTTCGTTCTGTTTCTCGGCGGGCAGACGGAGCTGAAGCTGCATGTGCTCGAGGCGAAAGTCTCCGGCAACAGGCCCTCGGTCATTCCGAGAGTTGGCTTCCGGCCGTGTATTGCCGTTGAGCACGACCATGCGAGTGGCATCCACAGCCTGGGTGATTAGGCGACGCGTGGGACGAGGCGCGTCAGTTTGCGCTTTGGCGGGGGCGCCGCTAAAAGAGAAGAACCAGGGCGCCGACCGAGCCGATAGCGAAGAGAACGCTTCGCGGCAAAACCCACCTCCCCAGTGCGCGAAACCACGCGCGCAAGCAGAACAGATCGCAACGTCCTTCCATTTCCCGCGGGAGTTACCGGAACCATAAATACGAATGCGGATTTTCGTCAACTGAAAACCGATAACGAAGCCGTTAAAGTAATCAAAGGGGAATAGCAGGCCAGAAAAGCGTGACAGAACGCCCATTCTGGTGAGCGCGTTGCCATCTGAATCGCCGCGAGAATCGCGCAGACTAATCGGGCAGATGGAAAGCGTTCCGTTGCCGGGCGCTACGAAACCGACTTCATCTGAATCACCAGCTCGGCCAGCCAGTCCTCGAGCAGCGCCCGCTGCTTGGGCTCGATTTTGGTAAAGGCCAGGCCCATGCCGAAGCTGGAGTGGGAGTAGACCACTTTGGCTTCCGCTTCGAAGACGCCTTGGTCGCGAAGGATGCGCAAGCGGACGAGCGTCCCTTCGGGGAGTGGATTCAGCGTCTCGATATAGCAGCCGCCCAGGCCGAGTTCGGAGGTTCGCGCAGAGATGCGGGTGTCCGAGGACGGTTCGATTACTTCAGCGGAGGCGACGAAAGCACAGCGGCGAACGGCGCGCTTCTTGGCGTGCGTGGGTTCTTTGGTGCGATGTTTGAGCGTCATTTAAGCCTGATAAGCCCCGCCGAAAAACTCAGTGGTTCAGTTTGTGCCGCCGCCGGGCAGGAGCGCAACAGCGCGTTCAATTATTGTGCTGTGGGCGATAATGGCTGCAAGGTTGGAAGACGGTGTGAAGCTTGGCCCTGACGGTGCGAAGTCAAGCTCGAAAGCGGCGAAGCGGTCAGCAGCGTAGGCCTTTCTAGGAGATTGGCAGTAGGTGGGAATACGGTGATGTCTGTAGTCTCCTTGCCGTGAAGCCCCTCAGTCTCTAGGGCCCTTTAGCGGATTTTCCCTTAGCGCGAGAATACGTTTGGGGCCAGTATTCTCCGGATCTTCGCCTTGGCATGCTTTGGCTCGCGACGATCATGTTAGGATAAGCCACCTGCCCTCGCTTGGCGCACCCCTATGGAAATGCCGCGAAGTGGTATTGGTCGATACGCCACGGCGTTGCTGGCCGCAACGGCCGCTCTCGCCGCGAGCTACTTCCTGCACCCGTTTCTCGGATCTGCAAGTTGGTCCGCCCCGCTTTGGGCCGCAATCGTTCTGTCCGCCTGGTGCTGTGGCTTGGCTCCCTCGATCCTGACCGCGCTCTCCGGCGCGGCGGGCGTTTGGTATCTGTTCTTGACGCCGCACCGGCTCCTTGCCACGCCGAGCCAAGCCGGCTTATTCCAGCTTGCGGAATTTCTCCTCGTGTCCGGTTTTATTACCGCGCTCGGGGAGGCCAATCGCCGCGGACAATTTGCCCTGGTGCACCGAGCGCACGTTCTGGATGCGGCCAATGACGCGATCATCGAACTGAACCCGGCGGACGACGCGATCCGATACTGGAACCGCGGAGCCGAGAAACTCTACGGTTGGACGAGGCCGGAGGCCGTCGGCAAAAACATCAATACGCTGCTCCAGACGCGTTCGCCGCAGCCCCTGGACGAGAGTAAAGCGGAGCTCATGCAGCACGGCAATTGGGAGGGCGAAGTAATCCATGTGGGGCGCAACGGCACCGAAGTTCACGTGGCCAGCCGTTCCACATTGCAACACGAAACCGAGGGCAAGCCGGCGATCTGGCTGGAAATAAACCGCGACATCACGGAACGAAAGAAGGCCGAGCAGGAGCTACAGAAGGCCGAAGAAGCGCGGAGAGCGGCTCAGGAGTTGGCGTTCAAGGAACTCGAAAAGCAAGTGCGAGAGAGAACCGTCGAGCTGGAACAGAGCAATCAGCAGTTGCGCCAGCTCTCCGCAAGCTTGATTCGCACGCAAGACGATGAGCGGCGCCGGATCGCGCGCGAATTGCACGACAGCGCGGGCCAATATCTCGGCGGCGTGAGCATCGCGCTGGAAGTGGCCAAGATGGAGCAGGAGGCTGCGAACCTCAAGCTGGAGGAGGCCGCCCAGTTGGCGAAAGGATGCGCGGCGGAGATTCGCACCATCTCGCATCTTCTGCATCCACCGCTGCTCGAGGAGCTGGGACTGACCTCGGCGGCGCAATGGTACGTGGAGGGCTTCGCCGTACGAAGCGGGATTCGCGTGGAACTCGAAATGCCGGATCGGCTCGATCGGCTGGGGAATCACGTGGAGCTGGTGCTGTTCCGGATTCTGCAGGAATCTCTCACCAACATTCATCGGCATTCCGGAAGCAAAACTGCCGCGGTACGAATTGGCGCCGATCCGCAGCAGGCGTGGTTGGAAGTGCAGGATCACGGCAGAGGCGCCGGCCCGGAGGGAGTGCTGCGGCCGGGCATGGGCATTACCGGCATGCGCGAACGCGTGAAGGATCTCGCCGGGACGCTGCAGATCGACTCCGACGAAAACGGCACGCGCGTGCGTGCGGTCCTTCCGTTATCGGGAGGACACTCCGGAAACGACGACAACTTCAAAGCATCCTCCGCCGCCGGTTAGCCAACAACCTTCCCAGAAACAATTGTCCCCAGAAATACCAGGGAAACACCCCAGAAATAAATAATTGTCGCGCGCCCAGAAATAACTGTCGCGCGATTCACCGCCGCGTGAGCGCAGGCACAGCGAATCCTCGTTGAAAGCCGCTCTTCCGGGAACCCGGCGCCCTATACGCCGATGAAAAACTACGCGCGGAGGGAAAAGTTGGGTTCGGCTTTAAAGTGTATCGGCGCCGGTGCGACGTGGTAAGTGCGCGCCTCCCATTTTTGGAACCTGGCGTAAGCCCTTTATCTTCAAATGTCGGCAAGGTACAGGAGAGCCTTAGCGGCCGATGGCTCGTTTTGGCACAGGCGTTGCTCAAATAGAAGCGAGCGCAGCGCACAGCGCTCGACCGCGAGAGGGAACGGCGGTTGGCAACAGAAAACAAGATGCCGAGAGTTGAACATGCTCAGGGACGAAACGATCAGGGACAAGCGGATCAAGGACAAAATCATTCGATCAGACAAAATCCACCGATTGAGTACAAATCCATCGGAGGTGCCAAATGTTTGCTTACCTCTGTAGAAAGTGCGGCGTTTGCGGTTCGGAGTTCATATTGGACGCACATGGAAGATCCCGGGAGCGGGCGTGGCGGCTCGAACGGCGAGAAATCGCTCGAAAATGCGTGTCCCAGTTGCCGATCGCTATTCGTGCCGGAGAGTTACTTCGTGCTTCAGAGCGCGGAGCCGTTGATGCAGGGAGTGTCCACCGTCCTGGGCATCGGCGCCTGAGAGAGTTCAACAGACCGATTGGTGGCTCTATGCGACAGCCTTGCGCGCGGCGCGGCGCGCGCCGGGCTGGCGGGCCGATTTCAACTCTTCCTCGCTTTTCGCATCCTCGCTGTTCGGCGGCGGCTTCATCTCTGAAGGTCCGGTTGCGGAGAGTGAGCCGGGCGCCGACTCCTTGCGCAGCATAAGTTCGATGGCATCGCGGTTTATGCGAAAGCGGATGAGGCATTGCGCAAGTTCCGGAGTCAGCGTTCCGCCGAATTCGTCCTCCAGATCCTTCATCTCCCGAGGGTTGATTTTGGAATACGGAATTTCTTTTGGCATAAAGCCCCCATCGCAGCGCCACTGCCCTTTCGGCGTCTAGCGGCCAATGTACCGTCCTGGTACTGTGATGCGTATTACCGTGTGATATCTATCGGGTTTTTGGCGTACGAAGTCTCAAAAAGTAACCCGTAGTTTTACCTAGTGGGAAGCTGGTAGGGACTCCGAGCGGACAGTTACTCGTCCATTTTTAGCAAGTTAGGAGGAGTCGTGTGGACGCATTCTCCCATGAGCAGGTGCCTCGGCGCTGGGCGGGCGCTCGCGGAGTAGGTTAAGAATCTGGGGTGCCGCTTGCATTCCACCAAAAGCTAGCGCGGAAGCACGGGAAAACGCGAGATGGGGAAGGCTAAACTCTCTTTTGCAGTCGTAGGCGCGGGGATCGGCGGCCTGACGGCCGCCGCCACGCTGCGGCGCATCGGCATCGACGCGCAGGTTTACGAACAGGCGGGACGCTTTGCACGCGTGGGCGCGGGCATTCAGATGATGCCCAATTCCATGAAGGTGCTGCGCAAGATTGGCGTCGAAGAAGGGTTGCGGCGCACCGCCTTCCAGCCGTATTCGCATCTGAACCGCGAATGGGACACGGGCAAAGTGATGCGCGAACTACCCATGCCGGAGAGCCTCTTCGGCGCGCCCTATCTTTGCATGCACCGCGCGGACCTGCACGACGCGCTCGCCTCCATTCTGCCCCCGGATATTTTTCATCTGGGCAAGAAGCTGGCCGGGCTGGAGCAGCGCGGATCGGGATGCGGGACAGGGCGCGTGACGTTGAAGTTTGCCGACGGCACGACCGCCGAGGCGGACGCCGTCATCGGCGCCGACGGCGTGCATTCGCTGGTGCGCGACATCATCGTCGGCCCGGACGAGCCGCTGCACAAAGGGCGCATCGCCTATCGCGCCGTATTTTCGTCGGGGCTGCTCAAGGGCTTCGACATCGGGCCTTCGCGCACGAAGTGGTGGGGCCTGGACCGGCACATCGTGATTTATTACGCACGGCGATCGCGCAGCGAACTATATTTCGTGACGAGCGTGCCGGAAACGGCAGGCTGGGTGACGCGCGAATCGTGGTCGGCTACCGGCGACGTGCGCGAATTGCGCCAGGCCTACGAGGGTTTTCATGCCGACGTGAGGCGCGTGCTGGACGCCTGCCCCGACTGCCACAAGTGGGCCATCCTGGAGCGCGAGCCGCTGCCGCGCTGGAGCAGCGGGCGCGTGGCGATTTTGGGCGACGCGGCTCATCCCATGACGCCGTACATGGCGCAGGGCGGCGCCACGGCCATCGAGGACGCGGCCATCCTGGCGCGGTGTCTCGAGGAGGTCGAAGGCGAGGATATCGAGGGCGCTTTCCGGCGTTACGAGGCGCACCGCAAGCCGCGCACTTCGCGAATCCAGGCCATCTCCAGCGCCAACACGTGGATGAAAGGCGGCAACGACGACACCAGTTGGCTTTACGGCTACGACGCCTGGAACGTGCCGCTCGGCCCGGCCGAGCCCGTGCCGGCGTGAGGGCGCGTTCGCCAATATCGCTACGCGGGCAACTGGTGCAGCAGGAAATCCTGCAAGCGGGAGCTTTCCTGAATGGGCAAGCCGTCGAGTTGGATGCCCATCTGATTTTCGCCGACCGTGCGCATCACCGAGCCATCGCCGATCACCGGGGTATTCTGTCCTAAAAACAAGCTGACCTTCACCGCGGAACCGCGGGGAAAGATTCGCCTCGCGCGAAGCAGAGCGCCGTTCAGGCTCAGATCGATCGTCGATGCGTCCACTTCGTCGGCGCCGCAGCGCACCGCGGCCCTCACCTCCACGGGCACGCGGCGAAAGCGGCGAATTTCGTTGTCGATGGCGCCTTGGGTGACGCGAACGAGGCGCAGAAGGCGCGTGCGGTCGATAGGCTTATAGACCAGGAAGCTGACGCCGGCCTCGAATCCCTCGGTGAGAAAGCCCATGTATTTCGGGCTGCTGATCATGACGATGGGCGTTTTGTGGTTGTAGCCCGAACGGCGAATTTTTCGGGTGAGCTCGATTCCGTCGGAGAGGGGCGCACTCGAATCCACGAAGACCACGTCGAACTTCCGCGCGCGGGCGAATTCCTCGGCTTCCGATCCGCTCGCCAGGGTGACTGCCTCCAGGCCCTCGGATTTGAGAACTTCCTGGAGGAGTTCGCGCATGGGCGGCTCGCCATCGACCAGCAAGGCGGATTTCACGGGCGCGCTCCGAAGGGCGCGGCAACGCGTGCCCCGGTGGCCATGAGCGCGGCGCCCGCATTCGATTCGAATAGTGACCGGCCACGTTGCGGCGACATAGCCTCGTAAAAATAAAACCGCACGCCCACGCCGAATTTGCCGGAATCGGTGGCAGCCTCGACGTGCACGACTCGGGCGGTGATACGCCATTCCGGCACGCGCCAGCCCATGATCATCTCCGGCAGCCGCAGCCTGACCACCAGCATGCTGCCGACCTTGGGCGGCGCATCCGTTTCCATGCAGATTCCGCTGGAAGAGACGTCGCGGGTTTCGGCGGCCCACTCGGGGTCGGAGTTGGAGGATTTCGCCAATTGAAAATGCAGCGGAATGCTGATGCGGAAACGCGGGGCCAAACGGCGGTCGCTTGCGTGCATGAATACGCCTCAGTGCTGTCTGGAAAGGGGGCAGACGGAATCGTTCAGGAAGGGAACTCGATCCTATCACGCTTTTGCGCCGGCCAAAGGGCGCGGCGACTCCCCGTATCCAAATTGGCAATGGGCCGAGAGGCTGTGCTTGTGTGTACTCGGGCGGCGCGCGACTCGGCTTTGAGCAGCCTCGCTTCCAGGTGTATTAAGGTCCCCGATGAGACATCTCGCCGCCTTGCGCGCAATCATTCTCACGATAGTCGCTCTCGAGGAGCCTTTTCGGCGGTTCGCCGGCAAAGAAAGCATTTGACTCCTGCAAGTAAGACGATAAAGCTTAGGTCCATATGCGCCCTTATTCGCTTCGTTTAACGTCTGCTGTGGTCTTGTGTCTCGCTCTTTTGGCGCTCGCCACCCAACATGTTCACTCCGCCGCGGACACGTCGGCACCGCTCCAGATTCAGCCGTTTTCTTCTCCCGCCGGCAAAAACAGTTCGGAGCCGCAGTTCGGCGTGCAAGGAGATCGCGTTACTTTGAGCTGGGTGGAAGTGAACGGCGAACGCGCCACGCTAAAATTCGCCGAGCGCACTCCGTCGGGCTGGTCGACCGCACAGACCGTGGCCTCGGGGAGTAATTTCTTTATCAACTCCTTCGATGTCCCCTCCGTGCACGCGCTCGCGGACGGCGCCTTGGGGGCGCACTGGGAGGAAAGGCTTGGAGCCGATGAGGATTCCGACGCCTCGAAGGTGATGCTGTCGTGGTCCAAGGATCAGGGGCGCACCTGGTCGCGCCCGGTGAGTCCGCACCACGATGGGACCAACACCGAACACGGATTCGTCTCGCTATTCCAGGCTCCCGGAGCCGGGCTCGGCCTGGTGTGGATCGACGGGCGGGCCACAAATCCCAAGACCGAAGCCGGAGATATGAGCCTGCGCGCGTCCGTATACGATGCCGCGGGCAAGCAGCTGAGCGAAACGGTGGTGGCGCCGCGGGTGTGCGAATGCTGTTCGACTTCCGCGGCGCAAACAGCGGAGGGCACGGTTGTGGCCTTCCGAAACCGCAGCGCCACGGAGGTGCGGGACATCTATGTGTCGCGCTTCGCCGAAGGCAAATGGAGCGCGCCGGCCGTCGTTCATGCCGACGGCTGGATGATCGATGCGTGCCCCATCAACGGCCCATCGATAGCCGCGAGAGGACGCGACGTCGCCGTTGCCTGGTTCATGGCTAAGAACGACCAGGGCCGCGCCTACCTCGCGTTTTCACACGATGCCGGCCGCACGTTTGGCGCTCCGGTTCGCGTGGATGACGCCAGCTCGCTTGGCCGCCTCGGAGTTCAATTGCTGGACGATGGATCGGCCGCGGTCATGTGGATCGAAAAGATCGGCCAGAGTTCGCAATTGCGCACGCGGATCATTAGCCCGGCGGGAGTTCGCTCTGTTCCTGTAATTGTGGCCAATACGGAGGGCAGCCGTTATCCGCGGCTCATGCGCTATCGCGACGAGCTTTTGTTTGCCTGGACGGATACCGACAACGGCTCGCAGGTGCGAATCGCCCGCGCCGCCATCGCCCGGCAGGGAACTGCATCGCCCCGCTAAATCTTCTGGCCCGTCACCGCCCGTCACCGAACGATTTCTGCTCTCACGATAACGAGAAGGTGACATTAATGGTCAGCTCGAGTGGCCAGGGGGTGCCATTGAGAAGCGTCGGCTGGTATTTCCAGTGCTTCACGGCCTCGATCGCTGCGCTCATCAGCAGCGGCGGCCCGCTCATCGCTCGCTCTTGGACCACGTTGCCGTCCTTATCGATGACGGCATCGATTTCGACGTCGCCCTCGATCCTGGCTTGCAGCGCCAGCATGGGATACTTGGGCTGCGGCGTAGAAATCGCACGTGGTGACTTGACGTTCCCGCCGATGTGAAGCGGCGTATTCGACGCGACCGCCGCAGCCGGCGGAGGTGGCGGAAGTGGCGGCGCCACGGTTCCCACTCCACCCAGAACACCTCCTAGAAGTCCGCCCGGCACGCCGCCAATCACTCCTCCGGAGACGCCAGACGCCGCGGCATCCAGGTCCGCGTCGTCGGATGCGGCGTCGTGCAGCACTTGTACTTTCCTCGGAATCGCTATCGGCATGGTCAGCGTGGAGGGCCGGATCTGCGGCCTGCGCGTCGCTGGCGTAACCGAAACGGCGGCAGCAGGCGGCGGAGGCGGCGCATACGGAGTTGGGGGCGCCGCCAAATAGGTGATCTCAGACCGGGTCAGATCGAGCGCCTGAGTGAAAAACATCGGCACGATTACGAGCGCGGCGACGATCGCGGCGTGCACCGCGAACGAGATCAGCCAGTCCGCCGTCTTGCGTTTGTGCACGGTGTTGTCCAGAAGCGCTCCGTCGAAGAGCGCCTGGCCTTCCTCGCCGGGGGCCGCGCCGGCGGAGGGAGGCAATAAGACGCTGGGCCTTGCCGCGCCGTGCGTCTCGTTCGCGCCAATCAGAATGTTGCGTACCATGGGTTTGATCTCCAATTTCAGTGCCCGATCTTCAATCTCAGGGCGAACGAACTCGTATATGTCCTCATATTCTCTGACGTAACAGAGCGGCGATTGTTACCGAGCAGCGGTAAAATCGATGTAAAACAACGGCGGCAGCTGTACTGCAGAATGGCAAATTTGCCGCTAGGCCTGCTGTGTTTGGCAGTGTTTTTTTACGGACGGCCCAATATACCGAGCCCCAATATGCCGAACGAAGATGCCCAGATTTTTCCGCTTGTGGGTTTGCTTGTTCTCTATGGATTCGATGCGGTTGGCGTTGCCAGTTTATGGGCAGCGAAAAATTGCCAGATCACTTCATCGGCATCCACATCGTCGCTTGTCTTGCCGACCTTTTCCCTGAGGATAGAAGGATCGCCGCTCGGCCACGTGTTACCGGCGCCCTCGATGTTGTAGCGCTGCACTTCGGTCGCCGCCTGGCAATCGCCAAACTTATAGACGTTCGTTTCCATTCCGCCCTTCTCGCGAGGGGACAATTTCATGTGCTCCGGTTTTGCCGAGCACGAGTCGTACTTTACCCATTGTTTGGCGCTGTCTTCGGCGGACATGGTGGGATAAGAGCCAGCGTGTCCCGAGCCTCCGTAATACGGAACCACCGGATCGACCGTACCATTCATCATCAGGAGCGAAATGGGAGGCGACGGTGAACACCAATCCTTCATTGCTTTCGGCATCTCAGCCGAGATAGAAGCAACTGCCGCGAGGCGCCGGGACATCTCGCAACCCAGGCGGAACGCCATGAATCCGCCATCCGAAAAACCGGCCACGTAGATTCGCGCCGTATCCACCGCGTATTCGGACGAGAGCCTGTCGAGCATGGCATCGAAGAACGCCAGATCGTTCACTTGTGTTCGATTTCGTCCGTTGTCTCCACCACCTCCGCCGCTGGGGGGATATCCGCCGCCGGGATATCCACCTCCGCCTCCAGGGTAGCCTCCACCCGGATAACCATAGCCGCCCCGCCTGCGCCGGCCCATCACCGGCGCCCGGCTCGCTACTTCGGGCTGGATGCCAATGTTCCAGTGGCGCTGATAACCATTGGGATAAACGGCGATGACGCCATAGTGGTCCGCCGCCTGATTGAATTTGGTGAGGCGCGCCATATCGTCGGCGCTTTGATCTCGCCCGTGGAGCAGCAGGACGAGCGGATAATGCTGCTTCGCATCGTATCCCTGGGGCAGATGGACCACGAAGGTACGTGTGGTGTTCTCGACGGTTACGGTTTCCTGCGGAGTCTGCGCGTGAACCGCGCCGGCGCGAAATAGTTCGGCGCAAAAGCCGGCGCACAGAATCGCGCCGCCAACGAGAAGTAATGACCGTAGCCGCATCATTTGGCCCTCGTGCCTCGGATGCCTTGCCCACTCGTAGAGGTTGCTAAAGCTGCGGTCATGTGATCGAGGGATTGTCTCGATCGCCAAGGCCAGCCTGAGTTTGCTATCGCGCGCGCGGATCGCCAGTCCGGCAGGAGTGGAACTATTCAATCCATTGGTCCCAATGGATGCCCTTGGCGTCCTTCCACGAAACGCTCCAGGAGGTGTGAAGATGCCGCGACAGGGCCTGAACATTGATTTGTGAGACCCAATCCGGGATTGTCGAGGAATTCGTTGAAGTCGTGCCAGTGCCGGCTACGCCTTTGGCGATCTGAGGCTTTTTGCCATTCTGGAGCCAGTGGTCCTTCGCGGCTTGCCAGTCGACCTTCTGGAAATCGAAGTAGCTCAGCCCGATCAGATTCGGGGGCGCGCTGCCGCGATTTGCTTGGAATTGCGGAACGCCGGCCAGTCCCGCGGTTGCCGAGGCTTTCGCGCGATACGCCAGAGTTTCGCGCAACGTATCGATGCTGCTGGCGGCAATCACCATGTCCGGCGTGACCGCGACCTGAAAGAAATTCCACTGCACCACTCCGGCGTTGCCTTGAGTTCCACTCAACGAGATTTTTAGAAGCGTGGCGTCCCCTTCATTGCGTTCGGAAGCGACCCGATCGCCGAGGAGGGCGCGAAGCAGCTTGAGCGTGTCCGGTTTGTTGCGGATCGAAAAGAAAAACACCTGTTTTGCCGGATCCAGGGAAGGGCTCGTCTGCATGGACGCAAATTCTCCGGTGAATAGTCCCAGCGCATCGGAGAGCGGCATGCCGAGGCGCTGACTGGGCCATCATGTCGAGCAAACCCGCGTTTCCCTGCGGCCCCATAGGGAAAGCGGCGCCCGCGATACGCTGAATCGCGCCGTAGATGCCGAGCAGGTTGAGGTGGGCAACATTGTAGGAAATCGTTTCCGCCGGCGCGAAAGCGAGCGAAGCGGGAGCGGACTGGCCATTGGCCCAGATGTCAAACGGAGTTCCGGCAGCCGTGTCGCCAAGAATGGCAGCCTGTACGTGGGTGCGAGCGCCGTCGAGAGTAACGTGGCCGGCGATCGAGTGCACCGCATCGAGTCGCGCGGCGTCGAGAAGCTTCTGAACCGGGAAGGGTCCAGGGTTGGAAGCTGGGATCAACTCTTTCAGGTCCGGGACGCGCAGGAAGAATTCCAGAACGCCGCTGCCTGCAACCGGCAGCGATTCCTGGTAAGCCACAGACTGCGCAAGCGAGGTGGCTTGCGGCGATTTGCTTTCGAGCCGGCTCAGGATTTCTTCCATGACTTCCGCTTCGCCGGCGCCGACGGCATACGTTCCCTTCTCAGCCCAGTAGCTGGAGCTTGCTTTGTTCTCGATCTTCAGCACCGGCACGCCCGCGAGTGTAACTTGCGAAATGCGGGGAGTTTCCTTCGCTGCACTGCGCATGCGCAGAACCGCTTTACTCAGGAGCGCCTCTTTGCCGGCGCGGTTGTACACAAAGAACATTCCGTCCCATGCAGGCGGCTTGGCTGTCGCGGGGCCTGCGGCGGACCGATGCTCCCTGGGATCCTGGATGTATCCCAGCGTAAAGGAGTTCTCCAGAAGCGATGCAAACTCACCGAGTTCTTGCGGCGTCAGCTTAGGCTGCGAGGATTGTTTATCGGAAGAAGCGAGCATTCCGGCGGCCAGCGCGGAACGAACCGAAGCGAAATCCGGATCGTCCCACAAGGCCAGCACGGAATTCGCATTGCGCTCGTTTGGCGCAGGTGCGCCACGCCAGATCAGGTAGAACAGGGTGCGTTGGGGCAGTTGCGATGGCTCTATGGTAGCCTGCGCCCGGGCGGCCTGGGCCCCCACTGAGACGAGGAGGACGGCGAACAACGTTCGCGTGACGAGTGTGTTGCCCCACGGCAGCCGAATGCCTTTTCGCATGACGAAGCACCTCTTCCTGGAATTTTCCAGGTATTCGGGAATCATCACTAGAGTAGCGGCGTGCTCCGAGAGGCTATCCGTTATTACTCGTTACGTTATAGCCTGGTGAGCTTGAATGAACGGGCTGCGCTAAATCGTTTCGTGCGAGACGCGCAGGCTCTCGTCGTCCGGTATGCCGCTGAGCCATGCGGAATTTTTGTGGCGACCAGTGCATCAGTTTATGAACCCCACCTTTAGGAAGATTTACACCAGGTTGTCGACCGGGTGAGGCGGCGGTCATTTACGTGCGGTAGATTGCCTTTTTCGGCAATCGGACGGCACGATTTGCAGTGCGCCTGAATACGCTTATGTAAAACTGATAACCAAGTGGTTGATTTCCACGGCGGGAAACAGGCGTTATGAGTGACGAAGCCTTTGCCCAAAAACGGACCGGCCAGCGCCGATCCTTTCTCGCGGATGCGGACATAATCCTCTCTGACGGAACTTCAATTCCCGCGCAACTCGATGAATTGAGCTTGCACGGTTGTTACCTCGATACGCTGGAGCCGATTGCTGTCGGGACGGAGTTTCATCTCCGTATTGTGGACGGCGACAAGACCTGCGAGTTGCAAGGCAAAGTGATCTACGCCCATTCCGGAAGCGGCCTGGGGATTTTTGGCGCCGGTGTTGTATTTACTGAGATGTCCGCTCGGCAATGCTCCGCGATCCATTCATGGCTTCGGGGATCTAGAACCAAGCGAACCGCCCATGACCAATGCTAGTCCACTGCATTCATACCGTGGCTTGAATAAGACCATGGCCTCAGCTCCCTTTGCGATAAAACGCGCCCACCCGCGCTTCAAGCTGTTTGCGGATGCCGAAGCCATGCTACGTGACGGAACGTCGATCCCCGGGCAGCTTACGGAATTGAGCGCGGGCGGCTGCTATATTCATACGCTCGAGCCAATTGCCATCGGCACGCCCTTCCAGCTTCGCATTAAAGGCGGCATCAGGTCGTGCGAGCTTTGGGGCAAAGCGATCTATATGCATTCCGGGAGCGGCTTCGGCATTTTTGGCATCGGTGTGAGATTTGAATCGATGGCCGCCGACCAGCGCTCCAGTCTCGAGGATTGGCTGCGCGAACTTGGGCCCACCTTTCACCCGGCGAGCGGCAGATGTGATGTTCCAAAATGTCTGAACCCCGCAAGGTACCGGGCGATATGGATGCGCAGCCGCAACTCGCACGTCGTTTGTGAGAACCACAAGAACGAGATCGACGGCAAGCCGTTCTCCGATGTGGCGGATTCCTTCTATTAGCACCGCAACCAACTGACACCGCAAAGGCGAATCCCGTCCAGCAGGACCGATCCTACGAAGCTTGTTGTTACGTTCCCGCGGGGCGGCGGGACGGGTGTAGAATCGCGCCAGCATAGGGCCTGGAACGTTTTTTCCTGGAGGAACAAATGAGAGAGCGCACGAAATTTCGCCTTGGCCTGGGTGTGATCTTTTTGCTGGCGGCAGGCTTGCTGACCACCGGCCTGAGTATGCGTATGGGCGTGAGTTTCGCTCAAACGAAAGCGAAGACTGGGGCGCAGAACCAAGCCGGCGGTGAAGACGAGACAGGGCCGTACGACGTCGTTGCCGATTGGCCGAAGCCGCTGGGGCATCCGGGATGGACGTGGGGCTCGCAAGGCGGCGTCTTCGCCGAGAGTCCCAATCGCATTTACATCGCAAACCGCGGCGAGCTGCCGATTCCTCCGAAGGCGCCCGAGGGCTACACGGGAGGCTATGGCGCATTCGGACAGCCGGCGACGTCGGGCAAGCCGCGGCTCGAGAACTGCATTCTGGTGGTGGACGCGAGCGGCAAGCTGCTCGAGGACTGGACGCAGTGGGACTATCTTTTCGCCGGCGGACGCGGCCCGCACCACATCAAGATCAATCCCTACGATCCGGAGAAGCACGTCTGGGTGGTGGACGACATGGTGCAGCAGATTTTCGAGTTCACACACGACGGCAAACAGTTGGTGCTGACGCTCGGCGAGCGCCTCAAGCAAGGCGACGACGATAAGCACTTCGGGCGTCCCACGGACATTGCCTGGCTGCCCGACGGAACGTTTTTTGTGAGCGACGGCTACGTGAATACGCGCGTGGTGAAGTTCGACAAGAACGGCAAATTCCTGATGACCTGGGGCACGAAAGGGAAGGGGCCGGGGCAATTCGATCTGCCGCACTCGATCGATATCGATGCGCAGCGGCGCGTATACGTGGCGGACCGCTCCAACAGCCGCATCCAGATTTTCGACGAGAACGGGAAATATCTCAGCGAGTGGGACAATATCCGCCAGCCCTACCACATCATGATAACGGCCGATCAGCACCTTTGGGTGGCCGACGGCGTGACCAACAAATTCCTCAAGTACGATCTGAACGGCAAGCTGCTGTACTCCTGGGGAACGTATGGATCCTTCCCGGGGGCGTTCTGGGGCGTGCACCAATTTTCGGTCGATTCGGCGGGCAATCTTTACGCAGCGGAAACCTTTGGCGGGCGCACCCAGAAGTTCGCACCGAAGCCGGGAGCCGATCCCGCGATGCTGATCGGGCAGCCGGTGCGAATCACGCAGATATCGTCACGGTAATTCGTGGGGCGCTAGTTTGAGGGATTGGCTTGCGGGGAGTCGCAAGGGCAGCGGCCGGCGGGGCAGCGGGCGAAGTCTAGCTTTGCCGTAACTGCCGCGCTCCGTCGCCTACTTGGCGGCCGCCCCCGGCTTTTTTATTAGCGTGGCGCTTCGCGCCCGGGCTTGCGCCGAAGCCGGGAGCCGATCCCGCGATGCTGATCGGGCAGCCAGTGCGGATCACGCAGATATCGTCACGGTAATTCGTGGGGCGGCAATTGAAGGAACTCGGTTCGTTCGGACGGAAGCTTTGGAGTTACTGCTGAGTGGCTTGGGAGGAGTTCGCAGGACCGCCAGCGGGGGAAGACGCGAGCGGAACCGCGGGAGAAGCCTGGCTCTGCTGTAACCGTTGCTTTGCTTCATCGCGGCCCCGCCGGACGCGATCGGCCATGGCGCTTTTTGGCGCGAGCTTGAGATAGGTATCCAAGTCTTCTACCAAGGCGGAGTCGTTCTGCAAATCGCCGTGGATGTTGGCAAGCAGGAGCCACAGCAGGGGATTATCGGGTTGCAGTTTGACGGCTGCTTGCGCGTATTTTTCGGCGTCCTCGGGACGATCCTGCCCAAGCAGGGCTTGCGCCATCTCCGATTGGGCGTGCCAGGAATCGGGGGCCAGGCCCACCGCTTTGCGCGCCAGCGGCTCCGCATCGTCAAAGCGTTTCTGCGAGGAGAAAAGGGCGGCGAGCAAAAAGAAGGCATCCGGGTAATGTTCCTGGCTGACGACGATGGATTGGCGCAGCGCTTCCTCGGAGTGCTCCGGATCCTTCATGGCCATATAGGCGTAACCGATCTGAGCGTAGGCCTCGTAGTAGTTCTGGAAGATCTTGATGGCGCGCTCGAACTCCTTGATGCTGCCGGCATAGTCCGACTTCTGATGCAGAAGGACTATGCCCTTGTTCATGGCGTCGCGGGCCTTTTGCGGAATGGAGAGGTCGCGCACGGAGACGGTGGGCGAAGAGCCCGCGGGCGCTTCGTTCAGTGGTTTGAGATTCACGGTCATGCCGAAGACGGGACCGGAAACTTCGAGATGCTCTTGCACTTCCTGGTAGCCAGTCAGATTGAAGCTGATGTCGTAAGTTCCCTCGCGCAGGTTATCGAATCTGAAACTGCCTTGAGTCGTGAAGGTCGTCGCCACAGCGCCCCTGTTGAAGGAGTTCAGGTCGACGCGAACGCCATCCAGGCGCAGGCCGGACTGCCGGTCGGCAACCGTTCCGCTGATGCTGAAGTAGTGGCCGTATCCGCCGGCGCCTAGCTCGTCGTCATCCGGAAAGGGATTGGCGGTGGGACGCCTCTGCGCGGCAAGAGGAAGCGAATAGAAACAAAGTGCGACCAAGAGAGTTGTGAGGAGCAGAAGCAGTCCAGAGGAGCCGCGCACGGTTCACCGCCTGGGCGAGGTAAAGGGAGTGTACTCTCGAAGCGGGGTCGCAGCAATGGGAGAAAGCCTAAGGTTCCTGGCAGAAACTATGTAGGTATGCGCGGTGGCGCGAACCGACGAATGTTTGAATTTGTTGGGGGCTCTCGAGGCCGCGACGGAGGCCGTTGATCGCGGCGATAATGGTGAGAATGTCCGTCCACTCACTTCCGAATTTGACCTGGAGGATTTCCATGAACAACGGATTCTCAACTTTGGCCACGCGATACGTTGCAGCCGGTGAGCCATGATCGGCTGATCATGTGGGGAGCCGCCGAAGCGGCCTTGCTGCGCATTGCGTCGTTATGGTACTTTCGTAAACTATACACAGGGCAGGTCTTCGGACGCGATCCGGAAAACTGCAGAGGCCACCTAAATTGCCGGCTGAGCTGCTGAAACTTTCAGCGGGAGCTCCAGACAGCGCCGCCATTCAATACGCCGCCGAGTACATCAAACGCGGCCAGGTGATTGGTGTGCCCACGGACACGTTTTACGGTCTGGCGGCCGATCCTTTTAACCTTTCGGCGGTGGAAGAGATCTATCGGGTGAAGGGACGCCCGGAGAACCGCGCGCTTCCGATTCTGGTGAACTCCCTTGCGCAGGCTGCGCTGCTGGGCCGCGATCTCCCGCCCAACTTCTTCAAGCTGGCGAAAAGCTTCTGGCCGGGCGCGTTGACGATTGTGGTCGACGCGGCGCACAGCTTGCCACTGAAAGTGACCGCGAATAAGGGCCGGGTGGCCGTGCGCTGGCCGAATTCGCCGATAGCGTGCGCGATCATCGAACAGCTTGGAGGGCCGATTACGGGCACGAGCGCAAACATCTCGGGTTTTGCATCCTGCTCGAACGCGCGGGAATTAGCGGAGCAGCTCGGCGACAAATTACCGCTGATCCTGGACAGCGGAGAGACCGGCGCGAGCGTCTCCTCGACCATCGTTACGCTGGACGGCGAGGAGTGGAAGATCGTGCGGGAAGGGCAAATATCCGGGGAAGCGATTGCCAAAGCGCTGGCGGATTCGCAACAAGCTACAAGCTGACCTGCGCATTTCCCACGAGAGGCGCGGCGCTAGAATCAAACTTATGTTTCAACTCAGGGGCGTTTCAACTCACGGGCGATTCAACTACGGGCGGTTCCACTTACGGGCGTGAGCCATGGCGGGAGCAAGTTTCGGCTCGAAATTCGGTTCCTGGGAGGAACGGCAGCGGCTCTCGCAGCTCTATGCCGCGATGTCCGACGGCGAATTGCGGGAACTGGCTCGCGAGGCGGCATCGCTCACCGATGAGGCTCGGACGGCGCTGTCTTCGGAGATGGAACGCCGCGAGATAGCCGAGGAGGAGCCGAGCGACGCGGAAGAGCCGAGCGAAGCCATTCTCCCGGAGAAGGAATTTCGCGATCTTCTGACCATCCGCCAGTACCGCGATTTGCCCGAAGCACTGCTGGCCAAGAGCGTGCTCGAATCGGCGGGCATCGAATGCTTCCTCGGCGACGATAACCTCATCCGCATGGACTGGCTGTGGTCCAACCTGCTCGGCGGCATCAAGCTGCGCGTGCGGCAGGAAGACGCTTTAGTGGCTTCGCGTTTGCTCGAAGGCGACGGCTTGCAGCGTGACGACGCGGAGAAACCGAAAGAGTGATTTAGCGCGGCGCCAGGATTTCTTCGGAATGCGCTTGCCTGAGGGCTCCCACAGAGTTCATCGTCTTTGCACACAGCGATCTTTCAAAATTCATAATCAAGGGAAAACTGAATCTGCCGCGCGCCCATGCCTTCGATGGGTTGGCCGAAGCCGGCGAGAGGGGCGGCGCCGGAGCCGAATACCGGATTGATCTGCGCCACGTTAGCGCGGTTCAGCAGGTTGAAGGATTCCACGACCACGTCGAGATGCCGCGAGGGTCCGAAGGGAAAATACTTCAGGACGCGCAAGTCCAGAGCGACCGTTGCGGGAGTGCGCAGGGAGTTCCTGGCAAAGCCGAGCGGCCTGCTCGAAAGAGGAAAAGCGTGCGTCAGGTTGGAATCGAGACCGGTTAAGGGATCTACCGGCCGGCCGCTGCCCGCGGAGAAAATCGGCGCGAGCTCGATGTGGCTGAAGGCTCGCGTCAGCCAGCCGGGATGAGAGCCGGATTTAGCGCTGGCATTCTCTTCCTCTTGTCCAATAGGCAAATCCCACAGGGCATTGAAAACAAAACGCTGCGGCTGATCTTGCCGGGAGCGGCTTTGCTCGGCGGCGAGATCATAGGGATTTTGCGGCTGCTCATCGAAGTCGGAGGCGTCGTCCGTGGCTTTCGAGAGCGTGTAGCTGGCGGAGAATTCCAGGTCTTCGTTCATCTTGCGGGCGAGGGTGATAGACAGACCGTTGTAAGTCGACGCAGCGGAATCCTGGAGTTGATAGATGTCGTCGAACTGCGGATCGAGGCGCTGAGGCGGAAAGACCTGGCGTCCAAGCTGCTGCAAGGAGGGAGCGGAGATGCCGAGCGACGCGGCGTTGCCGGGCGTGAGAGTCGCGGGAGGCGGGAGATTGACGTTGACGGTGCGCGGCAGATCGAGGCCGCGGACAAAAAGGTAGTTCGCACTCAGAGTGAGATTGTCGCCGAGCAGATATTCCACACCGGCGCTGGCCTGCCGGCTATAGGGCGTCGGCATGCGCGGATCGGCACGAAAAATCGATTCGGCGACGCCCGGTAACGAGGCGGGCGCCGAGCCTCCGGAGTTTGCGGCAAAAATTGCAGGCGCCACTGCGGCGTCGACGACCTGCTCAAAGGAGTGCACTCCATCGTTTTCGACGGCTTGCGCCAAATTCGCGAGGGTGTAGCGGTCGAAGAAGACGCCGTAACCGGCGCGGAGAACCCAGAGCGACGTGGGGCTCCAGGCGACGCCGACGCGCGGGCTGAAGTTGTCCGTATCTTGGCGGAAGTCCGAGGGCAGAAGCTCGAAATCGTAACGCACTCCGAGGTCAATGGTGAGGTGCGGACTGACGGACCAGTGGTCTTGCACAAACCCGCCGAAGACGCTCACCGGAAAGTTCACTTCAGGGGAGCCGAAAGCCTGGCGGAATTGGGCGGCCTGGCCGGCGAGGAAATCGGCGAGCGATCCGAAAAGGTAGGAGCCGCCGAAACCACTGGGAAGATCGGCACGCAGGCGAACGCGGTTGAACGTGACGCCCGCTTTCCACAAGTGTTTGCCGCGCGCGCGGGAGTAAGCGTATTGCGTTTGATAGTGATTTTCACGGCGGAAGTTATTGCCGTTATAGGGATCGCCGAAGGAGACAAGCCCGGCAATGTCGATCTGCGGGCCGGCTTGCTGGGCCGTGTTCAGCGCGGAGCGCCGCGTGGCCAATTGAAAACGCCAGTCGCTGGTGGAGGCCGAATCGGCGGTGGTTAGGGCGCCGGAAAGCGCGCTATCGCCGGTAACGCTGCTTCCGGCCATGCTGGCGTCCATCAGGGCGCCGGCGTTGAAGGCGTCGCCGGCCTCTTTGGCGTTGGTGAAGGCATAGCGAAGCATGAGGGCGGTATTTTTCGTGAGCTGATGGTCGAGTTTTCCAGCGGCTTCCGTTTCGGCGCGTGAGGTGGGCCAAAAGCCGGTGAGGATGCCGCGCACGGGGAGCGCGGGGAACGCGCCGGTGGCGAGGAAAAAGTTCAACGCCGCGGCGACCGAGGGATCGATGTCGGAGCCGACCTGGCCGCGGCTATGCTCCTGTTCGGCGGCGACGTAGTAAAACGTTTTGTCCTTGACGATGGGGCCGCCAAGCGCGAAACCGGCACGGAAACGCCGATAGTAGGGTTTCGCGGGATCGGTCTCAAAAGGATCGCGGCCGTCGAGTGAGCTATCCTGCGCAAAAATGAAGGCGTCGCCATGGACGGAGTTGCCGCCGGATCGGGTGATGACGTTGATGGAGCCGCCCGAGGCGCCGCCCGATTCCGCGGAGAGCCCGTTATTGACCACCTGAAACTCCTGGACGATCTCGGGCGAAAGTTGAATTCGGCTGGAGCCGCTGAACTCGTCATTGTTGTCGAGGCCGTCGATGGAGAGATTGTTGCTGCGCGGGCGCAGACCTCCGAACGTGAAGCCGCTGCCGGCGAAGGGCGTTGCGCCCGGGGCGGAGGAGTTCGCGGGCGAACTGGAGACACCCGGAGCGAGAAGAACGAAATCGAGATAGTTACGGCTGCGCACCGGGAGCTCTTCGATGCGTTCCTGGTCCACCGAGGAGACCATGGAGGTCTGGGCGGTGTCGAGAGCGGAGGGTTGCGAGGTGACGGTGAGTTGGGTTGATGACGACGCGGGGCTGAGCACGATAGCGAGGCGCAACGTTTGTCCCAGTCCTACCTGTACGCCAGTGCGATGGTAGGGCGCAAAACCGGGCTGCGAGACGTCGATCTCATAGGTTGCGGCGGGAAGTTCACCGGAGCGGAAAAGTCCCCGATCGTCGGCGGTCAAGGTTCGCGTCTGGTTTGTGGAATTATTCTTAACAACAGCCGTGACGCCGGGAATGAGCGCGCCGCTCGCGTCGGCTACGGTTCCTTCGAGGCTTCCTGCAACTTTGGATGCTTGGGCCGCGGCCGGCGTGGCGATTTGCGGAGCGAGGAGAGCCCACAGGACGAGCGTCGGCGTTAGGAGCCGCTTCAGAGCCGCGAAGAGAGTGCGTGAGATCATGGAATAAATCCCGATCAGTTCCCAAGAGACCGCGCCCCAAAAGAGCGCGTAAATACGAAAAGAAATTGCGAAAGCGAAAGAATGCATCGACGCAGATCTTGAGCAGCACGCTAGCGCTTAGCAAATTCGTGCGAGGGGCGCTGCTGGCGATGAAGTTTTCTAGATGCGCAAAGCGGCCGGAGGAGGGCTGATGGGAATGACAGGGCAGCGGGTGAAAAGGTTCGGAAATGGCCGAGCGGAGGCTGAGGGCATGCGCCGGCCAGGCATGTCATCCGTCTGGCAAGCGAACCAGGCTGCGGCCATGAGATGAATCAACAGATAGGCCGCGCCAAGGCAGAGGGCCAAAATCATAAAGACGAATTCGGTATCGTTGCCAGTTTGCGGCGTCTTATCCCAGCGGTCGAACAGCTCGACGAGGGGACACACCAGACAAGCGAGCGGTACCAAGGCCGCCGCGATTCTCGAAGGGAACTTCATTGGGCCGAGTATAGCATTGACAGGGAAGCCTGAAACCGTTGCTCTACCGGGACATTATTGGGGATTGGCGGAAGCGGCGGCGGGGGCGTAAGCGGGAGCGAGGGCACGCTCATAGAGGTCTTCATATGCGCGGACCATTTTGCCGACGTCGGATTGTTCTCGCGCGCGCACCGCAGCGGCCGCGCCCATGGAGCGGCGCAGTTCACCGCTGTGCAAGAGAGTCATCATGGCGTTGGCAATCCCCGCGGCGTCGCCCGGCTGCACGAGGAAGCCTTCCTTCTGGTTTTGAAATGACTCCGCCACTCCGCCCACGGCTGTAGCGATGACCGGCAGCCCGGCAGCCATGGCTTCGGCCAATGCTACCGGAGCGCCCTCCCAATCCGAGCTGAGCACAAACGCGTCCATGGCGGCCAACAGGTCCGGAATATCCGAGCGCAAGCCGAGGAAGTGGACCTTATCCGTTAGCCCTAATCGCTTGGCCTCCGCTTGCACGTTCGGGACCAGCGGACCGGTGCCTACCAGCAGCAGGCGCGCGCGTGGATCGCCTGCAGGTCCGCGAGCGAAAGCCTGGAGCAGCAGCGCGTGATTCTTCTGCGGAAAGAAGCGCGCCACGCACACAAACAACACGTCGTCCTGCGCGAAGCCGTGCCGCGCACGCCAGTCCTCGCGGCTGATTTGGGGGCTCCCGTAATGATCGGTGGGCACGGCGTTCCAAATCACTTCGCAATTGCGGATGTGGTAGACGCGCTCGACGCTTCTGGCTACTTCCTGGGCAACGGCGATGGGCTTGACGCCAAAACGGTATCCCACGCGCTGCAGCACGCGCCCGCGCCATTCGAGTTCGTGATCGGCGACATTCTGGACGGTGTGCAGCATGAGCCGGGGCTTATGAAGCAGCAAGGAGGGGAACACATAACGGAACACCTGCATGTGGGTGTGCACGATGTCTGGCTGAAACTCGCGAAAGACCTGTTGCATCTTGGCGTAGATCCGCCAATCGAATCCTGGGCCTTTTCCGAGATACCAGACTTTTACTCCGGCATCGGCCAGGGCGCTCTCCAGATCCGACCCTACCGGCGCGTTTACGGACACCACTGCGGGTTCGAATCGCCGCCTGTCGATGCGGGAAGCGACGTAGACGGCGATACGTTCACCACCGTCGGGCCTAAGACTCGGCAAGATGTGAAGGACGCGCAATGAGATTTACATTGGCCTCCGCTCGATCCGCGTAGCGGCTAGCAGACGAAGTCGAGGAAGGCCGGGAACTCCGACTTTTCCGAGTTTACAAGAGCTAGTTTAGGGTGCAATCAGTGGTATACCGTAGTCGAATGCCGCTCACAGCCTAAATGCGAGCGAAAACACAATCAAGCGCGACGATTACGCCTTGGCTTCAGGCGAGGGCCGCGCGAAGGAGCTGCAGCGGCTTTGCATGGCGGCGCGGAACTTCTCGCGTTCCTCAGGCGTCATTTGCGCCCAGCGTTCCATCATGCGGCGGCGCCAACGCATGCCGGCCCAATGTCCGCCACGGAACCCGCCGAAGAGAATTTTGCTGAGCACCAGCAGGCCCAGGGCTTGCCAGTAGCCGATGACGCGCAGCCCGAAGACGGGCGGCATGAGCCAATTCCAAAGGTGCATGATGATGAAGCCGAGCAGCAGCGCGGCGACAATGGCGAACAGGATGAATCTCGCGGCGCGCGCCAAACGATGTCCTCTCATGATTTTTTTTTCACCTCAACTTTCCAATCTTCTTTCCAATCCCTTTCCCATCTTCTTTCCCATCTTCCGGCCGATTGGCGGCCGATCTATTGGCTGCCGATCCATTGGCCCTCGATAAACCTGGCAAACCCGGCGGGGAAAGTTAGCACCGGCCGATAAATTCGTCGCGAATGGCTTGCAATCGTTGGCGCAACTGAAGCACGGCATGGTGCTTGCGCAGCACCATGGCGTTCACGCTGACGCCAGCTTGGGCGGCCAATTCCTTGAAGCTGCGGCCTTCCAGTTCGTGGGCCACGAAGGCGGCGCGCTGCTCGGGAGGCAGTTCGTCGAGCGCAGCCTCTATCTCCTCGAGGAGCACGGAGCGGGCATAGGCGGCTTCGGGGCCCGCGTCGGGAGAAGGCAGCAAATCCTCGAAGAGCAGCGATTCGCCGTCCTCGATGCGCACGGCACGGTCGGCGAAGGGCTGGGGCTTCTTCCTGCGGAAGAAGTCCGTGATGCGATTGCGGGCTACTCGAAATAGCCAGGCGCTGGCCTCTTCCACCGGCTCGAAGAGGCGATAGGCGGCGACGAGTTCATAGAAGACTTCCTGCAAAATGTCTTCCGCCTCGCCCTGGTCCGGGACCCGGCGGCGAATGAAATTGGCGAGGCGCGCGCGATAGCGCGCGAAAGCATCGAGGATGCGGCGGTCGTCGATTGGCTGAGCCGCGTTCGCGGCGGAGCGAGCGTGCGCGACTTCCACACTCTTGGGCGCAGTCTTGGGCGCGCTCTTCGGCTCGGCTGCTGCGGCGAAGCCACCGCGGTTAGCGAACGCCATGTAGCCAGCTCTCAGGTTGGCCTCCCGAAGATGTAGACGAACGGCGCGGGCAAATATTTCTGATGCCGGACGCTATGTTTCGCAGGGGCGCTGCGACATCGCCGCAGAGCTCCCGCTCACATCGCTCCTTCCCAGAATCGAGCCAAGTTGCTCCACGGGGCACCAAACTTTCGCGCCGGTGTCTAACTTGCCAGAGCAGGCCGCGGCGGTTCTGGTTCTGTTAGCCACGAAGAGGTCACCTCATCGGTGACTTTTCGCGGTTCGACAACTCTGGGCACAACACACGCATAAATGCGACACCGGCTCCAGCCGGGTGGAGGCACGACTATGTTTAGCGAACTCGGCGAATCCGTTGCACGCCCCCGCAGCAAGAGGAAAGGATGGGCGGTCGCCACCTCTGCCGCCTTGCAGGCAGCTTGCCTGCTGATCCTCATCATAATCCCGCTCCTTTATACAGAAGCATTGCCCAAGATCATTTACAACAGTGTGCTGGTGGCTCCGGCGGCTCCCGCCCCGCGGCCTCCCGTGCAAGCCGGAAGTCCGAGAGCTAGGCCTGCGGGGGTCCGACTGTTGAAAGGCGGAGTTCTCATCGAACCAACGCGGATTCCGCCGACTGTAGGCCTCATCGACGAGCCCGAACTGCCCCCGGAGGCAACCGCCGAGACTGGAACGGCGGGCATTGGTTCCGCTTTGGACCTATTCAATGTGGCGTCCGATTCGCCCAAACCGGTAAGCCCGCCGCCCACCGTGCCGCAACGAGTGCCGGTGACGAGCACGATACAGGCGGCGAGGCTGGTCTCGCGTGTGCAGCCGATCTACCCGCCCCTGGCAAGGCAGTCGCGCATAGAAGGCAGTGTGGTGCTGCACGCCGTCATCAACAAAGACGGCGAAGTGAGCGAACTCCAGGTGCTATCCGGTCATCCGCTGCTGGTGAACGCGGCGCTCGATGCTGTTCGGCAGTGGCGCTACAGCCCAACGCTCTTGAGCGGCGAGGCCTTGGAAGTGGAAACCACGATCACGGTTACATTTGTGCTCACGCAGTAGGGCTATCGATTGAGATCGATTGAGAGCGAGGCGCTGTGTTGGTGTTAAAGTTGGTGGGCGCCTTGAGGTGGGTATAGGCGAGGCCGGCGGGGCTTGCGTGTTGCTGCGCGGACTATCGGCGCGATTTGGACGAGAGCGGGCAAGGAGGCCAAATGGGAGAAGTGGTTTACGTTTCGCGGAGCCGGATCGAGCGCAAAGTGGGGCCGCTGCGCTTGGCGCAGATTCCCGGCGAGGAGAAGCCGGTGGTGTTCAGCGTACACGGGGCGATCGCCGAGCACTACAAGGTGGATCCGGCGAAACTGCAGGGCTCGCATGCGTCCACGATCGATTACGTGATCGCGGCGACGGCGGGTTGAATGGTGGGGACCTTCGGGGGCGCGCTGGAGGCGCGTCAAATCGACGCCAGCAACGGGAAACTCGTGGGCGAGGTGACCGGCGAAGTCGAAACCGAGGAGGGCGTGCTGGTTATCCGGCGGATCCACGTGGTGATGAAGCTGGCGGCGCCGGAAAGCGCGCGCTCGATGATCGAGCGGGTGCATGGGTTTTACGCCATGCGGTGTCCGTTGTACCGGACATTGCACCAGGCGATACAGCTGAGCTCGTCGCTCAAGCTGGTGGAAGGGTAAAAGCGCCGAAGCAAAGTCCCCAGGGGGGCTCGAGGCTGGACGGCGTGGGGGCGAAGGACATTCGGTTGATTTTGCAGGCAGCAGCGGAAGCAGGCGTGCCGCTGCCGCTTGGCAGCGTGGTGCGCGACAAGATTATCGCGGCGCAAGCACGCGGCTGGGGGAATTACGATTGGTCCGTGCTGACGGAGATTTCCCGGGTGAATGCGGGGTTGGATCGGCCACGGGAGAAGGCCAGAACGGCGTGAGACGAAAGGAGAGCGTGTAACGTGCCAAAGCTTGCGTCAGCCACCGGGGTTCCTAGGTTGGTTACAAGCGCTATTTGATCTTCAGTTGAACACGTCCAACCGGCGTAACATTTCTTGATGTAAAGCTGTGCGGATGGGGGCTGAATGTCCAGAAGAAGCCGCATCGCCCTGGGTGTGGGAAGTCTAGTTGCCGCGTGCGCTGTGTATCTCTGGTTCTTCGGCGTCCAGACGTTCTCTATGGTTGAGGCCCGCGGCCTGGCTCGCAAGCAGCCCCTGGTCATGGTCATCCCGACTGAGCTTTCGGACCTATCGATGTCCCAGGCACCCGGCAGAAAACTCTCCTACTTCGGGTACGAATTCGAGATCCCCTGGAGCGATCTTGACGAGGAGAAGACGAGGGTTATTGAAGATAACGAGCCTTTCGCAGCTGCCCTGATGGTGTTTCGTTCTGGGAATGTGATCGCGTTTTGGAGTTCCCCACCGAATAGAGTGATAAGTTACCGCCTGCAGCGGGCGATCTTGGAAGCTACGCCGGATCATTTTTCGCTGCTCATCCCGAAGAAGCAAGCGATTGATGAACGGCTTTTGTTAACGATGAAGGCGGCCATCGTTGGCCCCGACGCAGAGTCCGGCATCTACTCGGTAAGAACGAGAGAGTTCCAAGGATTTCAATACGGCCGACCGCAAAATCCACCAAAGCGCCTCAGAACTGAATTATTCGGAAACGACCGATCGTTGAAAATACTTTTTGGGCAGAAATCAAATGGGTCGGTGATGATTTCCCAGCCCGATATAAACCGCATCGTGCAAAGCATTCATAAGCTGCCAACCGAGCAAGCAGGGGTAAGGCCGGGTTCTGAGCAAAGAGCCGCTGTGCAGTAGCTGGCTAGGTACCTCACAAGGCAGGGTTGAAGCAATGACGTCCAAAAATATGCGAGCCATCGTTTTTCTTTTTTGCGTCCTGTTTTTTTGCGTGGCGGAAAGCGGCGCAGGTGCGCAGCAGAGGGCGGCGGCGCAGACCAATGCGGCGAGCGCGGCGGTGCCGGAGCGGCGGCTCGGGCATCTGCGGAAGGGGATCAACATCAGCGATTGGTTCGCGCAGGTCTACGATCCCAACGGATTCACCAAACAACATTTCGACACGGCGATCACGGCGCGCGATCTCGACCTGATTCGCGCCATGGGCTTCGATCATGTGCGGCTGAGCGTGGACCCCAAGCCGATGTTCCACGGGCGGCAGGCGGATCAGATTGCTTCGGACGAGCTGAACTATCTGGACGCGGCGGTGAAGATGATTCTCGACCGCGGGCTGGCGGTGGAGATCAATATTTTCGCGGACGAGGAGTTCAAGGCGAAGCTGGCGACGGATGACGAGTTCGTGGAGCAGTTCGCGGATTTCTGGCGGGCGTTGGCGGCGCATTACGCGAACCTCGACGCGGACCGTGTGTTCTTCGAGATCTTGAACGAGCCGGAAGGCAGGGACCGCTATCGCTGGTATGGTGTGGAGGCCAAGCTGGCCACGGCAATCCGCGAAGGTTCTCCAGGAAGCACGATTATCGCCACGGGCGCGCATTGGTCGGACGACGACGATCTGGTTTTTCTCGAGCCGTTGCGCGACGCGAACGTGATCTATGCGTTCCATTTTTACGAGTCGCATATCTTCACGCATCAGGGCGCGACGTGGTCGTCGAACTTCTGGCATGAGCTGAAGGGCGTGCCGTATCCTTCGACGCCCGAAAACGTGCAGGCGGCCGCGGCGGAACTGCCGGATGCGGTGCACCGGCTGGCAGTGGTGCGTTATGGGCTGGACCGTTGGAACGCGGAGCGCATCGATGGGGAGATCGCGCAGGTGGCGGCATGGGCGGAGCGCTGGGGCGTGCCGGTCGAGTGCGACGAGTTTGGCGTTTACCGCCAGAATGCCGATCCCAAGGATCGCGCGGCGTGGCTGAGGGATGTGCGCACGGCGCTGGAGAGGCGCGGCATCGGCTGGGCCATGTGGGAGTACCACGGCGGATTTGGCGTGGTGACTTCCGAGAATGGGCAGGCAACGCCGGATGAAGCGACGGTGAAAGCGCTGGGGCTCACGGTGCGGCGTTATCAGAGTTCGGAGAGCGGCGGAGCGCGGGCGAACTAAGGAACAAGGAAAGCATCCCACAAAAGCATCTCACCCTTAAAAAGCGAACGGTGGGGGCAGCCAAAACCCCGCGACCTACTTTTTTCGTTAGGCCTCGTCAGGATTTGCGGCGGGGTGAGGATTTCACGGAGGTTTCGTCGGCGGCCTCGCCGGCGAGGGCTTGATCTTCCAAAGCAAGGCGAAGCGCTTCGAGATGAGGATTGCACTCCCGGAGCCGCTTCACGTGCGCGACCGCGACATCCCAGTCCCAGCCAAGATGGAAGTGCAGGTAGCCGATGGCGACCGTGGGCGCGCGGCCGATCCCTGCGGTGCAGTGGAGATAGACGGTGTGGCCGGCGGCGAGCAGGTCGTTCAGAGCGTCGATGCAAGCGTAGAGTTTGGCGCGAAGTTCCGGCTGCTGCTCGAGCATGGGGACGCGGCGAAGTTCGACGCGGCTGGTACGGTAGTGTGCCTCGAGCGGCTGGAAATCCAACAGGACGGCGCTCATGTCTGTATCCGTGTGGATATTGAGCACGGCGGTGACGCCTAGTTTCTGGCGGAGGAGTTCGATATCGGCGATGGTGCGCGGATGCGAGCCGACAAAGAGGCGGGGAAGAATCTGCGCGTAAGTTAAAGTGTCGCCGGGAAACGGGCCCATTTTTACTTTGTGTTTCCTTCTCCTTCTTTTTTCAGGTTAGCACGGATTTTGGCGGCCCGCTTTGGGTTGTGGCCGGCGTGTAGCCGAAGATTCAATCGGAAAAAACGAAGAGAGATTCCCCGCAAAGGCTTCGGGGCGCAGACGACGCGCTTCGGGCCGCTCACCAAAGTGAGCGCGCCCTGGGCTACAACACGAACCTAGCGGGGCGGGGGATAGCAGATCTTGCCGAGAATGGCCGGATGCGAGGCGCCCGTGGCGCTGGGGAGATTGGCAGGGCGGCCGTGCACGGTTTCGTCGGCCAGTACCGCGAAGATGAACGCTTCCTTGGCGTCGCCGGGGAGGCCGAGCGCTTCGCTGGTGATGACTTCGATCCCGCTGAGAGCGGCGGAAAGCTGCGCCAGGAGCAGCGGATTGCGCGCGCCGCCGCCGGAAACGACGAGCTGCGCGAGCGAAGTTCGCGGCAGGACCCAGCGATGCAGCGCGGCAGAGATGGAGAGCGCGGTGAACACGGTTGCGGTGCGAACCAGATCCTCGGGACGCGCGCGGTGGCGGCGTCCCCAGGCGAGAATTTGCTCGACATAAGCTTTGCCGTATTGCTCGCGGCCGGCCGACTTGGGCGGAGGCTGGCGTAGATATTTTTCGCCGAACAGCTTGTCCAGCAAAGCGGGCAGAAGACGGCCTCGCGAAGCCATTTGCGCCTCCGCATCATAGCCGCGCCGGCCGCGCGTGAAGTGGTGCACGAGCGCGTCAATGACCATATTGCCGGGACCGGTGTCGAAGGCCAGGACCGCGCTGGGCGGGGCGGCTTTGGGGATGATGGTGACATTGGCGATGCCGCCGATGTTCAAGACGGCGCGGCCGCGGCGTGCGTCGCGATAGAGAAGGTAATCGCCAAAGGGGACGAGCGGCGCGCCCTGTCCGCCCACGGCCATGTCGGCGGGGCGAAAATCGCCCACGGTGGGTATGCCGGTGAGCGCGGCGATTACTGCGGGCTCGCCGATTTGCAGCGTGGAGGCAACATTTGCGCCGAGGAAGCGGCTCGGGCGTCCCTGATGAAAAACCGTCTGGCCGTGCGATCCGATCAGGCTGATGCGGCGCGGCGGGTACGCGGAATTTTCGGCAGGCGCGCAAGGTGGCTTCGGCGAAGAGTTGACCCAGACGGAAGTTCAACTGGCTGATGTCGCCGGTGGTGACGCGCGTGCCCTCGGCCACGCGGAGGACCTCGGCGCGCACGGCGGCGGGGAAAGGGAACGGTGGCGAAATTTTCGAGGCGTGCATGCGCGGCATTTTCGGTGATGGACGGCGCGATGCGGACCAGCGCGACGTCGATGCCGTCGACGGAAGTGCCGGACATCAGGCCGAGGACGAGGCGGGGGCGGCGGACCGTGCCGTCATGAGATTTGCTTTTTCAGCCGCGCGAGGAGATTGAGGGCGTCGATGGGGCGGAGTGGTCGAGATCGGCGGCGCGAGGGCGTCGAGCACTTCACGGTCGTTGGCCGAATAGAGTCGTGAAGAGCGCCTGCTGCGCGCCGGCGCCATTGGCGGGCGGCAGCGCGGGAGTGAGCTTTTCGCTCAGCTGGTGCTCGCTCTGCTCGTGGCGGCAGCAGGACTTCGCGGGCGCGGGCGATGACGGCGGGCGGAAGTCCGGCGAGGCGCGCGACCTCGATGCCGTAACTCTTGTCGGCGCTGCCTTCCTCGACGCGGCTTCAGGAACACGATTTCGTTGGGAGTCTCCTCGACCGAGACGTGAATGTTTTTCACGCCGGAAAGCAGGTCGGCCAGTTCGGTCAATTCGTGATAGTGGGTGGCGAAGAGCGTGCGGGCGCGCGTGTGCGCTTGCAGGTATTCGACCACGGCCCAGGCGATGGAGAGGCCGTCGAAGGTGGCCGTGCCGCGGCCCACTTCGTCGAGCAGAACGAGCGTATGCGGCGTGGCCAGATTCAGGATGGCGGCGACTTCGCTCATCTCCACCAGAAATGTGGATCGGCCGCGGGCCAGATTGTCGGAAGCGCCGATGCGCGTGAAGATGCGATCGGTGATGGGCAGGCGGGCCTGCTCGGCGGGAACGAACGAGCCCATCTGCGCGAGCAGCACGACCAGCGCGGATTGCCGCAGGTAGGTGGACTTGCCGCCCATGTTGGGGCCGGTGATGAGCAGGATTTGGTGCGTGCTGGAGTTGAGGTAGAGCCCGTTGGGCACGAAGCGCTCGCCTTGATCCTCGAGCAGATGTTCGATGACGGGGTGGCGCCCGCCGAGGATGACGAGTTCGCCGTTGTCGGTGAACTCGGGGCGAATGTAGCGGCGCGTGGCGGCGACGACGGCGAAATTGGCGAGGACGTCGAGTTGCGCGATGGCGGCGGCGGTGCGGCGCAAGCGCGGCGACTTGCTGCGCGATCCAGGAGCGCACTTCGGCAAAGAGGCGGCGCTCGATTTCGGCGATGCGTTCGTCGGCGGCGAGGACCTTGCTCTTCGTACTCCTTGAGCTCGGGCGTGGTGAAGCGCTCGGCGTTGGCCAGAGTCTGCTTGCGCTCGAAATCCGGCGGCGCGAGATGCAGATTGGGCTTGGAAATTTCGATGTAGAAGCCGAAGACCTGGTTATAGCGAATCTTCAGCGAGCCGATGCCGGTGCGCTTGCGTTCGCGCTCTTCCATGGCGGCGATCGTTTGGCGGCTGGTGCTGGCTCAGGTCGCGCAGCCCGTCCAGTTCGGCGTCGAATCCCCGGCGGATGACGCCGGGATCGGAGGCCAGCGCGGGCGGATCTTCGGCGATGGCTTGCTCGAGGCGCTGCTGCACGTCGGCGAGTTCGTCCATCTCGGCGTGCAGGGCGCTGCCGAGGCGGGCGGCCGCGCAGTTGGTCGAGATAGCGGCGCAGCAAGGGAATGCGGGCGACGGATTGGCGCAGCGCGACCAGGTCGCGGGGAGTGGCCACCCCCAGCGTGGCGCGGCTCGCCAGCCGTTCGAGGTCCTGCACGCCGCGGAGATTCTGGCGAAGCTCCTCGCGCAGCATGGTCTGGGACTTGAATTCGGTCACGGCGTCGAGCCGCGCTTCGATCTCCGGCCGCGAAAGCTCGGGGCGAAGAATCCAGGCGCGGAGCAGGCGCGCGCCCATGACGGTGACGGTCTGGTCGATGGCGCCGATCAAGCGAGGCGTCGCGGCTGGGGCGCGCGGGATTCTTCGGCATAGAGCGGCGAGATCAGTTCGAGATTGCGTACGGTGACCGGATCGAGCACGAGCGAATCCTGCTGCTCGTAGTAGCGGATGGTGTCGAGATGACGAGGGCGAGCGCCTGTCGGCCGGTGCGCGGCTCTTCCGATCTTGGCCGACGTTTCGCGCAGGTAATGCAAGAGCGCCCCGGCGGCGCAGATGGCTTGCGTGGTGTCCGGCGAGGCCGAAACCCTCGAGCCCCTGCGACGCCGAATTGTTCGGCGAGAGCAGGCGCTCGCCATAGTCGCAACGAAAGATCCATTCTTCGAGACGCGTTTCGACGGCCTGCTGCGCGGCGTTCTCGCGCTGCCGTCGGTCTGGCCGGGCGTCAAGCGGCGCGAATAAGTCCAGCCTGGCGCGGCAAGAGGATTTCGCGGGGCAGCAGCAGTTCCAATTCGTCGCGCAGCTTTTCCTCGGCCGCGGGCCGGCAAATTCGGTGGCGCGAAACTCGCCGGTGGAGAGCATCGACGATAGGCCAAGCCGATGCGGCGCCCGCGCCGGCGCGCGCGCGACGGCGGCCAGGAAATTGTTCTCCTTGGGTTCGAGGACGTTGAGATCGGTAGCCGTGCCGGGCGTGATGACGCGGACGACCTCGCGGCGAACGAGTTGTTTGCCGGGGCCGGGCGGCTCCATCTGATCGCAGATGGCGATTTTGAAGCCGGCACGCAGGAGCCGGGCGATTAGGTTTCCGCGGCGTGATAGGGAACGCCGCACATGGGGATGGGTTCGCCGCGCTCACGATTGCGGGAGGTGAGCGTGATTTGCAGTTCCTTGGAGGCGACGATGGCGTCCTCGTAGAAGAGCTCATAGAAATCGCCCAGGCGAAACAGGAGCAGCGCATGGGGATAGCGCTTCTTGATCGACTGATACTGCCGCATCAGTGGAGTCGTGGCTTCGATCATGCGGGACTCACGGGGGGACTATACTAGCCGACGATGCGTGCGGCGAGCAAAACGGGGCTGAGGAAATCGCTGGGCGGCGATCGCGGAAAAGCGAAGTTGGAACCGAAGATGGAGATTGAAGTCAAGCTGCGCGCCCCGGACCGGCGACGGCTTTTGCGCCAACTTGCGCGGCTACGAGCTGAATTGATTGGCGCGCGGGTGCATGAAATGAACACGCTTTACGATACGGCCGAGGGTGATCTGGCGCGGCACGGCCGGATGCTGCGCGTTCGCGTGGAGCGGCCGGCGAGTCGCTCAAAACCTTCAGGGAAGATACGGCAGGGGCAGGCCGGAGAAGCTTCCGGTCTTTCCGCCGCTGCTTACGTTTAAGGGCCCGGTTGGACCTCCGCGGCGTGGAGCAAAACGCGCCGCGGAGAAGATCGGGAAAAGGAGAGGGCGCCCGCTTACAAAATTCGCGAAGAGCACGAAATACGCGTCTCAGACCAGGAGGAGCTAAGCCGAATTATAGAAGGTCTTGGTTTTCGGCCCTGTTTCCGTTACGAGAAGTTCCGCACCACCTACCGGCTGCCCGGAATAAGAAATCTCAAGCTTGAGGTCGACGAGACGCCTATCGGCCTGTTCTTGGAATTGGAGGGACCCGGAAGGGAGATCGATCGCGCGGCCGCGCGACTGGGCTTCGGGCGCGCCGAGTACATCGATAAGAGCTATGGCGCGCTTTTTATGGAAGAGCGCGGCCTGGGGAACCGTTTCAAGTCCAGGAAACGCGCGGGCGCGGAGGAAGGGAAGGCGTCCCATGATGAACCAACGCGATTTTCGGGCCTGCCGGATATGCTTTTCAGCTCGGCGAGATGATTTTCCGCGGCGACTTCGGATTTCTGGAACCGTTCGCATGAAAATTTGGCTAATTCCGCACTCTTTCCTTGACAAAGTTTGCGACAGCATTTACTAGATCAATTGAGGACAAACTGTTTGCAATGAGCCATTCGTTGGACCAGGAGCCTTTGCCGAATTGTCACGCCGGTCCTGCGGCGGAGCAGTTACGGGTGAGCGGTAACACGATGGGGGCCTCTCGCATGGCAAGCAGTCACGCTGGGGGTAGGAGCGCGAAAACCGACTAGGGAAAGCCGATTTTTGGGCTGACCCGTGGTCGGGCGATCAACCCGGCCACGGGCTTTTTGTTTTTAGGGGACCTGTTGAAGGTGAAAAGTTAAGTGCGAAAAGCGCCCTGATGCCTTTATCAACGCGCGAAAGCTCCTGATGCTCATGACTTTCGCGCGAAGAAACGGCCTTTTCGCGCCCGACAACCGGTTAGCTGCGAGTCCTTCTTGTAGGGAGGTTAAAACCAATGCTGCATGCGACGGAAGTGCTGGGCGGAGAGGCTTACGACGCGCATGGTCACTTTGTCGGGCGAATCTCGGAGCTCTTTATCGAGCCGGCCGATCAGCCCAACCGGGTGGCCCGTTACCTGCTTGGACGGGGCAAATATCTGCCGCTTTTGGCGCGGCACGATCAGATCTCCTCGGTGGCGCCGGGAATGATCAAGCTCAACGTGGAAGAGAGCGCGCTGGAGCATTTCCATAGCAACGAGGCCTGGCTGGCGGTGCGCAAGGATTTGCTGGACCAGCAGATCATCGATACGCGGGGGCGCAAGGTGGTGCGGGTGAACGACGTGGACCTCGCGGAGCAGCGCATGAACGGCACGGTGGAACTACGCGTGACCGACGTGGACGTGGGGCTGACGGGAGCGGCGCGGCGATTGCTGCAAGGGCTGGCTTCGCCGAGCGTGATCCGCCGCATCCAGCAGAGCCTGCCGGCGCGGACGATCCGCTGGGAGTTCGTGAACCTGATCGAGCCGGACCCTTTGCGGCGCGTGAAGCTGCGCATCACCCACGACAAGCTGGAAAAGATGCACCCCGCGGACCTGGCGGACATCATGGAACAACTTTCCCCGGCGGAGCGGCAGGCCATTATCGCTTCGCTGGACGAACAGTCCGCGGCCGAGGCCCTGGCGGAGCTCGATTCGCGGCTGACTTCGCAGATTGTGGAGAAGATGTCGCCGGACAAAGCCGCGGACATTATCGAGGAGATGGCACCGGACAAAGCGGCCGACGTTCTGGCTGACCTGTCGCCGGAAGTCTCGGAGGACGTGATCGGCGAGTTGCAGGGGGAAGAGGCGCGCGAAGTGCAGGCCCTGCTGAGTTACTCAGAATACTCGGCGGGCGGAATGATGAATACGGAGTTCGTCTATGTGGGCGAAACGGCAACGCGGGGGGAAGCTCTGGAGTGGGTGCGCCAGCGCGAGGACATCAACCCCGAGAACCTGGACACGATCTTTGTGATCGACGGCGATGCCAAGTTCTCCGGTGATGTTGCCGTGGGTCGGCTGCTACTGGCCGGGGACGACGTGCCGCTGGCGCAACTGAAGTCGGAGCCGCTGCTTTCGGTAACTCCGGATGCGACGGAGAAGGAAGTTTTCGCGCTGTTCGATAAGTACAACCTGCGGAGCCTGGCCGTCGTCGATGGATATGGGCGGCCGATCGGGGCCATTGCCGTGGATGATGTGATCACACGGCTGCGCGACAAGCTGTAAATCGGCCGGTGAGATAGGCGGAGCGAGTCTAAGGATTCTTGAAGGCCAATGAACGGGACCATCAACACGCGGACCGAGCAACTACAGCGGCACGCCACGCAAGTGCGCCGCCGCAGCCGCAATTTATGGCGGCGCCTGGCGCTATTTGCCGCCGTGTTGGGCCCGGGGTTGATCACCTCAAACGTGGACAACGATGCGGGAGGCATCTCCACGTATTCGCTGGCTGGGGCGCAATTCGGCTACGCTCTTTTGTGGTCGCTCATACCCATGACCATCGCGCTGTACGTGACCGAGGAGATGTGCGCGCGCATGGCCGTGGTTACCGGCAAGGGGCTTTCCGACCTGATCCGGGAGGAGTTTGGCTTCCGGCCGACGTTCTTTGTGATGGTGGCGGGTTTTCTGGTGGACCTGGGAAACGTCGTGGCGGAGTTCGCCGGAGTGGCATCGGCGGTGGAGATATTCGGGATCAGCCGATACATCGCGGTGCCGCTGGCGGCGCTGGTGGTGTGGATTCTGGTCCTGCGGGGAACATACCGGCAGGTGGAGAAGATTTTTCTGGCGCTGTGCTCGTTTTATCTGGCGTACGCGTTTTCCGCCGTTCTGGCGCACCCGGATTGGCTGGATGCGGCGCGGCACACCGTGATTCCGACGATTCAGTTCAATAGCGGCTATCTGTTGATGGTGACCGCTCTGGTGGGTACCACGATTGCCCCGTGGCAATTCTTTTACATGCAGGCAAGCTTTGTGGAGAAGCGCGTGGGTCCGCGGCAATATCCGCAGGCCCGCGCCGACGTGATTGCCGGCAGCGTGAGCTGCATGGTCATCGTGTTCTTCATCATCGTGTGCACGGCGGCAACGCTGTATACGTCCGGCCATCGCAATATCGCCGACGCCGCCGAAGCGGCGCGCGCCCTGGTGCCTTTGGCGGGACGCTGGGCCTCGCTGCTGTTTGCTTTCGGGCTGCTGAACGCGTCGCTTTTCGCCGCGTCCATCCTGCCGCTTTCGACGGCGCACGTGATTTGCGAAGGACTGGGGTTCGAGGCGGGGATCGATCACAAGTTCAAGGACGCTCCGATTTTCTACTGGCTGTACACGATCCTCATCGTGGTGGGCGGAGGACTGATTCTGATTCCGCGAGCCCCGCTCTGGCGCATTCTGGTGCTCTCGCAGGTGGCCAACGGCGTCTGGCTGCCGATTGTGCTGATTTTCATGATTCTGCTGATCAACCGGCGCGACTTGATGGGCGATCAGGTCAATAGCCCCACGTTCAACGTGATCGCGTGGGTGACCAGCGTGGCCATGATCGCATTGACGCTGGTGCTGATCTATTTCGGCTTGTTCCATCCCTCGGCGGCTACCGGCGGACTGTAAACTTGGCTCGGCGGCGGGTTGCGCGCTCGCAGGGGGCTGTGCTAACTTTGCGGTGTAAAGAACCCGGTGCTGTCCCCCGCAGTCTGTTATGTCGCCGGGCCTGCTCGGCATATCGGAACTAACGAGTGCAGCCACCGAAGTTACTCGAACTGGCCAGCCGCGAAGAAGCGCGTCTGCTGGAATGCCTCGATGCGCAGAGGCTGCCGCGGCACATCGCCGTCATCATGGACGGCAATGGCCGCTGGGCGCAACGACGGCATCTGCCGCGCGTGGCCGGTCACCGTGCCGGAGTGGAATCGGCGAGGATCATCATCGAGACTTGCGCGCGGCTGGATATTCCGGCGCTTACGCTTTACGCGTTTTCCATGGAGAATTGGCGGCGGCCCAAAGCGGAAATCGATTTCCTGATGCGGCTGCTGCGTCAATACCTGCGCAAGGAACTTCCCGTCATACATCGCAATAACATCCGCTTGCAGATTATCGGCCGCACCGATCAATTGCCGCAGGAGGTGCAGGCAGATATGGCCAAAGGCGTGGCGCTGACGGCGGCGAACTCCGGCATGGCGCTGACGGTGGCCCTGAATTATGGCGGACGCGCGGAATTGGTGGACGCCTTTAACGCCATCCTCGACCGCTATCGCAAGATCAGCGCCAACGGCAACGGCGCGCTGGCGAACTTTCGGGTAGACGAGGAGACCATCGCCGAAAACCTCTACACCGCCGGCCTGCCCGATCCCGATCTGCTCATCCGCACCAGCGGGGAGATGCGCGTCAGCAACTTCCTGCTGTGGCAGATCGCCTACGCGGAAATCTACGTTACTGAGACGCTTTGGCCCGATTTTCGGCGCGAGGAACTCTACACCGCGCTGGCGGACTATCAGAAACGCGAGCGGCGCTATGGCGGATTGGCCGCGGAGCGTCCGGAAGTTCCGGCCTTGCAGCCGGAATGAACTTCCCCAAAAAAAAGATCGCGGTGGCAAGCTCGAGCCCTGAGGCGAAGCCTGGGTCGGGGACGCTCGCGCGCGTTTTGACGGCGGCGATACTGATCCCGGCCGTGGTGGCTTTGGTATGGTGGGGTCCGCCGTCGGTGATCGCGGCGATAGGCGGGGTCGTCGCGCTTCTTGCGCTCGTTGAATTCTTCTCCCTGGGAGAGCACCTGAGTCTGCACGCGTATCGGGCCTGGACGGCCATCTGTGCGCTGGGAATTTTCTACCAACAATGGGCCGCGACCACGGCGGAGACGCACGAAGTGGGCCGGGGAGTGCAGGTCACGCAAATTTCGGGAGTTCCGGAAGTGCCGCTCGAGCTGGTGCTTTTTATTTTCGTACTGGGGTGCGCGGCGATCATTTTCGTGTCGCGGCGGCCGCTGGCGGAAACCCTTGGAGATATCGGAATCAGCGCCGCCGGTCTTCTGGCAATCGCTTTGCCGCTGAGCTCGGTGGTGCGTATTCACGCGGCAGATGCGATCGGGCCGAAGTTGTTGCTGTTCACCCTGGTGCTGGTTTGGGCGGGAGACACGCTGGGCTACTTTGTGGGGCGTTCGTTTGGCCGCATACCCATGGCTCCGCAGTTGAGCCCCAAGAAAACGTGGGAGGGCGCCGCGGCAAACCTTCTGGGCTCGGCGCTTGCAGGAGTTGCCTTTTACCACTGGCTGCACATTGACGCGTTTTCAGCCGTCGTGATGGCCTGCCTGGCGAACGCTGCGGGGCAGGCCGGTGACCTGCTGGAGTCCGCTTACAAGCGGGGCGCGGGAGTTAAGGATTCGGGGACGTTGCTGCCGGGACACGGCGGCGTTCTCGATCGCATCGACGCTTTAATTCTGGCCGCGCCGGTGGTCTGGTACTATTTTCATTTCCTGCTGGCCTCGCAGTTCTAAGCGCGAGAGCCTCGGCGAAGATCTCTTTCATGAAAACACTGGCCATACTCGGTTCTACCGGCTCGATCGGCCGTCAGACGCTACAGGTTGTCGAGTCGATGCCGGAAAAGTTTCGCGTGGTGGCGCTGGCGGCGGGCGCGAATCTCGAGGAGCTTGCTGGGCAGATCGCGCGGCATCGGCCGCAGCTTGTCTCCGTGGCCGATGCGGCAAAAGCGACGGAGTTGCGGGAGCGGCTGAGGCAAGCGGCAAACGGCGCCGGATTGCCTGAGATCGAGCACGGCAGGGAAGGCCTGCTGAGCGTGGCCACGCATCCGGAAGCGGATACGGTTGTGTCCGCGGCGGTCGGCGTGGTGGGCCTGGAAGCGACCTATGCGGCGGTTCAGGCAGGGAAGCGCGTGGCTTTGTCGAACAAGGAAGTCCTGGTGGCGGCGGGCGAACTGGTGATGGCTGCCGCGAAGGCCAAAGGCGTGGAACTGCTGCCCGTGGATAGCGAGCACAACGCCATCCACCAATGCCTGCGCGCGGGCCGCGCAAGCGAAGTGCGGCGGCTGATCCTGACGGCCTCCGGCGGCCCGTTCCGGCGCACCCCGCTCGCGCAGATGGCGCAAGCGACGCCGGAACAGGCGCTGGCCCATCCCAACTGGCGCATGGGGAAGCGCATCACTATCGATTCGGCGACTCTCGTCAACAAAGGGTTCGAAGTGATCGAGGCGCGCTGGCTCTTCGGAGTCGAGCCGAAGCAGATCGAGGTAGTGATTCATCCGCAATCCACGATTCACTCCATGGTGGAGTACGTGGATGGTTCCATTTTGGCGCAACTCGGCCCAACGGACATGCGCATGCCCATCCGTTATGCGCTAACCTATCCCGAGCGCGAAGGCTCAAATGGAGTGGAACTGAACTGGGACGCTTTGCGCCGCCTGGATTTCGAGAAGGTGCCGCCGCGGAAGTTTCCCTGCCTGCGGCTGGCTCGCCGGGCGCTGGAGGAGGGCGGAGCGCAGACGTGCGCGTTGAATGCCGCGGACGAAATCGCGGTGGAGGCGTTTCTGGAGCGGCGCTTGCCGTTTTCGGGGATCGCGCGCGTGATCGAAGGCGTTCTCGACGCGATGCCCAAGGTGGCGCTGGGGTCGATTGACGACGTGCTGGCGGCGGATGGCGAAGCGCGGCGGCTGGCGCGGCTAGAAGTGGAATCGGTAGCCGAATCCAGGGAGAAGACCAGCGTGCGCGTTTCGGAGATTGATCGAGTACAATAAACAGAATTGAGGAAATTTCTGCCTTGTTGACGGGAATCATAGCGGTTGCGATTGGCTTGGGCGTCATGGTGTTGGTCCATGAGTGGGGACACTTTGTCCTGGCCCGGCTGTTTGGGGTGCGCGTGGAGGTCTTCTCGATTGGCTTCGGGCCGCGTCTGTTTGGCGTTCGGCGGGGGCCAACCGACTATCGCATCAGCGCGCTGCCACTGGGCGGATACGTGCGTATGGCCGGCGACAATCCGGCGGAAGAGCGGCGCGGCGATCCCGATGAGTTTCTTTCCAAGCCGCGCTGGCAGCGGGTGCTGATCGCGCTGGCCGGACCGACGACGAATTTCCTGATGGCCGTGGTGCTCACTGCGGCGCTCTTCGTGCATGGCGGCGAACAGCCTTCGTATGCGGATAAGCCCGTGGCGATCGCGGGCGTGGTGAAGGGCTCTCCGGCGGAGAAGGCCGGAATCCAGGCGGGCGATCGCATTGTCGGGTTCGACGGAGTGAACAATCCGACGTGGGACCGCGTGGCGCTGGAACTGGCGCTTTCCGCGCCCGGGCACTCCTTGCCGGTGAAGATCGATCGCAACGGCCAGCTGATCACCACCAGCGTGCAAAGCGAGCCGCAGCCCTTCAACGCGCTGGGGTATCCCGCCGAGCCCGTGGTGGTTGGCGCCGTGGCTCCGAACCTGCCCGCGCTGCACGCCGGTTTGAAGGAAGGCGACACCATCGTGGCCGCCAATGGCCAGCACTTGGACGCGCCTTCGCAATTCTCCGAACTCGTGCAGCAAAACGGCGGCAAACCCATGACACTGGATATATTGCGGAATGGGCAGCCGCTGACTTTGCAATTGACTCCGATGTGGGGCGATCCCGGCGACGGGATGCCGCGTTGGGAGATCGGCATCACCTTCCGCTTCGTCACGTCTCCGAAGCGCTATTCGCCGCCTGCGGCGCTGGTGAAGGCCACGGAATTTCACATCGTGCTGGCCAACAAGCTCATTTACCTGGTGGGGCAACTCTTCACCGGCAAGGTTTCTCTGAAGCAGGTGCAAGGGCCGCTGGGCATCGTGCAGGAATCGAGCCGCGCGGCCAAGCGAGGCTTTGGCGACTTGATCAGCCTGATGGCGCTGGTGAGCCTGAACCTGGGAATTTTGAATCTGCTCCCGATTCCCATCCTCGATGGCGGACATATTTTAATGCTGGGGATCGAAGGGCTGCTGCGTCACGACCTGAGTCTGAAGATCAAGGAACGCTTTGTCACGGTGGGGATGGTCTTCCTGCTGCTGATCTTCCTGATCGTGATGTATAACGATGTGCTGCGGCTTTTCCCCGGCCACTGAACATTTCTCTAACGGGTCTCTTACGGGCTCTTATGGCTTCCACGGATCATCATCGTCGCGTTTCTTCCGGAGAGCGGCTGAACGCTCACGAGCCGGGAAGATTGCGCAGCGCGCTTTCGCGCCGGGGCGTGCGGCTCACGCGGCAGCGGTGCGTTCTGCTGGACATCATGGACCAGGCCGAGCAGCACCTCACCGCCGATTCGCTGCTGGAGCGCGCGCAAAAAGTGGATCCGCGGGTGCATCGCGTGACCGTCTACCGCACGCTCGAAATGCTCAAGAGCCACGGCCTGCTGGATGAACTCGACCTGCTGCACATTCACGGTCACCGTCACTATTACGAGAGCCACGGGCCGCGCGATCATATTCACGTGGCTTGCCTGCGCTGCGGCAAAGTGCGCGAAGTGGAGAGCGAGCTTTTCGAGCAGCTCAAGCGGCAGGTGGAGCGCGATACCGGCATCGGCATCACCGTGGCGCGTGTGGAGATCGGCGGCTACTGCGACGGTTGCCGGCCGAAGACGCCGGCGTCCGGGACTTCTTCTTAGACTTCTTCGGCGCAGTTCTTCCTAGAAACACGGTTGTTAT
>CAVPFR010000022.1:0-13029 GCA_963703785.1 uncultured Acidobacteriota bacterium | reverse complement strand
AGGGAGCAAGGTTAATGCGCGATTAGGTTGGCGTGAACAGCCGGTCACAGCTTGTAAACATTTGATTATTCCGGCACCGGGGCGAAGAGGATCAATTGTTTTCTCATTCCGGGGCATTTTGGCACAGGGAGTAGGCGGCCTAGTCCTGCCTGGTCGTGACAACCAAAGCTTTCATCTGCTTTTAACATAACCGTAAAGAGATTGACGTCGTGAATGTGCGATTTTCTCGGCCACCCAGGAGGGTCGGCTAGTGAAAAAGAAAATGTTGGCTGCTGCAATGATGTTGTTTGCAAGTGCAATGATCCTGGCGGGGAACTATGCCGCGCAGGCTGACGACCGGCACGACTCCGATAACGACAAGCACGATTCCGATCACAGCGAATTCAAGCAGGGCAGTCTGCTGCTTAGCAGGAGCGTATACGAAGGTACCGCGGCGACGGTTACCGTGGGCCAGACGTTGCCGCCCGGTTGTGTGGCGAAACTGTGCAAGTGCCCGTGCTGCCGGCGTTCCTTGCGGCGAATGGCGGAGCAGCCACGACACCGGTAGCCGTGACCTGCGCCAAGGCCACCGCCAACGGGACATTCCCCGGAGTCTTCGGAAACGACACGCCGGACGGCAGTTTTGGCGTGACCTCGCCGATCTTTCTGGACAACATCACCACCGATGGCGAATTGCTGCACACGCTGCCCGTCGATCCTTCAAGGATCGTTACCAGCTTCAGTTCCAAATCAGAGCTGGCGCTGAACCGCTCGACAGACAAAAGGTCGATCACGTTTATGGGTTACGTCGGCGGACCGGGGTTCGTCACGGGTCCAAACCAGCTTGACGTTTCCAATGCGAACACGCCCGGCGTGACCGATCCGACGAACCCGGTAGTGTCGCAATACTACCGCTCGGTCGCCGAAGTCGACGCCTGGGGACACCTCAGCATCACCGACGGGAATGCGTATAGCGGAAATAACGGCCGCGCCGCGATCAAGGCGGGCTGGATTTATTACCTGACCGGCAACGACAACAACGGCGGCTTGACCACGCCAAACAAGAAGGGCGTGCCCCCCATCGATCAACTCGATGGCACTCAGGTGGGCGTAAACCTGATCACTTCAACCGGGGCGGAATTGCTCATTCCCGGGCAGACGCCGCCATTGCCGCCGAACATCGCCATGATCGGCAGGTTCAGCATCTCGCAGGTGATCGATCCGGGCAGTTGCGTTCCGGGCCCGTGCAAGAACTATGCGGCCGATAAGCCGGGCAAGGACACCAACTACCGCGGCTTGACCATCCATAACAACACGCTGTACCTGACCAAGGGCAGCGGCGGAAACGGGATCAACACGGTCTATCAAGCAGGCAATGCTGGGACTCTGCCGACCGGGAACGAGACGACGCTGGCGGCATTGCCGATCACGGTCCTGCCGGGCTTTCCGACGGGCCTTGCCAGCGGCACCGATCCGGCGACTGGCGCCGCGACGCCGATCGCATTTCCCTTTGGCATCTGGTTTGCCAATTCGGACACGCTGTATGTGTGCGACGAGGGCGACGGCACGCTGGTGACGCCCGCGGTGAACGGTAACGTGGCAAGCGCCTATTCGCAGAAATTCTCGGGCGTACAGAAGTGGCACTTCGACGGAACGAAGTGGAGCATGCTATACGTTCTGAACAACGGGCTGAATATCGGCGTTCCGTACAACCCGCCGAATAATCCCGCAGTCGGCGGCTATCCCATGCCAGCTACCGATGGTTGCCGCAACCTGACCGGCGAAGTGAGCGACGACGGCGTGGCCACGATTTACGCTGTCACCTCAACCGTCAGCACGGGCGGAGATCAAGGCGCAGATCCGAACAAACTGGTCAAGGTGTCCGACAAGTTGAGCGCGACGACGCTGCCGGTGGGAGATGGCGATCACGATCGCGACGATGAACTCGGCGCGGCGACCACGATTCGCCAAGCCGGCTTCGGCGAGGTGCTTCGCGGCGTCGCTTTCGCTCCGCAGGATCGGGACGACGATCGGGGACACGATCGCGACGATTGGGGCTGGGGACGTTAAGCAAGAGAACCGCTTCGCACAGATCCAAATAGGCGAAACGGCTGCGGACCTGGAGCAATCCAGGTCCGCAGTTTTTTGACGCACACACTCTCTTTGCCGCTCCGCACTGGGTCTAAGTCCTGTGGTAGTGTACGCACCCGAGGCGAGGAACCTTCTTCATTCGATGAGCCGCGACGATATCCACGAGCCCCGATGGCCCGCGTTCGTAGCGATGCTGGCCGCTGCGTTCCTGTATTTAGCGTTGCCAGAGCCGCTCTCGTTAGGCCCCAGCTGGCTTCTGCTGGCGATCATCCTGGTTCTGCTGATACCGATCATAGCGACCTATCGCCGAGGAAAGCACAACGTAACCCGGACTCTCACATTCATCGCTAACGGCGCGATCACGGTGGCGCTGATCGCTTCCTTGATCTTCTTGATTCAAGGGCTGCCGGGACACCGCGAATCGCCAAGGGCGCTGCTGCGTTCGGCAGGCGCGCTTTGGCTCACCAACATTTTGGTCTTTGCGCTGTGGTACTGGAAGCTGGACGGCGGCGGTCCGCTGGAACGCGACCGCAGGCGCGGCCGCGTGGAAAGCTCGTTTCTTTTTCCGCAAATGACAACGCACGATGGCCTGGATTCAGACTGGTCGCCCCACTTTATGGACTATCTCTTTCTGGCCTTTAATACCAGCACGGCATTTTCTCCAACCGATACGGCGGTTTTATCGCGGTGGGCAAAGCTGGGCATGATGCTGCAATCGATCATGTCTCTAACGATCATTGCATTGCTTGCCGGGCGAGCTGTGAACATTCTCTGAGTTGTGGGGTGGAGGGTGGCAGGGCTACAAGCTCGGATTAAAATGCGACGCCACGGAACGTGCACGGCATCCCATGCGCAACCCGCCACGGCGGCCGCGTGGGGCACCCACAAATTCAACACCAAACCGAAGCTCGGGGTGAGAGCGGAGGCAGGGAAAAGCGCAGAGGGATTCCTCGCTTTGCTCGGAATGACAACCTTAGGGCCGGCCGCCGCGCCCCTGGCTACAAACCGAAAGGCCTCAGGTCTCCCGACAGAAACCGTCGGGCGACCTGAGCTACAAAGGCCGAAAGCGTCGGGAGACTGAGCTACAAGCTGCACAACGGGCGGCGGGGCTTCACTGTTCGTCGGGTAAGACGGCCAGAGTGAGCGTATTCACCGTGGCGGGATCGTCGCGAAGCTTGATATAGAGCAGCGTGCCGTTGGGCCGGGGGACGTTCAAGTTGCTGTCCGCGAATCCAATGGGAACGGAAACGGTGTGAGTGAAGAGCTGGTCCGATGCCACCGAATCGATCAAGAACAGATTCGAGCCGGCAAGGTTGCACTGCTTATCGGGACTATCCGGGCAGCGCACCTCTTTGAGCGAAGGAATGCGCACCAATGTCGCCAGCGGCTGCCAGTCTCCCTTTTCACCATCGGCGGCGACCGGGCGAAAGCGCAGGGGTCCGAAAGCCGAAGCACCAAAGCTCTTCAGCGGATCGAAGACCGCCATGACCATTTGAGAGTCCTGCAAAATCAGATTGCCGTCGGCCACGCTCAACAACACCTGAAAGGAGCCATCCGAGGTGGCCACCTCGATCTTCTCGGTACGCGGAAAGCTCTCCGGGATCTCCGTTTTCAGAAAGAACGTCATGCGGCCATCCTGCGGAAGGGAGTCCGGATTCGACAGGTGCACGGCGGAGCGGGCCGGGCCTGGCTGCAGGTTTTTGCTGATGAAAGCGACTTTAGGGCGCGGCGCCTCGACCGTGGTCTGCAAATCGAGGACACGGCCGTCCTTGAGATCGACGTGCGCGGCGATTTGCTCGCCGGGCGTTAAAGCCGTGGCCGGCGCGGCCTGCGTTGCCGACAGGCTCAGCTTATCTTCCTGGGCCACGCGTTCCAGCTTGGCCGGTTGGAAGCGAATGCCCATCAATTCGAGGCTATTCACCTGGTCGAGGCGCGTTCCGGTGAGAACGCCCTGCCGGTCGCCCGCGCTTATCTTGAAGGCACTGAGCTTGGCCGCCTCCGTATATGCATGCAAATCGATTTGGTCGGGCGTGACGGCGCCGAACTGCTGAACGGTCATCTTCAAAGCGCCCGCTGCCTGGTCTTTCAGCGGAACCTGTATCTCCAGTTCATTCGATTTGGCGGCTTTCCAGGTGCTCTTGATCTCCGTTCCCTGGTGGTCCTGGATGCGGATGTCGTCGACGCAGGCCACGGTGTCGGCGACCGCGTGGATCGTATCTTCTCTGCCGGCAATCAATGCGCCCTGATCCGCGGCCGGAATCGTCCAGGCGGCGGGATGGGCATTGACCATGTTGAACGCGGGCCCCTCGAAGGAGTCGAATCCCCAATATCCACGGACGGTTCCTTTCACGCCAGGATCGAGCTTGGCGGCGCTCAAAGCGTGCGCATCGACAACGAATCCGCCTTGTGAAGGATCCGGCGCAGCGGGCAAGTCCAGTGCTTCTCCCGCTTGGTTCTGGAGATGCAGCACAAAATCGTGGGCGATATCGGTGGAAAACACGACCGGAGCGCCCTCCACCGGAAGCACCAGAGGCGTTTTTTGAAGGCAGAAAACGCCGTCCTTATTCAAGGAACGAAGCGGCGGCAGTTGCGCGGCCTCGACGGCGGGCAGCGCCGTCACGATCACAGACATGGGCTTACGAAACGATGGCGGGTTATTCAGGCGCAGGTTCACCTGAGTGGCTTGAGGCACCGAGAGCGCCGGAATGTACTGGTAAGAAGCGCTGTGGAGACTGCTCATCAGTTTTGCAAGATCGACTACCGCTCCCACGTAGGCGCTATAAAATCCTCCGCCCGCGAGCGAGGTGGCGCTGATCTGCCCCATCAGGTCCGTGGTTGGCCCTGAAGTGAGCGCGGCAACCATCGACTGGCTGTGACCGTCGTCGAGAACGAGTTGGTCGGTATTTTGGGTCAAACATGTGGACTGCTGCTCGGGAGGCCGGTCGAAGCATTTTTCCTCGAGCTTGATGCCCAGCGTCGTCGCCAACAGGAGCGAGCGGTCGTGCAGCGCCTTGGGATCTAAATTCGCGTTCTTCAGCACCTCGCTCAGATACTTATCGGAACGGGTGCGGTCCAGGCTGGCTTGATTCAAATCCTGCGAGGCGCGCACGAAAACTCCGGGCTTGCTGCGAACCGCCGAGCGCAGGGTGTCGAAGTCTCCGCTTGTGGCCGGGGCGAGGAAAAGCAGCGCCTGTTGCGCGTCCGGCGGCACGGTCACCAGGATTCCTTCGGCGCGCACATTCCTATTCCAGGTTTCCGCCCGGGTGAACCAGTCGTCGGGCGGGGGGTTGGTGGTGCCGCGGAGAAATGCGACCACGAGCAGGTAATGAACCGATTGATCGCCGGGCAGGACGGGATGAATCCACAGCCGGTCTCCCGGCTGCAAGTTGGGCACTTCCGCAATCGGCAGGGTTTTTCCAGCGCGGTTGACGGTGATTTCCACCTGGGGCCCGGTCAGGTCGAAGGCGGCGCCATTGTCCGCCCAAGCGCCGCTCGCCGCTCCGAAGAGTGCGAAGTTAAGGAGTAGAAGACGAAACATCGATTGACGAATGTACGCGTGATGCATGGTTTGAAACACGTTGCTCCCAATTTCCCGAAGACCCTGAGAGCTAGGTGGAGGCCTTGCGGGGAATGTTCAACACAAAGCTTGTCTCAAGTGAGGCGGGGCCGCTCAGATTTTAACCGTACGAACGCTGTAGTTAAAGCATGAGAGTGAGGAAAAACTGATTTTGCATACAGGATTCCCCTTAGGATCCCGCTCGTGGGAGACGTAGTGTCGTGAATTCGCCGGTGAGCCAGGTGCGGCGCGAAAAAGTTGGATTCTTCTTGACTTGGATATGCCCGCATGATACTTCCGTGCGCAAATATAGGGACTCGGTGCCGGAGGCAGTCTCTATCGGCTCGGATTCACTACCCGTTTTGCATAATGAGCCGTGTGTTTCGGCTAAGTTCGTTGCGAGTGGAATACGTGCGAGCACTCGTTCGTATTTTGACTGTGCAACTCAGTACAGGCGCCGATGCAACCAGTATCGGCGCTCTCGACGGTCCAGCTTTATCTCAGGCCATATCTCAGCAGTACCGTCATTACAACCACAAAACGACTGACCGCCCGTTGCAGGGAATGCCTCGTGCAATCGCTTGGAAGTTAATCCGACCGCACAAAAAGGGGGGTTCAATGAGAAACATAGCGAAGATGCGTGAACGGGTGGGCCTTGGGAACCTGCTTCGGATGCTGGGCCTTGCCTCTTCTCTCTTATTGCTGTGCACAGCCGTTTTTTCACAGGAGAGCGCAGGGCGCATTCAGGGAGCGGTGACCGACCAGACCGGCGGCGCGGTGGTGGGGGCGAGCGTCACGGTCCTGGATACGCAGCGCGGCACGACGAGAACGCTCACGACCGATGCCGCGGGCGAATACAACGCGCCGGAACTGACGCCGGGAACCTACAGCGTGAAGGCAACGTTTCAAGGCTTCCGAGAAACGGAGCGGGACAACATTGCGGTTGAGGTTGGGAAGGAGTACCGGGTGGACCTCACGCTACAGCCGGGCGAGCAGACCGAGAAGATCACGGTCACCGAAGCGCTGCCCCTGGTGGAAACGACGAATGCGGTGCTCGGCGGCACCATCAGCAATCAATTGATTGGGGACCTTCCGGTGCAGGGGCGCAATTTCCAGAAGCTCCTTGAATTGCGGCCCGGCGTGTATCTCAGCCCAGGCAGCGGAAAATGGAGCCAAAGCTCCAACGGGATGCGCCACGAACATAACGTCTACATTCTCGATGGTGTCGACACGATCGAGGGTTTCTCATCACAAAGCGTTCTGAATGCCACGCCGATTTTTGGCGATGCCACCTCCATCCTGCCCATCGACGCGATCCAGGAGTTCAACACGCAGGAGGTTCCCAAAGCCGAATATGGCTGGAAGCCGGGGGCGATCGTCAATGTCGGCTTGAAATCGGGAACGAATGGCATTCACGGAACCGCTTACGCATTCGGGCGCGACAACGCTCTGGACGCGACGAATCCATTCATCCCAGCCGGAAATCCGAAGCAAGCAACGGCCATAGAAGATTTCGGAGGCACGGTTGGCGGCCCGATCGTCAAAGACAAAATCTTCTATCTCTTTGGCTATGAGGGGCAGCGCAACACGATTGGAGCTCCGTCTTCGTCGCTTACCTTGCCGACCACATTTTCCTTTGCGGCGGCCGCAACACCCGCGGGAAACCCAGCGCAGAGCGTGCTGGATGCCTGCAACGCATTAGCGGCTAATCCGGCCACGCGGGGGAACATCAAGGATCTCAGCCTGGCCATCTCCGGATTGACGTTAGCGCCCGGCGGGGCCAGTTGTGCGCTCAACCCGAGCAACGTGGGCGTATTTCAAAACGGCACGAATATTACGGAGTCGATTGCGCCTATTGGCACCGCCAATCTGGATAACGGCCTATCGAAAATCGATTACCACCCGACAGAAAAGCACACCCTGATGGGGGAATACTTCATCGGCAACTATGGCGGATTGGGGCCACAGAATAATGCCGCAGCCCAGCCTTTCTGGAACACCAATACATTTGCCAGGTCCATGGTTGCCGGATTCCATTGGACTTGGGTGCCGCAGTCGACGATGGTCAACGAGGCGCGGATCGGGTTCAATCGCGAGAACCAGCAGAGCTTCCCCGGGGACTGCAACAGCATCGGACAGCCGAGCTATAGCTACTTAGCCAATTTCAATACCAATTCCACGCCGATGGCGGGCGTGGGACTGCCAGCGAATTGCGGTTTCCCCGTGATCACGATCACGGGCGGCGGCACCACGTTCAGCGGCACGGGTTGCTGCTCGGGATTCCCGAAGATACAAGGGCCGGATAAGACGATCCAGTTCGTCGATGGGTTTTCGTATATCCGCGGACGCCACTCGTTCAAAGTCGGATACGAGATGCGGCACGTTGGCTACAACGGGGGAACCTACAACGGGGCACGGGGCAGCTTTACGTTCAACAATTCGGGGGCGGTTACCGCGCTCGAGAACTTTCTGACAGGCACTCTATCGACAACGACATTGCCGTCGGAATTGGTAGGCGATCCGGCAAGAAACTTGACCGATTGGGGATTTGCGGCCTATGCGCAGGACGATTGGCGCGTACTCGACCGGGTGACCGTCAATCTGGGTTTGCGGTACGAAACCGTGACGCCTTTCCAGGCAGCAAACAACCTGATCGCGAACTTCAGTCCAACCCAGGGGCTGGTGCAGGTGGGCGATGGAATCAATCAGCTCTGGAAGCGGCCGAATAACTTTTCGCCGCGACTGGGGTTTGCCTGGGATGTCCAAGGGAACGCCAAATGGGTGGTGCGGGGCGGCGGCAGCATTATCTACGTCTTGGAGGGCTACAACGTATTCGTCTCGCAGCAAGCGGCGGGCGCTTCGCTGGGCGTAAACGCGATCCCCACTGGAGCGCTGCTGAACGGAGCACCGAATCCCAATGGCGGTAACATCACCACGGGCTCGGTTTCATTCCCGTCCGGGGTGAACTGGAGCATTGCCGGACCGGTCTTGCCGAGCGGGGCAATCCGTTGCGATTCACCGGCCAACGCGGCTCCGAATAACAAACCTTGCTCCATCACGGTGGTCGATCCCAACTTCAAGCGGCCTTACGCACCTGCATGGAACCTAAGTGTCGAGCATGCCTTTACGAATAGCCTTTCGCTGCAGGTGGCTTATGTGGGCACGCATGCCACGGACCTCGTCGGAATCAACGATATCAATGCGCCCGCACTCGGCTCCGGCTGGTTGAATTCAGCCGCCGGTTGTGCTCCGTACACAACCACAGCGGCTTTGCTTGCGGCTTCCGCCAATACGGCGACGTGCGAGAATGAAAGCCGGCCATTCTTCAAGAAATTTCCCTATCTCTCCAGCATCGTTCAGATTTCCAATCAGGACGACAGCAACTACAACGGACTGCAAGTTACTTTGACACAGCGTCCGTGGCATGGTTTCTCGTATCTGGCCGGTTACACGTTTGCACATGCCTTGGACGAGGCGGGCGGCGACTGGAACGGCTCCGCTCTTCCGGCGAACGAGTACAACGTCCGCGACGATTACGGCAACAGCCTTGATGACGTGCGGAACCGCTTGACGTATTCAGCCACCTACGCATTGCCAGAAAAGAGGGGTTACCACCAGATGCTCGCCGGCTGGAAGCTCAATGGCGTGGCTAATATTCAGTCCGCGCTGCCGTGGTTCGTGAACGACACCACCGACGACATCAGCGGCGTGGGCGGAAAACAAGACAGATGGGGTTTCTTCGGGAGTCCTGCCAACTTTAGCGGGTTGGGCTACGCCTCGGTCCCCTACTTCGCCGGCAGTGGGGTCATCGGGAGTCCGACGGCTAACGCAGCGTGTAACGCGCAGGCGGCGAGCCTGGATTCTGCGTACACTCCGTTGTATCCCGGCTACACGTACACTGCTGCCTTGGCCAAATACGGCTGCTACGACAACAACGGGTCACTGATGCTTCCGCCCGCTTTTGGAACCTATGGAACGATGCCACGGGGTATCTTCCGCGGCACCGGGCTGAAACTGCTGGATATGTCTCTGACGAAGGACACCAAATTCTCGGAACGGTTCACTGGCCAATTCCGCTTCGAAGTCTTTAACATCCTTAACATGACCCAATATTCGTACGGGTCAACGAACACGACCAATCCCGCTGCGTCGTCGACATTCGGCTCGGCCAGGGTTACACCGGACGTGCAAATCTCGAATCCCGAAGTGGGCAGCGGCGCGGCGCGCTCGATCCAGTTGGGCTTCCGACTGTTGTTTTAGAATCGCGGAGGGCTGAGCATAGCAAGGTCTTCGGACTATGCCTTTTGTTCTTGGCTCAAGGGCCGGATGCAAAGTCCGGCCCCTTTTTTGTGGCGATGCGTTTTTCGGGAGTTGGCCGCAGAGCAAATCCGATGGGAAATCTCGCCGAGAGACTAGGCTCGGATACCTTTTTACGATAGTGTGTCGGGGCTCAGCGGAAGCCATTTCAGACATTGAGCCTGTGGAGGAGCTACCAAGGGTTGGGACTTCAAGGAGCCGCAAGGAATATTCAAGAGATACTTCGCAGAGGCCGATTTGCCCTTCAACTTCAATCGCCCGCCGGGCGCTCGCGGCGGCAATTGGTTTACTTTCGCCACGCAATTTGGCATGGCTGGTTGCCGCGGATCGTCTTCACGCTGATTGTCCTGGTTCTTGGCGCAGGCGTTCTTTGCGAGCGATCGGCGGCGCAGACGCAATCGGCTGTCCCGGCGAACGCTCCAGCGGTTCCCGCCCAGACCAGCGGTGCGAACCAAACGTCAGCCTCGTGGCTCTTTCCCGTGGACAAATTGAATGCAATCTTGCCGGGCTGGTTTCACATCGGGGGCGAATACCGCGATCGCTTCGAGAATCCAGTGGGCGTGGGCTTCGCCTCCACACGCGATGGGTACTTGCTGGACCGTTTACGCGTGAACGCGGCGATTCAGCCAAAACCATGGCTACTTTTCTATGGGGAAGCGCAGGACGCTCGCATCTTTTTCAACCAGCGCGTCGCGACCAGCGTCACTTACCAGGATACTTGGACGCTCTGGCAGGCCTATGCGCAGCTGGGGAGTTCGACCTCGGGCTGGATCGATGCGCTGGCCGGCCGGCAAGTACTCAGGTTTGGCGATGAACGGTTGATCGGACCTTCGCCCTGGAATAACGTGGGCCGAACCTTTGACGCCGTACGCATCGATCTCCATCACTCTGGATTTAAGGTGAGTTTCTTCTCGGCTTCGGTGGTGCCCGCCAGTAACGGGTACCTGCACGGCGCGATTCCCGGCGATGACTTACACGGAGCGTACGGAAGCTTTTCCAACATCATTCCTCATGGGATCTTCGAGCCGTACGTGCTTTGGCACCTCGCGCCGGGAAATTTTCCGCTGCCGGAAATCGTTGGCCGGGGGCATCTCAATGAAGTGACTCTGGGTGTGCACTTCAAGGGCGCGCTTCCGCGCGCTTTCGATTACAACACCGAATGGGACGCACAGACCGGCTCGCTTGGCGGCCGCTCCATAGCTGCCTGGGCCGGCTTCGCCGCGCTGGGAAAGGCATTTCCGGCAGTGAGTCTGCATCCGCGACTCTTCGCCGAAGTGAATTTTGCTTCGGGGACAAAGAACCTCGCGGGCAACCACTGGAACACTTTCGATCAAATCTACCCGTCGAATCACGATAAGTACGGCTTCGCGGATCTGGCCGGACATAGGAATCTGGAGCAGTCGCGGGCGGGCATTCAAGAAACAATCACAAAGAGGTGGAGCATCCGACAAGCCTTCGAAGGCTTGTGGCTATTCACTTCGGGAGACAACTTCTACGGCTCGAGCGGAGCGATTGCCGTTGCGGCGCACCCGGGCGCAAGCCGGCACATCGGCAATGAGATCGACCTGACCAGCGTCTACGAAATCGAAAAAGGATTGGATTGCGGCTTCGGCTATGCGCGGCTCTTTGCGGGCGCTTTTCTCAGGGCCGCTTCGCAGGGCCGCGATTACAACTATCCCTACGCGTTCGTGGAATACAAGTTCTCTAAAGCCGCTGCGCAGTAATCGTGCCGGAAAGTTTGGTATGACAAGGTGGTTTTAGCCCGATTCCCCGTCTCCGATAAGGCCGTTCTATAAAGGGGATGTCAAGACAAATGCTTCACCCTCGGCGGTAAATGATCCTACCGTCCAGCCCCAGTAAGGTAACGAGACTCTGCGATTTTTCCTTTTCCCGAGATTCATGGTGCTTTGGTAATGACGCCGATCGGTTCCTGAGGCAGACAAGCAGCATGGTTGTAGATCCTGGGTGATCGCCAGGTAGCTGCGGGCCAACTCTTTTAGTGTCCGCACGCCGTTCTCTCCGTGATAGACCGCTGAGAGCAGCCCGGTTCGCAGAAGCTCGGCTAGTTTGCGCGCATCGATCCGGTCGTTCTTGTTCCCTGATTTCAACAGGGCATTTTTTCGCGGGTCACATACCACCACTTTGCTGACATGAGGCTTGAGCAGATCGTGCAGCCATGCTGCGCAGGTCCCTTCTTCCAAGGTCACCTGCATGGAGAAGTAGCGTTCGGGTGCCGGCGTGGTCACGTGGCCAGCGGTCGCGCCCTGCGTGCGGCCACTCAGTGAGTGACGGGTAGCCCAACGACGATGAGAACCGCATATTCCTGCTTGCGGCAGCCGTTCACGGCGGGCATGGCCGCTGCTGGATTCACCGGAAAACCCTTGGTCTGAACGTTCGCGGGCGAGCACGAGTTGTTAGCCGTCGACGGCGTGTAGCGTGCGGAGCGGCATTCGAGATGGGTGACATCGTAAAGGGTCGCGCCGTCGGCGAGTTCCCACCGCTGATTGCCGTCCTTGTCCTTGGGCTGAATTGTCAGCACGGTCGTCACGTTGCGGTCGCCTGTGACGAGGTATTTCCCAGGGGGCAGCGGAAAGCTCGGCTTCTCCATGATAAAACCGTGTTCCTCCAGCCACCAATCCGAAGGGTCGAATTTCCACTGTGCCGGCGCCACACCGCCGGCCGCCTTCAATTGATCGTAGTGGTCCAGCTTGCAAGCGCGCGGGCCCGGGTCCTGGCTCCAGAAGCCCCATGATTGCGCGCCGTTGCCGGAGGTGGCCTTGGGGTCTCCCAACGCCGCGATGAACTGCGGCTCGATGCGCTTGAACTTCGAGAGGTCCACGCCTGACGCGTGAACCGGCTGCTGCAGGCCGGCCGCCAACATCATGAGGAATCCGGCGGAGAGGAGCCGGCGGCTCAGGGACGGCACGAGCTGGCGGACATTCATGCGATTGCTCCGATTGGACGATCTGATGACATCCTACACCCACGGTCGCCATATTGCTATTCCTGGAGAAGTCCGTATTCCGCCTGATAAGTCTTGTCCTGGAAGTTGGCTTTAGCCCGATTCTCAGTCTCCGAGAGGGCTT
>CAVPFR010000021.1:0-60096 GCA_963703785.1 uncultured Acidobacteriota bacterium | reverse complement strand
GGACCACCCTCGCGCCCCGAGCCGCCAGTCGACGAGCCGAGGCCGCGCCGAGGCCGGAGCTTCCCCCGGCGACCAGGATCGTCCGTCCGTCGACTGCACGCCTTGCCCTCCGGTCACGCGGTCTCGATGGGTGTCTCGGCCTCGAGGCCGAGTTCCCGGACGGCCTGCTCGCGGATCTTGTACTTCTGGACCTTGCCGGTCACGGTCGTCGGGAAGCCTCGACGAATCGGATCAATCGAGGCACCTTGAAGTGGGCCAGCGTCGGCGCAGAACGCGCGGATCTCGTCCTCGGTGGCGATCTGGCCGGCTCGGAGCTTGATGCTGGCGAGGACTTCCTCGCCGAATTTGCGGCTCGGCACGCCGACGACGTGGACATCTTCGACCTTCGGGTGGTGATGGAGCACGTCCTCGATCTCGTGGGGAGCGATGTTCTCCCGCCCCGGATGATCAGGTCCTTGAGCCGGCCGGTGATCCGCAAGTAGCCGTTCGGCTCGCGCATGGCGAGGTCGCCGGTATGCAGCCAGCCCTCGGGGTCGATCGCCCGGGCCGTCTGCTCGGGCATGTTGTAGTAGCCGAGCATCACGCCATGGCCCCGGGAGCAGAGCTCGCCCGAGACGCCGTCGAGCCACCTCCCGACCGTTGCCCGGGTCGATCACCTTGACCTCGACCCCCGGCAGCGGTCGCCCGACGGTGCCGACCCTCAGCTCGATCGGGTCGTCGTAGCGGGTCTGCGTGATCAGCGGGCGAGGCCTCGGTCTGGCCGTAGCCGATCGTGATCTCGCGGGCCCCCATCCCGGTCGTCACCCGCCGCATCAGCTCGATCGGGCAAGGGCTCCCGGCCATGATCCCCGTCCGGAGCGAGCTGAGGTCGCGGCCCGGGATAGGTCTCGTGCTCGAGTTCGGCGATGAACATCGTCGGGACGCCGTAGACGATCGTGCAGCGCTCCTGCTCGATGGCGTCGAGCGTGGCCTCGGGCTGGAAGTACTCGTTGGGGAAGACCATCGCGTGCCGTAGACGGCCGAGACCAGCGTGCCCAGGACGCACCCGAAACAATGGTAAAGCGGGACCGGGATGCAGATCCTGTCGCGCTCGTCGAGCCGCATGTTCGCGCCGGCATAGAATGCGTTCAGCAGCAAGTTCCGGTGCGAGAGCAGAGCCCCCCGGGGCGGCCCGGTCGTGCCGGAGGTGTACATGAGGCTGATCGGCTCGTCGGGCTGGAGCTGGGCCTCTCGCTCGGCCAGGGCCTCGGGCGGGATCTCCCGGCCCAGCCGGATCAGTCTCCCAGGCGAGCATCCCCGGAGGGCGCCTCGCCCCGCATCGCGACGACCCATCGCAGGTGGGCAATGCGGCGGATTGGAGGTCGCCCGGGTCGAGTCGCCAGTTCCGGGCAGATCTCCGACGATGATCCCGTAGTAGTCGCAGGCCTTGAATCGTTCGATCAGGGCCAGGCCGCGAACCTCCGACTGGGCCAGGGCGTACCTCGCCTCGGCCAGTCGGTAAGACGGGTTGATCTTCACCAGGACCACGCCGGCGCGGGCCGCCGCGAATTGCAGGAGCACCCACTCGGGCCGGTTGGTCGACCAGACGCCGAAATGGTCGCCGCGCCCGAACCCCATCGCGATCAACCCCCGGGCCACGTCGTCGACCAGGCGGTCGAACTCTCGTAGTTGCATCGAAACCCGAGCCGGGGGAAGCAAAGCGCGTCCCGATCGCCGAACTTGCGGCTGTCTCCCGGAGGACCCGTCCGATCGTCAGGCCATCGACCCACGGCGCATGCTGATCGGTCATGGCGATCCCTCCACGGTGCTCGATCGATCGGAGGGCCAGGCGGACGGGGCGAAATGTACGACGGCTTTGAATTATAATCGAGGCGGGGTCGCGTCCCACGCGCATTTTGAAGTCGTCGGGAAACTCGGCCCGATGGGGAGGGTCAACATCATGGACAGGGACAGGCCCGTCATCCTGGCGGCGGCCCGGACGCCGATCGGCAAGTTCCGGGGGTCGCTCGCGGGGCTCACGGCAACAGAACATGGACGTGAAGGATGCCGATGGCAAGGTCAAGTCGTGGACCATTGAAGTGAACTCCATACCCGCTATGAGAAGGTCCGCGGGAATCCAAAGGCAGGATTTTCTGGATAACGTCGGTAAAACGATCGTCATAAGAGGTTGTCCAACCAAAGCCGGTGGCACCCTGTACAGGGCCGCCGCGGAAACGATCAAGTTGTCCGATGGCCGGCTGCACATCGTCGGTCAGGATGTCGAAGGCTTGGGTTTGAATAAGGGTTCAGTGGAGCAATGACGCGCAGGTGACCGTCCCTTTCCTTACCTTAGATCGCGTGACAGCCTTGAGCAAAGAGGAGAGTAGAAATGAAAAGACGGCTTCGCTTTGATCTCGCGTGTGCCGGAGCCGCGCTGGTGGCTTTGTGCCTGGCGTGTACCACGGGCTTCACCCAGCAAGGAAACTCTTCCGACGAGCTCCACTCCGGATTTGGAGGTGTGCATAAGTTGCCTCCCGGCGGACCCGCGCCCCGCACAGCGGATGGCCATCCGGATTTATCGGGAGTCTGGTTTCCCAATAGCGGCGGCGTCGGAATCATGTCCGCCGATCCTGTCGATGCCGATGCTCGGCAGCAGTTTGATCCCAAGGTGACTCCGGAGGAGAAGCCTTCCTTCCAGCCCTGGGCTCTCGCCAAACTCAACTCCATGGGCCCCACGGAAGCTTCGCTCGCCGATGAAGGCGTGAACTGCGATCCGGAGGGCGTGCCGGGCATGTTTCTAATGTCCACTCACCCTTACCCCATACAGTTAATTCAAACGCCAGGACAGTTGGCCCAGCTGAATGAATTCCGCAATAACTTCCGCGTCGTGCCCCTCGACGGACGCCCGCATGAAAAAAATCCCGATCCCACCTATACCGGGGATGCCGTCGGGCATTGGGAAGGCGACACTCTTGTCATTGACGTGATCGGCCTCGATGAGAGGAGTCACGCCATGCGAGGAGCGCAGTTCTTTCATAGCGATCAGGAGCATGTCATCGAGCACCTCAGCCGCCCCTCGATGAATTACCTTGTTTATCAGGTTACGATTGAGGATCCGAAAGTGTTGACGAAACCCTGGAACTCAGCGCCTCACCGCTGGTCGCTCTCCCGCTACCACGAGCGCTTGGAAGAGTTTTACTGCACCAACGAGCAGGATACGAAGGAGTTTCGGTCCGTAGGCGAAACCGCTGAAGGAAAGAAAGCGAAGTAACCGCTCGCGCTCCGCGCCCCTGATCCGGGAGCCAACGAAAAAGGCGGCCGTGTTTCCGAGCCGCCTGAACCTATTCACGTTCCTGCAAGTGCCGCTCGCGGCAATCGCCATCGCGAACCGTGCCGCCACCCTGAGCCCGTGAGGCTAGCACCCTGAGCCCGTGCGGCTAGCACTTCGAATAGTCCAGCCAGTTACTAGCCGTTGACTTATGTTTACTTTTATGATAGCATCCGTTATGCTCGCTGCTATTCTCCGCGAAAAGGCTGCCAAGCGCTCTTCGCAATCCCTGGATGCGCTCACGCCGTTTGGGTCCTCGGTACAAGCTCGGGATTTCGTTTTCGGCGGCTCAAATGACGCGCTTTGCGTTAACTCTCGCGGAATCCGCACTTACATAAATTCATCTCGCAACTCCTTTAGAATACGCACTTACGAATTATTAGACTTAAAGTCGTTTAGAATGCGCACTTACAAAAAAATGGTATGGGGAGGCCTAAGATCTTTTCGGCTCGTTTAGCTTGGCGGGGTGCTAAGACGTTTAGAATGACAACGTTTTCCAACCCGCTGACTTAAGTTCTTTGCAATGACAACCTTTAGAAAAAAGGTGGGGGGTACCCCCTCGGGGCGCACTTCTTGTGCCAAACTCCTGAACGTCTCGTATCTGCTCTGTCCTGGGAGATACCGCCATGAAGCTGCGCAAACTCGGTAATGCCGGACCGGACGTCTCCGTCGTAGGCCTCGGCTGCAATAACTTCGGCCTGCGCATCGATCTGGAGGCCTCCCGCAAAGTCATTCACAAGGCCATCGACCTGGGCATCACGCTTTTCGATACTGCCGATACCTACGGTCAGCGCGGCGGTTCGGAAACCATCCTCGGCGAGGTTCTTGGCGACAACCGCAAGCGCATCGTCCTGGCCACCAAATTCGGCGGCGCCATGGACGAGGCCGGAACCATGAAGGGTGCCTCCCGCCATTACGTTACTTCCGCCGCCGAAGCCAGCCTCAAGCGCCTCCGCACCGACTGCATCGATCTCTACCAGATTCACTTTCCCGATCCCGCCACGCCCATTGAGGAAACGCTGCGCGCCCTCGACGCCCTGGTCCGCGATGGCAAGGTGCGTTACATCGGCTGCTCGAATTTCGCTGCATGGCAGCTCGTGGACGCCCAGTGGACGGCAGAGCATCTCAACATGCAAGCCTTCGTTTCTTGCCAGAATGAATACAGTCTCCTGGTGCGCGGTGTGGAGCGCGAACTTCTGCCGGCCATGCAGAAATTTGGGCTGGGGATGTTGCCATACTTTCCGCTCGCCAGCGGCCTGCTCACCGGCAAATACGCGCCCAATCAGCCCATTCCCGAAAACACGCGTTTCCAGGCGCTCAAGGGTCTTGCGGATCGCTACCTCACCGAATCGAATTGGAAAATTGTGCAGAGACTGGAAGAGTTCTGCGCCGGGCGCGGCCACACGCTGCTCGATCTGGCCTTTGCTTGGCTCTTGGCGCGCCCCACCGTCGCCAGCGTCATTGCCGGCGCCACCAAGCCCGAGCAGTTGGAGCAAAACGTGAAAGGCGCCGAAAGCTCGCTCACTGCCGAAGAGATCGCCGAAATCGATACGATCACCGCCGAAGCGCTAAACAGGGTCAAGACCATGTAGGGCTTTTGGACTCACGAAAGCAGGATCGGCAGGCAAAGCGGCGGCGCGACGTGGAAATCCAAAGCGCCGATCTCATCGAGTGCGCCATCGAGCAAAGTGCTGCTGCACGATTCCAGCGTCATGATGAAGGGCAGAGCGGAATGCGGATAGCCGGGCCTTTGCAGCAGCGCGTCGATGCTGATTCCGAACTTGGCGAATACCGTGGCCACTTCGGCCACAATTCCTGGCCTGTCTTTGACTACGAAACGAACGTAATGCGGAACCACGAAATCGCCGCTCACGGAATCCGGATCTTCCGCAAGCTCGCCCGTGTCCACTGGAGCGGCATTGGATTGCCGCGCGATGACGTAAAGATCGGAAACCACCGCGACCGCCGTGGGATCGCCGCCCGCGCCAAAGCCGGAAAGCACGATCGGTCCGGCGAATTCTCCCGTGGCGATCACCAGGTTCTGGTTCCGTTGCACGTGCGCGGTAAGGGAAGCAAGCGGAACGAGCGTCGGACGCACCGCGGCAAGGAGATGCAAACCCTTCGACGAATCTTTCTGCGCGACGGAAATTTGCCGGATGGTGCAGTTCAGTTCGCGTGCGTAGCCGAAATCGACCGCGTCAACCGGCGAAATCGGCGCGCAAGGAATCTGTTCGCTGCGCACGTTCACGTGAAGCCCGGCCTGCGTCAGGATCACGAGCTTGGCGCGAGCGTCGTATCCCTCGACGTCGCTCGTGGGATCGGCTTCGGCGAAACCCAGTTCTTGAGCCTCCTTGAGCGCGGCCCCGAATCCCGCGCCGGTCGCCTCCATTTTCGTGAGGATGTAGTTGCAGGTGCCGTTCAGAATTCCCGCGATGCGGTAAAGCCGGTCGCCCGCCAGTCCTTCCTGAATGGCGATGATCGCGGGTATCCCTCCCGCGACCGAAGCGCCAAACTGAAGTTGCCGTCCCGTTTGCCGCGCCAGGCGCAGAAGTTCCGGTCCGCGGTCCGCGATCAGCAGTTTGTTCGCCGTGACCACGGATTTCCCGCGCGCAGGGCCTTGCTCACCCATTCGCCCGCGGGCTCGAGCCCGCCCACGACTTCCACGAGAATGTCTGCGTCCGAGGCCAGCACGTCGTTAATATCTTCTGTCCAGCGCACGCTCCGCGGAATCCAGTCCACTTTTTTCCGCTGGATATTGCGGTTGCAGATCTGCGTCAGTACGAACGGGCTGTGCGGATCCTGCGTCAGCAGCTTCGCTACGGAGCGGCCCACGGTTCCGAAGCCCGCCAGCGCGATCTTCAGCTTCCTGGCCGCGGGCGCGCCTTGCGCCGCAGCCATTTCGTCCTGGAGTTTTGAGTTCGAGCGTGGCGCCACCGGTTCCTCACGTTTGCCAGATTGCGCCCGCTGCCGCCTTCCACATCGTCGCAAAGAGCGCTGCGCAGGACGTTAGCAAGGAATTTCCGGGAGAGCAAACCCGGCGCTTTCGTGTTCGAGCGGATCTGCAATAGCGGAATGGCCAGACTTATTTTTGGTCCAGGCCGTCGAGGACTTCCTTGGCGGCGCGAAAGGCATCGACGGCCGCGGGCACGCCGGCGTAGACGCCAGCTTGAAGAAAGACTTCCGTGATCTCCTCGCGCGTGACACCATTATTCAGCGCGCCGCGGACGTGCAGCTTGATCTCATGCGGCCGGTTCAAGGCCGTAAGCATGGCCAGGTTGAGGAGGCTTCTCGTTTTGCGAGTAAGGCCGGGACGCGTCCAGACGGCGCCCCAGCACCATTCGGTGACGAAATCGTAGAGCACGCGGGTGAACTGGTCGGCCGAAGCCATGGCGCGATCCACGTAATCGGCGCCCAGGACTTCGCGGCGCACGGCCATGCCTTCGTCATAAGCTTTTTTGTTCAAGAGATCTTCTCCTCGGGCATGCGGAAATAGCGGTCGATTCCGGACTTCGATTTGAGCGCCGCACTCGAGCAACAGCGGGAACATTGTATAAGCTGCGGAGCTGGTTTCAAAAGCGCCGCAAGGCTGCGTGAGAGACTTTGCGAGAGATTTACAGGAGATGCGGAAGCGGCGGGAGCCTTGGCTCCCGAGAGGCGGGAAAAGATGAAAGAACTTTAGGCCGCGCGAACGCCGCGAGCCAATACGTGCACAGAAGCCGTCTTGGCAGACTGGTCGTTCGCTTCCATTTTGGAACGCACAAAACTCAGCACAGCCAGCGTGGCGATAGTCAGGATCATGGCAGCTACGATTAACAGGGTTTTCCTTCTCCGCATGCTTTCTCCTAAGTCCGGGCCGTTGGGCGCTTCTCTCACAACCGATTTGACTCTGCGGCAGGGAAAAGGGCCAGCCTCGCCGCTCCAAAACGTGTCTATTTCAGTACGAGGCCATAAATACAAGGATGACAGGTACTTGGAAACCTGTACGGAAGGACAGAAAAAGGGCAACGGACTCCGACCGCCAACACGCCGAGAGAGAGCCATCGCCTTAAGCCGTTTTTGGCCTATATCTCATTCGGCCCCGAAGGTCCAGTCATACAGAACCGGCAACAAGAAGAGCGTGAGGAGCGTGGCGCTGAATAGTCCCCCAATGATAACGGAAGAGAGGGGACGCTGTACTTCTGCTCCCGTCGACGTAGAGATAGCCATAGGGATAAAGCCGAAGCTCGCCACGCTGGCGGTCATAAGGACGGGGCGCAGCCTGCGCCGCGCTCCGGCCAGCACGGCCTGCCTGGTTGGCGCACCAGCAACGCGCAGCTGATTGATAGAGCTCACCAAGACCACTCCGTTCAGCATCGCTACACCGAAGAGCGCAATGAATCCGATCGAGGCGGACAGGTTCAAATTCATTCCCCGAATCCACAAAGCGGCAATTCCCCCGATCAGCGCAAAAGGGGACATTGCCGACAACTAACAAAGACTGCTTAAGAGAGTTAAAAGTGAAGTACAGCAAAACGAAGATCGCTCCAACTACGATGGGGACGATAAGGCTGAGACGTTGCATGGCCCGCTGCTGATTTTCAAACTGCCCCCCATATTCAACGAAATAGCCAGGCGGCGCGTTAACTCGCGTTCAAGTTTGGAACGGACCTCGGCAACGAAACTGCCCAAATCTCGACCGCGGACATTCGACATGACGACAATGCGCCGCTGGCCCTCCTCGCGCTCAATCTTTTCTGGACCGCGAGTGACTCGAATGCGGGCCAATTGGTCGAGTGCGACCTCTTCTCCTCCCGGGGCGCGCAGGAGAATTCCGCGAATCGCGTCGGGATCGCTACGATATCGGTCGGCCACACGAATGGCCACGCTGTAACGTTTCTGGCCGTCAATCACCTGGGAAACGACCTCGCCCGAGCCGCTGGCCGCAACAGTCTCTTCCACATCCGTAACATTGAGCCCATAGCGGGCCAGTGCCGCGCGATCGACGGTGACGGATAATTGGGCGACTCCCGAAGTCACCTCCATTTGAGCGTCCGCGGCTCCATGAACGGTGGAAATGGAACGCAACACCTGCTGGCCGAGAGTATCGAGCGTGGAAAAGTCGTCTCCAAAGATCTTCACGGCCAGATCGGCCTTCACGCCTGAAATTGTTTCATCAATGCGCATGGCCATGGGTTGCGTGAAGTTGTAAGCAATTCCCGGATATGAGACAACTCCTTATCGAGCGCGGCGATCAGTTCCTCCTTGGTATGAAAGCGCTTCCAGGTATTCGTTGGCTTCAGCAACAGATAGGTATCGCCTTCATTGATGCCCATGGCTTCGGTGGCAAAATCCGGCCGGCCGATTTTGATGACGACATCGGAAATCTCCGGGAACGAACGCAGCCGCTGTTCGATACGTTTACTAATCTCGACCGAATCCGTGAGCGATACCCCCGGCAGTTTTCGCGTTTCCACGAGAATGGAACCCTCATCGAGCTGCGGCATGAACTCCGTCCCGATGAAGAAAAGGGATCCCAGCGCGGCGGCCAGGATCACGGCTGCCAACGCGACAGTAACGGCGCGATGCTCGATGGACCACTTCAATGCCCGGCATAGCCCTCATTCAAATGCTCGAGCCAGCGAGGCTCCCCGCCGACCTGCGAGGGTTTCCCCGGCGAAAAGCAAACGAGGCCAGCATGGGAATCATGGTCAGAGCGAGAAGGAGAGAGCCGAACAAGGCAGCGCAAACAGTGGTTGCCATGGGCCGGAACATCCGGCCTTCGAGCCCTTGAAGAAAAAGGATAGGAAGATAGACCGCGATGATGATGACGACGGCGAAGGTCATGGGGCGAACGACTTCGTAAGCGGCGCGCCGCACCGATTCCAGAGGCGACTCCTGGCCACGCTCCCTTTCCAATCGATGAATCGAATTTTCCATCATCACCACGGCGCCATCGACGATCATGCCGAAGTCAATCGCCCCAAGACTCATCAGGTTCGCGCTGACGCCAAAAAGCCGCATGCCCAGGAAGCTGATCAACATCGAAAATGGGATGATCGATGCGGTGATAATCGAAGGCTTCAACGGGAATGGTGTAAAGCGCATATCCCCCGGCGGCCAGCAAAACGAGAATGCCGGTGAGCACGATCCAACGATAGGCCAGCGTGAAATCGATGATGCGATTCAGCATGGCCCTACTCGCTTTCCATGGTGGATTTCAGAAGATGGGATTTCAACACAAAGCTTCCCTGCACTACGACCTGTTCGCCCGCATGGAGCCCCTCGATGATCGGGGTTTGTCCTCCGGCGGTTTCGCCTGTTTGCACGGGACGGACCGCGAACCGGTCCGCGGCCGTGCGTACGAATATGACGCCCTGGGCGTTAATCTGTTGGACCGCGCCGGAAGGAACAAGCAGAACCGGCTTGCGTTCGCCCACCGGGATCTCGGCACTGGCCAGCATCTCGGGCCGCAGCCGATTATCGGCATTCGGCAGGACGATACGCACCTGCATGAGTCGCGTAGCGGGATCGAATTGCTGGCCGAGATTGGTGATGCTCCCTGCAAAGGTACGGCTCGGCTCCCCGGGCAACGTGACCGTGGCAGGTTGGCCGATGCGCAACTGGCTTAGATTTTCCTGGCGTACGGAAGCCAGCATCCATACCTGGGAAAGATCGCCAATCACAAAAGTCTCGGTAGAACGCTCAATCGTTTTGCCGACCGTAACGTTCTTCTGAATCACATACCCATCGACAGGAGCGAAGGGGTACCTGATCGGCGGTTTCGTCACCAGGGGTCGGGTCCGCGGGCACACGGAGGTCGTCCTCCAGGACATCGAGCGTGCGGTCAATTTCAATCTGAGCGGCTTTCACGGCGGTCTCGGCGCTCAGGACGTCCTGGCGCGCCTGCTCCACTTGTTTTACCGAACCGGCCTTGAGGCGGAGCAAGGTCTGCGCCCGTTCGTAGATTCTTTGGGCCAGGGCGGCGCCGGCTTGCGCCCGACTCAATTCGGCAACCGCAGTCCGATATTGTGCGCGGGTGTCTCGCACTTCGTCGGCATGATAGCGGGCCAGAAGTTGGCCCTTTTTGACGTAATCGCCCAGGCCAGCATAGACGGCCATGACCAAGCCATCGGTGCGCACGCCCACGCGAGCGGTGCGGTCGTCGGCGAGCGCGATACGGCCGGTAACGCGGAGCTTCTGGGGTTCCTCGCTCAATACAACGGCCTGCGTGGCGATTCCGCCCTCGTCTGCTGGGCAGGCGAAAGCGCGATACTCGTCTCCGGCTGTACGCCTTGTCTCGGTTCGATCTGTACTCTGAGAGGCTGTAGCCTGAGGGGCTGTCGCAGAACCGCTCTTGCAGCCAACCGCCATCGAGCATGAGAGAGACAACAAGGCAAGTAAGGCCTGACGGCTCATTGGTTCACTCCTTTGGCGGTTTGGAGATCGACGACGCTGTGCTGGTACTGCGTCATGCCTTGGACCCAAGCCATTTCGGCATCCAGCCGTACGCGTTCCGCGTCCAGCAGGCGAAGCAGATCGCTTCCGCCTTGCTGGTAGGCCTGTTGCGCGATATCGGCAATCGCGATGCTGTGTTCACGGAGCGGCTGTAAGTTTTCGGCCACTTCGCGGCGTCAGCAGATCGTATTCCTGGAGGGCGCTAAAGTAATCGGCTTTCACATCCGATTCAGCCTGGGCCAACAGGTGTTCTCGCCGATGCACTTCGGCGTTGGCAGCCACGCGATTGCCCTGATTCCGGTCCGTAAAAGGAAGAGTGATTTGAAATCCGGCCAAAGCCGTATTGGTGCCCGTGTTGGTGTATATCGATCGACGAAAGAGGAGCCTCGATGGAATCCAGGGGCTCTGTAAGGAGCACATCGGGAAAGTCCGCCTGGCCCATTTCCCTTTGCAATTGCACGCGGGCTTTGGTCGCTTGAATGGCGGCCAGATTAGCGTCGATCTGCAGGCGCTCCCCTTCCAGGCGAATGCGCAGCAGATCCTGTTCGGCAATTGCGCCGGCGCTGAATTGGGCGGCGTGATAATCGATAGTGTGTTGAAAATTGTCCACGGTGGCTTAGTACGTCGCGGACTTCCTGAGCGCCACGCGCATCCCAGTAAGTGTGTTTCACAGCGTCCGCGATCTGCCGGCGAACAAGGTCATAGTCGGCCTGACGGGAAGCTACGCCGAGCGATGCGACGGCGATGCGCTGTTTTCTCTTGCCCAAGATATCGAGCGGCTGGGTAAGGTAGCTAGGTGTCCACGTCGGCCGAATAGGTCTGTCCGGGGCGAAGATTCTGATTTTCGAACTCAAAGGTCGGGTTGGGTATCAACCGAGACTGGCTTTCGAGTCCGCGGGCAGCGGACGCGCGCTCCGCTTCCGCCTGCAATCCGGCGCGTGAATCGAGAGCCTTGGTAATTGCCTCCTGCAAAGTGAGCGCCGCCTGAGCTTCGCATCGCGGCAAGGCGCCGGCCAAAATCGGACTAAGTCAAAAAACGAAATCTATGTCTCGAGAATACAAATGTTATTTCACAATTCTCCTCTCTGCATGCACAAGGGGAACCTACCGTGACCGCGTCGCGTGAAGCCAAACGAACACACCAGCAGCTTTGTTAAGGCAGGCTAGACAGGAGGGGCTCGTGGAACGGCGTTTCCAGTAAAAGGCGGATCGTGACCACATGGCTCGGGAACTTCAATGCAGATGAGGGATTTCGTCGGAGCGAGTATGGTGGTCGAAGACTCCGGGCGGAAGAACAGAAGAGGCATTCCGTGAATTAAGGTGGTGAAGGTGTCCAGCGCCACGGAGGAGTGTACTTTGCGGGAGCGTTCGACTGCCGGTCCATCGGTTGAGTGTATCGGCAGGGAAATGGCGTATGGATGTACGTGAACTATCGTCGAATCACCGTGATCCCCATTCTTAACGTGTCCCGAACCGAAATGAACGTGCTGATAGGGCAGCATGAAAAAAGCTTGAAGTAAGGCGAGCAACGCGCAGATTGGGGCGAGGCGTCGAAGCACGGCGCGATTTATACGGCTCCAGGTTTAATTGCAGTGTAAAAGGGGGGGGTAAAACTGCCCTCGGCGGGTTATTTCCTCACGGCGAACGGATACAACGTAGCGCCTGAAACGTTAGCTCGAAGTTGATATGCTACGGGAACTTAACCGGGGGCGGAAGCCCACTTCAGGAGGGACCGTGATCACGCGTAGAGACGTCTTGCTGGGATCGATGGCCGTGGGGGCAGCCGCGCTGCTGCCGAAATCCCTGTGGGCCGGCGCGTCGCAGCCCTCGACCCCGGTCAGTTTTGCCGTGCCCGCGGGAGCCTGCGATTGCCACACGCACATTTTCGGCGATCCGCGCCGGTTCCCCTTATGGTCCGGCCGCACCTATACGCCGGAGAGCGCGTCTGTAAAGGAAATGCGCGCGTTGCACCGCGCGCTGCATACGGAGCGCGTGGTGATCGTGAACCCGAGCATTTATGGAACCGATAATTCGTGCACGCTCGACGCCGTCAAACAGCTTGGACCGGGCGCGCGGGCCATCGCTGTGATCGATGAAAAAACGTCTGACGCGCGGCTCGATGAGATGGCTCACGGCGGCGTGCGCGGCATTCGCCTGAATTTTGAAACCTTCGGAGAGGCCAATCCGGATGCCACGCGGAAAGCATTCCATTCGGCCGTGGAGCGCGTCGCCGGACGAAAGTGGCACATTCAGATCTACACGCACCTGGCGGTGATTGCAGGCTTGCACCAGGAGATCATGGCGGCGCCGGTTGTCTCCGTTTTCGACCACTTCGGCGGAGCGCTGGCCGCGCAGGGAACTGCGCAGCCCGGTTTTGACGAGATGATCGATCTGGTGCGCGCCGGCAAAGCTTACGTGAAAATTTCCGGCGCTTATCGCATCTCCAACAAGGCGCCCGATTATCCCGACGCAGCTCCGCTGGCCAAGGCGCTCATCGCGGCTAATGCGGAGCGCGTGATTTGGGGAAGCGACTGGCCGCATCCCAGCGGCGGGCCCTTGCCGGGACACACTGCAACGGATCTCGCTCCGCTCTTGCAAATCGACGATGGGCGCCTGCTCGATCAGCTTCCGGTGTGGGCGCCGGATGCAGCTGTGCGAAAGTCGATCCTGGTGGATAATCCCGCGCGGCTGTATGGATTTTAGCGCCTCCATTTGGGGCTATAATGTCGGCGTTTCTCACACGAAATCCGCCTACAGCGCAGGAGGTACGCATGCGAACTCTTTTCGCTAGGTTCGTCATTGGGCTGATGGCAGCGCCGTTCTTCGTCTCGATGGCCTTAGCTCAGGCGGGCGCCGCTGGAGAGAACAATATGTACAACAGGCTGAAAAATGGTGGCACCGGCGGACCCGCTCCTAAACGCAGCGTGACCGGAGTCTGGACCGGAGCGCTGGAGGCGATAAGACCTGAAGTTCCGCCGATGACGCCCTTGGGGCAGAAGCTATTCAGCGCCAGCAAGACAGAGGCGAATACGGGCAGTTGGGCGGACGTGAATGATCCATGGAAGACATGCGATCCATTTGGCATGCCGCGAAGCGCGGTGAATGAGATCCGAGGCATCTCGTTTGCGGAGATGCCCGACAAGATCATCGTGCTGCACCAGTACAACAGGGTCTGGCGCGACGTGTGGATGGATGGACGACAACTCCCGAAAAACGTGGATCAAAGGGGTGGACCGGATTCCACGTGGTACGGATATTCGGTGGGCCATTGGGACGGGGATTACACCCTGGTGATCGATACGACCGGATCGGACGACTCGGAGTGGCTCGATCCGCGTGGCTATCCGCACGGCGCTCAAGGGGTGTTTGAGGAGCGCTACACGCGCGTGGATCACAATCATCTGGAGATGACGGTTACGGTGAATGATCCCGCGATCTATACCAAGCCCTTCGTGCTGAGCACCAGCAAGTTCGTTTGGGTTCCCAACCAGCAATCGGAAGAGCAGATTTGCGTGCCGTCGCAAAGCATCGCTTACGTGAATATCATCAGCGTTCCCGCGGTGCGCAAGGCGGAGCCGAATAAGTAGAGGGGAACAGCCGAGGCACGGCAAATTACGATCTTTTTTGCTTATCATGTCGCTCGAGGGCGCGTACACTCTTGCGCATCACGGAGGAAACCTGTGAGAACCAAGCTCGGGACGATTTCGTTGTTGGTTGTGGGCTTCATGGCCGCCTGCTTACCTCTCCTGGCGCATCACGGAAACGCGGCGTACGATACGGCAAAAACAGTGACGGTCAAGGGGACAGTGACCGACTACATTTGGGCGAATCCCCACGTCTTTCTGAAACTCGACGCAAAGGACGAGAGCGGCAACACCTTGCATTGGGTGATTGAAGGCCAGAATGCGGTGACCCAAGCGAGCGCCGGCTGGACCAATGCTACGTTCAAAACCGGCGATCAGGTGATCGTTGATGTGACACCGGCAAAGAACGGGAGGCCGATCGGCCGGTTCAAAGGACACATCGAGATCAATGGGCAGGTGTTCAAGCCTTGACCTGGGCTGTATCGGGAATTGAATCCAAGCTGCGGAGGAATCTCGATTGCCTAAATGCTTGATGGGGACGATCTCGCCGATTGCGCTGATTATCACTTTTGTGGTTCTGCCGGTTGTGGGCGCTCAGACTGCTCCGCCAAAATCGGTCGACGACATTAAGATTGACATTTGGAATAGCGCGCCTGTTCCCGGCACTGCATATGAGGGTTTGAAGTCGGCTCCTGCTCCGCGGCACGATCTCTCCGGAATTTGGGATGCGACCGGGGATGCCAAAGGCGGTCCTCCACCCGGAATCCAGCCGACTGGTGCCAACGAGCACCGCGTGGTGTTGCGTGGAAACAACAGCCCTCCGGGAGGCGAGCCCGACGAGAGAAATATCCCGAATCCCCTGCCTTACACGCCCCTCGGCGAAAAAACGCTCGAGTCCCACAAGCCGACGGGTCTAGGTGTGAGATCGGTTCCCGCGGTCCTGGGTAACGATCCGGTCGATATCTGCGACCCTCCAGGATTTCCGCGCATGGACCTTTCTGAATTCAGGACCATAGAAATCACCCAAACGGCCGATCAGGCGATTGTGATGAATCAATTCTATCGGACTTGGCGCTCCATCTGGATCGATGGGCGAGAACTTCCCACGAATCCCGAACCAAGGTTTACCGGCTACTCGGTGGGCAAATGGGTGGACGACTATACGCTTGTGGTTCAGACGGTGGGAATGAGTGAAAAGACCTGGATCGACAATGCCGGCCGCCCCCACAGCAGCGAATTGAAGGTGGAAGAACGGTTCCACCGGGTTGACCACGACCATCTGGAACTCACGGTGACGATCAACGATCCGAAGATGTACACGGAGCCGTGGCTGGCCCTGAACAAATTTCCGCTGCGGTTGCAACCGCGCGGCTTCGATATTCGGGAGATGTACTGCTCGCCGTCAGACATCGCGGAATACAACAAGGAGATCGGCGATGAGGTCGTGGCACCCCCGGAGAAATAGAGAAACGCCCCCTTCGGTTGACAACCCTTAGCTCAAGGCAAGTTGCGATCTCAGTTTCCTCGAAAAGTGGCGCAGGGTTATGGCGAGGGCGCCATCATGCGACACCGGAATGGCGATGCCTTCATCAAGCGGCCTACGATCGGCTGAAGCCAAGACCTAAAGACTATCAGTACGCAAGCGGTGCATCCTCTCTTCATCCGGCCCTAATTTGGCCGGCGGTCGGCGAGAGGGCCGCTCGCCGCCTTGAGAAGATTTTATTTTTTGAGTTAACATTGATTTACCATGCGGGTTTGGAACTGGACCGTGAGCCGGATATTTCCCGCCATATTCCTTCTCATGAGCTTGGCAGTCGCCACGCGAGAAATCCCTGAGCTTTACAAGCTCATGGATGACCCGTCGAATGATGGACAGATATTCGACTGGCAGCGCCAGCCGGCGCTGCGCACCACGCATCGCCTTCGGAACAGTAAAGAGGTTCCAACCGCGCGCATCATCACCTTCTCTTGGTATGAAAGCTTCATCTGCGCTTCGTTTGTCCCCGCCGGCGCGGCCCGCAGCATTCTCCGCCTAGTTTGTCTACTGCGAACGTAAATCATTCACCCATACCGCGGTCATCGATAGCCTTTCGGCAAAGAAAGCCCCGAACGCTCATTGCTTTCTGGCGAGCGTTCGCACGTTTGATGCCGTGCGGAGGGGTCTCGCGAGTAAGGGAATCGTCAGGAAAATCGGCGCGAAGTGATTGGAATCCAAAAGGAGAAGTCTTACGCATGTTGAGGCTAAATCAAAGGGTCTTGGTATCCGATATTACGTCGGTGCTTGAACACGAGGCGGGCATCTTTCTCATCTCGGCCCCTACCGGCGAGACCTTGCAAATACGCTTGGAGCAGGGAAATGTGGAGGTTTACCGATCCAGTTATGTGCCACAGACCACACGCAATGACGAACTCTGGACGATTATCAAGATTGGAGAACTCGGGTGAGAGCTGCGAAACCAGGCTGCGATTCGATCCGTCGAGTTGAGAGCTTCGGCACCTCCTCAGGGAATCTCTCCCGTTCTGCGCGGCGGCTTCGGTTGACAACCCTGCAAGCGTTCAGTAGCCTTTTCGGTTTCTCGCAGGCGCCGGCAAATTCCTGAGTAACCCGCGCCTCTGCCGGCGCGAGATTCGCGCCAGAAAGCGACCATGCCCGATCAGAAGCTGCCCACCCGCGGCGAAGACTTTTCCGAATGGTATAACCAGATCGTTCTCCGCGCCGAATTAGCGGACTACGCGCCCGTGCGCGGATGCATGATTGTGCGGCCTTACGGCTGGGCGCTCTGGGAAAATATCCAGCAGGCGCTTGATCGCCGGTTCAAGGCCACGGGTCACGTCAACGCCGCGTTTCCGCTGTTGATTCCGCGCAGCTTCATCGAAAAAGAACAGTCGCACGTGGCGGGATTTTCGCCCGAATTGGCGGTGGTCACAATCGGCGGCGGAGAAAAGCTGGAAGAGCCGCTGGTGATCCGCCCGACGTCGGAAACGATCATCGGCCACGCATACGCGAAATGGATCCAGTCTTACCGCGATCTGCCGGTGCTGATCAATCAATGGAACAGCGTGGTGCGCTGGGAGCTGCGCACCAAACTCTTCCTGCGCACGCTGGAATTTTTCTGGCAGGAGGGGCACACCGCGCACGCCACGTTCGAGGAAGCGGAAGCGGAAACGCGGCAGATGCTGGAGATCTATACGGATTTCGCCATCAACGAAGCCGCCGTTCCGGTCATTCCCGGGCGCAAGTCGGCCTCCGAGCGCTTCGCGGGCGCGGACCAAACGTACTCCATCGAAGCGATGATGGGAGACGGCAAAGCGCTGCAGGCAGGGACCTCGCACAATCTGGGGCAAAATTTCGCCAAGGCTTTTCAAGATCCGGTATCTCGACCGCGAGGGCGTGCTGCAACACTGCTGGACGACGTCGTGGGGGCTTTCGACGCGCTTTATCGGCGCGATCATCATGGTGCATGGCGACGATCAGGGATTGATCCTGCCGCCGCGGCTTGCACCCACGCAGGTGGTGATCGTGCCGATCTACAAGACCGACGAGGAGAAGGCGCAGGTGTCCGAGGCGGCGCGAAACATTCGCGATGGCCTGGTGACCGCCGGAATCCGCGTGCGCATGGACGAACGAGAAGGGACCAGTCCTGGCTTCAAATTCAACGATTGGGAGATGCGCGGCGTGCCTTTGCGCATCGAGATCGGGCCGAAGGACGTGGCCAAAGGAAGCGTGGTTTTGGCACGGCGCGACCGGCCCGGCCGGGAAGGGAAGTCGTTTCACCCGCAGGAGGGCTTGCCCGCGGTGGTCTCGAGCGCCCTGGTCGAAATCCAAGCAGCGCTGCTGAACCGCGCGCGCGATTTTCGGGATGCGCATACGAAAGAGCCAAAGAACTACGACGAATTCAAGGCCGCCGTGGAAACGGGGTTCGCCTCCGCTTTTTGGTGCGGCCGCGAGGAGTGCGAGGCCAAGATCAAGGAAGAGACCAAAGCCACGATGCGCTGCATACCTTTGGCGCAGAGCGATAGTGCGGGGCCCTGCATCCTTTGCGGGCAACGCTCGACGGAAAAGGGCGTCTTCGGGCGCGCTTATTAGCCGAGCGAATGGTCAAGGGCGGCACCGATCCGCTATGCCTGAGCGGTCAAACCCGTACCGGACGGCTTGAATCGATCAGGCGCTTTCGGCGTTGCCATGACCAGCGGCAAGGTCACCTTTACGGTCGTGCCGGTCCCCGGGCTTTGCAATTCGATTTTGCCTCCCAAGTCCCGCACGCGTTCCCTCATGCCACCTAAACCGACTCCTACATCGGTGCCGGAGGTCATGAATTTTTCGATCTGGTCCCGGGACATGCCTTTACCATAATCCCTCACGGAAAGAACAACCTCTTGGTCCGCCAATCTCCAGGCGAACCTCCGCTTTCTTGCTGCCGGAGTGCCGCAAAATGTTGGTCAGGCTCTCTTGCAATGCACGGAACAGCGTCAGGTCCATTGATTCCGTGAACCGCGGCTGCTCATCCGGTAATTCCAGTTGGACTTCGATACCGCTGCGGCGAGCGAAGCCGGTTACATACCAACTGGCCGACGCGGCGAAGCCGATCTCATCGAGCATAGGCGGATGCAGCAGGTGCGAGATCGTGCGCGTCTCGCGGATGGCCTCGTCGATGAGGGAGTTCACGTCATCCCAGCATTTGGATATGGCAGGACTGGACTGAGCCGTTGCAGAGGTCCTCTCGGACAGGGTGCTTACGGTCATCTTCAGAGCGGCCAGCGTCTGTCCTATACTGTCGTGCAACTCGCGCGCGATTCGTCGGCGCTCTTCATCCTGAACGTTCAGCATGCGCGCGGAAAGTCTGCGCCGGGCCTCTTCCGCCTCAGCGCGCACCTTGATCTCGGCCTGCAAGTTGGCTAAGGCCACCTGAAGTTCGCGGGTGCGCTCATCGACTTTTTCTTCCAGCGTTTGGCGGGCGGCTTCCACTTGCAGCAGCGCCCTGCGGCTCCTTTCAGCCAGCAAGATGATGATGCCCGACACGAGAAGGAATCCGGCGGAATAAGCGAGGTCGGAGCGGCTCTCGAACTTCAAATGGCCCTGCAGAAGAAACCAGCGACTGCTGCCGATCAGACCGATCAAGGCAGTAAGAGTTGCGGGCCCGGCTCCGAGATAAACGGCTGCCAGGGTCACTGCGGCATAAACCGATAGGAAAGGGCCAAGGTCGCCAAGGACGGGGTTAATGAGCCAGCGGACCAGGAGGGCCAGTATGGTAAGCCCCAGCGCCAGGGCATAGCGTGCGGCCGGCTGGTTCGCCAAGAAAAGCTCCGGCGCGAAAAGTGCCGTACTCTCGGACTGCGGTAATTCTGCAGCCATAAGTTCAATCCCTCCGGCAAGGGCTGTGCCGGAACGGTCCAAGCCTAGGTCACGGCTCGGACTGTCCTCCTGAGCGTCGTATAAATGATTATACAACCGCCAGTTTCCTGAATGCGATGCCTTCGGCGGACACGGTAGACCCCTTTAGCGCCTGGCGACGCCTTCCCGACAAATCACTTATGTCCTTCGGGCGTTACTTGGAGGAACGTCCAGGCGCCGTTTATATCGACACCCCTGGATGCGAATGTTAGCATCGGGCGTAACTTACGAATCCACAGATCGGGCCACAGGCGGAGCCTGCGGCGGCCGTTCTGCTAAGGGTTGACGCATGAATCGCTCCGGTCAATGCCGAAAGTTGGGGGGCCGAAGCCCGATGGCCCTGAGAGATCGCCAGCGCGGCGCGGGAAGGCTGAAAGCCGTTGTTGTGTTGGCCATCTTCGCCGGGATGATTTATGTCGGCGTGAAGGTGCTTCCCGTCCTCATAAACAATTACGAGTTCCAGGATGCTATTGAAAGTGCCGCCCGACTCGCCACTGTGAATCGACAATCCGCCGAGGATATCCGGACGGCCGTTCTCAAGGAAGCGCAGAGCGAAGAAATCCCTATCGCGGCGGAAGACATCCATATAAAGGATGACGGAGGCCACGTGGAGATCAGCGCCGACTATAGCGTCACCGTCGATTTGCGCGTGTATCAATGGACGCTCAACTTCCATCCCAACGCCAAGAACAATCCTATTTAGCGCCGGCCGCGTTTAGGGAAAAATGGCTCGGATCTTTGCTGCGAGGTCCGCTCTGAGCTTTGCCGTGATATTGACTTTGAACTACTCTCTGATCTGTGCCGTTCCGTCGTGAATTTTGTTAAGCTGATTGGTGAGGTTTCAGCCAACGTCCCCTCCCAGCCGGGTAGAATAGGGCGGCTTCCAGCGGCCATCCCGTCGCTCGCGTGTAAACTGTAGGAAGCAATGGAATCGAAGGGTTCGAGGAGACCATCGGAAGAAGGCATGCGCCTGCGAATCCACCGCGGTTTTTTGCTCTCGGGCTTAGGCTTGGCGCTCCTGGAGCTTTCCTGGGCGTGTTTTTGATCGCCGCGGGAATTTTTACGTATTACTGGATCACGTACGGCCGCATGATCGATCAGCGCATGGCTGGACACATGTACCAGACCAGCGCTCGCGTCTTTAGCTCGCCCGACCGCGTTTTTGACGGGGAGACACTCTCGGCCGCCGAACTCGTCCGCCAATTGCAGCACGACGGCTATAACGAGAGAAAAGTTGACGGCGCGCCGGGCTGGTACAGCATCGACGGCGGCGTCGTGGAGATACACCCCCTTCCCGACTCGTACTTCCAGGGCAAGAACGCGCTCCACGTGAATTTCGCCGGGGGCGGCGTGAGCAGCATCAAAGTGCTCGACAGCGGAGACGTGGTGGAGAGCGCGGAAATCGAGCCGGAACTGCTGACGAATCTCTTCGATACCTCTCGGGAAAAGCGGCGCAGGATTCGCTTCGACGATATTCCCAAAGTGCTTGTGAACGCGCTGCTCTCCGCGGAGGACAAGCGCTTTTTCGAGCACCCCGGTCTGGATTTTGTGCGCATCTTCGGGGCGGCCTGGGCCGATATTCGGCACGAAGGTATCGCGCAGGGCGCGAGCACGCTGACGATGCAGGTGTCCCGGAGCTTTTTCTTTACCACGGAGCGCACCTGGCGCCGTAAGGTGGCGGAAACCATCGTCGCTCTGGAACTGGAGCATCGCTTCAATAAGCAGCAAATCTTCGAGCTTTACGCCAATGAGATTTACCTCGGCAATCGCGGCAGCTTCGCCATTCACGGGTTCGCGGAAGGGTCGCTGGCCTATTTCAACAAGGATATCCGCGACATCTCGGTGAGCGAAGCCGCCTTCCTCGCGGGCATTATTCGCGCGCCCAATCGCTACTCGAGCGCGGACCGCCGCCCAGAGCGCGCCGCGGAAGCGCGGGACCGCGTGTTGACGCAGATGAGGGAAAACGGGTTCATCACCGCGGACCAGGTGCAGCAAGCCAAGAAGGCGCCGCTCAACCTGGCCACGGAAGGGCAAAACAATAACGATGCGCCGTACTTCGTGGATATGGTCAAGGACCATCTGCTCGACCGTTTCTCCGAAGCGGAACTGCTGTCGCAAAGTTATCGCATCTACACGACTCTGGACCCGCAGTTGGAGCGCGCCGCGGTGCAGGCGGTTTCGCTGGGAGTAGCGAATGTGGATCAGTTGCTGGCGCGGAAGTATGCGCTCTGGAAAAAGCAAAACAAGCCGGCCCAAGCGCAAGTGGCCCTGCTGGTGCTTGACCCGCACACGGGAGACATTCTGGCGACGGTGGGCGGACGCAATTACGGCGAGAGCCAGCTCAATCATGTCACCGCCAGAAGACAGCCCGGCTCGGTGTTCAAGCCTTTCGTCTACGCCGCGGCTTTCGACGATGTGGTGAAGGGACTTTCTCCCGTGGTGACTCCGGCGACCACGGTTGCGGATGAGCCCACGACATTCGATTTCGAGGGCAAGGAGTACACGCCCAATAATTACGGCGAGAGCTTCCACGGAACCGTTACGCTGCGAGAGGCGCTGACGGAGTCGCTGAACGTGGCCACGGTCAAAGTGGCGGAGATGATCGGTTATGGCCGGGTGGTGGATATGGCGCGCCAACTGGGCCTCAATGACGATATCCAGCCCACACCCGCCGTGGCTTTGGGCGCTTACGACATGACCCCGCTGGAGGTTGCCGCCGGGTATACCGTCTTCGCCAATAGCGGTATTCGAGCCGAGCCTGTGCTCATTGACCGCGTCATCGATTCGCAGGGCGGCGTGATCGAGCGCAATCCCATCCAGACAAGGCAAGTGCTCGACCCGCGCGTGGCATATCAGGTGACCACGCTGCTCGAGGACGTGATCGATCACGGAACCGGCGCATCGGTTCGCGCGCGCGGATTTACGGGGCCGGCGGCGGGGAAGACGGGAACCTCGCGCGACGGCTGGTTCGCGGGTTATACCTCCAATCTTCTGTGCGTGGTTTGGGTAGGATTTGACGACTATCGCGAGTTGGGGCTGTCGGGCGCGGTAGCGGCCGCTCCTATTTGGACCGAATTCATGAAGCGGGCCACGGCCATGCCTGCGTATCGGGAGTTGAACGATTTCGTGGCGCCTCCCGGTATTTCGGTGGTGGAAATCGATCCGACCTCGCTGCAGTTGGCCGACCCCTCAGTGTCCGGTAACGCGGAAAGAAGTTTACATCGCCGGCACCGAGCCGACCGAATTCTGCGAATTGCACGGCGGACGCATGTTGACGCAAACGCCGCCGGCTTCCTGGCTGTCGCGCATTTTTGGCGACGAAAAAGTCCGAGGAGGCCCCGCCGCCGGGCAGCCCGGGAGGCACTATCGCGCCCGGAACACTGCCCGCGATATCCACCGCTAACCCTGCGCCTCCGGGCGCGCCGTGCCGCTGCCGCGGATGAAGACGATAAGAAATCCGGCCTGCTGCACAAGATTTTTGGTATCTTTGGGGGCAAGAAGCAGGACGACCAAAATCCGAAGGAGAATAATCCCGATTCACCGCACTAATTCCCCCGGGCAGGTCTCCTTGGGGGAAGTCATGAAGCGCTTTATTCTGACTACCGTCATTCTCAGCGCCCTTTTTCTGCCGACGCTCCATGGTCAGGGAGATAATTCCGCCCCTCAAAACACTCCAAGCAGCCCGCGCGAGAAAGACGAACTTCAAGCGCGCATCTACATGGCCCGCAAGGAATATGCCCAGGCCGCCAGCTTGTATGCCAAGCTTTGGCGAGAATATCCGAAGGAGGCGTCCTATCCGAACTACATCGGGATCGCGCTCCTGCAGGAAGGCAAGCTGAACGACGCTCGCAAATCGTTCGAGCAAGCCACCAAGGTCAATAAGCGCTTTCCAGACGCTTACAACAATCTCGGGGCGACTTATTACGCCGAAAAGAATTATAAGAAGGCCATCGCGCAGTATCGGCGTTCGCTGGGACTGAATCCGAATAGCGCCAGCATCTATACCAACATCGGATACGCCTATTTCGCGGAGAAGCAGATTCCCAAGGCCATGGAAGCGTTTCATAAGGCTTTGGAGCTCGATCCGAAGGTTTTCGACGAGACCAGCCGGGTGGGATCGATTATGAGTTTCCGCTCCGTGGTCGATCGCGGCCTTTTCAACTTCATATTAGCCAAGAACTATGCGGAGAGCGGCGATGCCGCGAACTGCGTTGTCTATCTGCGCCGTGCGGCGGATGAGGGCTATAAGGAGATCGGTAAGGCTCGCAAAGATCCGGCTTTCGCCAAAGTGATCGCGGATCCGGACGTCAAAGCGCTGCTCGATGAGGTCGCCCCCGAGCCGCCGCCCCCTCCCGCTCCGCGCACCTGATACCGTTTACGTTTGCGGGCGCTTGGCCTGAAGTGCAGCCTCCTTCCAAACGGCTTTGATACAATGAACTCCAGAATGTTGCGGCGCAGCGTTCGGGCCGATGTGCTTGCGGATCCGCGAGTTAGGCAAGGCTATTCTTTTTACATTACGATGGCGATGGGCACTCACTTACTGGTCCTTCTAGCCGCTTCCGCGAATTTGCAGCTTGCGTTCGCGGTCGTGGGGGGGGTGGAGGACGCGATGCTCGGCGCTGATTTTCGCTTCACCTCGCGCCCGGCGAGCGCGGGAGCGCGGCACTACTCGGTTTGCGCTCTGGCACTGATTTTGCTGCTGTTCGGAGTTTCGGCCCGGCAGGCAAAAGCGCAAGCGAGCGCGGCCAATTCCGGCGCCAGACCGCGCGTGATCGAATTGCGGATCGGCGACGAAGTCGAACCGATCATGGCCGAATACATCGACGGCGGCATCGCCGAGGCGGCCAGGCAGCATGCCAATCTGGTCCTCATCACCATGGACACGCCGGGCGGTCTAGGCACTTCCATGGAAGACATGATCCAGCACATTCTGGCTTCGCCGGTGCCCGTGGCCGTCTACGTTTCTCCCACCGGCGCGCGGGGCGCCTCGGCAGGATTTTTCATCCTGATGTCTGCGGACGTGGCCGCCATGGCTCCCGGCACGCACGCCGGCGCGGCTTCGCCGCTGCTGGAGATTGGCGGCGTTCCCCTGAATGTGGATCAAACGCTGAAGAACAAAATTCTCAACGATGCCACGGCGTTTCTGCGCAGCTATGTGGGGAAGCGAGGCCGCAATGTCCAGGTCGCGGAGACGGCGGTCACCGAAGGGAAAGCGTTCACCGATACGGAAGCGCTCAACGACAAGCTGATCGATCTCGTCGCCAATTCTCCGGAGGATCTGCTTGCCAAGCTGAACGGCCAGAGCATCAAGCGGTTCGACGGATCGACGACTCAACTCAATCTGGATCATCCGCAAATTGTCGGCATGGAGATGTCCGCACGCGGAGCGTTTTCTGGCGCGCATCGTGCAGCCCGACGCCTTTTTTATTTTGCTGATTGCGGGCGCGCTAGGTCTCTATATCGAATTCACGCATCCGGGCATGATCGCGCCCGGTGTGATCGGCGCAATCGCGCTGGTCTTGGCCCTATTCGCCATGCACATTCTTCCGGTAAACTTTGCGGGCCTGCTTTTAATCGTTGTGGCGCTGGGCTTGTTCATTCTAGAGGCGAATTATACGAGCCACGGCGTGCTGGCCGCTGGCGGTATCATCGCCATGCTGCTGGGCGCTTTTATGCTGATCCGCTCGCCGCTCACGGGCGCGGGCGTAAGCTTCGGCGTGGCGCTGGGCATGACGCTGCCCTGCGCGCTGGTCACGATCTTCCTGATGCGGTTGGTGCTGCGCTCGCGTTCCTGGAGGCAGTCCACCGGAACGGAGCAACTGCTTGGGGAGCAGGCTGAAGTGACTGACCCGATCACGGCCGCGGCAGCCCCGGGGGCGCCTGGGGCGTTTCAGGGAATGGTGCGCTTGCACGGAGAGTTGTGGCGCGCCGTGGCGCCAGTGGCTATTCCGGCGGGAGCGCAGGTTCGCGTCGTGAACGTTACGGGCCTGACGGTGCACGTCACGCCAGCGGAATCCGGGGCGCGCTGATGGAAACGGGCAGGATGGGCAAGCATCGCTTTCGGTTTTGAGGCTGCGGAAGGAGACGACGATGGACTTCAGCTATACCGGCCCGCTTATTGCCGTAGTCATCTTCCTGATCTGGATCTGGAACTCTCTCTACATTATCAAGGAGTGGGAGCGCGGGGTGGTGTTGCGTTTGGGACGCATGCTGCCGGAGGCCAAACCGGCCGGCGTGCGGCTGGTCTTCTGGCCCATCGAGACCCTCTATCGTATCTCTTTGCGCATCGAGACACTGGACGTGCCTCCGCAAGACATCATCACGCGCGATAACGTCTCGGCGAAAATCAACGCGGTCTGCTATTTCCGCGTAGTGGACGCAAACCTGGCGGTTTCGCAGGTGCAGAATTATTTGTATGCCACTTCACAGAAGGCGCAAACCACCTTGCGGAGCATCGTCGGGCAGTTTGAACTGGACGAAATCCTCGCCGAGCGCGAAAAGGTTAACGCCAAGCTGCAAACAATCCTTGACCAGGATACCGAGCCCTGGGGTATTAAAGTGACTAAGGTAGAAGTGAAGCAAGTGGACATCCCCGAGCAGATGCAGCGGGCCATCGCGCGACAGGCGGAAGCCGAACGCGAGCGGCGCGCCAAAGTCATTCACGCCGACGGCGAGTTCCAAGCCTCGGCCAAGCTGGCTGAAGCTGCCGGCATCCTCGAAACGCAGCCCGCCGCTATCCAGCTCCGTTACCTGCAGACACTGACGGAGATCGGGGCGGAGAAGAACACCACGATCATCTTTCCCCTGCCCATTGACATCATCAATGCCTGGGTGAAGAAGTCGCTAGAGCCGGGGCGCTGATGGCGGCAGGCAAAGGCAAAGGCCGCGGCGGCGATTGGGTACTCGGAGGGCGGCAGCTCTTCGGCGTATTCGTTCTGCTGGTGGTGATCTTTGGCATGGTTTTTACGCTGGGCTATCTCCTCGGACGCAACCAGTACGAGACGCTGCGTGCCGACGCCAGCAGCCTACCAGTGAAGCCGGAGGGCGTCAGCAATAAACCAGGGAAGCCCGGGCGCGAATCTGCGGAAAAACCGACCAGTGCAACGCCATCGTCACCACTCACCGATTGGGATTTCTTTCGGCCCACGGAACCAGCCAAGCCCGCCGAACCCGCGCCGGAGTTGCTGAAATCGCCGAAATCGTTAGTACCAAGCCGCACGAACGTACCCGCGCCGGTGAACGCCAGTCCGAGCGTCGATACCATGCGATCGAATTTGAAATCCGTGAGCCCGCCCCCGATTCCGCAGGGCTCCACCGTCCTGCAAATCGCGGCCATGGCGCGCCCGTCAGACGCCGTGGCGTTGGCGCAGGCCTTGCAGCAGAAGAGATTCCCCGCCTTCGTGCTGCCGCCCGGCTCCGACCGGTATTACCGCGTCCAAGTGGGCCCCTACTCAGACGCAAAAACCGCCAATCTCGCCCGGCAGAAGCTTGAAAGCCAAGGCTTCAAAGCCATCGCCCGTCGTTAAGGCGCGCCGCGCTGCGGGGGTCGCGGAGTTTAGCGCTCACAGCCGAGAAGACAGCTTGGCCGGCGAAATAATGTCGCGCCGGTGGCGCATTTTGCTCTCCCTGTGTTCCGGAGTGCTGCTCGCGCTCGCCTTTCCGAATTTCAATCTGCCGATTTTAGCTTGGGTGGCGATTGTTCCGCTTATAGTTGCCTCGCTCGATGGCGGCCTTGGCGAAGCGGCGCTTCGCGGCCTGCTTTTCGGCGCCGCGTTTTTCCTTTTCTCCACGCCCTGGATCTACACCGTGATGCGGCAGTATGGACCGCTGCCGTCATGGGAAGCGGCCGGAGTGATGACGCTGATGATCCTGGCTGCATCGCCCTACTTCGTGGCGTTCCCGCTGCTTATGGCCTGGACTGCACGAAGGGGCAAGGGCCTGGCCGTATTAGCGGCGCCGTTTCTATGGGTGGCGCTCGAGCTCGCACGCGCGCGCATGCCCGATATTGCCTTCCCCTGGAACCTCACCGGCTACGCGGCTTCGGGCAATCTGGCGCTCGTGCAGCTCACTTCCATTACTGGAATCTACGGATTGTCGCTAATTATGGCCGCATATAACGCCATGGTGGTCTGGCTGATCGGGTGCGCGATGGGTTGGCTGAAGCGCCCTAGAGGCCAAGCGCTTTCGCATCTGCCCGGCGGCGCGCTGGCCGCCTTCACGGCGCTCATTTTGGGTGTGGCGCTGATCGGACCGCGATTCGTCCCCGCGGCGCAGGCTTCGCAGGTCGCGCATTTGGTGCAACCGGATCTGCCGCAGTCGATGGAGTACCCGGCCAATTGGGGTGCGATCCACGCAGGGGATATGGCCGAACTCGACCGCCTCAGCATTGGGGCGGGGCAGAAAGACCACGGTCCGGTGGTCTGGCCGGAAGTTCCGGCGCCGTTTTCGCTGACGGATGCCGAATTTGCCCGGCGTGCGCAAGCGATCGCGCGCGATTCGGGCGGCGATTTCCTCCTCGGCGTGATCGGCTGGGAGCCCGGCCCAAACGGCCGTCTGGCCGCGTACAACAGCGCGGCGATGCTCGATCCCGCGGGCCGAGTGGAGTTTCAGTATGATAAAATCCATCTCGTCCCTTTCAGCGAATACGTTCCGTGGCGCGACTTCTTTTGGTTCGCCAAGAATCTCACGGGCCTCGCGGGCGATTTTCGCAGCGGCACGCGATATGCGGTGGGGGAGTTGCCCGGGGGCCGGTTCGGCGCTTTCATCTGTTACGAAGCGGTTTTCCCGAATGAAGTGCGGCAGTTCGTCCTGGATGGCGCCGACCTGCTGATCAATCTGTCGAACGACGGCTGGTTTGGCCGCTCCTCCGCCCCGGCGCAAAGCTTGCAGATGGCGCGCGTGCGGGCCGTGGAAGAGCGCCGCTGGCTGCTGCGCGATACAAACAACGGCTACACCGTTTCCGTCGATCCTTACGGGCGCATCGTTGCGCGGATGGCCGTGGACGTGAGGGGAGAGCTTGATGCGCCGTATGCGTTTCGCAGCGACAAAACGATTTACGCGCTCTGGGGCGATTGGCTGCCGGAGTCATGCGCGGCAATCGGCTTGATCTTGCTGCTCATGGCGGCGCTGCGCCGTAGGCCCTTCGGGCCATTACCAGATGGATTCAGGCCTGTTGCATCAAGGCCGGGCGGGCCAAGGCCAGCCAGATCAAGGCCAGCTAGATCAAGTTAAGATAAGAAAAGGGGAAATCATGGTCATCGAAGATCTCGAACATCGCTTTGAGCAGCTCGGGCAACGAATCGAACTCGTGCGGAGCTATCTTTGACGTTCCTCGCAACCGCGGCATTCTAGCCGATCTCGAAAAGCAAACTTCGCAGCCCAATTTTTGGCAGGATCAGGAGAAGGCCCAGCAGGTCTTGCAACAGCGCAAGACGGCCGAAGGCCGCGTGGGCGCCGAGGAAAAGCTCTTGCGCATCTCCAGCGACGTCGAGACCTATCTTCACCTGGCCAAAGAGGAGCACGACGTCGCGCAACGCGACTCGATTCTGCGCGACATCGATCGAGAGCTCAACGCGGCCGATGAGTACGTAGCGAAACTGGAGACGGAGACGCTGCTTTCCGGCGAGAGTGATCGCCTCAATGCCATTCTCACCATAAAACCAGGCGCGGGCGGGAGGGAATCGCAGGACTGGGCCGAGATGCTGTTGCGTACCTACCTGCGCTGGTGTGAGCGAAAGGGCTATGGCACCACGGTCATCGATTCGCAGCCCGGCGAAGGCGGGGGCGTCAAATCGGCGACGGTGCGCGTGGAAGGCGAAAATGCCTATGGCTTGCTCTCCACCGAATCCGGCGTGCATCGGCTGATCCGCATTTCGCCTTTCGATCAGGCCGCCCGGAGGCACACATCATTTGCGTCGATCTTTGTGATTCCCGAAGTGGATGACCGCATCGAAATCGACATTCGCCCGGAGGATCTCAGGGTCGACACGTTCCGGGCCGGCGGCCACGGCGGGCAGAACGTCAACAAAGTCGAGACCGCGGTGCGCTTTACGCACCTACCCTCGGGGATCGTGGTGGCGTGCCAGGCGGAGCGCAGCCAGCATAAGAATCGCGAAATCGCCATGAAGCTGCTTCGCTCGCGGCTTTACGAACTGGAGATCGAGAAGCGGCAGCAGGCCACGCGAAAGCTGGACGATACCAAGCTGGAGATCAGTTTCGGAAGCCAGATTCGCACTTACACATTGCAGCCCTACCAGTTGGTGAAAGACCATCGCACAAAATTCGAGATGGGCGACGTGGAGCGGGTGCTGGACGGGGACCTCGATCCGTTCATCCGAGCATTTCTCCTGGCGCGCACAGGCAGGGCGGTCGCGGTAAAGGCGGGGGCGGATGGCGACGAGCGCGAGCAGGAATAAGGCTTTTTGCGAGGAATTTAGGACGGTCGGAATCGCCATTCAGAGCGCCGGTTGTTCCTTTCGCAGAGGCCCAATTTCATTCTGGCCCGCTGCGTTGACTGTCTCGCGGCCCTATGTTAGTTTCGCTTCTTGCACGAATTACGTCCCCGTGCCACCGAAGTTTGCGCCAGGCGCTAATATCCTGAAGGAGCAATAGTTTGAGCCAGAACAAGCGCAGTTTTCTGTTCACTTCCGAGTCCGTTACCGAAGGCCATCCCGATAAAATCGCCGACCAGATTTCAGACGCCATCCTGGACGCCGTGCTTTCTCAGGACGCCATGGGTAGGGTCGCCTGCGAAACGTTGGTCACCACCGGCCTGGCGATGGTGGCGGGAGAGATCACCACCTCCGCGACCCTCGATTACAGCGAAATCGTACGTGGGGTGATTCGCGATGTCGGCTATACCCGCGCGAAATACGGTTTCGACGCCGACACTTGTGCCGTGATTTCGTCACTCAAGCGCCAGTCGCCCGATATCGCCATGGGCGTGGATACCGGCGGCGCGGGGGATCAGGGCCTGATGTTTGGATTTGCCTGCGACGAAACCGACGAACTGATGCCTTTGCCGATTATGTTGGCGCATAAGCTGGTGCGGCGGCTGTCGGACGTCCGCAAGGCGGGACATTTGCCCTTCCTTCGGCCAGACGGCAAATCGCAGGTGACGGTCGAATATATCAACGGCCGGCCGGCGCGCGTGGATTGCGTGGTGATTTCCACGCAGCACAGCGACTCCGTGACCAATCGCGAAATTTACGACAGCATCCTCAAGGAAGTGATCCAGCACGTGGTGCCTCCCAGCCTCCTTGATTCGCGCACCAAGTTCCACATCAACCCGACGGGGCGGTTTGTCGTAGGCGGCCCGATGGGCGACGCCGGGCTTACCGGCAGAAAAATCATCGTGGACACCTACGGCGGATACAGCCGGCATGGCGGCGGGGCGCTTTCGGGCAAGGATCCGACCAAGGTGGACCGCTCGGCCTGCTACATGGCCCGCTACGTGGCGAAAAACCTGGTCGCCGCGGGGCTGGCCCATCAAGTAGAGGTGCAGCTTGCCTATGCCATCGGCGTAGCCGAGCCGGTATCGGTGATGGTCGATAGCTTTGAGACGGGTTCGATTCCGGACGAGCAGATGACGGATGTGGTTCGCGCCGTCTTTTCGCTTACGCCGCGCGGGATTATTGAGAGCTTGGACCTGCGGCGTCCCATCTACCGTCCCACGGCGGCGTACGGACATTTTGGGCGCAGCGAACCGACGTTTACCTGGGAGCGTTCCGACAAGGTGGAAGCGCTCCGCAAGGCGGCCGCCGGCCGCGGCGCGGAAGTCGGCGCTCGCTGACCATCCGACCAGGATGGTCATCCCGAGCGACGAACCGGAGCGAGGGATCTCTCCGCGAATACTCGCCCAGTACAGAAGGACTTCAAAACTCTTTTGGGGGAAACCGTGGCAACCACGCAATCGCTCGGCGGCGACGTCAAAGACTTGAGCTTGGCCGAGAGTGGCAAACGCAAGATCGAATGGGCCAATCAGCAGATGCCCGTTCTGCAGTCCATTCGCAAACGATTCATCAAGGAGCAACCGCTCAAAGGCGTGCGGGTGTCTGCTTGCCTGCATGTGACCAGTGAGACGGCCAATCTGGCGATCACGCTCCGCGATGGCGGCGCGGAAATGGCGCTGTGTGCGTCCAATCCGCTATCGACGCAGGACGAGGTCGCTGCCTGCCTGGTGAAGGACTACAGCATCCCTACGTTTGCCATTAAGGGCGAGAACAACGAGACGTACTATTCGCATCTCGCCGCTACTCTGGAGCACAAGCCGCAAATCACCATGGACGACGGCGCCGATCTGGTGACCCTGCTGGTCACCAAGCGCCTCGACCTCGTGCCCGGCATAATCGGCGGCACCGAGGAGACCACCACGGGGGTCATCCGCCTGCGTGCTATGGCCAAGGACGGCACCCTCAAATATCCCGTCATCGCCGTGAACGACGCGCTCACCAAGCATCTATTCGACAATCGCTACGGCACCGGCCAATCCACCATCGACGGAATTCTGCGGGCTACCAATCTGCTGCTCGCCGGCCTGAAGCTGGTGGTGGCGGGTTACGGCTGGTGCGGCCGAGGTATCGCCATGCGCGCCAAGGGACACGGGGCAGACGTGATCGTCACCGAAGTGAATCCGGTGCGCGCACTCGAAGCCGTGATGGATGGATTCCGTGTCATGTCCATGCCAGAGGCGGCCAAGCTCGGAGACATCTTTGTCACCGTGACCGGAAATAAATCCGTCCTGGGCGCGCGAGCATTTCGAAAAAATGAAAGACGGCGCCGTGCTCTGCAATTCGGGGCATTTCAACGTGGAGATCGATATTCCCGCGCTCGAACGCCTGGCGATCACCAAGAAACCGGCCCGGCCTTTCGTGGAGGAATATTCGATGAAAGATGGGCGGCACATCTATTTGCTCGGGGAGGGCCGGCTCATCAACCTCACCTCGGCCGAGGGACATCCCGCTGCGGTGATGGATATGAGCTTTGCCAATCAGGCGCTGGCCGCGGAATATCTGGTGAAGCATGGCTCCGAGCTGAAGCGGCAGGTCTATCCCGTCCCGGAGCCGATCGACCGCCAGATCGCCAAGCTGAAGCTGGAATCGATGGGAATTCTGGTGGATAAGCTCTCTCCGGAACAGGAGCACTATCTGGCCTCCTGGTCCGAAGGCACCTGATCGCGCGCAGGCATTTTGTGCCTCGCTCCGCTAAGTCCAAAAAAGTCGTTCCTCCCCCGATTGTCTCCGGCGTCGTCGGCGATATGCAGGAGTGGACCGCTCTGGCCCTCGATACGGCGAAAACGCGGGGCGCGTCCTTTGCCGATGCGCGCGTGGTGGATATGCGCCTGCGCGATCTCAGCACAAAAAACGGCGAAGTCGGCACCTTAGCGGAAAGCGAATCGCTGGGGCTCGGCATACGCGCTCTCGCGGATGGCTGCTGGGGCTTCGCTTCGAGCGATGTGCTCACGCGCGAAGGCGTGCAGGCCTGCGCGGCGCAAGCCGTAGCCATAGCGCGGGCCTCGGCCATGGCCAAGCGCGCCGATGCGGAGATGGTTCCCGAGAAGGCTTACGTCGATACCTGGCAGAATCCCTACGTCAAGGATCCATTTCAGATTCCGTTGGAGCGCCAGTTGGATTTGCTTCTCGCCGCGGATGGCGAGATGCGCCGCGTGAAAGGGCTCACCCTGGCGGAAACTTCCATGCAGTTTCGGAGGATGGAACAGTGGTATGCGTCCACCCTGGGCTCGCGAATTCATCAGCTCAAGATGCAATCGGGCGCGGGCATCGTGGCCACGAGTTTCGCCAATGACGAAATCCAGAAGCGCTCCTATCCCAACAGCTTTGGCGGGCAGCATCAGCTGGCCGGCTATGAACTGGTGGAAGCGCTCGATCTGATAGGCAACGCTCAGCGCGTGGCCGAAGAGGCTATCGCTCTGCACAAAGCCGCCCAATGTCCCGAAGGCGAGCGCACCATTCATTCTGGAAAGCTCGCAGCTGGGCCTGCAGATTCACGAATCCATCGGCCATCCCATCGAGCTCGACCGCGTGTTGGGCATGGAAGCGAATTTCGCCGGCCTGAGTTTTCTCACGCTCGATAAGCTGGGCAAGCTGCGCTACGCTTCCGATATCGTCAACGTGGTGGCCGACGCGCGGCTCGAACATGGCCCGGGCCTGGGCATCTTCGGCTACGACGACGAAGGCGTCCCCGGCAAATGCACAGACATCATCAAGGAAGGACTCTTCACCGGCTATCTTTCCAATCGCGAGACGGCCGTGACCATCGGCCTCGATCAGCTCCGGCGGCACCATGCGCGCGGAAAGCTGGAACCGCTTGCCCATCATTCGCATGACCAATATCAGCCTGCTGCCCGGCACGTGGCGTTACGAAGACCTTATCGCCGATACCGACGACGCCATTCTCATGGAGACGAATCGCTCCTGGTCCATCGACGACCGCCGCTATCACTTCCAGTTCTCCACGGAAATCGGCTGGGAGATCAAGGGCGGCAAGAAGACGCGCATGCTCAAGAATCCCAGCTACAGCGGCATCACCACGGAGTTTTGGAATAGCTGCGACGCCATCTGCTCCCGCGATTACTGGACGCTTTGGGGCACGCCCAATTGCGGCAAGGGGCAGCCCATGCAGACCATGGGCACGGGCCACGGCGCCGCGCCCGCGCGCTTTCGCAAAATTCAGCGTGGGCATGGCGTTTGCAAAATAATGAGCGCCCGCTCGCAACGTCCGCAAAAAAGAGTCCCGTCGAGCGTCGCGCGCCGTCGCGCCGCCGGCGCCGCGACTGCCGAAGCGTATCTGCCTTCCGATGGTGAACTGCGGCGGCTGGCCGAACGTGTTCTGCGGCTCTCCGATGCCGACGAAACCGAAGTGCGATATCGACTTCGAGGCGGACGCGCTGACGCGCTTCGCCAACAACACCATTCACCAGAATGTCGCCGAGCGGACCACTGAGCGTTTCCGTGCGCACCGTCTTCGACGGCCGCACCGCGCGCGCCACGACAAACAAAATCGATGACGATTCGCTGCGCCGCGTTGTGGCCGCGTCGGCCGCGCTGGCGCGCAGCCAGCCCAAAGAACCCAGAGTTGCTGCCCATGCCTGGCCCGCAGAAATATCCGAAAGTCGATCGCTACTTTCCCCGGGACCGCCGACGCGACGCCGCAGGACCGCGCGCGGGCGGTCGCCCGAGTGACGCGAACTCGCCGAGCAAAATCGGCAGACCGCCGCCGGCATCTTTTCCACCGGCGCTGCGGTGACGGCGCATGGTGAATTCCGAAGGGCTTTTCGCCAGCATCGCCAGACGCGCGCCGAATTTTCCGTCACCATTATGGAGCAGGACTCCTCCGGCTGGGCTAAGGCCAACGCACCCGACATCTCGCCAAATCGATCCGGAAGCGCTGGCCGAGCAGCGCCAGCCGAAAGGCCGCAGCCTCGCGCGCATCCGAAGGAAGTCGAGCCCGGCCGTTGGACGGTCATTCTCGAACCCGCCGCAGTCCTCGACCTGGTTGGTTTTCTCTTTTACGACTTCGCGGGAACCGCCGTTCACGATCAGCGGTCTTGCTTCAATAACCGCATGGGCAAGAAAGTGATGGGCGAAAACATCACCATCCACGACGATGTGACGCATGCGCTGCAATTAGGGCCGCCGTTCGATGGCGAAGGCATGCCGCGGCAGAAGGTTTTGCTGGTGGATCGCGGTGTGCCGCGCAATCTGGTTTACGCCCGCTCCACCGCGAAAAAAATGAAAGCCAAGCCCACCGGCCACGGCCTCCCCTTGCCCACGCAGGATGGCGAAGCGCCCTTCAATCTGGTCTTTGCCGGAGGCAATACGTCGCTGGACACGATGATTGCCACCACGGATCGCGGCATCCTGCTCACCCGCCTCTGGTACATCCGCGAAGTCGATCCCTATGAGAAAGTTCTCACCGGCATGACGCGCGACGGCAGCTTCCTCGTTGAAAACGGCAAGATCTCTACGCGGCATCCGCAATTTCCGCTTCAACCAGAACATTCTGGAGATGCTGTCCAACGTCGAGCCAGATGAGTCCCGCGGTGCGCGCCGCTGGCGAAGAGTCCTTCGACATGGTTGTTCCGGCCATGAAGGTCCGCGACTTCCACTTCACCGAAGTAACCAAATTCTAATCCCCATTCCAATCACTCGATCTCTCTGATTTGCCGCGGATAAGAGCCCTTCGCATTCTTGCATTGCGAAAAGCGGCCCGGTAAGCCCACGCGTTTAGGGCTTCGCGAGTGGCATTTAAGATTTGGGGATATCGGGGAGATTCCACCACCCGCCGCCGAGAGCCTGAAACAGAGCGGCAGTATCCGCGTAACGATTGGCCTGGGCCTGGACGAGGTTGATTTCGGCTTGCTGATAGGTCTGCTCCGCGCTGAGGAGCGTTAGAATAGCTGGCATAGCCGGCCTGAACCTGGCTCTTCGCCTGGCTGAGGGCAGTGCCAGCAGCGCTTTGGACCGAAGAGATTCGCAAGAGCTAAGGTGTCTTCACAGACCTAAAAAAGGCATGAAGGGAAAGGAAGGATACTTAGATATTTGACGTCAACCAGGCGCGGCATCCGGCCTTGCAGCGCATATTGAATTACATCTTCTTGCTTTCAGTTTCCGCGATCGCCCAATCGGGGGCGAACGGGTGTATAAGGGTCCTATTCCGGGCGGTCAAATGGAAATTTAGGTTGATGGCCCAGTTTAATGGCCCCAGGTTGATAGCGAAGAGGAGGTCCAATGAACAAAATCCGGGGCGCGCGTGCGTTTGCCCTATGGCTTGGTTTAGCCGTATCGGTCTTGTGTGCTGCTTTGGGCGCGCAGACGCCCGCCGCGCCAAAGTATAAGTTCGATCCAGACTGGCCCAAGCCTCTGCCGAACAAATGGAAGATGGGAGGCGTCACAGGACTGGCCGTGGATAAGGATGACAACGTGTGGGTGCTCGATCGTCCCAACGACTTGCGCGAAATTGAGCTCAACGCGGAAGTCAAGCTGGCCGACTGTTGCGCCCGGCCTCCCTCGATGATCCACATCGACAAAGAGGGCAATGTGATCGGATCCTTCGATCCACCCCAAGGGCACGGCATGGCAGTGGATAGCAAAGGATTCGTCTACATCGGAAACGTTGTCGGCGGGAAGGGCAACGTCCGCAAATACGATCCGAAGACCGGCAAAATGCTCGCCGAATTGCCGCGCGCGCCGGAAATGCCGCCAGGCGGCGGTGCAGAAGGCGGAGCAGGGCCCCGAGATCGCGCACCGGGCCAAGGCGGCCCCGGTCCCGGCGGAACATTTCCTTCGAAGCCGCCCAAGCCACCCGATGCGGCAGCCGTGGCAGCCTTCCGCGCCAAGTATCCTCCGACGACGCCGATGATCGTGGGGGGCATCGAAGAGGTTCGGCTGGACGAACCCGCTCATGAGCTTTACACCGCCGATAATTACCTGGGCGGACGGGTCATGGTGTTTGACTTGGACACGTTTGCATTCAAGCGCGGCTGGGGCGCTCATGGACACAAACTCTCGGAAATCTCGACCGACGACAAAGACCGCGATTACGTCCCCAACGGGCCGATGCCCAAGGAGTTCAGGAACCACCTCACGCTGAATATCTCCAAGGATGGGCTGGTCTATGCCGCGGACCGGGGAGCCAACCGCATCGACGTCACCACCAAGGAAGGCAAGTTTGTGAAGGAGTTCATCCTGGCGCCTCACGGGCGTGCCCCGCCGCCGAGCCACCCGCTTCCCAACACGGGCGGAGGCTCCACCGGGGTGTGGGCTTCTCTGTCGATCCGCAGCAGAGGTTCTTATATATTTCCGATCTCTCAAACAACACCGTCTGGTTCCTCAACCGCGAAGATGGCAAGGTTGTCGGGAGAGCTCGGCAGCATGGGTCAAAACGGCGGCCAGTTCTTCGGCCTGCACATGATCGCCGTCGATTCCAAGGGCGTCATCTATACAGGCGAGGTCTTTAACGGCGAGCGGGTGCAGAGGTTCAATCCGGTCAAGTAGGAACTCGATCAACCGACTGTCGCGCCTCGCTTGCCTGAAGCCGGGCCTCCATGACCCCGAGGCCCAGAGCCGTCAAGGGGTGGTTCGTGTGGCTTCAGCAGCGCGCTACGTTAGCGGTTCAAGGGTGTCAGTGAAGCGTTCTTTTCATCATTTAGCGTAGCGAGAGTTCTTCGGGGGACGACCGCGTTTCCGTATTCGGTTTCTGGCCGGGGCGCGCGTAGCCCAGCCTTTCCATCGCACCACGATCGGCGATCGATGGGATCACCCGGTTCTTTTTGAACCCGTTGCACCAGCCGCCGAAGCCATCCTTGATCACCTGGAAAATGCTTTGCCGGTTTTGAGCGATGACTTTCAGCCACGCCAGCGGGCCCATCTGCGGGAAATAGATTCCTCGGAAACAGAGGCGCGAGACCAGGATATTGATACGGTAACCCACATCCTTGTGGCCCAGTGAATTCACGGCATGGCGAATTGCCTCCGGGCTGTAGGACTGAGCCCACGCGTACTTAATTTCGTCATGGGCTTCGTCAATGGTCATCTTCAGGGGCGTGTGAGCCATCGCAAAGGGCAGGAATTCTTGCCAGTGCTTTGGCCGTGTGAGCCGACCCCCTTCTTCCAGCCTCTTGTACAACGGGGTTGCCGGCAACGGAGTAAGGAGCCCGAAAGACCGGCAAGCCCGGTGGCCAGGTGCGGATCTGCTGGAGCGTTCGCTCCGCCACTCCCGGCGTGTCGTTATCCATACCGAAGATAAAAGAAGTAATCGCGTAGATGTTGCGATCCGCAAGGCTTTGGAGAACCGCGTTGTACTCGCCGGGCTTGTTGAATCCCTTGTTCACGCTGGCGAGATTTGCGGGGTCAATGGACTCCATGCCAATGAAAATCCACCTGCCCCCGGATGCTGCGATCAGGTCCAGGAATTCTTCGTCGCGCAGCAGGTTGGCGCTGATTTGGGCCACCCAATGCACCTGCGCATTGGCAGCGATGATATCGCGCAAGAGCGATTTAGTGCGCTTTACATTGATGGCGAAATTGTCGTCAATGAAGAAGACGACCATCTGGCCGTCCTCGCTGCGCGCGCGCGATTTCAGTCTCAGGAGTTCATCCACCACGCTTTCATTGCTCCGAAAGCGTATGGAATCCCCGAAAAAGCCGGTTACGGTGCAAAACTCGCAGCCATAAGGGCAGCCTCGGCCGGACTCCACCGGAATAATTCGGAAGGTCGCCCATCCGCCACCCACGCGCCGAAGCAGTGGAGCCATGGCTTTTGGAACGATGTTGAATTGGTCGAGATCCATCGATTCCCAGGGAATCGCCGGATAGGATTGCAACGCGGGTTTTCGCTCCTGCCCAAACTCGTCCGTGGGTTTATAGACCTCCCGGAGTTGGCCGCGCGCGGCGTCCGCAACGATCTTCGGCCACGTTTCATCGGCTTCTCCAAGGGCAACCGCGTCGGCGTGTCGCGGTCCGCCACTGCGGCCGAGCGCCTCGTCGGGCTCTTCGGTCACGTGAGGGCCCCCCATCACCACCGGCACGCCCGCGGCGCGAATCGCATCGGCCATACGGTAGGCCTTCGCAACCATTCTGGTCATGGCGCCGATGCCCACAAGTCCGATGTTTTGTTCGCGCACAAACCGCGCCATGGCCGCTTCATCGATGGGCCGCGCGTTCCCGTCGATCAGCAGCACCTCGTGGCCCGGCGGCGTGAGAGTCTGCAGAAGGAACATCCAAAGATGTGGCATGAAGTTCCGCGTCACGCCGTTGTCCGGGCTATAGAGCAAAATTTTCATTCATTCCTCTCCGATTGCTGCAAGAAGCATCCACTTGGACCTGGGCTATGCATCACGAGATGATCTCGTCGGCACCCAATCGGCCTGAGTTTTAAATAGAACCCCGCCCAGCACAAGGACCGAACGGGCTTATATGACCGGGTCTCAACGCGAGAACTCTAGCCGCGAGCAAATTAAAGCAGGCTTAATTCGCTATACCGCACGCGAAGCTTCGGCCACGAGTTGAACGGCCTCCTCAGCCAATGCTCGAGCAGTTTGGGCTGCGGTCTGAGGACCGCGGCTTGCGGAAATCATCGCCATAAATCGAGGTCGCGTCAACATCTTCATGAACAAGTTCAGAAGGCTTGCACCTCGTTAGTGTCGCCCGAAGGTACTACTCCACCAGTACTTGGATCGATAGCCCCTCCGAGCCATTGAGCCGATTCGGCCTCGATTGCGAATATTGAGGGCTGGAGCTGGGAGGAAAATACGAAGAGCCAATTTTGGAGCGGCTCGTTTTTCACAATCGAGGAAGCAGCAATCGGAGGCTACGGCAGGAGAACGTTGAAAATGCGATTCGCGAAGTGGGTGCGCGGTCCATGCAGCACAATCGCAGAGCTGGCAGGATGAAGATGGCTTCCCATTCGTGTGCCGCTCAGGAGATCACAAAGCATGAACTTCCTGTTTCACTTGATCCATGGCCTGGATGTCAGCGTATATCAGTTCCTGAATGTATTCGCGGGAAACCCGCTTATCGACCGTCTTGCTAGCTATGAAGAAGGTGACAATCTCTTCAAGGGCGGGCTCTTGCTTGCGATGTACGCCTATGTCTGGTTCCAGGCGGGCCCGCGTCAGGAGGAGCGGCGAAGAGCCATTGTAGCGATTCTCACCGGGACGCTGCTTGCGCTCGCGCTTACCCGAACCATTGCAAACATCGCCCCCTATCGTCTGCGCCCGATGTACGATCCGACGCTGTCGCATCACGCCTATTCCTTTCCAATTTCGTTCAACATGGTGGAATGGAGCTCGTTCCCAAGCGATACTGCGGCGTACTTCATGGCGCTCGCATTTGGGCTTGTGCGCCTGATACGGCGCTATTCCCTTGCGATCTTACTTTTCGCGGCTGTGTGGATCTGTCTTCCTCGCTTATTTTTTGGCTTGCATTTTGTGTCGGACGTTGTGGTGGGGATCGCCATTGGCATCGCGGTGGTCGAAGCATCGCTCCAATCTCGCTGGCTGCAACAGGACCTCGCCAACCCCATCCTGAGCTTCCTGAACGCCAAACCGGACCTCTTCTATGCGGCATCCTTTATGATTTTCTTTGAGATGGGCGTCGCGTTCGACGACGTTCGCCGTCCGGTGCGAGCTCTATTTCACGCTCTTCAAACGGAACATTTTCGTCAAGTGGGGCATTTTCGCGGGCTGTTTCACGTGATGGCAAACTTCGGACTTCTGGCCGTGATCGTCGCCTTCGTAGCGGTAATTGTCCTCGCGTGGAATCGTGCGCATGGTATGCGCACCGTCAATAAAGCTGCCCGAACAGTTGAGGAGCATCTAGCCTTTTAGGCCGCGATCTCCAAGTCGCCAGAAACGGGAATTTCGAACGCCGGGTTTCTCTCGGTCCAATCGGCATCACTGACTTCCGCAACGATCACCAGTCCAAATCCGAAATCAAGATTGGCAATTGATTTCGCTTGGACCTCTCATTAGCGTGCGGCTCGTCCCGTGCCGAGCCAAAAACTCCCCGTAGCTGGCATTATCTATTCAGCGTGGCGGAATTGGGAATGCCCAAGTGGGGAACATCGAGCTTCTCTTTCTTTATGGCGTACAGAGCGTCCAACGCTTCTCTAATCGCCAGCTTTTCAGCCGCTCGTCCCGAAGCTTTGGACAGTACCTCTAATCGTATAAGAATGGCTCTTTCTGCAACGCCAAGGCGTTCGCGTAAATTCCCCTGCGGAATTTCTGAAACCGCAGCCAAGTAAGGCAATTGCCATGTTGGGAACATCACATCCATGAGACACCTCGCCATCGGGTGAACACTTAGTTTTCTCGAAGCTCTAGCTGTTGGGCCGAGCCCAGTGCTCCATTTAGCACAAGCGCGGTCGTCAAAGGCGCGGCAACAGGCGTGTTAAGGAGGTTCCACTGTACATCTCCGCAGGGAGGCCATCGATACCGATTAGCCCGTAGAAGGGGGCAGAAGAACCGTCAATGTGACGGGGTAGGCTTTTCCTCTTCCGCGAGAGCGAACACTAGTCGGCCGACGTGGTTTCCTCATCCTCGCCCGTTACGATAGCCAGATACTGCATCCCAAATGTTTTTGCGAGGTTTTCAATCAGTCGCTTGGCGCCTTCGGCAGTTTGGTGAGCTTCCTCTTGGCTCGTAAATCCCCGCCGTGTCTCTATTAAACGATCGTCGGATCCACGAATTTCGTACCACCATGCCATAGCTGGCTGACCATTCTAACGTAAGCTTTGTCCATCACTGACGCCAATCGCCAACTCTCGCGGAGTTTCGGTCGGCCCGAAATTGGAATGGCTAGAAGGAAGTGACCCGCGGTAGTGGGTCGGTTTGAATTTTCTGGATCGTGATGCCCACCGAGTTGCCGCGAAGGACGGCTTAAGGTTTCACACCTTGTTTGAATTCTTGCTTATGTTCCAAACGTACAAGAAGTTCTCATCCGTGGCCGTGCCGATCTTTCGGTTGCCTTTGCGCGCGACGCGGCTCAGCGCTGAGCGAACGTTTTCCTTGGTGTCGCCCAATGCCGCCAAAGGTACCTTAAACGCCGCACCATCTTTAAGCTCGTCGAGATTGCGAAAAATCTGAGAAACAATCTTCTTATGCTTGCCGTTGCGCGAGTGAGGTACATCTAAGAGCGCCATTGTTTTGAAGGGTTGCTCATTCGTGCTCATACTTCCCCCCACCGCAAGTTGTCGCGTTCGATAGTTAACCTCGCACGTCGCGCATAGTTGACCTCGCGCTTACGTATAGTAAACCTATCATATCCTCTGCAACCCTGCAATATAGCGGGGAAAACCACGCTCGCGCACAAATCGCCTTTCGCATACCTCGGTCCAAGGCTACGCTCGCGTCACCGAAAAGATTCTGCCCGTATTGCTGAAAGGCTGTTACCCTGGATGCAACTTCAGGAGGTGTTGCGAAGGTTGAGCCGTCCTATACATAAAAAGCCATCACAGGCCGGACAGTCGACCATCCGGCACCCTAATCAGGCAGACGGAAAGCCGGCAATTGGACCGGTCGGCGATATTGGTGCGTTCTTCTCGTCGGGCGTTCGTTCAAGAGCGATGGAATTCCGCAAGAAGCAGAAGCTCTTTTCCCAAGGTGATCCCGCCACCCACCTTTTCTACATTCAAGAAGGCACTGTCAGGCTTGCTGTAACCTCTGCCGCAGGCAAAGAGGCGATCGTTGCGGTTCTCGGGCCTGGCGACTTCCTGGGTGAATCCTGTCTGGTGGGTCAAACGGTGTGGATCGGAACGGCGGTGGCGCTGAATCCCGGATCGGCGTTGGTTATTGAAAAAGCCGAAATGCTTCGCGTGCTCCACGCTGAGCATGAACTCTCCGATCGATTTATCTCTTATATGGTGAAGAGATACATCCGCACCGAGGAGGACTTGATCGACCAACTTTTCAACTCGAGCGAGAAGCGCTTGGCGCGAGCACTCTTGCTGCTGGCCCGCTACGGCAAGCATAACCAGCAGATGATGCTTCCTAAATTCTCCCAGGCGGTATTGGCGGAGATGGTGGGAACGAGCCGCACGCGAATAAACTTCTTCATGAATAAATTCAGAAGGCTTGGCTTCATCGAATACAACGGCGGCCTGAAGATCAATAATTCTCTCCTCAGCGTAGTCCTGCGCGACTGAAAGGGCTCAGCGCCAAATCCTGATAAGCGCGATTTGGGAAACTGGCTTTCCCTACCGGTCATATTCTGAAAAGGCGACTTCTCGGACTTGGCAGTCGGCGTAGACGCGGCCCGTTTCCTAACCCAAGGCTCTCTGCGCCGGGAGGCTCGGACTCCTCGCGCCGATCGGTAACATCGTGAGCGGCACCCTGCGGGAATAGGGAAGTTCTACGACCGCGCCTGAATGCTGGGAGACAGTATGGGGTTGGGTTTCCGCAGCCACGCGCATGCTGGACCGAATCTCCTCGATGGTTGCGTCAAGTACCGTGACAAATTCGCCGGGGCGGCAGGCTGGCGCTCCAAAGCAATTCTGACCGCGCCGGAGGGCGGGCAACCACCAGTATCCGCGCTCCACAGCCTGGGAGTAGAACAGAGTGGCGCGGGACCCATCGAGCAGGCTAATCAAAGGATACAAGCTCTCACTTTTCAATCTGATCGGGCCGAGCACCAGGTCAAAGGCGTGGTGGTCGAGCAGCAAGCCAACTTCCTGCTTGGACCCTGCAAAGCGGCATTCACATCCACTCCTGCTCAAATAGTCTGTCAACGGCGAGCGCGTGTTTTGGCTCTGATGAATCAGCAGCACCTTGATCTTCGCGGCGTCCATTGCTTTCCCCTGTAACGAGGCTCCAAGGTATTAAAACTCCGAAGAGGGCACCTGTTCCGTTTGGAACACAAATCAATCAAAAAATAGATCGAACTGAGCAATATTCCGGAGGCCACATATTTTGCGCGGTGAGCGCGGGGATTATTGCCCAGGCAGGTCAACCCGGCGGTGACGGATGGTAGTCATTCTGAACACTTGGGCTTTTTGGGCAGCCCTTCGCCAAGCCCGCGAGCGAGGCTGGAAGGTTCCGGCGCTGAGTTTGTGTGGAGTGTACCAAAGGGGACACTCGGCGGGTCGGCTCCTGAAGTACAGTCTCTTCATGTTGCATGACCCTACATTGCAGGCCTTGTTAGACGAGGCCATAGAGTTTCCCTGGCAGCAGACCCTGCTTGAGGCACTCGTAGAATGGCATCCTGACTATTTGCCCGGAAAAATAAGCGCCGCTGAACATGCGCTTGCGGCGAGGTCCTGCGAACCCACCGACTTGAACGAACAGATCGCGCTTGAAGACGCATTGCACACGCTTCGCATTTTGTTTTTCCAAGGAAGTATCCGGCCAGAAGTTTACGAACTGAGCGAGGGCTGGGCTTCGAGCATTACGGGAATCCCGTTTGCCCTACGCCGAGCTTGACTGCAAGTGAGAGATTGGCCTAGAGTCTAGCTTCCTGCTAGGAAGTCCAGATCACTGGGGCCGGGTGCAGCTGTCCCGCCATCCGGCCCCCTTTTTGACCAATAGCCAAATCGAGGTGAGAAGCCATGAGTGCAACCAAATGTCCCAAGCACGGCAAGCCGTTCCCTTGCGGACCGTGCCGGCTCGAACAGAAGAATAAGCCTCCGCAAGTTCCGCCGCCAATAACGGAGAAAGAGAAATAACGAAGCGTGATGACCATCTGTTACGATCTGCAAAGATTCTCAATCTCCAGATGGTGAAGGTCTGCCAGAGCGTGCGGTTCACACCGCCGGTTGTGGCGGACCTTGCCGCGAGCTTGGCCCGGGGGTAGGAAACGCTTGAGTTGGGAGCCAACAAAGCCGAAGGGATACGTCGACGCGAACCTCATCACCGGCGAGAAGGTTACCTACCGCGGCGGCCTGCATTGGATCGTGCTCGCTTCGCCAGTATCCATTGCGGTGATCCTCGTATTGTTGGGCGTGGCGATGCTGGTCGGGGCCGGCTCGGCGAAAGAAACGGAATTCAGAGACGTCGCGACGTCCGCTGGAGCCCTTGCGATTTTCATCGCCGCGACCTATTTGTTGGTCGCCATTCTTCGCTGGCGGGCCGCCGAATTCGCGGTGACCAATAAGCGCGTCATTTTCAAGGTCGGGGTCCTCAAAAGAAGAACCCAGGAGATGTTTCTGGAAAAGATTGAAAGCGTGAGCGTGGACGAGGGACTGCTGGGCCGGGCCTTGGACTACGGAACGATCTCAATTCGCGGCACGGGCGGAACGCTTGAACCTTTCCGCAACATTTCCCGCGCGCTGGAGTTTCGCCGTCACGTCCAGGAGCGAATCTCGCAAAATTCCACGCAAGTCGCACGTCGCAGCGAGACTTTGTAAAGGCGTTCTGTGGGCGGCTCTAGTCCACGCAAGTCGCGTCCAGCTGCGCGATTCGTAAGCTCCATGTCCCACCTTGTGATGGCTGTTAAAAATCGCACCCCGCGATAGGCACTCTTGGCTTCCAGTGATCGTTGGCACCTTGTGCAAGAGACCAACGCACAGGAGCCGAAGTCCATGGCTTCGCCAGCACGACGGGGTCGTCAATGGTCACTTGGTAGATGAGGGAGTTCTTCGAGGGGCGGCTGAAACGCTCGATCACGTGCTCCTGCTCGCTGTGAGTCCAGGAGTTATCACCGAATGCGCCTACTGAGATATTCCTCATGCGCCCGTCAATCCCGACGGTGTCAACGACCAGAGTATCTCCCTCCCAACGACCAAACGACTCGCCAGCAAAGCTGGTGTCCGGGTCCTTGGAATGGGGCCGTCCATCCGTGGGAACCCAGCGAACGCTCTGGGGAAATTCCGTCAAAATCCACAGGGCGCCGGGCTGCGAGAGCAACTGGAAAGACCCATGCTCGGTAGCCTGTGCGGTGATCGAAGTCGGCGTACCACCGGCGGTGCAAGCGCCCTTCGGGGTCGAATACTGGTATTTGGCTTTCGTCTCAGGCTTGAAGACAGGCTTCTCCTGCGGCGGATTCCCTCCAACGTATAGATAACGCCCAGAGAGGTCTGGATGCCCTTCGGCTGTGCGCGGCGTCGGTCCGTCTTGCTGTTGTCCCCCTTGTCCTTGTCCGGCCAAATTCGGGACAAAAGTGAAAAAGATGCTCAAAGCTGCCAGCCCGACTCCTGCACCAACAAGCCAAGAGCCGGACCGTCGTGTTATCCCTTTCATTTGCAATTTCTCCTTTTCAGGGTTGCTTTGGCGAATTCGATCCTCACCGTTCTTAGAAGAAAAGTGTTTTTCCTCATCCGACCTGGCACGTTTGTTTTCGAGAATACCCTCACACGGCCGCTGAGCCAAGTCCCGAGAAACGCATTACAAAAGGGCGCCCCTTAGAGTGGGCTTTGATCGTTGGCATCAACGCCTACAGGAAATAGCACCCTCGTGAAAGACGGCAAGTATATTAGGCTCGACGTTCACCAAGCAACGATCTCAGCGGCGGTTCTGTTCCAGCGGTAACTGGTTATGGAGTCCATCCTCGAAACGAAAGCGGCAACCATTCTGCAGCGTTTCCAGGGGCTCGCGGAAGCTGGTAGGTGGAAATCCCGAGTGGAGAGCCCCAATTTGCGGAGCTCCTCGTTTCCAAATTGCAAAAATGTTCGTTCCATTTTGAAACCGAGTTTCAACCTCGGTTCCCACGGTGAAGAAGTCCCCAACTCGTTCATTCCGTACAGCGAACGAGTAGAGCGAAACGATCAAGTGTGGTCCATCAGGTGCAGAGAGTCTGGTCGTGGTGGCGATCACGTCCTTCAGGTCGTCGGGGAAAACTAGTTCTGGAAAGGCCTTGTCCCACCCGTCTGCTCGGCCGGTGGTTCAACGAGTACTTATCTCGTTTTTGCTTTCTCTTCCATATCTTTTGAACTTGGCGCCCGCGCTGGCTCAAGGCACACGCACCCCTCCAAACTTTGCGGACATGAGTCTTGAGGACTTGATGTCGATCAAGATTGATTCCGTCCAGGGCGTCTCCGGGTTCGCGCAAAAGGTGACGGAAGCGCCCGCCTCCGTCACCATCATTACGTCCGAAGAAATCCAAAGATACGGCTACCGGACTCTTGCCGACATCTTAAGGAACGTCCGGGGCTTTTATGTCACTTACGACCGGAATTACAGCTATTTGGGAGTGCGCGGCTTTGGAATTCCAGGAGAATACAACAACAGTATCGCCTTGTTGATTGACGGTCACAGGCTTAACGACGACATCTTCGACGGGGCTCTGATTGGAACGGAGTTTCCAATTGACGTCGATTTGATCGACCGCGTCGAAGTCATCCGCGGGCCCAACTCCTCTCTTTATGTCGCTAGCGCCTTCCTGGCCGTCATCAACATCATTACAAAACGGGGGCGGGATTTGCCGAAGCTCAGCGTAACGGGCGCGGCGGCCAGTTACGGCACCTACCAAGGGCGGGTCAGCTACGGCGATACGTTTAAGAATGGTTTGGAATTTCTTCTTTCGGGCTCCTTCTATGACTCCCACGGCCAGGACCAGCTTTTCTTCCCGGAATTCAACAGCCCCGCCGCTAACAACGGCCTTGCCCTGAATGCGGACGACGACGAGTTTCATCAGATATTTGGCGAGGCCTCCTGGCACGGGTTCACATTGCACGGAGTGTTCGGCTCCCGGGATAAAGGCATTCCCACCGCTCCCTTCGGATCCGTCTTCGATGTCACCCAAACAAGAACCATCGACGCTACCAGCTACCTCGATCTGGAGTACGATCGCGGTTTTGGCCGAGGGTGGGACTTTACCAGCCGGACGTATTACGATCAGTTCAATGACGATGGCACTTATGTTTACGACTATTCGGCCTCCGGCGGACCTTCCAATGTATTGAACAAAAACTTTGCGCACGGCAAATGGTGGGGAGAAGAGCTAACTCTCTCCAAGCAGCTCTTTGAGAGGCAACGCGCGAGCGTAGGCTTTGAATACCGCGACAACTTTCAGCAAGATCAGGGCAATTATGACCTTCAACCCTTCGTTCAATACTTTAATAGCAGCACGACCTCAAATATATTTTCCGTTTACGCTCAGGATGAAATTCACCTTCGCGGCAACCTCATATTGAATCTGGGCCTTCGCTTTGACCACTATTCCACATTCGGCGGCACCACGAACCCGCGGGCCGCTCTGATCTACAATCCCTGGCAGAAATCAACCTTCAAGCTTCTTTACGGCCAGTCGTTTCGTGCTCCCAACGTCTTTGAGCTTTACTACGATGCGCCCGGAAACGAAGCCAATCCATCTCTCCAGCCGGAGACCGTCAAGACCATGGAGTTGGTGTGGGAGCAGTACTTTGCCCATCACTTCCGGACCACAGCCTCGGCATTCTATTACCCCATTCATCGCTTGATCGCCGAGCAAGTGGACCCCTCCAGTGGAGACGCTTTTTTCACCAACGCCGGGGCGCTCGACTTGCGAGGTGTGGATTTCGAATTAGCAAGAGAATTGCCGCTTGGCCTGGAATCTACGGTCAGTTACAGCTTTCAGGATGTGACCAACGCGACCACTCCCATAGCAGTCACGAATTCTCCCAAACACCTCGTCCAGGTAAGCCTTAGCGTGCCACTCATCAAGCAAAAGCTGTTCGCCAGCATGGATCTCCAATACGTCAGTAAGAGAGTGACACTGGCGGGCCAATATTCGACAGCCTATGCCGTTCCTAACTTTACGTTGTTCAGCCGCAACATCTTGGCGAGATGGCAAATTTCGGCCAGCCTCTATAACGCGTTTAACCAGAAAGTTTCCGACCCTGCCGGCAACGGCCTGGCGGAGAACGCTATCTTTCAGGATGGCCGAACTTATCGAATCAAGGTCGGCTATCGATTCCAATGATGAATATTCCTCTACGGAAACGTCATGGCAGGTGTCTCGGAATCAGGATTGATTCGCCCGGAATCCGGCAAGCTTCCTTCTTCATCGTCGCCTGCGGGCTCCTCTTGAACGCTTCTACTAAAGCCTTTTCGAATACGGAAAGCGTGGAATACCCAGTCAAACTCGCTTTTCTGTACAACTTTACGAAGTTTGTCGAGTGGCCGCCTGATTCATATCGTGGTCCGGGTGCGCCCTTGCCGATATGCATCGTGGGCCATGATCCATTCAGCCCAGATCTTGAGGGCGAGCTGCGAACTCGGACAGTGGCGGGCCATCCCATCGAGGTCAGAACGCTCAGGCCAACCGACACGTTGAGCGTCTGCCACATGGTATTTATCCCTTTCACGGAGAAGGATCAAGCGGACAAGATTTTGAAGGGCCTGAAGGGATCAAGCATCTTGACGGTTGGCGAGAGCGAGGGGTTCGCCGCGCTGGGAGGGATCATAAACTTGACCGTCGTAGGAGACACAGTCCATTTTGAAGTCAACCAACTTGCCGCCGAGCGCGCCGGACTTAAGATCAGCTCAAAACTCCTCAGCATGGCGACAATTGTCAAAGAATAGGATCTGTCCCAACCGCAACTCATAAGCCGCTCTACCCACTCTAGAGTATGGACTCACTGCATCGCTGACGTAACGTTGTGACCTCCGAGGGGATTCTCTGGCCCAGCCCCCCTCGGGGCCCCCTCGGGTCTTGGATGCGGTGGGAATACGATCTGCACGAGTACATCCGCACGGAAGACCGACAAACGCTTCGACCCAGTGTAGACTCTGGGGTGATCGAAGAAACAGCGCGACTTGACCAGTCGTACACTCCGACTCCGCTAAAACATTCAGCTTCTCGTCGGATTGAAGGCTCAAGATGAACGATCAGCAAAAGAAGAAGTATTCTGGCGTGCGAGATCAAGAGATCCGTGCGGCACTGGATCAGCATTGGGCCGCGTCCGATGCCAACGATTTGGAAACGGAGCACCGCATCTATCGCGAGGACGCGGTTCTGGAATACCCGCAGTCAGGCGAGCGAACCCGCGGTCGACGCAACATACAGAACCAACGCGCCAGTCAGCCAAGCAAAAAGCGGTTTACTGTCCGACGAATCATTGGCGGCGGTGATCTTTGGGTCACCGAATTCATCCTGACATATGACGGCAAGCCGTCCTACACCGTGAGCATCATGGAGTTCAGGGACAACAAGGTTGCGCGGGAAACACAGTACTTTGCGGATCCGTTCGTGGCTCCCGCATGGCGCGCTCAATGGGTCGAACGGATGGACACATAATCTCGAGGGCCGAGAATTCGCCAACAGAGATGAACGCCAGAGACCCCCTAAGTCCTGAGTAACGCGGTTACCGGAGAAGTCGAACTGTCTGACCTTGAATATCGTTACAGCACATCCTATCGTTACAGCACGTCCTCCGATGGAGGGACAAGAGGTGGATTGGAAACGGTTGGTCCAGTTTGCGCTGCTGGGTAGCAGTGATTTGGAACAATATGCCCTCCTGCTGGTACGCGTTTCGCTCGGGCTGTTCTTCGCCATCTCCGGGGCAAACAAATTGTTTGTCGCCGGCAGCACGCAAACGATGTACGAAACGCTCGTTGAGGCCAAAGTCCCGTTTCCCCATCTGATGACTTATTTCGTGTCGGGTGTCGAGTTCGTTGGCGGACCCTTGCTGGTCGTCGGGTTTCTTTCGAGCCTGGCCTGCGTGGCTTTATTGGTCGATATGCTTGTCGCCATCCTGACCACCAAGCTTTCCGCCATGCCTAAAGGACTTTCGCCTCTTAACTGGCTCGACGGTTTCCTCTACTTTCCGGAAGTCCTGTACGTGCTCCTCTTTATCTGGCTGATCTGCTCTGGTCCGGGAAAGTTCAGTGTCGATTACTGGCTCGCCGGCAAGTTACCGAGCTGATCGACGAAGCAGCTTGTTGCTTGATAAGACCTTTATGCGTGTTGTTCGGCGTATGTGATATGCCAATCCGCAATGTAGTGCCTCACTCTAGCCGGGCGCTGGACTTCGACGAGGTCTGAAAACGCGGGTGTCACTCTGGATCTTTGAGAGAATCGAGATCGAGACGACCACGAACTGGCCGGAACTGGTGCGCCTGGTTCATCACCACGGAACAGGAAGGCCGAGGATGTGGCAACATAAGTAGCCCACGGATTCAAGGGAGGAGTCCAATCATGCGTTCTGATATCGTGCCCGGAGGCATTTTCCCCGATTACGAACTGCCCGATCAAACGAGCACGCTGCGCAAGCTCAGCGAGCTACAGGGCGACGATCCGCTAATCCTTACGCTTGCGCGCGGTCACTATTGCCCGAAGGAGCACCAGCAGCATCTGGAGCTGGCCGCGTTCTACCCGAGGATCACAGTGGCGTACACCCAAATCGCCACGATCTCCACCGACGACCACCACACGATTCAGGAGTTTCGTGCGTCGGTCGGCGCCCAGTGGCCCTTCCTGTCCGACCCTGAGCGAAAGGTTCAGAAGGATCTCGACATCCAGGAATACACCGACGCCGAGCATAATCCGATGATCCCGCATACGCTCGTGCTTAAACCGGGCCTCGTGATCTACAGCATCTACAACGGCTACTGGTTTTGGGGTCGCCCGTCGGTCGCAGACCTCTGGCATGATCTGCGCGCGGTAACAAGCGAAATCCGTCCCGACTGGGACCTGAGCACTCCTGGACTCCGCGAGGCATGGAATGTGGGCGACTTGTCGCGCTTCCACGGTTGGAACAAGCGTGGCGCGGCGAAAATGGCGCCCTCTGCGGGACAGAAAGAGTAACGATGACTCCTCGATGGTCATTGCCAGAATGTTTCAGCTGCAGGACTGGCGCTAGGCCCTGATGAACGGCCTTATTGATTTCATAACGACGTCGGCTCCTTGGACCCGGGTAGACTTGGCGTGATCAGCGACCAAGGCTCGGGAGAAAGGAGCCGAACATGAAGATTATAGGCTGCGATTTTCATCCGAGCTATCAGCAGATCGCGGTGTTGGACTCGGTGACCGGAGAGATGGTGGAGAAGGCATTGAGTCACGAGAGAAAGGAGGAGGTACGGGCCTTTTACGCGGGACTGAAAGGGTCCGTGCGAGTGGGGATCGAAGCTAGCGGGCAGTCGCAGTGGTTCGAGCGGATGCTGGCGGAGTTGGGGCACGAGGTGTGGATTGGGGATGCGGCGAAGATCCGCGCCAGTTGCGAGCGGAAGCAGAAGACCGACCGGCGAGATGCGGAGCTGCTGCTGAAGCTTCTGGCCGAGGATCGTTTTCCGCGGATCTGGGTGCCCACGGCAGCCGAGCGAGACGACCGGCAGTTGCTCTTGCACCGTCACAAGCTGGTGCGCATGCGCACGCAGGTGAAGAACCAGTTGCAGGCGCAGGCGCTGAATCAGGGCGTGCAACGGAAGTGGAAGTTGTGGAGCGAGGCGGGAAGAAAGCAGCTGGAGTCGTTGCCGCTATTGCCCTGGGCGAGCCGGCGCAGAGCGGAGTTGCTGCAACTGCTCGATCAACTGGAGGCGTCGATCCGTGAGTTGGACCGTGCAGTGGCCGAGCAAGCTTCGGCGCGGCCGGCGGCACGGCGATTGATGACGCATCCGGGCGTGGGACCGGTCACGGCGCTGGCGTTCGCGCTGACGATGGGACCTGCGGAGCGTTTCCAGCGGGGCAAACAGGTCGCCAGCTACCTGGGACTGATTCCCAGCGAGCATTCCAGCGGCGGTCGCCAGCAACGGCTCGGGCACATCAGCAAACAAGGCAATCCGTTTTTGCGCGGATTGCTGGTGGAAGCGGCGCAGAGCGCGGTGCGCTATGAGCCGGAGATGCGTCGCGCCTATCAACGATTGGCCCAGCGGAAGTGTCGTGCGCTGGCGAAAGTGGCCATGGCACGGAAGCTGGCGGTGAGGTTGTACTGGATGCTGCGCTTGCAGGTGAACTATGCGCAGCTGATCCAGGGTTCCCATGCAGGACAGCCCGGCAGTCTCTGTGGTCGTGGTTAAGACCGGCTTATTGAGTGGGCATCCTGCCTCCCCAAAGCGTTGGGGAGTTTGAACAGGTAATCATGGTCCTGACGCGGGTTGGGATCGAATAGATGGCTGGTGGAACCTCCGCGGTTCCATCGAACGATTCGAGCACGAACCTTGGTCGCCGGAAAAAGATTTCGGGTTAAGAAAAAACACTTCCAAGCAAGTACCCGGAGAAGTGTGTCTTGACAGAGCCGACGTCGTTATAGATGGAGACTGGGAACCGGGATGGGACTACGGGAGCGGTAGACCAAAAGGACACGGCTGCGCTACGCCCGCTTGTGGAATTTGTAGCGCGGCCACCGCGTTCACGATTTACCGTTCGATCTTGAACCCGATTTTCAGCCTGACCTGGAACTCCTCGACCTTGCCGTCCTTAATCCTGCCGCTCTCTTCCGCGACCGTAAACCACTCCATGTGACGGATTGTCTTCGCCGCTTCGGCGATAGCGGCCTTGGTCGCTTCGGCAAAGCCTACGGGCGATGTTCCTACCAGCTCAGTAATTTTGTATGTTCCGGCCATGTCTCAGATGCTCCTCGAGTCCAGAGATTCTCAAGAATATACCGTAGTTTGCGGCGAACAGGGTCAAAGGCAATAAATCCAAATTTGACACGTTACTCCGTACCGTCCGAACTATGTTTGTGGTTAAGCTGCGGACTTCTCGGGACTTCGCTGAGGTAAGGGCGTTTTTGCTACGATTTCTGAATGGCTATTCCACTAGAAATCAAATGTAAGCATTGTGGGCAATGGTCGCAGATAGAATTCGAGCCGCAATCGGGTCAAGGAAAGTCAACTGTGATCGAATGCGCGGTTCCCCACTGTAAGAATGCGTGGGAAATGATAATACCCGGCGTTTTGCTTCGGGTCGAACAATCGTTACGCAAGGAATAAGGGTATCTTCCTCAGCTTCTATCGAGTCAATCCGGTTTCCGACACCCCGACTGCTCAGGGCCTGGCCCGAATTGGTCGGCTTTCCATTCGTAAAACATATTGTCGGGGCACTGGCTTGTTGCGGCCGGGCCACAATCCGATAAGGCGACTGATCAGGAGCTATGCCGCCGGGCGCGTCATTTCTGTGTCTCTGCTGCAAGCGAAGAGATGACAGGCTGCTTCGTTAACTCCACCCCCGCGACGATCGCGTTCCGAACTTGGCTGAATAGGTCTGTGAGGGTGTTCGGCGTGTGCGGGATCAGGACCGTATTCGTATGATCGTTCGCCGCGATTTCCTTCAACGTGTCAAAGTACTGCGTCATCAGAACGAGTTGCATCACATCTTGCGGTGTCGACCCCTGCACGGCCTTCGCGAAGTCCTCGACGGAATCCTTCAGACCGGAGATGATCGCTTTCCGCTGATTCGCTATGCCTTCCCCTTGTAATCGTTTTGACTCCGCCTCTGCCTCCGCCTGCTTCACCAGAAGCAACTTATTCGTTTCGGCGCGCGAGACGGTCGCTTCCCGCTCGCGCTGCGCAGCGTTTATATCATTCATCGCCGCCTTCACCTTTTGGTCGGGCACGATGTCGGAGATCAAGACTTTGACGATCGAATAACCGTACTCCTTCATTGACCCGTCGAGGTTGTCCCTCAAGTCGTTCGCAATGTCGGCTTGGTTGAGGAAAGTATCGTCCAGCTTCATTTTCGGGACGTGGCCGAGTACCACGTTGTACACCATTGATTCAATCTGCTTCACCGGGTCGGACAATTTATAGAATGCGGCCTCGACGGCATCAGGCATCACCTTGTACTGGATCGAGACGGGTATCTGCACGAAGACATTGTCCTGGGTTTTCGTTTCGACCTGAACGTCAAACTGCTGGACCTTCATGCTCATGCGGTGAATCACGGTTTCGATCAGCGGCGTCTTCCAATTCAAGCCCGGGCCGGCGACCCGCGCGAACTTTCCGAGCCGTTGGACAAGCGCTACTTGTGCCGTCTGAACCGTGAAGAAGGAACCGAGGACGACGCTTAACACGAAGATAGCTACGATAGCCCCTAAAAATAAAAGCACACCGGTTGTCGCGTCCATTTTTGCTCTCCTTACTGCGTTTTTATCGAGTCCAACCGTTTCGTCCGGGACTGCAGCTGACAGTTGACCGAGATTGGCTCCTCTCGCTCGCGCATCGTACTCTCCCCCTGCCCTCGGCACAACGCATTCGCCAAATAGAGCAGCGTCCAACGAGGTCGCGAGTGGTTTTTCACGCACCGGGGCCACATTCTGAGAACGAGACACATTTCTTAGCACCGAGTCCGAGCATCTAATGGGGGTGGGAGCTTTGTTGAGGTGATGAGATGACACGATATAGCGTAGCTTTGGGACTCATCCTCGGTTTGGCCTCAGGAACCCTCTTCACGGTGGTACGCGCGAAGGGACAGAACACCGCGCCCGGAACGCCGGTGCACATGGTGGTGAGCGTCGAAAGTCGCCATGGCGCCGAGATACCCAAGATCACGCGCGAAGATGTGGTGGTGACCGAAGGGCATGATCGGGAAAGGGTCAACGAGTGGTTGCCCGCTATTGGGGAGCACGCCGGCCTCGATCTGTACGTTCTCGTGGATGACAGCTCTTTCTGGAGCGTGGATACTCAGCTCGCCGAATTGCGAGCGTTCATCATGCAGCAACCGCCGTCGACGTTCATTGCCGTCGGATACATGCACGACGGCACCGTCGAGACGGTGCGGGCCTTGACGCAGGACCATGCCAGCGCGGCGAAGGCCGTGCGTCTGCCACTCGGGAATTCCGCGGGGGCGGCGAGTCCATATTTTTCCCTGGAGGACCTGATCAAGCGCTGGCAGCCAAACCCGGCGCGGCCGCGCCGCGAAATCACCATGATCACGAGCGGCATAGACCTGTACAGTCCCGGCTCCGTTGATCCTTACTTGGACGAAGCCATCGAGCAGGCACAGCGAGCCGGAATCGTCGTTTACTCGATCTATACGCCGGGCAGCGGCCATTTTGGGCACAGCATCTGGCGGCTCAACTGGGGACAGAACGACTTGTCGCGGGTTTCGGATGAGACCGGCGGTGAGGCTTACGACCTGGGAGTAGTGGCGACTCCATCTTTCCGTCCGTACTTCGACGACATCTCTCAGCGGCTGGGCCACCAATATCTGCTTACGTTTTTGGCCAAGCCGGAAAAAAAGGCCGGTATGCAGTCCGTTAAACTCAGCACCGAAGTTCCCAATGCTGAGCTCGTGGGTGCGGACCGCGTGTATGTTCCGGCCTCATCTTCAGCTTCCACTGCACCGTGAAAGATCATGGGAGCGAATCGGCTTAGTGACGGCTCTTACTTACCGCAACCGTTCTTGGCCTGCTCAAATAGATCGAACAGCCGCCCGGCATTCGGGCCTGCGAGCGTATCCAACCGATGAGGCTGCCCTTTTTCGACGGTATAGTTCGCGGTCATGCCCTTGGAGCGAAACTCGGCCGCCTGCTTCTGCATCAGAGGCTGCCAGCCCATTGGGTCTAGCTCCCCGACAAACATGTTGATGCACATTTTGGAGATGGCCTGGATGTGCGCCGGAGTTTCCTCCCACAGATACCCTGGGAACGCAGTGATCGACAGGAAGTAATCGGGATTCAGCGACGCCACGTGAAATGCGGAAATTCCGCCATTCGACGGCCCCGCGATATGAAACTTATTGTCCTGAATTTTATAGTCGGCCAGGATCTGTTTGAGAAACTCGGGAAAGATATGCTCCCCTCCTTCGAAGAACAACTGGTCGTTCGGCGCTGCAGGGACCACAACGATGTAGCCGCGCTTCTCCGCCTCATCGCGGAAATTCCTGGCGATGACGCCGTCTACTACGTTCATGGTCTGCGGTCCGCCGCCAAACGCGAGAACGCCGGGATATGCTTTGCTGACGTCGTAGTTCTTTGGAAGCACGACCTTGTAATGAACGGTGGTCCCCCCGATGTTCTTGGTCTTGTCGAGGACCTCGGCCTTGACTGGAATGGCCGTTACGATCACAAGGACCGCGTTGACGAGCAAAATTGCCTGAAGGTGTTGTCTCATCCCGTTTCTCCTTGTGGGTCGTTCTCACGCAAATTATGCCACGATGGATGGCAGCCTTATAGAGAAGCCTTCATTGGATGGCGGCCGTAGCGAGGTAAAAAGCCAGTTCCGAAGCCAAGTGCCGGTTCAACCGGGCGATGCAATACCTCCTGGTGTGAATCTTTTCTCTAAAGGTTGTGTTCATGAAGGCGAGACGATGGAAGGAGACTGCAAGCCAGTGTTGCGTCGACCCTTGGAGACCACCCGACTTATCGGGCACTGCGTGGGGTGCTCGCCGAGCCGCAATCATCATTTTGGCGAAAGTCAGATGCGGGCGGTTCGTTTCAACGTTGCTGTGAGTGATGTAACCCTGGGGCTACGGGGGTTCGGCAGAATGTCTGAATGACTTAACTTTTGGGCTTCTTGACGATGGGGTGTTCGGCACAGACATGAGATGCAAAGTCCTTGTGGCGCCGCTGTTGTAGTGCTTCTTCATCTGTCCATCCATTTGCCGATGGTGGTCCCGCTATCTTGAACACCCATCCGCATTTAGAGCAACCCCAGCCCCAAAAATCTTTTCGTTCGACCCATACCAATTCACGGCGCATCGCTTCCATGGCACGCCTCCCGATTTTGGTGTGGTGATGCCTTTGCGAAAGACGGCGTAGTATTGGTTTCCACCGCGACGAGAAGAGCCGCTGTTTCATTGTCTTGAGCGAGCTTCGGCGCAAGCCGAGACGGACTAAACACCCTGAAGATTAGCGATTGAAAAATGTGCTGTCTGTGGGGTATCCAACGCTGGCAAGAATTGCTATCTCAATCCGAGGTCGTCCTCGAATTGTCGAATGACGGCGTAGCACTCACAAGCGGATTTTTCGAGTTTCCTGCGATTCACAATCTTCACCGCACCTCGCACGTACTCTATAATTCCTTTTTTTTGCAGTACCGACGCTGCCACGCTCACAGTGGACCGGTCGGTGCCCATCATGGTCGCAATGAAATCGTGGGTGATCGGAAGCATCCGGAATCCACCCTATCCTGAGTCATCAGCAGCCACCTCGAAAGACGCTGCTGTATATCGTGCAGCCGATTGCACGCCGCGGTTTGCGCGACTTGCATTCCTTGAAGCCCCGTATGCCTGTTCAATATCACCTGCAACTGCGGAGCCGACCGCAGAATGCGCTCCAGCCCATTCCCCCTCATTCGGAAGCCATCGCCGGCGACCTGCACTATCTCACGCACTGAACTTCTGCTCAACCCGACTGCCAATCCTGCACCAACGTAGCCCTCCTTCCCCACGACACCGACTTCCACGGTCCGTCCGTCTTTGGTAACGACAACTTGAGAAACCATTCCCCGGTTCAGGAAATAGACGAACTCGATAGTTTGAGTCGGCTCATGAAGGCTGCGATGACTAGGCAGATCGACACATTGCAAATAAGGACGCAGCAACCGGTATTCATCGTCTGGCGTGACAACAGCACTTTGTTGCTTACGGACTTTCCCTCGACGTTAACCCGTTCGCCCGACCGTACGACTTGAGAGCTTTTCCCGCTCATGTCAATCCTGAGTGCGCACTATGCTGGCTTGCATTTATTAGGTGAAAGTTCATGGGAAGACAAAAACTCGCGACTGGCTGGCCCGCTGAGATGCCGTGCCAATTAAACCAAAACTTTGGTCTGACAACCTGTGCAAAATGGACATCCCTGAAACGTACTCGTTCGAGCAGGCATTTGGCGATTCGCCCAACTCCCGATAAACGGTGTGGTCTCAATGGGTCGATGCAACACTGGCTTGGAGTCTATCTGCTGGAGTCTGGAATCCCAAAGTCTTTCGCGGTCGCTGATTTAATTGCAATGCTACTTCGTCCAGTTCCGCTTGAGAGTGGACGGACAGGTCGGTCCTTTTAGGAAAGTATTGTCGCAGCAGTCCGTTGGTGTTTTCGTTGCTGCCGCGCTGCCAGGGACTCTGCGGATCGCAGAAGTACACTTTCACATTCGTGGCCACTGTGAAGTTCTTGGCCGGGCCATCTCCAATCCGCGATCCCAGGTCAACGAGCGTCGCAGCGATGTGGGAAGTTTCTGAACGTGCTCGCTCAGCGCGGCCACAACCGCAGCGGTGTCTTTGCTGGTCACCTTGACCAGCGCGACAAACGCGAATGGCGTTCCACCAGAGTGGCGATATGACTGTTGTGGGTGCCGCCGATCAGATCGCCCTCCCAATGACCGGGAATGGCGCGATCTTCGATTTCAGCAGGCCGCTCCCGGATGGAAATGGCATCGACGATCTGACCGCAGTGATATCCGCGATCCCGGGCATGCCGTGAGCGGCGTATCCGCCGCTTGGTTCGCAGGTGCCCGATCAGCTCTTTTTTCAGCGCCCCGCGGGCCTGAATGAACAGGCTGCGGTAAATCGTTTCGTGGGACACGCGCAGGCTCTGGTCCTCGGGATACTCGGTCTTCAACCATCCCGAAATCTGTTCCGGTGACCACTTCAGGATCAGTTTACTCTAACGATGCTTTGCAACATCGCGTGAACGGCCAGCAGGCAGACCTTAGGCCGCAAGGCCATTCCCAAGCCCGAAATCCGTTTCGCCGGCGCTATAGTGAAATCGCCCGCGATCTCGGGCAACTTCACGGCTCACCGTTGACACCGCTCGCGGCAGGCCCTTGGCTATAGCACGAATCGACAAACCGGAAGCGATCCCTCGGGAGATGTCCTCCCGCTCCGCTGCTGTCAGCGTGATTAGCGAGCGCCGGCGGGCTGGCGGAGTAATCCCACCGTGACGCTTCACAAAAAGTGAACGACCACATGGTCCTTGCCAACAGCGCGGCCAACCGCATGCAACGACTCTCCTGCTTTCCAACGACGCCATACCTCAGCTCTCTGCACGGAGAAAGCGGTGACGTTTTCTTGGGACCATAAACACCACCTGTGATGACAGCTTCTAGCTCAGATGGTGTTGCATCGACCAGTTGAACTG
>CAVPFR010000020.1:0-43218 GCA_963703785.1 uncultured Acidobacteriota bacterium | reverse complement strand
GCGTCTCGCTCAGAGGATCATGATTTCGAAACAAGCCCGACAATGTCCGCATGATCGTGTTGAGGTCGTAGTTCTGGGGCTGAAGACTGCGGCGACACCGGCGCTCCGCAGCTCTTCCTCGTCGGCCGGCGGAATGATGCCGCCGGCGACGACCCTTATGTCGGAGAGCCCCGCGTCCGCAAGCCTCGCCACGATGTCGCTTGCCAGCGCCACGTGCGAGCCGAGAGAACCGACAGCCCGATCACATGCGGCTTTCGCATCCGCGCCGCCGCCACGATCTCGTCGGCCGTGAAACGGATGCCGTCATAGATCACGTCCATGCCGACATCGCGGGCGCGGATGGCGATCTGTTCCGCGCCGTTGGAATGGCCGTCGAGGCCCGGCTTGGCGACAAGGAACGTCAGCCTGCGGCCCAGCTTGCGCGAGGCCGCATCGACTTCATCGTGCAGGGCCACGATACGGTCGTCGTTGCGCGCCGGCGCGGAACCGGCGACGCCGGTCGGCGCGCGATCTCGCCATAGACGCGGCGCAACGTGCCGGCCCATTCGCCTGTGGTGACACCCGCTTTGGCGCACGCGATGGACGGCGGCATGTCCTGGCCCCCGGGCTGGTCGACATCCAGACGAACGGCTGCTTCGGCGTCGACTTCATCACCGCCTCACAAGGCGACTGGAAGCGCGTCTCGGCGCAACTGCCGTCCACCGGCGTGACGTCCTCCAACCGACCTACATAACGGCGCCCCTGGAGACCCTCACCGCGGGCCTGGTGGCCGGCGGGGCCTTCGGCTCGCTGGACGGCGCACAGCCGCTGGGCGTCCATCTGGAGGGCCCGTTCCTGTCGCCGGTGAAGCCCGGCGTGCACGAGCCGCGGCACCTGGTCCTGCCGACTCCCGAGCGCGTGGGCATCCTGCTGGACACCCTGACCGCCGACGAGACCGCGGCCCTGCTCACCATGGTGACGTTGGCCCCGGAGCTCGAGGGCGGTCTGGAGGCCGTCCGGCGCTTCGCCGAGGCCGGCGTCCGGGTCTCGCTCGGCCACACCGACGCCTACGCCGCCCAGGTGGTGGCCGCGGCCGACGCCGGCGCCACCCTGGTGACCCACATCTTCAACGCGCAGCGCCCGCTCAACCACCGCGAACCCGGAGTCCCGGGCGCCGCGCTGTACGACACCCGCTTCACCTGCGGCCTGATCGCCGACCTGCACCACGTCGCCCCGGAGATCTGCAACCTGATCTGGCGCGCGGCCGCCGGCAAGGTGTTCACGTATCGATTCGACCGCGGCACGCACGTGATCGTGTGGACGCCTCTCGTCACGCTCGCGCCCGGTACGTATCCGGTGACTGTGTCGGCGATCAGCTACGTCGGCCGGCGCTCGACGGTGCAGCTTGCACCAACTGTCGTCGCCTTCGACACCTCGCCGCCGCCGAACTCCAGGCCCAGCTCGCGGGGACGACGCTCACGTGGCAGGCCGACGATCCGGGCACGCCGTCACTGCACCTCGTCGTCCAGCTCGTCGATCCGGCTCCAGATCGCCAAGGATGACTGGGTAGTAGCCGAACTGCTCCGCTCGCGCAACCGTGTCTCACCTGTCTTGACCCTATAAGATCCGACGCGCAACAGGATAGGAATTTGACTGGAGATTTGCACACTCCCGATGCCGCCGTCGATAAAGCTAACGACTTCGCCTCGATAGTCATCCCAATTCACGTCAGAGACGCTCACTGGCGTCATAACAGGATCGTAGGTGTCGTCTCTCTTGGGCATTTCATAAATAGACTGGCGTAATGCAGTCACGAACTCTGCCGTATTCTGGAAGTAGTTATCGCGGAGGCTTTCGGCCACGGTGAGGGCATTCTCCGCGAGCCGCATCAGAATGTGCGGTTGGCGTTGAAGTTCTTCTTGGACGCTCTTCGGGGTTAGACCGGGGTTGATCATGCGTCTCCGTAAAGCCAATCTCGCAACTTTGATAGCTTCTTGCCTATCGAGCCGTCCGCAACATTAACGGCCATGCCGTGCAGCGACGCAGTCTCAAGATCTGGCAAGGCCTTCATATAGGTCTTACCCGCCGAGATCAGCATAGTGGTGGGCGTGATCTCGCTGACGAATTCACCTAATCGATCCATGACTCCGGGCCTCAGCTGGAGAGCGCGTTCTCGACTCATGAAGCGGTCATAATCTGGAATTAGCTCGTCGTCGCGGATCAGGCCGAATTCTGCAGAAAGAATCACAACCTTTAGGCTTTCATCGGCTACCGAACGACGATACTTCCGAAGCACACGAAAACTCGGGCCGTCGTAGCGCTGAATCGCTGGCAGCAATCCCACGTCAGGTCGTTTCCGGCTGGTACAAGCCAAAACAAGAAGGCGCTTCATAAAAGGCGTACAACAGCACTCAAGTTAGCGATAGCGGCCAGAGTATACCTGAGGAGCGGGAGGTAGTGTTGATTCTCCACAAAGCCAGACAAATCGCAGCGACGGTTCTCGCTTTACTCGCGCGGTATAATTGATATACGTCTGCACCAGACGACTTTGACGTTGTGGTGCCTTTTGGCCTTGAGCAGACGTGCGGGCGGTATCGCGCGGCTTGTTGACGCCAATGCGGCGACTGGAGCAAGGGAACCGCGGACTCGAGAGACGCATTCCCTAAACATCATAGAATGATACTCTTCCAAAAACGGCGAAATAACATCCATGGAATGATACTCTTGCAAAAAAATGTGGGGGTGGGGTGGGGTGGCGCACTTGTCGTGCCAAACCCTCTCCACCGCGAACGTCTCAGCCGCGAACGTCTACCCACAGGTCCGGGTTTCGGACTTCGGTGGAGTCCACCGGCTCCAGAAACCGGAGATGAACTTCGCGGCGAACACACATCAGGAGCTTTGCGGCGTTCACAAAGTCCGGTCCGGCGTAAGCGCTTTAGAATACGCACTTACCAAATGCTCGACTTAATCTTCTTTAGAATGTGCACTTACAAAAAATAGGTGGGGGGCACTGCCGACGTCCACGTCGATTAGCTTCAGCCTTCACAAACGTTTGCCCTTGGCTCCGGAGCGCTTTTCACCGGGTCAGTTTTGCGCCTGCCAACTGCGCTACCGCGGCGAGTGTGGTTTGCGCGGCATTCAGGCCCAGGCGAAAATCCTTATCCGAGTAGGTGGCAAAGAGATCGGTCGGCTGATGCCACTGTGGGTCCCAGCCATTGCCGATCTGCGTACCCGTTCATTCTCGCGCAAGCTGATCGCGGGAGCGAAATCCATGAACGGCGTCGAATCGGTATTGGTCATATGGCTGCCGACGCTCGCGGGATACTCCGTTGCATACTTTTCGTTGGCCCGCTCGAATATCCACGCCAGCGCCTCCGACGACGCGGCCAACTTGGAATTCACCTGGAACTCGACGTTGATATCGGCTTCGGGGCGTTGCTCTTTGCTGACGGTGCCGTCGGCGCGCGGCATGCCATGATCGAAGAGCATCATGTCGTGTTGAATCATGCCCAGCCACTTCGGCTCGGGATAACGCCCCGATCGCGGCGGGTTCTCCTGGCCTTGCAGATCTTTCCGTTGCTCGACGTAGGCGGCGCTGCCGTTCAGTCCTGTTTCTTCGTTATTCCAAAGAATGAAACGCAGGGAACGTTCCGTCTGCACATCGCGGCCGTTCAGTATGCGCGCGAGCTCCATGACCAGGGCTGTGCCGGACCCGTCGTCGTTGGCAGCTTCACCCCAGCCAATGCCGTCCATGTGGCCAGAGACGATATACATCTCGTCAGGATGGGTGCTTCCGATCTTGGTGCAGTAAACCTCTTCGCGCGGACCGGCCGCCGACGGCTGTAGATCGAGCTGCCGCAACCGGGGATCCGGCTGCGCATTCGGGTCGTTGTTGACGCCGGTACGCGCACGATCGCCTCTAGGCCGGCCTCCACCCACCGCTCTCAGCGGCCCAGCGCCTTCTCCGGCGCCGCTTGCCAACGGTGAGGTATTCGGCGCTGGGCCAGGCAGGGGCGGATAGTTGTACTTTAAGCGGGCTGTATTCATGCACCCGTCGCTCTTCAACTGCGCCTCGATCCAGTCGATGGCGGCGCGATTGCGATCCGTTCCCTGGCGGCGATCGCCGAACTGCGTCAGCCCTTTGATCGAGGCTTTATACCGTTCGAGATCCAGCCGGCCGACTAAAATCTGCACCGGGTCCGCTCCGGTTTGGACTTGCAGCATGGGGCGTCCGCTGATCCTAATTGCCGCGTCTGGGTTCACAACCAGGGCCGCAAAGGCGCAGGCAAATACGAAGAGTAACTTTGATTGCGTTTCCGGCATCCCCCCTCAAGACGTGCCATGATGTGGATTTGACAGCCAAGCTAACAAGCGTTGTCCGCACAATCAAGCCAGCCCATTTACGAAACCCAGCTTCCACGCTGTAGGGACTTTGCCTTTCGCATGGCACAATTGGTCCTCGCGAAATGAAGCGGAAAAGATATCTTCGGCTGCTGAGCCTTATTGGCGTGCTCGCCGTCATTGCCGGCTGGCAGATCACGCGGGAATACCGGCCGCCGATTTTGAAGCCGGGCGCGCGGCTGTATGCGTACGTGGCCAATGCCGGCGACGGCACCGTATCCGTCGTGGATTTGGTCGCGCTGAAAACGATCGCTTCAATTCCCGTGGGTCCGGCGCCCTCAGGCTTGCGTGTGTTGGCGTCCCGCAAAGAGATCTGGGGAGTCTCCAACGCATCGAGCGGCGAAGGCGGATACGCCTGGGTGATCGCGGCGGGCGCGGGCGCCGTGAGCTCGCACATTCCCGTGGGGCCATTTCCCTCCGCCGTGGAATTTTCCTCCGACGGGCGCCGCGCTTATATCGCGTCGTCGGGATCGAACCAAGTGGTGCGCATCGATACCGCCGCGAAGCAAGTGACCGGACGCGCGCATACCGGAAGCCGTCCGTGGCTCGCGCGGCTCACGCCGAATGGCCGCCTGCTGCTCGTCCCCAACCACGATGACTCGACGCTCGAAGTTTTTGACGCGCAAACGCTCGCGCCCATGGCCACAATCGGCGTGGCCGAGCATCCCGAAGACGTCGTTGCCCTGCCGGATAGCTCGGTGGCTTTCGTCGCCGCGGCCGACGCCAAGAAAATTTCCGTCGTGGACCTGAAGCGCAACGTGCTGCTCAGCAACTTGCAACTCGGCGGGGCGCCTCACGCCATGATCCTCAAGCCGGACGGCGGCGAACTCTACGTCACCGTGCCCGATTTGCACGAGATCGAAATCATCAAAACATGGACGGCGGAGATCGCCGAATCCATGCTGGTGGGCCTGGCGCCCGAAAGCGGCGCGCTCACCGGCAACGCGGAATCGCTCTATCTTTCCGATCCCGCCGCCGGCCGCGTGCTGCCCATCGCCATTGGCGAGCGCCATCTCTCATTGCCCATCACCGTGGGACGCGAGCCGGTGACCTGCCGGATGGACCCCAGCGGCGAATTCCTACTGGTGGCCAATCAGGATTCCAACGACCTCGCCGTCATTCGCCTGCGCACGTCGAGCCTGCTGACGATGGTGCCGGTCGGCTCTCATCCCACCGATATCGTGTCGCTGCTCTTCTGACGCTACAAGTAGGCTGGAGTTTGGCACGTGAAGTGCGCCCCACCCCCCTCCCCCCACCTTTTTTGCAAGAGTGTGATTCTGCGCGACTTTAAGTCCAATAATTTGACACAGTAGTTATTTTGCGCTTGTCGCAAGAGTATCAAAACAGGTCGCTTAGGTCTACTTTCGGGCAGGACAGCCCCCTTCACAGAGCGAAACGATGGTGTGCTGCGAGACGGCCCAGTGCAAGGAAGGATATGAAGAAATTGGGGAGCCAAACGGCCAGGAGGAAGGCCAGGAAAAAGGCCGGTGTGGCGGTCTTGTGCGCGAGTCATATGCAATGTTATCCCCAAAGTAAACGGCGGCCAAGAGGGAGATGATGCGGATAACTCGGGACCTGTGGAAAAGCGCGCTAGCGCCGCTTCCCTTCCTCAAGTCGCACCGTGGCCCCGGTCTCCGGAGGTTGAAGGGGATTGCCACCGACGAAGATGCCGGCTTGGACGAGCGCCTTGTGGTAGGCCCGCCAGGCGCCGAGGTAAGGATCGGTTTCGGCCGGCAGTCCGTGCCGCAAACAGTTCCGGCGTTTCGTATATTAATAGGGCGAATTGCATCGCGTTTTCTCCTTTGGGATCGGTTATGAGCGCTGCGCGCCTAAATGTATGACGGACGAGAAGCAAGCCCGTTCGACAGATTTCAAGAAATCTCTAGAAATTTCAAGCAGCCAGGGGTGGAATTGGGTAGTGGGTCGGTTTGAATTTTGTCCTCTTGTGTCACGATCAAGAAAATTCAAACCGACCCACTACTCGAAATTGGCGGGCCGTTGACGCGAACAGGAGCAGTTGCTAGCATTACGGCCCCAGCTAGCCGGTCGCCCCCTCGCGCCTATATCGGAATAGTTTATGGTCTTGCAACAAGACGATCCTCAAGAGCCGGCGAGCGCGCGTAGTCCAGAAACACCAACGCCAAAGTTTTCCAATCATGAAGGCCGGAGTTTTATTCGCCGATTGTTGTTGCCGGCTATCGTTGGCCTCATCTCGTTTGCGGCGGTGCTGGTCCTTTGGCAGCGGCTCATCTCGCAGCAGCGGGCCAAGGTTCAAGTCGTGACCAGCTCGGAGATCCTGTTCGTCAAGAACAAGGTCGAGTCGGAATTAGCGGAGCGCATTTTGGCGCTGGAACAGCTGGCAGAACGCTGGCAAGTTCTGGGCGAGCCCGACGCCGCTGAGTGGAGTTCCGATACGGCCCTGGCGATGAGCGGCCGCGGCTTTCAGGAGATTGAATGGGTAGACCCGCAGCTGCGGGTGCACCTGGTGGCGCCGCTGATCGAGAACAAGGGGGAGCTGGGAACGAGCTTCCTCTCCGACGCGCGGCGTCGCGCCGTCTTGCATGGCGTGGCTGACCAAGGGGTAATGCTGGTATCGCGCTCGGTGGATTTAAGAAACGGCGGCCGAGGGTTTCTGGTCTGTGTTCCGGTTTTCTCGGACCGGACTTACCAAGGCGCAATTGCGGGTGTCTTCAGTTACCAGGATCTTCTCGGTCCGATCTTGAAGGACGTGGCCCAGGACGACTGGCTGGCGGTCTACGAGAATTCGGAGAAGATCTACGACCGTGCTGGCAACTCCGCGCCCACCGAGGACGCGCCGGCGCTGGAAGCGAATATCGTAATCGGGCAGATGACGTGGCAGGCGCTTCTCTGGCCCAAGCTCGAAACAGTAGCTCAGGCTCGTTCGCCCCTGCCGGTGGCGGTTTTGCTGGGAGGCTTGCTGATGGCCGGCCTCTTGGCGTCCTCGGTCTATCTCGCGGAGACATCGCGGTTCCGGGCGCGAGAAGTGACGGCCGTGGACGAACAGTTGAAGAAGGAGATCGCGGAGCGCGAGCGCGTGGAGGACGAACTGCGTCACGCGCTCAGAATGGAAGCGGTGGGCCGGCTGGCTGGCGGAGTGGCCCACAGCTTTAACAATTTGCTGTTGGTGATCCAAGGGCACGCGCACGTGCTGCTGAACAACCTCAGTTTGACTGACGGATTGCAAAGACACCCGAAGGAAATTCTCAAGGCATCCGAGAATGCAGCTTCATTGACGCGGCAATTGCTGGCCTTCAGCCGCAAGCAGATTCTCCAGCCCAAAGTGCTGGATCTCAATGCCCTGATTTCGCAGACGGCGGAACTATTACCCTCCTTGCTGGGCCCGGATATCGAGCTGGAACTGTGCATGGATCCGGCGCTTGGGCGGGTGAGAGCCGATCCTGGACAGGTGGAACAGGTGATCATGAATCTCGTGGTGAACGCGCGAGATGCCATGCCCGGTGGCGGAAAATTGAAGATCGAGACGACAAACACGAGGTCCTATTGGTCGTCCGTTCATCCCGAGCGGGCAGGACACCCCGGGGTGATGCTCGCGGTGAGCGACGACGGCTATGGAATGGATGAAGAAGACTCGCTCGCGGATGTTCGAACCCTTCTTCAGCACCAAGGAAAAAGGCAAAGGCACCGGTCTGGGTCTCTCTATGGTGTACGGAACGGTGGAACAGAGCGGAGGCTCGATCAAGGTCTTGAGCGCGCCCGGCCGGGGGACGACGATTCAGATCTGGCTGCCGCAGGTCGATCAAGGCGTGCAGGCAGCGAGCGTGCCCGAACCCAAGAATCCGCTGGAAATGAAGTCACCACTGGGAACCGAGACGGTTTTGCTGGCGGAAGACGATCAAGGCGTGCGCAGGATTGCGCGCGAGTTCCTCAAGATGAAGGGCTACCAGGTGCTGGAAGCCGGGCAACGCCGCGGAGGCAATCCAAATAGCACGGGAGTGCACTGGCCCCATCCATTTGCTGCTCACCGATATCGTCATGCCCGGTTTGAAAGGCGAAGAGTTGGTGGAGCGGGTAATGAGCATCCGTCCCGACGTTAAAGTGCTGTACATGTCCGCTTACACGGAGGACGCCATCGTTAATCTCGGCATCCTCGCTCCCGGGACGAATTTCATCGAGAAGCCCTTCGGGCCGGGAGGATCTGGCCAGAAAGGTACGCAAAGTCCTGGAGGCAGTGGCGGGATAACGCCCGCCGGACTGATTCGGAAGCCGCACTTTTTTATCCTGCCTTTGGGCGCTCCAAAACAGAAGGCCCCAGTAGCGATTCACGAACCGATACCGCACTCGGAATTAGAATCTCGCGGCGACGGTTTCTCGGCGGATCGGCGTGGCACTGAGGGATCCCTCGGGTCGCCGCGGCGACCTCGGGATGACAACGCTAAAGACGTTGCCGGAGGCGGCGTCCGTGACAATTTTGGGAAATTGGGAATGAGTGTATGATGTTGCCGTTTTGGAAGGCAAAAGGAGATTCCGGGAATCTCCTTCCCCTCAAGTTAGCGGGAGAATCAGCAAATGCGAAAGCTGGTTACGCAACGAGTGGTTGGGTCGTTGGCATTGTTGGGGGCATTGTTGGCCGTAGTGGCGCTTTCTCCTGCGGTAATGGCGCAAGCCCGTCAACGCCAAGGCCAGAATCTAGCGCCGGGTTACGTGGCCCCGGGAGTGCCGGCGATGCCAGATCTGCCCGGCCCTGCTCCCCAGCACGATCTGAACGGCTCCTGGATGGGGCCAGCGCCGCAAAATCTGGTTCTGGGTCCCTTCCCCGCCATGACGCCCGCTGGCCAAGCGAAATTCAAATTCAACAAGCCGGTCACGCACGTGGGCGATTCGGAAAACCACGTGGAGGCCACAAACGACCCCTATATCATCTGCGATCCCCTGGGCTTTCCGCGCGACTTGCGGAATCCCACGCTCAATGGCCGGGGAGAAATACACTTCGCGATGGTTCAAAATCGCATGCTCGTCCTCTTTGCGCTGCAGCGCGTGTGGCGGGACGTATGGATGGACGGCAGGCAACTTCCCGAGAAGGTGGACGCGGCCGGAGCGCCCGATTCCAGGTTCTACGGATATTCGGTGGGACATTGGGAAGGCGACAACGTGTTCGTGATCGATACCACGGGACTCGATCCCAGAACCTGGCTCGACGAGGTTGGACACCCGCATAGCACGGCCGCGAAAATCCAGGAGCGCTACACGCGCGTGGACCAGTACAACCTGGAGGTGACGGCGACCGTTGACGATCCGAAGTTCTATACGAAGCCTTTTCAGTTAATCAAAGCGCACTACTACTGGATGAAGAATCAGGACCTCGACGAGATACTGTGCATACCGTCGGAAGCCATCGACTATCAGAACAAACTGGCGAACCCATCCGGTTGGGGTCCGGGCGGCGCGCCTGCCAAATAAGCTGCCCCGGCTTGACGCCGCCACCGTCGCTGGAATTCGCCAGACAGAATATTGATCAGGATCCGCGGAACCTGGCCCCAGCTTGCCGATAGGGCGACAAACAATTTGGTTTATTCGAAAGAGCTTCGGGTGTATAAGCAACGCACATCCGAAGGTGGTTAAAACGGAAATGCTGGTTAAGCAACGGCGGGGCTCTGCGAACCTCCCGTTGAGCGGCTACCGGCGGGCTCACAAAGGAGAAACTGGAAAATGAGAGGAATGGAACGACGCTTGTTTTATGGCATCGAGATTTTCGGAGTCTTGATTGTGACTCTGTGCTTGGCTTTTGCGCCCGCTTTTGCCCAGCAGGAAGATAGGACCCCGAAACCAAAATCACCGGACGATTCGTGCACCGGGTATGGGGGTTGTGGGAAAGCTCCATCCAATATCGTCGGAGGGTTTGAGAACGTGCATGCACTGCCGCCAGGCGGACCGGCGCCGCGGCTGTCCGACGGCCATGTGGATCTGACCGGACGTTACTATCCGGACGCTGCCGGAAGAATGCTGCAAGTCGCTTATCCGCTGGATCCCAGCTCGTTCAGGCAATTCGATCCCAAGAAAACGCCGGAACTCGCTCCGGTCTTCAAGCCAGGGATCGACAAAAAATACAGGAGGTCGGTGGGCTACGGCGACTGCGATCAGGCGGGAACTCCGAGCACGCCTTTGGAGCAAGGCTCTCAGCACGCCCCGATGGAGTTGATCGCCAGCCCGCAAAGACTGGTGATGCTTTACGAATATCCGATGGACGTTCGCATGGTCTACTTCAATCGCCAGCATCCCAAGGATCCCGATCCTACGTTCAATGGGGACACGACCGCGCACTGGGACGGAGACACGCTGGTTCTCGACGTGGTCGCCGTCGATGAGAGGATGAGGAATTTTGGAGGAGGAGGGTTCGGTGGTTGGTTTCCCAGTGACAAGGAGCACATCGTCGAGCGCCTTAATCGTACGTCGAAAAACTACCTCACCTACCAAATCACCGTTGAAGACCCCGTTGTCCTCGCGAAGCCCTGGAGTTCAGCTCCTCGAATCTGGACGCTGGCCGTGGATCCGCATGACGAATGGGGAGAAGTCTTCTGCACGCTGAACCAAGAGCCGGAGGAGTACAACAAAATAAAGGCGCACGAGGCGCAGGGGAAGTAAGGAACTAAGTGGCGATGCAGCTTCTGGGCGACTGCTTGGGCTCAGAGCCAAGAACCACCGCCCGTATATCGCATGCAGTTTCGTGGCGTGTGGAATGGTCTTCAAAGGAGTCCAAGGACAAGGTAGTGTCTCGGTTTAATCAAATTGAGACGCTACCAAGGGCAGGCATTATCGGCGCTTGAGTTCTGGAAAGCCGTTTTGCTTTAGTTCGCGCTCCCCTTGTGTCCTAATTCCTCGTTACATTCCCTGAGTTACCATTCGACTTGCAACCCTTAACCGCAGTGCTGGCCCTAAAGCCAGTTGCCGAACCACGATTGGATGTCCAAGACGAGGCACGTCTTGCGATGGTGTGCCGGGGGCCGCATAGGCCCGCAACCAGGTACGGTAAGACCTGTATTCTTCGCGCGCTCCTCCTGCTGCATACTTCCCGCGGCTCAGCCAATTCATTCAATCGTGTGCCCGCTTTCCACGTTTTTGTAAGTCGGATTAAGGTTGTAAGCGAGGAGTGAGAGTTCTTTAAATGCCGGTGCGCTTCCTCATCGTTGACGATCACGAACCGGTCAGGAAAGTCAATTCGGCGCCGGCGGCTCCCTACCGAACCCGCCCACGAACCTGCATATTGTGGTGCAGTAACGCGAGTAAAAACCTGCTTTGTCAATCCGTTCCGCGTTTCCGCAGACTGATGCGACTTGAACCGCTGGGCCGGATTTTGAACAGCGAATTATGATTTTCTATGTGTGAGGTTAGTTCGCGCTCGCCCTTTAGCGCGACGCGGGCGCGGGGCCTCTGCCTGCCCCGGCGGAACCGTAGACCGGCAGGAGTGCGTGGTCGCCGAACGCCGCCTTCAGCCCCTCGATAGCGCAATTCTCGTCTTGGCCGCCGTCAACGCCGCTGACGCCCACGGCGCCGACCATCTGTCCATCGACAACGATGGGGATGCCGCCGGAATCCAGGTAGAAATTAAACATGTTGGGACCGAGATTGCGCGGGCTGGGGCGGCCGGCGTTTAGCATTTGCGTTCCGCGAATGGAGGTAGGCTCGCGGAGCTTCAACGCCGTCTGCGCCTTCAGCAGCGCGGTGCGCACATCGTTCGAAATCTGGCCGTCCATGCGCTCCATATGCACCATCTCGCCGGCATCATCCAGCACGTATGCCGACATGGTGGTGCCTTTCGCCGCCGCCCAATCGCGGCAGGCGCGAACGAGCTTTTTTGCCGCCGCGAGCGAAATCTGATTGGCATCGAAGATATGCGCCGCACCCGCGCCGGTAACCACGAAGTCCGACGAGAGACTCGACTTGGGCGGCGCGGCGGTGCCGAAGGTTGGAGTGGGCAGGGTACCTCGATTGGCCGGCCGTTGCTGCTTCACAACCTCAGGGAGCTGCGGAACCGATGGCCCGATCACTTCGAGCATTGCTTTCTGGGCGCAAATTTCGTCTTCCCATTCGGGCGGGTTTGGCGGATAACCGCCAGTGCCGACCACGCCAATCATCTGATGATCGATGACGATGGGGATGCCGCCTTCCACGGGATAACGGCCCAGCTGAACTTCATAGGCTTCCATCTCCGGATTCTGGGCCACGATATTCTGGATGATGACGCTGGGCGCGCGTGTTCGGAGAGCGGTGAGGGCCTTCATCTCCGGCGTCACGACGTTGGTATAGCCCTGGCCATCCATGCGGTCGTAGTAGATGTGGTTGCCTTCCTTATCCAGGAAAATGATGGAGTGCTGCCCGCCGCCATGGGCAGTCACCAGACGCTCGCAGGTCTCGGCAATGCGCTGCGCGGTGGCCAAGTTGAGGGTGCTGTAATCCTGAAGCTTTTCTGCGGCTTTGCCGGTGACCACGAATTGTGCGGGCACGTTCTGCGCGTAGGCCACGGCGCTCAGTGCGATGGCTGCCGCCAGTAATCCCAAACGAGCGATGCGATGTTTCATCAGGAATCCTCTCCTCGACTTCATAAATGGGTTGCGATTGTCGCCACAATCTCAGTTGGAGTCAATGATTGGACTTAAATCTGGATTATCGCCGGCGGGGAGGTTATGTGCGGCTCGCGCGGCTAACCGCTGATCTATTGGAATGAATCAGACGTGGAGAGTGCTTGGTGTCAGCCCAAGGGAGTGCCGATTGACCAGGATGCACTTCCCTCACGCTTAGCTTGCGCACGCGCTACTGGCGATTCGTGGTGGATTGATCGTTGGCAGGAACATCGGTACCGGGGGGATATACAATAATCTCAATGGTTCCCCAACTGGCCTGGTTCGTTCCGTTCTTCTTGCCGACTCCCAAAGTTTTGAGTTCCTCATCATCGAAACCGAAATTGTCAACCAGGTAGTCGCGCACCACCATGGCCCGAGCCTGCGTCAACTCCAGGTCCTTCTCCGTATCTCCAGCCATGCTCGTTGAAACAACCACGACCGCGACTCCAAACTCGTTGTCGGCCAAAAACTGGCCCGCAGCGCGCAATGATTTCTGGTTCTTGGGTTTGGCTGTATCCACCTTGTCGAAGAGCAACTGTGGTTCGTAAGTGAATGTTTTCAAAGGCTCCGCCTGTGGAAGATTCGAGATTTCGTTTTTCGTCAGGTCAGAAGAGTCTTCATAGCCGCGATTTTTGAAATAGCCGCGCAGCAGGAAATTCTTCTTAAGCGCCTCCATATTCTCCTGAAAGTCGGTGACGCCGGTTTGCGCTTTGATTACCGTGTCACGTAATCCACTCGTTGTCTCGTCCATCTGGGTATAGATTTTCTTGTCGTTGATCAGTTCTCCCACCGTGCCTTGACCGTCGTCAATCTTGGTGCTGATCGAACGCAGGTTGGCCGTTGCGAGAGTCACATTCTTGATCGCTTCCTGGCTGCTGTCCAGAATGCGGTCCGTTTTCTTAATGAGGGCGGAGATTTCGAGCGGCGGCTCGCTGGCAATGGCGCCTCCATCGGCGACGTTTGCCCCTATGGCGGATCCAAACGAGATCGCGACATACTGGTTGCCAAGGAGTCCCTCGGTTTCGATGGTGGCGATCGAGTCTTGTTTTATGATTTTGTGACTCGATTTGTCGAGGTCCATCCACACCGTGATCTTATCTGTCGGTTTATTTGGCAACTCCACGCTGCGAACGGACCCGCTGAGCACGCCACCCACGCGAACCTCCGCCCCCGAATCCAAGCCTGCGACGCTGGCGAACTGCGCGCTCAGTCGATACGTCGATGAAAACAGATACTGTCTCCCACCGATGATGAAGATTCCCGACACCAGGATCGTCAGTGCCGCGATAATAAAGGCTCCCAGTCGCGCCGCTCTAGACATATCAGCCCCCTACGAATCTCTCTTGAAGAATTCCCGAACAAAATCATCATTACTTTCAGAAAGCTCCTGGTAACTGCCTTCCATCGTCACTTTTCCCTTATCCAGCAAGGCCACCCGGTCAGCGATGGTCCTGGCACTATGAAGATCGTGGGTGACGACGATGGACGTCAGAGCGTGTTCTTGGTGCAGCTTCAGGACAAGATCGTCGATTTCGCCGGAGGTGATCGGATCGAGGCCCGCTGTGGGCTCATCGAGAAGCAATATTTCCGGCTGTAGCGCCAGCGCGCGTGCCAGGCCCACTCTCTTTCGCATGCCTCCTGAAATATCACTCGGCATCTTGTTGAGATCGCCTTCCATGCCAACGCGGCTCAACCATTCTTTGACGCAAGCGCTCCGCTCGGATGCCGGCATCTTTGTATGCCGCTCCAAGGGGAACGCAACATTCTGCCCGACGGTGAGCGAGTCGTAGAGCGCCGCATGCTGAAATAAGAAACCCATCTTGATTCTCAACCGATTCATCTCATTGAGACCGAGGCCTCGAATCTCCTGTCCTTGAATGCAAATCGAACCGCTATCCATATTTTCGAGCCCGATGATTAGCTTCAACAAAACGCTCTTCCCGATGCCGCTTCGGCCGAGCACGGCGAGCGTCTCACCGCGAACTACCGTCAAACTGATTCCGTCCAAAACATGCTCAGCGCCAAACGATTTGTGGACGTCTCGAAGCACCAATACTGGCTCGGCGGGAATGCCAGCCGTCCGATTGCTGTCCAAATTGGCTTCCGCAATGGAGTGGGTCATGGGAAAAATATCAGAATCAACTTCACGAGGATGACGTCAGCCAAAATCACAAACAGTGAAGACAAAACGACCGAACTCGTCGCCGAGCGCCCCACGCCCTCGGTCCCCCCGCGCGTGCGCATCCCCTGAAAACAGGCCACCAGGCCGATGATCAGACCGAAGGCGCAAGTTCTAAAGGTCGGAGCAAGAAAATCGCTAAAGCTCACCCCCGAAAAACCTTTGTCCAAGAAGCGATGTAAGGAGATCGGGTCGGCTAGGGTCACCGCTATCCACCCCGCAAATACCCCGGAGAAATCGGTCACCAGTGTCAGCAGTGGCAGAACCACGATGCACACCAGGACGCGGGTGAAAACCAACAGCTTGTAAGGATTTACGGCGGAGGCCTCAATGGCATCGATTTGCTCGGTAACTTTCATCGAGCCTAGTTCAGCGCCGATGCCAGCTCCCACTCGTCCGGCAACCACTAATCCGGTTACGATCGGCCCCATCTCGTGGACGATCGAGTACACAATGGCGCCTGGAAGTATGGACTTCGCCCCAAAATGGACCAGAGTGCTGCGGCTCTCGAACGCGAGGACGGTGCCAACAGCAGCGCCGGCGAGAGCCACCAGCGGGAGCGTTTTCGACCCAATTTCGTCGAATTGCCGAATGATCTCGCGGAGTTCAAACGGTTTTGCGATGGACGCGCGGATCACCTTCCAGGAAAAGCTCCCTAGATCCCCAAACCACTCGAGCGAGCGGTTGATCGTTGTCCCGGTTGAGGCAGAAGTTGACTCCATAAGCGATGAGGGAACAAGCCTATAAGCCTGGGGCGTGAGCATGGTAATGCCCACCCGGCCGATTCATGGATGTCCCCATCCCGACCGTAAATCAAATTATTGAACTCGATTTTAGCGACGAGGGTTTGTGCTGTCTGTCTCTTAGGACACAGGGAAGGGGGCAAGCAAATCCCTGCTACATTGATGTTTCCGAGATTAAAGAATCCTGTTCAGTATTCAGGATGCTGCGCCAGCCAGGGGGCCAACTTCCGAGAATCGGAAGTTGGCCGTCCGAAACTCGAAGACTCCCTGCCGTGGATCGGCAGCTTCATGACGAGGGCGCGGCTTAGTGGTTGCGGGCAACAAGTAGATCACTCGAACGCACCATAAGCACCGCCCACCGGGTGAATCAAGCTCTCCGTCCCGGTCGAATTGCGGATACGGCCCCCGCGCATGAACCTTCCTACTCCTGCACTGTTGCTCGCAAAACCACTTCTTCTGAGGGAACTCTCGTCTGCGAATCAGTCTCCGCGGTGACGAACACATTGAAGTTATGGAGAGTAGTGGTCGACTTTAGCTCAGCCTTCAGATCCTGTCCGATTCTCAGTTCCCCTTGAATTTGCGGCTGGGAACCTTCTTCCTGGAACCAAACAACGTACGTGTTTGCAGAAGGGGTGAGCCTGCCCGGTTGCGCCAGATGACCGGCTGTCAACTCAACTTTGATGTCGCCATTCTTCTCTTTACCGACCTGAAGCTCTGCCGTTGCTCCCGGCACTATACTCGAGGCGGTCATATGATAGTTCTTTGCATAGCTGGCTGGCGCCAGAGCTAACACGGCTGCGCATACGAGCATGGGAAGATAAAATATTTTTCTATTCATGTTTCGATCTCCTCTAGGACTACCTGTAACCACACGCTTTGTTTTGCTTTCACCAAACACCATCCTAGAGCGTCCGACGATTGGTGTCTGTGCCATTGCGCACACATTGGGAGCACAGCCACGATTCGTTCAGGGCATGGATTTTGTGTGCGGTTCCCGGAATAAGGAGCCGGCCGCGCGCTTGAGCAGGTAGCGCGTTTCGGGCCAACTCCCGGTAGGCCGCGCCTTCCGGGAAGTTGTACCGAGTGTGTCTAGAACAACCTGCCCATACGTGCACCTCATAGACAAGGACATTGGGGTTTAGAATGCTGGAATGCAACGGAAAGTCTTCTGGACCGCTTTCACCGTCTTGGGCGTCATCGCGGATTTCGGCCTACCACTGTGGTGGGCGCTTGCCGCGACGATTCCGATTGGCGTAGTGAGTTGGTGGTTGGCATATCGCAGCGACTGGTTCTAAGCGAAATTTCCTACCCCCAGAAACAAGCTCGCCGGGAATGAAATCGACGGGTTGAGATGGCAGGTCTTTTCGGAAACTGAGAGAATCGGCGAAAGCCGGTTATGAAAAGCCGACTCTTCGGGAGCTATCCGTCCACAATGGAAATCCCGGCGAAACCGTACAAACGCCATCGGCACGGCAGATTTCCAATCAAATTCCGAAGCGGCCAGGCGCGTTGCCGCCAGGCTCAGTGAAGCTGATCCGCTACCTTGGCAATGCCGGCCTTGGCGCAGGCCTCTTCCTGCACCCCTCCCATGGGGGCTCCGCTCAGGCCGACGCCGCCGATGGTTTCGTCGCCGAGTTTGATGGGAGCGCCGCCTTGGAGCGGAATCACGTCGGTAAGCATGCGCTGGCCTTGCAGATTTGTTTCCGTGCGCTGGGCCCACTCGCCGGACGTGCGTCCGAAGGTCAGCGCCGTATAAGCCTTGCGGCGGGCCAGTTCGAGATTGTGCGGCGACGCGCCGTCGCCCTGAAGGAAAACGCGGAGTCGGCCGGCGCGATCGACGACGGCAACCGATACCCTGACGCCGCATTGTTCCAGGGCCGTTTGAGCGATCGTCAAGGCCATGCGAACCGAAACGTCGTGCTCGGTCAGCACCTGCGCACTCCCAGAGGAAGGAACCATGAAAAGCACGGCAAACGCGATTGCGGCAGCCAATCGAAACCGCATGAGAACCTCCGTTTGCTGCAGCATGTGCAGCATTTCGTCGGCGCAAGCGCGTGGCGCGGCTGCGACCGATCGGACTATATCACGGCCGCAACGAGAGTGGCCGCCAGCGACGCGGGCTAGTTTTGGCGCGTGGCACGTGAGCGGAACGCGCGTTTAGGGCGCCCAAGCGAAGTGATCCGCTCCCAGCTCGACTTCGAACCAGCCTTCGGCGGGAAGCAAATCCACGGGCAGGCCGCCTTCCCATAGCGCGATCACTACCGAAAACATGCGCCGGGTTCCTAGCCGCAAGAGTTTGCGGGAGACCGAGATTTCCAAGATCTGATCGCAGGCGGCGACGACCGTCTCCTGCGGTCCAAACAAGCAGAAATCCTTTGTCTCCACGCGCTGCTGCTGGAGCTTTCCTTCACGCGCGTGCAGGACGATGCGCAACTCCTCCTCGCTGCGCAAGCTGATGCGAAACTCCGCATCCTGCAAGGCACCCAGCTTCCCCTCGGCAAAATCCACGCGGATGAAAAAACTGTCCTGGCTGAAGCCGTAGCGAAACTGATCCAGCCAGTGAACGCGGCCGTGCATGGAGCTGTCCCGGCGGTCGGGAGTGTAAAGCCCCGCGCCCAGCCACTCGAAATAACTGGACTCGCGCCCGTCCACCCGCACATCCAGAAAGGCCGAAGGCTGGACGACGTGGGCTGGAGCGGACCTTTGCTTGATGGGCTCGGCCAGCTCGTCGGGGGCTTCGCGGCCCAGGCTTTGATAGACCTCGCTGAGCAACTGCCGGAAAAATGCATCGAATTCGGCGTCATTTGCGGAACTGTGTTCGGGGCCGAACCACCAGTACCAGTCGCTGCCCTGGGCCATCAGCAGCGCTTCGTAAGCGGCGCCGAACTGCTGCTGGCTGGGAGCGTTGGCTTCGCCGCGCCCATGCCGCGCCAGTTGCTGGGCGTAAAAATCCCGGGCCGCGCCCAACAGTTCCCAGCCGGCCACATCTTCCTTGTCACCAATCCACACATCGAAATTGGCGTTGATCCAGGAGCCGGGCGCGATTCCCTGCACCGCGGCGATTTCACCGGCGTCGCGCATGGCCTCGCTCACGGTGAGGGCGCGAATTTCGGGGTCGCCCGCAATGCGTCCGTAGAAATGGCGCAAGAATTCGCGGCCGTTGCCCGGGTAATACTCCCAGGCATTTTCGCCGTCGAGAATGAGCGGCAGCGTCAGCGGGCCTCGCGCATGCACGCGATCGGCGACGAGTCGGACGCGGCGGTAAAGGTCCTCGGCGGCCGAGGTCGAGTCCATGCGGCTATAGACGAAGCCCACCAGATCGGAAAGGTAATGATCGCGGAAAACGCCGGAAATTTCGCGTTCGCCCAATCGCACGCGCAGCGGCGCGTACAGGCGGTCGGCGTTCGAGGGAAGACCGTCGCCATCGCGGCCGAAGCCGACATTCAATGTGCGGCCGAGAACGCCCTCGTCGCTGGCGAACCAGCGAAAGCCGAGTTCGGCGGCAATGGAAAGCGCGTCGTTGGACACCGATCCTTCCGACGGCCACAGTCCGACCGGCGGCCGGCCGAAGAGGCGCTCGTGATAAGCGCGCGCCCGGACCAGCTGTTCGCGGGCATCCTCGGGATGGCGGAACGCGGGGCTCGGCAGCGGCGTTCCGGGATTGGCTTGCCGCGCGACGTCGGTATCGCAGAGCAGCGGCAGAATCGGATGATAAAACGGCGTGGTGGAGATTTCGATCTGCCCGGACTCTTGCGCCTTGCGATATTCCGGCAAGACGCGCGCGAGCAGCTCAAGCTGCTTGGCGCGGAGCTTCTGCTTGTCGTCTTCGGTGAAATCGCTGCCCTTCTTGGATAACGCGCTCACCACAGGGTCGGTCGCGAGATACTCCTCGTCCATCCAGGCCAGCTGCGAAAGCAGCTGCAGGTCGCGCCAGTCGCGCGCGGCAAAAGTATGCATGGCGAGAGCCGGGTCGGCCGAGCGGGTGCGCTCGAAGAGTTCCTTGTAACGCGGCCAGCGCCCGATCAAATGATCGGGATTGGCTTGAAAGGCGCGCAAGAGCAGTTCGGACTTGTCGTCGTCGGTCAGTTTGTCGGCGGGAGAAAAGGCCAGCGTGAACCAGGGCTCATCGAAGTTTCCACTGGCATACTCCTCCAGCTGGGCGGCGAGGGACGGCACCACATTGAATGTGGCGTGCACCTGCGGAAACTCTTCGGCCACGCGAACCATGCCCCAGTAATCCTTCAGGGCATGCAGGCGCGTCCAAGGCAGGATGTAGCGGCGCGTGGCCGGATCGCGGTACTGCGGCTGGTGCATGTGCCAAAGCAGCACGAGATGGATTCGCGTCATCGGCGGTCCGCTTCGGACCGGCGCGAAAGGCCCGTGCTAGAATGGCGGTCTTCCTTGGGTATTGGGGCAATGCGGATCATCGATCGCTATATTTTTCGCGAAATTCTCTCCCACGCGCTGCTGGGACTGGCAATCTTCACGTTTGTCATTTTCGTTCCCCAACTGGTGCAGATCATGAACGTGGTGGCGCGAGGTTCCGGCGACTCGCACCAGATTGCGCTGCTGTTCTTCAGCGCTTTCCCCCGCGTGCTTACGTTCAGCGTGCCCATCGGCGTGCTCGTGGGCGTGCTCATCGGCCTAGGGCGCATGTCCGCCGATAGCGAACTGATCGCCATGAATGCCGCGGGAATCGGGCTCAAACGCCTGCTCGTTCCCGTGGGCCTGCTGGCGATATTGGCCACCGGCGTCACGCTATGCATGACGGTTTGGCTCGGGCCGATCTCCATCCATACCATGCGTTCGCTGGAAGATCGTTTGCGGAGCACGCAAGCTTCCTTTGAGATTCAGCCGCGCATCTTCAACGAGCAGTTTCCTCACCTGGTGCTCTATGTGCAGGATATCTCGGCCGCCGCCATGAACTGGCATGGCGTCTTTCTGGCGGAATCCGATGGAGGCGACGTTTCGCGCCTGACCCTGGCGGAGGACGCCATTGTAGCCGCCGACCGCGACCAGGGCAAGCTACAGCTATTTCTGCGCCAGGGCACCGTGCACGAATCGCAAACTCAGGGCCCGGAACATTACGGCCTCTCGGCTTTCGGCGAACGCGATCAGTCCCTTAGCGTTGGCGGCAACGCCGCAACACAGACCGCGACATTGATCAATACCGAGCGCCCCCTGCGCCAGCTTCTGAGCGATAAAGGGCCGGACGCCACGGAGTCCCACGTGGAGTTTCAGCGGCGTTTCGCCTTCCCCGCCGCATGCCTTGTTTTTGCGCTGGTCGCCCTGCCGGTCGGCTCGCGTCCGCGCCGAGGGGGGCGGGCCGGCGGATTTGTCCTGGCCATTACGCTGGTCTGCGCCTACTACATCGTCTTCGTTTTCTGTGCCGAACTCGCCCGCAGCGGTTCACTGCCCGTATGGCTGGGTATCTGGACAGCCAACATCCTCATGGCCGCGGCTGGGATCGCCCTGTTTCCGTCCATGGACGAACTGAGTGGCGAGAGTCATCTACGCGAAAGGCTGGTCGGGCTCGGACGCTGGTTGCGGCAAGCCAGATCTGCAAAATCTAAACTAACACTTGATGCTAGACCGCCAGAGGAGATAACGCGGGAAAACTTCGACGAACCGAAAGCCCGTTCGTCCAGGCTTCGCGTCGTAGGCAGCTTCCCTCAAGTACTGGATTATTATTTGCTCCGTAACTTCATCTTCTACTTCATCCTTCTCCTCGTCGGGTTCATCCTCCTGTTCGAGATTTTCACGTTTTTCGATCTGCTGGACGACATCGCCCGGCATCGCGCTACCTACCTCGACGTCGCCAACTACTTCCGATATCTAAGCTACTACTTGACATATCAACTCGCGCCGTTGGCATGCCTTGTTTCCGTACTGATTACGCTCGGCATCATGACCAAGAACAATGAACTCGTGGCCTTCAAAGCGGCCGGCATCAGCCTCTACCGGGTCGCACTCCCTTTGCTCCTCGCCGGCGGCTTGATGACTGTGGCGCTGGTCGCCTTCGATGAGACCTACCTGCCCTACGCCAACCGGCGCGCCGAAGAGCTGCACAGCATGATCAAAGGGCTCCCGCCGCAAACTTATCTCGAACCGCAGCGGCGCTGGATCATCGGGAACAACTCCAAAATTTATAATTATCAGGTCTACGACACCGACCACCGCCTCTTTGGCGGTCTCGCCGTCTTTGAGCTGGATCCCAAAACTTTCGCCCTGAATCGCCGTATCTACGCAGCGCGGGCTTACTGGGAACCGCAACAAGGCGCCTGGATTCTGGAAACCGGCTGGATTCGGGACTTCCAGGGCGGCAAGGTGTCGCGATATGCGGAGTTCAACGTGATCGAACTGCCCGAGCTCAATGAGCCGCCCGCCTACTTCACGCGAGAACTGCGGCAAAGCTCGGAGATGGATTGGTTCGAGTTGCGGACTTATATCGATAAACTGCGGCATTCCGGCTTTGACGTGGCGCGGCTTAGCGTGCAGTTGTACAAGAAGCTTTCCTTCCCCCTGATTGCCCCGATCGTAATCCTGCTGGCAATTCCGTTTTCGATTTTAGTGGGGAGCCGCGGGGCGGTGGGCGGCCTGGCGCTAGGAGTTGGTCTGGCAGTGGTCTATTGGGCCACGGCGGCCTTGTTCGAAGCCATGGGAGGAGTGGGGCAACTTCCACCGCTTATGAGCGCATGGTCGCCCGACTTCATCTTTCTTTTCTGCGGACTTTACTTCTTCCTGAGAATGCCCACATAGCTTCGGATTCGGAGCTGCTGAGCTGAGGGATACTTTTAGCGGCGCTCTTCCCCCGCGGGGTCACAAAAAACCACAACTCTTTTAGCCGAGCGGGTACATATTCGACTTCGATCGAATGGGGAGGCTGCGGAGAAAGCACGTAAGGTGTGGCGTATCCTTCTGTAATTGCCTCCTGCAGCGCTTCAGCGACTTCCGTTTCGGTTATATCCATCTTTCGCACTGCGCCGATTCGTCTTGTCTGGTCAAAGATAATTTGGAAATTCTCATAATCGTCCGACATGATTGTTATTACACAATCCTTGATAAACGACGATCGGTTGCTCATTGAAAGCCTCCGCTCTCGCCTTGCTCAAGCATAGCTTGAGAAGCCGTCGGCGTGTCGACGCTTAATCGAGCATTACTTTAAATTCGTCGTCTCAATCAGCAGAGAAAAAAAACAGATCCCTCGCTCGCGATGCTCGCTCGGGATGAGCATCCTGACCGGATGCTCATTTCTCCGCGGCCACGATCTCGGAGAAATCGGCGATGGTGGAAAATTCGCTAAGCAGCTCCGCCAGCAGCGTCAGGCGATTGCGCCGGATCTCTTCCTGGTCCGCCATCACCAGCACGCGATCAAAAAACTCATCCACTTCCGGCCGCAGCTTGGCGATTCCCTGCAAGGCCTCCCGATATCCGCGAACCTTTTTGTGGCCCTCGGCTTCCTGCGCGGTGCGGCGCGCGGCTGCATGCAGGTTGCGCTCCGCCTCTTCCTGAAATAGTTCCGGACGCACCGCGGGAAAGCGCCAACTTTTCTCGTTCCCCGCTTTCTCCAAAATCTTGCGCACGCGTTTGAAGGAGACGGCCAGCGGCTCGAAGTTGCGTGTCTTGCGAATGTCGCGCACGGCCACGATGCGGTCCCGCGCGTCCACCAGATCGTCGGCGCCTGCCGCGATCACCGCGTTCACTTCGTCGTAAGCGAATCCTTCGCGTTCGAGGAAAACATAACGGGCGCGGTCGATAAGGAAATCGAAAACAGATTTTTCAACTTCAGGTGGAACTTGAACTTTTGGCGGATAACCTGAAACCCCTCGCGCCGCGGCGTTGATGGACTCGGACAACGAAACCGGTAGTTTGCGTTCGAGAATGATCTTGACGATTCCCAGGCCCGCTCGCCGCAAACCGAAAGGATCACTTGAACCTGTGGGAGCGAGGCCGACAGCGAAGCAACCGACCAGCGTGTCCAGCTTGTCGGCGATGGAAACGGTGGCACCGGTCAAATTTCGCGGCGTGGGTTCGTCGAGTCCGGTGGGGCGATAGTGGTCGTACACGGCCGAGTGAACTTCTTCAGGTTCTCCTTGAACTTTTGCATAGAGGCCGCCGACGATTCCCTGCAGCTCAGTGAACTCGCGCACCATGCCGGTGACCAGATCGCACTTGGCCAATTCGGCGGCGCGGTCGGCGTGAGCTACGCGCGCTTCATGAATGCCGCGCGCGAACCACTGCTCGGCGAGCCAGCGCGAGAGCGCGCGTATGCGTTCGACTTTGTCAGAGTAGGAGCCGAGCTTGGCTTGAAACGTGACGCTCGCGAGTTTGGGCAGATAGTCGGCGAGCCGACATCGCTGGTCGACTTCCCAGAAGAATTTGGCATCGGCGAAGCGCGCGCGCAGGACGCGTTCGTGCCCCGCGCACACGAGTCCCTTCGCGTCGCGGTTCAAATTGATCACCGCCAGAAAATGCGGCGCCAGCCGCCCGTCGCGCCGCCGCACCCCAAAATATTTTTGGTGCCCGCGCATGACGGTAAGGAGGATCTCCTCCGGCAACTCCAGATACGCGGGATCGAAGCCGCCCAAAATGGCGGTCGGATACTCGTTTAGATAGACGACGAGTTCAGAGAGTACAGCATCTTCATTTACGCGGAACCCCTTCGCCGACGCCAGAGCGCTCAACTCCTTTTCCACCTTCTTGCGGCGCTCTTCGGGCAGCGCGAAAACATAGTTTTTCTCGAGCTTGGCGAGATAGTCCTTATATGCGCTGACGGGGATCGAAGATTTGCCCAGGAAGCGATGCCCCGAGGTAGTCGTTCCCGCTGCAACTCCGCCAACTTCCAACGGCACCTTCTGTCCCCCGAGCAACGCCACAACCCAGCGGATCGGCCGGATGAACCGCAGCCCTGCGGCGCCTGTCCAATACATGGTCTTCGGCCAGGGGATTTCCGCGATGGCGCGGGGAATAATTTCGCCCAGTCGCTCGGCGGCCTTCCGTCCGAGCACCGTTTGCTCCACGGCAACGTATTCGCCACGCGGCGTGTTCACCGTGAAGAGCTTGTCGACTCCCACGCCGTATTTGCCCGCAAAACCCTCGGCCACGCGCGTCGGCGCGCCATGTTTATCGAAGGCCGCCGATTTGGGCGGTCCCGTCACTTCGCGCCGGATGTCTTCTTGTTTGAGCCGCACGCGAGCGCAGGTGGCCACGAGCCGCCGAGGCGCTCCGAAAGTTATGACTTCCTCGTCGTAGATCAACCTTTCCAGGCCGAGATATTTCTTAAGTATTACTTGAAGCTCATTCGCGGCATTTGCAATCATTCCGGCCGGAATCTCTTCGCAGCCGATCTCCAGAAAGAACTCGGCGAAGCCGGGCGTCGACGCAGCATTCTCTTGCCGCGCCTTTACCGAAGCTTTGGCCTTGCCGTTCGCAGCCTGCTTCATGCGCTCACCTCGGTCGCTTCTGAGGGCGCGTCTCCGAGCGACTGCTGAGCGAGGTACGCTTTGGCGATGCGGCAGGCAATCTGCCGAACGCGGCCGATCAGCGTGGCGCGTTCGGTCACAGAGATGACGCCACGCGAATCGAGCACGTTGAACAAATGCGAGCACTTCAAGCATTGGTCGTAGGCCGCGAGCACCGGGAAGCGCCGCTTCCCTTCCTCGCTAGCCTGGCCGAAAGCTTCAAGTAACTTCTTAGCTTCTTGCTCGTGCAGGTCGAAAAGTTTGCGCGTAATTTCCGGGTCGGCATAATCGAAACTATAAGCTGAGAATTGCTGCTCCTCAGCGAGCCGCACTTCTCCGTAACGCCGGTCGCGCGACCAACGCAGATCGAAGACGTTATCCACGTTCTGCAGATAGGCCGCGATGCGGTCGAGGCCATAGGTGAGCTCGACGGAGATCGGATCCAGATCGAATCCGCCGCACTGTTGAAAATAGGTGAACTGGGTAATCTCCAGCCCATCAAGTAATACTTGCCATCCAATACCCCATGCGCCGAGCGTGGGCGCCTCCCAATTGTCCTCCTCGAAACGAATGTCGTGCTCGGCAAGCTGAATGCCGATGGCGCGAATGCTCTCGAGGTAGATGTTCTGAATGTCCGCCGGCGGCGGTTTAAGTATCACTTGAAGCTGAAGGTGCTTATAGAGGCGGTTTGGATTTTCGCCGTAGCGCCCATCGGCGGGACGCCGACTCGGCTGCACGTAGGCGACTCGATAGGGGTTTGGACCGAGCACGCGAAGAAACGTCTCGGGGTGCATCGTCCCCGCGCCCACTTCGACGTCATATGGCTGTTGAAGGACGCAATCGCGGTCAGCCCAGAATTTCTCAAGTTGAAGTATAAGGTCCTGGAAGTTCGGCCCGCTGAGTTTTGCCGATTTTGCCTTCTCAAGTTGTGGTTGAGATTTCACGTGACCTTCCGTCGCCTTTCATGCCCTGCCTTCATTTAAGTTCCTCGGACGCGGCAGCCAACATTTTCCGCGTGTTCAACTTTTTCTCGATGTGCTCCTCGACTTGATTCAACATGTGATCTTTCACTTCATCCACCACTCCCGCCGGGAGGTCGGCCTTCATTAAGGCCTCTAGCTTTTCACCGCTCATGCGGCGGGCTATGTGAAGTGCTTCTTTAGATATTGCGCGCTGCCCCGGATGCGTGCAGTTCGGGCAAAAGAGCATTCCGCTCCGGCTCATGTATGCCCGGCCGGTTAAGCTTGCGCCGCAGCGCGAACACTGGTCGAGCGCCGGCATCCAGCCGCCCAGCCGCACGGTCCAGAATGCGAAGTACGCCAGCACCAGAGGCAACTTCGCCCCCGCTTTGATGGCGCGCGCCGCGACCAGCAGGAGCCGGAAGGTCGGCTCGGCGACTTCATGTTCGCCGAGGACGGCCTCGGTGGTTTCGCTCATCAGGGCGAGGGTCACGCCAGCGGCATAATCGCGCTGGGCATCGAGGAACGATTCGATCAGCTCACACTGATTGATGCGCACGAGTTCGCGTGTCTCGCGCTCGTAATACCACATACGGACATAGGAAAATGGCTCGAGCGTCGAGCCGAAGCGGCTCTTGGGCTTGCGCGCGCCCGTGGCCACGCCGCGCAAGCGGCCTTCGCTGCGGCTGAGAAAACTCACCAGCCGGTCGCCCTCTCCTAGAGGAAAACTGCGGAGGATCAACGCTTCGGATTCGCGAGCCGGCATTGCCGTGTCGGCGCGCCGACCCCCATCAAGCAGCAGCCGCGCGCCGCAGAACGCAAGTGAATGTAATTATCATAGCGCCGCGAACCGCGCAACGTAACGCTGCGATATGCATGCACATTGTCATTCGCAACTCACACGACTTCACTTCACTTCATTTCACGGGCACATCGAAGCTCTTGCAAATCCGCGCCAATCGCATAAAGTCTTGGGCTTATGCCTACTGGGCAGCAACCGGATCGCGCGAACGAAGCGCGCTGCGATATCGTGGCCATCGGACTCAACGCCACGGACACGCTGCTCCGCGTACCGCACTTCCCCGCCTTCGATACAAAGACAGAGATTATCTCCTCCTGCGTGCTTCCCGGAGGGCAAGCCGCCACGGCGGCGATTGCCTGCCATCGCTGGGGATTGCGCAGCCGCTACGTGGGAAAGGTTGGCGATGACGCGGCCGGCCGGCTACAGCGTGAGGAACTTGTCCGTGAGGGAGTGCAGGCGCGTTTGATCGAGGTGCCGAACTGCGCGAGCCAGTTGGCCTACATCCTTGTCGATGAATCCACCGGCGAGCGCACCATCCTCTGGCAACGCGACGAGCGCCTCGATCTGCGTCCCGACGAACTGCCGGTAGACTGGATCCGAGCAGCGCGCCTGGTGCACGTCGATGGACATCCCAGCGCGCCCGCCGCAGTCGCGGCGCGATGGGCGCGGGATGCCGGCGTCATCGTCATGGCGGACCTGGATAACCTCTATCCCGGAGCTGAAGTATTACTTGAATGTGTCGACTACATGATTAGCTCGCGCGATTTTCCCGAACGACTCCTCGGCATTCCTTATCTACTCGAATCCCTGCCGGAGATCACCCGGCGCTGGAACTGCCGCGTGGCGGGAGCGACCCTAGGCCGGGACGGCGTGCTCGCCTGGGACGGCTCCGATTCGACTACTGCCCCGCCTTCCGCGTGGACACGGTGGACACCACCGGCGCCGGCGACGTTTTTCATGCGGGATTCGCTTACGCTCTGCTGCGCGGCGATACACTTCCAGCAATACTTGAATTTAGCTGCGCAGCGGCTGCGCTGAACTGCACGGCCGTCGGCGCGCGTGGCGGCATTCGTTCCGTGGAGGAGATCGAGGAGTTGCGGCGGAGCGGCTCTCGCCACGATCGCGTCTTCGACGAAGAAGACCTGCGCTGCCACTCCGCTCGCGCACGCGACAGCGAGGCGTTCTTAAAGTAACACGTGAACCCTGAATGATACCTCTTCGCAGCGAAACTCAGCGCCGCAGCTTCCCGATCGTCAACGTCCTGCTGATTTTGGCGAATATTGCAGTCTTTGCCTATCAGCTCAGCTTGTCTCCGCGTGCGGGTAATCAGCTCGTACAAGAGTTCGGCCTGGTTCCCGCCCGCGCGGAAACGGCGCTGGCCCATCCTGGCGCCGCGTTAGGCCCGGCGCTTATTCCACTGGTGACCAGCATGTTCCTGCACGGCGGCTTTCTGCACATCCTGGGAAACATGCTTTTCCTGTGGGTCTTTGGCGGCAATGTGGAAGACAACCTGGGCCATGGGCGATACCTCTGGTTTTACTTTATATGCGGAATCGGGGCTGGTTTGGCACAACTAGTCGTGAACTGGGGCTCGAAGCTGCCCTCTATCGGCGCGAGCGGCGCAATATCGGGCGTCATGGGTGCGTACATCGTGCTCTTACCCAGTCCCGCATTCTCACGTTGATTCCACTGCTCTTCTTTTTTTTCACCATGCGCATCCCGGCGCTGATCATTCTGGGCTACTGGTTCGTGATCCAGTTCCTTAGCGGCGTGAGCACGCTCGGCGACATCAATCAAGGCGGGGTCGCCTGGTGGGCGCACATCGGCGGGTTTATCCTGGGAATGTTTCTGGTGTGGGGAATGCGCCAGAGCCGCAGCCCCCGTCAATACGATTACTGGACCTCGACATGACCCCCTGGATCCGAAAATATAAATTGAGCAACCGAGCAGGACTGAGCGAAGAATTTCCACCGAACGCTCCGAACGAATACTGCAACGAGCAAGGCCGTGACGTGATCCGCGGATTCATCCGTGAGATGGGTTCTTAAAGTTGTTCTTCACCCGGTGAAACCCGTACTGCTCCTTCTTTACTTTGCGATTTTGAGTCGTAATTTAGTTCTGGTCGGCGAGGCGACGATTCATTGAGTATCACTTTAGACCGAGGCCGATCTTCGCCTTCTCGACATATTCCAGCAGCCAATCGCTCACTTCGCGCATGGTGCGCGTGCCGCCCAGGTCCCGCGTCCTCTGCCGCGCGCGAACTGCCGCACGAACAGCCTCCCGCAGCAGATCCCCCAGATCGCTCCAATCGAGGTGATCGCAGAGCATCGCCGCCGCGAGCACCGCGCCCATGGGATTGGCGATGCCCTTCCCCGCAATATTCGGCGCCGAACCATGCACCGGCTCGAATAGCGACACTTTTCCTGGATGAATATTCCCCGAAGGCGCGATACCCAGGCCGCCCGCCAGTTGCGCCGCCAGGTCGCTGGCAATATCGCCGAAAAGATTGCAGGTGACGATCACGCGAAACTGGCTGGGGTCGCGCACCAACTCCGCAATCAGCGTGTCGATATATAAATGACGGGCCTCGATTTCCGGATACTCGCGGCGCACCTCCGTGAAGACGCGCTGCCAAAGCTCGTGCCCAAAGGTCAGGGCGTTCGACTTATCGCTCATCAGCACTTTGCCGAGTTGGCGCGAGCGCGCGTAAGCAAAGGCATAGCGGATGATGCGCTCCACGCCGCGGCGCGTGTTAACGTCTTCCTGTACGGCGATCTCCTGGGGATCGCCGCGCCGGAATTGGCCGCCCAGGCCGGCGTAAAGCCCTTCGGTATTTTCGCGAAAGATGATGAAGCGAATGTCGCCTTCGGTCCGATCGCGCAGGGGAGTGAGCGAGGCATCGAGCAGTTCGACGGGGCGAGCATTCACGTAAAGGTCGAGCTTTGCGCGCAGGCCCAGAAGAATATCGGCAGCATGCCGGTTCGACGGCACGCGCGGATCGCCAACGGCGCCAAAAAGGATGGCGTCGAAGTCGCTGCGGAACATCTCCACGGCGCCCGCCGGAAGCGTGGTGCCGTCGCGCAAAAAGCGCTCGGCGCCCCAGTCGAAATTCACGAAGTCCGCCTCGCGCTCGGTCTTAGCGATGGCGGCCTGCAGGATTCTCACAGCTTCAAGGTATTACTTCAAGTCCGATACCGTCGCCGGGAATCACCGCGATGCGCTTCGTGGTTCGTGGTTCAGATAAAGGATTCACAATTTGTCTTCGCTCGAGATGTGGGTTGGAGATCTGGATTCGAGATTCTAAGACATTCGGACCGAGGCTATAACATGGCGGCGAAAGCAGCGTCAATGTCGGCGTGCCGCCAAGAATTCATGAACTACTTGCAGATGAAAACCTTTGTCGTAAACGCCATTGGAGTATCTCTCTCGCAGCGCACGCACTCCAATCCGTCATCCGCCGCAGCGATCTGTTATAAATTTCCACCATGAACACTCGCCGGGGAACGATTCATCTTTTTCGTGTCGCGGGGATCGATCTGTTCCTGCACTGGTCCTGGTTTCTCGTTGCGGCCATTGAAATCAGCGACCGCGCCAAAGCCTATTCGTCCATCTCTTGGAACGTGTTCGAGTATCTCGCGCTGTTTCTGATCGTGACGCTTCATGAGTTTGGACACGCGCTCGCCTGCCGTCAGGTGGGCGGCGCAGCCAATCGCATCATGCTCTGGCCTCTTGGCGGCGTGGCTTACGTCGACCCGCCTGCACGCCCAGGCGCGACTCTCTGGAGCATCGCCGCTGGCCCGCTGGTCAATGTCGCGCTTGTCCCCGTTTTGTGGATGTTCATCGTATTCGATCGCTCCCTCGGATGGGCTGCGATCATGCCCGACGCGCATCTGCTTTTGCGCTCGGTCTGGTATATCAACATCGGCCTGCTGACGTTCAACCTGCTGCCCATCTATCCTCTCGATGGCGGGCAGATTCTCCGTTCCCTTCTTTGGTTCGTGATGGGACGCGCACGTAGCCTCATGGCAACCACAATCCTGGGCTTCGTCGGCGTCGCGGGACTTATTCTTCTCGCGCTGCGGGAGCAGTCGCTTTGGCTGGGGGCGTTATCGGTATTCATCTTAATGTATTGCTGGAGGGGGTTGAAAAGCGCGCTGGCCTTGTACCGGCTGGCAAAAATTCCGCGTCGCGAGGGCTTCGCTTGTCCGTCTTGCAAGTCAGCCCCGCCCATTGGAAATTATTGGGGCTGCTCAAACTGCAAAAATCCCTTTGACACGTTCGCGGCCCAAGCCGTGTGCCCGAACTGCGCGAAGCAATTTTCCGAAACACGATGCGTGGACTGCGGACGACAGTATCCCCTCAGCCAGTGGATGTCTGCTGCCTCCGCTGTGCCCGGAATCGTGGCGCACTCCAGCGCAAACTAAACGTCAAGTATTACATGAAGGCTTGGGTGGTTCCGCTCTCTGGCTCAGCATCGCGCCGATGCGTCTCGTTCCCTGCAAAAATCTCCGCGGCGCTCGCGGCACCCAGGCTTAACGTAAAACTTCACGCCGCACCGTGAGTTGCTCGATGCGTTCCCGACGCGGCTCGAACCCGATGCCCGGGCCCTGGGGCACGAGAATGGTTCCCTGCGGCGTGACCGTCACTTCGGGATCGATCACATCCTCGGTCCAGTAACGCTTGCTGGCGGTAACGTCGCCGGGCAACGTGAAATCGGCCAGCGTGGAAAGCGCGATATTGTGGGCGCGGCCGATGCCCGATTCGAGCATGCCGCCGCACCACACGGGAATGCCGCGTTCCAGGCAAAGGTCATGGATGCGCCGCGCCGGCGTGAAGCCGCCCACGCGCCCCAGCTTCATATTGATAATGCGGCAAGCGCCCAGCGCGATGGCCGCCTGGGCATGTTCTTCGGTATGGATGCACTCGTCGAGGCAGATCGGCGTCATGAGCTGCCGCTGCAGCTCCGCATGGCTCCAGATATCGTCCCAGCCGAGCGGCTGCTCGATCATCATCAGGTAGTAGGCTTCCAGTTCGCGGAGCCGCGCCGCATCCGCCAGCGTGTATGCGGAATTCGCGTCCACCATCAGGCGAACTTTGGGAAAACGCCGCCGCAAGCGCGCCACCGGCTGCACGTCGTAACCCGGCTTGATCTTGATCTTGATGCGCTGATAGCCCGCGGCCAACTCCTTTTCCACCACGCGTTCCAGTTCGTCGTCGCTCTCCTGAATGCCGATCGAGACGCCGCAAGAGATCTCCTGGATGGCGCCGCCCAGCAGCTTCCATAACGGCATCGTCTTTTGCCGCGCCTCGGCATCCCATATGGCCGCCTCGATCGAGCCCTTGGCCATGTTGTGGCCGCGAATGGGCGCGAGTATCTCCCACACGTCGCTAGCGGAACTAAACTCCTTGCGGGAAAGCGCGGGCCAGATGAAATCCCGCAGCACCAGCCAGGCGGTTTCGATGGTCTCGGGCGAATACGAAGGACGCTCGCCGGCCACGCACTCGCCCCAGCCGATCGCGCCATCGACATTCACTTCAACCAGGAGGATGCGCCGGACGGTGGTCCGGCCAAAACTGGTTTCAAATGGCCGCACCAGCGGCATCTGAATTTCGCGCAGCGTGGCTTCGCAGAGGCGCATGGCAAGAATATTTTAACGGTTACTTAAAAGGAGGTCGCCGCGCCGACAGGACATCATCTTCAGCTTTCACTTCGCGCGAACTCGCACAGCTTCGTTCAACTGGGCGCCATCATGCAAAAGTTCCATACCACTCATTTAAAGCAACGCGTGGGAGCAATGCGACAGTGCGGCGGCATTTCCGCTTCTCGCCAGCAGCAGCCCCCACCTAAAGTGAACCTTCACTTCTCCGTCCAAGGCTCGAGCAAGTATTCAGCTTTGTCCTCCGGATACCTCGAGGCCCGTGGCCGCATAGCCGCGGCCGAGCCAGTGCTCGAATTCAAGCCGCACTTCAGCTTGCAGCCGCGTGGCCTCCTCCGAATTCGTGCCGCGGATGTGAGCGAAGTCCACGGGAATCTTGATGCGCACGAGTTCCTTCTTCCGCGACCTCCTCGCGGACAAACGCTTATCGGCGAGAACCCGGCTCACGCGCAGCGAACGCTAGCCGCCATTCCGCAACCAGCCGGTCTGTGGGCAAGCCTCCATGCAAGGGGCTGGTCGTGGTTCCGTACATATTAGGAATGAAGCGCCGCGCAATAGCGCCAAGCCGAAAATTGAAGTAGGCGTTCTTGATCTCCAGCGGGTCAAACGTCCATTCGATCAGATCGATGCCGCGCCCCAGCGCCTCCTGGCGCTGCAAAAGCTTCAGCTCCCGGCCCGCTCCCTGATTGCGGTACTGCTGCAGAACCGCGGTCATATGCGAGTGCAGGAAAGGCTTGCGGTTGCGCGCCCCGGCAATGGCCAGCGTGAAGCCGACCATACGCTCCCCGGCAAACGCGCCCAGCACCTGTCCGCCCGTCTCCGCCGCAACCACGAAAAGCGGCAGCGGCACAATATCCACGTCGGCGGAACCCCACACGGCGCGCTCGATTTCAATGCAGGTGGCGAACTCCGCGAGGCCGGAGCATAGCCGGACCGCGATCTCCGCAGGCTTTTCTTCAGCAGACGTCTTGATGCGCTTCGCAGCGGTTGTCATGGCAATTCACCCACACCAAGGCTAACCCGTATGCATGTGCAAAAGCCATTTTTAACGACTATGCCAATGTTTTTCGGGACGGGCCGCCCTGCTTCCCTGCCCTCTTCGCGGCATTTCCGCCCTTTACTTCGTTCCAGAGCGAGTCCAGTTCGGCGGCGGAAAGCCCGCTCAGCGGCTGACCGCGGCTCGCGGCGATTCTTTCCATTTCGCGAAAGCGTCCCGCGAATTTGCGATTGGCTCTTTTCAGGGCGATCTCCGCGTCGAAACCCAAGAACCGTGCCAGATTCACTCCCACGAAAAGCAGGTCGCCGACCTCTTCCTCGATCTCCCCTCTGCGGGGGCTCTTTGCGCCTTGCGAGCCGCTCTCGCCTGGGGGGAGTAGTTCCTTCAGCTCCCCGGCCTCCTCTGTGATCTTCTCGAAAATCCCGTTCACCTCGGGCCAGTCGAAGCCCACGTTGGCGGCGCGGCGCGTAAGCTGATGCGCCTCCAGCAGCGCCGGCAGGCTGCGCGGAACGGCATCGAGAATCGATGCTTTAGCGGCCTTCGCGGCTGTATGCGCATCCTTGTTCCTGGCATTCTCCGCGTCGTTGGGGCGCTGTTCGTTGGTGCGTTGCTCGGAGGTGCGTTGCTCGGAGGCGCGCTCTTCGGATTTGAGCTGTTCCCAATTCTTCAGCACTTCGGCGGAGGTGTCCGCGCGAACGCTGCCAAAGACGTGCGGATGGCGCCGCACCATCTTGGTGTAAATCTGCTCGATGACGTCCGCGATATCGAACTTCCCGGCCTCGGCGGCCAGTTCCGAGTGAAAGACGATTTGCAGCAGGAGATCGCCCAACTCGTCGGCGAATTTTCGCGGGTCGCCGCTATCGAGCGCGTCGAGCACCTCGTAGGTCTCCTCCACGAGATACGTACGCAGCGAATCGTGGGTCTGCTCGCGGTCCCACGGACAGCCGTTCGGGGCGCGCAGCCGCGCCTGAAGCGCCACCAGGGATTCAAACGCCTTCCCAATTTTCTTGCGAGCTCGGCTATCGCCTTTCAGATCGAGTCGCAGCATGCCTGCTTCGCGCGCATGCCGCGACTGGCCCCGCCGGGCGCGCGGGCGTTTCTTGTGGCGATGGGGGGGCCTGGTTCGCAGCACAGTGGATGATTGGGTTATGAGGCCGTTTTAAACTGAAAGTTCTACTTTACGTTAGCGGTTACTCGTTGACAAGATGCGCTGGCGAGGTCTCTTGGCGGGGGCGCGCGCAAGCGCGACCCCCGCTCTCTTCACGGAGTCGTGAGAAATTCACACCGAAGTTGAAGAGCTAGAAAGCGTAGCCAAATCCGAGCGAAAAGACCGGATATATCTTCAAAAATTTCAATTTACTGTTCACATTGGCCTGCTCTGCCACTACGTTGGACTGTACGCTGGCGTTGGTAGCCACGTTCAGGCAAGTCGGGCCGGAAGTGGTTCCCGCCGGACACGCCAGCCCGGACAAATTGAGCGCCGCATTGGGCGACCCCGTGAAAGCCACCCCGAAATCGGAGGTGATGCTCCAGTGCCTGCTCCCACGCGGAACCAGGTTGCCAAATCCGAATCCCACCATCGGTGCGACCTTGCGGAAATTGGCGCCCACTGTCCCCGCAACCGGCGCCGTCGTGCTACTTTCGTAGGTCACGTTATTCAGTGTGAACGTTGTCCCGCTGGAGACCGCAGCCGTGCCCGTGATCCGAGTTCCATTGTAGAGAAGACCGCCTCCACTCACGTGTATCCCGTGGAAGAAAAAGAAGTCGGCTGTCACCGGCGCGCCTTCGAGCCGCAGGTGAGCGCCGTAATCGATTCCGTCGTTATTGAAGTTATAGCCGATGCCAAGCCCGCTAAAGCCCGCGCGTATGTTCAGGGGTCGCAGCACGCGCACCGCTACTTGTCCTCCGACGCCGAGCGTCCCGACCATCACGCCAATCCCCACGCGGGGAGAAGAGCCTGGTTCCGGAGCGGGTGCTGCCGCAGGGACTGCGGGAGCGGACGGGGCGGCAGGCAAGGCAAGCGAAGCTGCCGGCTCCGCTTCGGTCAAGAGGACCGCCGCATTCGGCGAATCACTCAACGAACCGGGGCTGACCTCATCCTGGGCAAATGCTGGAGACAAACCGGCGAGAGCAAACGTCAAAAGAACCGCTGGGGCTAGGACCAGGGACTTTCTCACGATTCCATCCTCCGAAGTGGTTTGCCCGGATTACCTTTAGGTGGCCTGGCGGCTCCATCCCGGCGCGTACGGATGCCGTCAGAAATTGGTAAGAGCGACCGCAGTGTATAAAGGGAATAATGTATGGTCAAGAAGTTACCGAAGCAGATGTTCGGTAACTGTTTGGTAACAATCGCCTTGGGCCGGGCCGCCGCTCTTTGGCGTGGCTGCGTTCCATCTTTAGTGGCGATTTAGTTCAAGGGGAAGCTGAATATAGGTTCTGCTTGGTTCGCTTCAGATATTCAAGTTTTTCTTTCAATCCGGTACGTTCCGCAACCGGATAGATCGTGAACTGCACTGCCTCATCGCATCCTCGTATATCTTCGGTCTTCAAGTAACACTTTCGCCAGCTCTCTTTGGCGCTGTAGTAGTACCGCATATCGCTGAGATCCTCTCGCTGGACCGCTCCCGCTCCCATCGTCAGGAAAATGAGAAGCAGTCCCGGAAGAACCTTTCGCGCCCAGGGCCCGAGGAAGCCGGGCGCATGCAATCCCAGGGCATATAAGTAAAGGCCGAGCATGCCCAGTTCCACGTATTCGGTGTACCGGCTGCTGAAGGCGACGTACGGGCCGAAACACGCTCGTCCGTAGGCCGTGGCGGCGCAGAAGATCAGTCCGTAGCCCGCCAGGACCGCCGGAATCAGATTCCCGTCGGCGTAACTTCTCCTCTTCCAGAAGCGCCTGCCGAAGCTCGCTACAACCAATAACATCGCTGCCAGAAGGGCGCCGCCCAGCAGCACCCAGACGAAGGGCCGCGAACTTCTCGCGCCCAAGAAGTGCGCCAGCATCAGCACCCCAAAATTCAAGTAACGAACCACCCCGTGCGGCTGGAGCGAAAAGCACTGGGCATCGGGGTCCAGCCGGTAGCCCACAAAGAAGGAGCCCAGCGACGCGAGGGAAAGGGCCAGAAGAACAAGCAGCCAATTCGCGGACTGACGTGCTTCGCGGCGGGAATAGTAGTCAAGCAGCAACCACAACGGAGTGATGAAGCCGATGAGCAGCCCGAATCCCGTGTAGATGGCGACGAAATTTAGAATGAGGGCCAGAGTGTAGCGGGCGACGGTGGATTCGCACGTCAACGCCAGGCAATAAAGCACGATGAGCAGCAACGGCAGCGGCCCATGCGCCAGGTTCGGCGTGATCCATAGGCTCTCGAACTGCGCCGGTGTGAAGAAAATCAGCGGAATGGCCAGATCGAACCAGCGCAACCGGCCCCACAGCCTCGTCTTCAAATAAAGCGCCGCGACGGCTGCGGCGGTGACGATCGCCGTCGCCAGAAAGGCCTCGCCGCGGCTGTTCCAGCGAAAATATGGCTCCAGGAGCTTGGAGATGAGCGGGCCCAGGCCCAGCCGATGCGGGCCGTATTGCCAACGGAAGATCTCCCACAGCGGGTGCTTCTGAAAGAGCGTCGCGTCGTAGAAGTCCCACTGATCGTTATAAAAAATATTTACCGCGTTACGTGAGACCAACAGGAAAAGCCGCGCCGCCAAGATGACAGAAACGCCGATTACCAGCGGCGTCTCCCATAAGGCGCCCGCCTTGCTTTCGCGGATAGACACCCGCACGCGGCTGCGGCTCCGCTGTAGAGGCCGCGTGCTGACGGCCGGGCTTGAAGCGTTCATTGAGGAGCTAACACTGTAATGATTCGCTTCGCGCCGGGGAAGCTAAAAGATAAGAGGCCCCAAGAAAGACGGGCTGAAGATGCACGATGAGCCAATGATCACGTCATTCGCCTGTGGGTTGTCCGCGCGGCGCGGCCGGTGCTAAACTAAAACTCTAAATCGTCCGACTGTTGCGGTTCACATACGGAGTTGGCCTTGGCGGATCCTAAGCAGGAAGAGTCTTTTCGAGTTATCGACCGTCGCCTCTTTAATGCCGAAGGTGAAATACGCGACGAGGCAGCGGAAGAACGGCGCAAGAAGGACGCCGAGTCCGGAAGCGCGCTCCCGTTTAACTCGCCGGCCGGCGCGCAAAAGAAAGAGGCCGCTCCTGCCGCGAGCAAGCCGTCTGCGCCCAAGGACGAGCCTGCCCCTGTCCTGGCGCCCGATGCCGCACTTCCCAAGCCTTCGCGCGGTTTCCAGATGCTTATCAATTTTGTGGCTCAGAACGCGGCCATGCTCCTGGGAGCCTATCCCGATCCCCGCGGCCAGGCCATGCTCGATCTGGAGGGCGCGCGCGAACTGATCGATATGCTGGATGCCCTGCGCGACGCCACCCGGGGCAACTTGGCCCCCGACGACGATCGCCTTCTGCTGGACGTCCTCGGCAGCCTGAAACTCTCTTACATGGAAATGACCAAAGCGGCGGCAAAAGCGATGCAAGAGAAGGCCAAAGCCCGCCCATAACGAAAGCACCCGGTGTCTCTTCCCCGCTCCTCTGAAAATTCATCCGTTGTGCGGGTCACGGTACTCGGTTCGGGGACGTCCATGGGCGTTCCCAGCCTGGGCTGCCATTGCCGCGTTTGCCGTTCGCAGGATCCGCACGACAACCGCACGCGGCCTTCCGTGCTGATTTCACGCGCGGACCATCACGTCGTCATCGACACGACCCCCGACTTCCGTTTTCAGGCTTTGCGCTACGGCCTCGAAAGCCTGGACGCCATCGTCTATACGCACGGCCACGCCGACCACATCCTGGGATTCGACGACATTCGCCCCTTCAACCTCCGCCAACAAGCGCCTGTGCCGATCTACGCCAACAAGGAGACTCTGGCCATCTTGCGGCGAACTTTCGCCTACGTCTTTGACGGCAAGCCGGTGTTGAGCACGATTCCGAGGGTCATCCCGCACGTGATCGAAGGGCCATTCGAGTTGCTGGGCACGTCCTGGAAGCCGATTCCCGCCGAGCACGGCGATATACCCGTGCTGGGCTACCGCGTCGGCGGCCTTGTCTATATCACCGATTTCAGCCGCATACCCGAAGAGTCCATGCCGCTGCTCGCCAGCGTCGATGATCTGGTCCTGGACGCGCTGCGCGACGAGCCTCATCCCATGCACCAGACCGTGGCGCAAGCGCTGGAACTCATCACCCGTCTGCGGCCGCGTCGGGCCTGGTTTACACACATCGCTCACGATCTCCCGCACCAGGAGACCAACGAGCGCCTGGTGCGCCTCGGTTTCCCGCACGTGCAACTCGCCTACGACGGCCTGACCTTCGAGGTGGCAGCGTGAGCGACTTCGCGGCGCTGCGTTCGACGGCCGAATGGGCCGCGCGTTTTGGCCCTTCGGGCCGCCGCGCCGTACTTTCCGTGGGCAATTTCGACGGCCTACATCTCGGCCATCAGAAAATTCTGCGGCAGGTGATCGCCTGCGCCCAGGAACAAAAAGCCATCGCCGGCGTGATCACCTTTGATCCGCATCCGCTCAAGGTGCTGCGTCCTGGCAATGCCCCGCCGCTGGTGGAAACCATCGGCCAGAGAATGGAGCGCTTCGCCGCCATTGGCCTGGAAGCCGCTCTGGTGCTGCGTTTCGACCGCGCTCTGGCGGAGATCACTCCGGAGGAGTTCGTTCGCGGCGTGCTGGTGGAGGAGTTGAAAACGGCGGAGGTTCTCGTGGGCCAGAATTTCCGTTTTGGGCATCGCCAGCAGGGGCATGTGGATACCCTCCGCGATTTGGGGTTGCGCTTCGGTTTTTCCGTGCAGATCGTAGAACCAGTAATGATCGACGGCGAATTCGTCTCCAGCAGCGGCGTGCGCAGCGCCATCGCCGAGGGCCGCGTGGCCCATGCGGCGCATCTTTTAGGACGGCCCTTTGCGCTCACTGGGGAGATCGTTCGCGGCGCAGGCCGCGGTTCCACCGTGCTCTTCCCCACCCTGAATCTCGCTCCCGCGCAGGAACTGCTCCCCAAAGTCGGCGTCTACGCCACGGAGACCTGGGTCGAAGGACGCTGGTATCGCTCGGCCACGAATGTCGGCTTCCGGCCTACCTTCGACGGCACATTACTGGGTATCGAAAGCCATCTCTTCGATTTTTCGCGGGAAGTAACCAAAGGGCGGATGGATGTGCGCTTCTGCGAACGCCTGCGCGACGAGAAAAAGTTCGGCGGCGCCCCCGAGCTTCGCGCTCAAATCGCCGCCGATTTGCGCGACGTGCGCGAATATTTCCGGCGCCACGGCCTCGTCCCCCCGCATCCGGTCCGCTCCTAACCTGCAATGCTAACCTGTAGCCGGCAGGCCTTCTCGGAGGACTGGCTTTTGCGGCTAGGCCAACTTCCGAGAAGCTGTGCCAGTTCAACTGGTCGATGCAACACCATCTGAGCTAGAAGCTCTCATCACAGGTGGTGTTTATGATCCCAAGAAAACGTACACCGCTTTCTGCCGTGCAGAGAGCTGAGGTATGGCGTCGTTGGAAAGCAGGAGAGTCGTTGCATGCGATTGGCCGCGCTGTTGGCAAGGACCATGTGGTCGTTCACTTTTTGTTGAAGCGTCACGGTGGGATTACTCCGCCAGCCCGCCGGCGCTCGCTAATCACGCTGACAGCAGCGGAGCGGGAGGACATCTCCCGAGGGATCGCTTCCGGTTTGTCGATTCGTGCTATAGCCAAGGGCCTGCCGCGAGCGGTGTCAACGGTGAGCCGTGAAGTTGCCCGCCATGGCGGGCGACTTCACTATCGCGCCAGCGAAGCGGATCTTCAGGCTTGGGAGTCGGCCTTGCGGCCTAAGGTCTGCCTGCTGGCCGTTCACGCGATGTTGCAAAGCATCGTTGCGAGTAAACTGATCCTGAAGTGGTCACCGGAACAGATTTCGGGATGGTTGAAGACCGAGTATCCCGAGGACCAGAGCCTGCGCGTGTCCCACGAAACTATTTACCGCAGCCTGTTCATTCAGGCCCGCGGGGCGCTGAAAAAAGAGCTGATCGGGCACCTGCGAACCAAGCGGCGGATACGCCGCTCACGGCATGCCCGGGATCGCGGATATCACTGCGGTCAGATCGTCGATGCCATTTCCATCCGGGAGCGGCCTGCTGAAATCGAGGATCGCGCCATTCCCGGTCATTGGGAGGGCGATCTGATCGGCGGCACCCACAACAGTCATATCGCCACTCTGGTGGAACGCCATTCGCGTTTTGTCGCGCTGGTCAAGGTGACCAGCAAAGACACCGCTGCGGTTGTGGCCGCGCTGAGCGAGCACGTTCAGAAACTTCCAACATCGCTGCGACGCTCGTTGACCTGGGATCGCGGATTGGAGATGGCCCAGCACAAGAACTTCACAGTGGCCACGAATGTGAAAGTGTACTTCTGCGATCCGCAGAGTCCCTGGCAGCGCGGCAGCAACGAAAACACCAACGGACTGCTGCGACAATACTTTCCTAAAAGGACCGACCTGTCCGTCCACTCTCAAGCGGAACTGGACGAAGTAGCATTGCAATTAAATCAGCGACCGCGAAAGACTTTGGGATTCCAGACTCCAGCAGATAGACTCCAAGCCAGTGTTGCATCGACCCATTGAGACCACATGACTTACCAGGCCTTGGCTGGCGATGGCTCCCGTGCCTACTGGTCGCCGTGCGCCTTATCGTTGTGATCCTCCAAGGTGGCCTCCGCGGCGCCCAACAGCGCTGCGATACTGTCGCTAGACGATTCCAGCTGGTAAATCCACGCAATGCTTTCCGCCGACTCTCCCAATTGGACTTGCGTCTTGGCAATCGTCGAGTATACGGCGGCGGGCTGAAGTGTTTGTGTATTCTTAGCTGTTTCCAAAGCTCCCTCAACATCTCCCGCCTTCACCTGCTCGGATGCGAAGTCCTGCCGCTCGCGCCACGAGATGCGCTGATTCGGAATCTCCGCGAACGATTTAGCTGTACTGGCTCTATCGCCAGCGCTGAGCTGGGCCCGGCCGATCTCTCCAAATGTTCCGCTCCGATAGTCAGCGTCGCTGATTCCGTGGGCCAATTGGACGCTTGCCCCAAAAGTTCCAGGCCCTTCATCCGATCTCCGGAATCCAGGTAGGATTCAGCGACGTAAATCAGCGCGAGCGCCTGGTGTGTCAGGTCGAGATGTTTTTTCGCAAGATCCAACGCCTCTTTCGGTTGGCCTGCCCTGGCAAGCGCCCCGGCCATGAGGGATGTTGAGCTCGGGTCGACGATGCCCATCCTGTAGTCCGTCCATGGCTTGACGTACTATCTCAATCTTTCCCAATTTGGCGGCATCTGCGGCAATCCATTGTATTGCTGCATCCTTGGACTCGACGGCGACGATATGTTCGGCGGTCGAGAAAGCTCCTACAAAGTCACCGCTATCGGCCTGATGCATAGAGATCACGGGATAGAGATTGTCAGAGTCGAGATCGCTTGTCTGCTTCTCCGTTTCCGCTGCAAACTGAGCGACGAGGGAGAGCGCTTCCTGGAAAAGTTTAGATGCTTCAGCCGCATGTCCCCGCTTGGCGTATTCAGGGCCGATCGCGCTCAGATTGATGACCCGTGCTTGACGATCGACGATCTGGCGCGTCAGCGCAGCCGCTTCTTTAAGTGCCCCGGACTCGACAGCGATCCGAGAAACGTCGCCCAGCGCAACGTCATGCGTTGTGTCATTCTTGACCGTTGAAATTTCGGCTGAGGCGCTTGCATATTCTCCCTTGCGCGCCGAAGCCCGCGCCATCTGCGCCCTGATGAGCTCCTCCTGGTCACCAGGATGATCACCGGGGAAGCGGCGAAGCTGTTCGAGTGCGCCCTCGATATCTCCTACGCCGGCTCGCGTCTCGCTGAGGTGAGCGCGCAGCGCTCTTGTTAGGTCGTCTTGCGGCATCCGCGCACGAACGCCGTCCGCCAGATCAAAATGTTTGCGCGCCTCGGAATGTGCGCCTGCTTTCCACTCGACTTCCGCAATTCCTACATAGGCGCTTGCCTTATCGTCTCCATCCGGAAGGGACGCGGCTAATGCCAAGGCTTGGTCGAGAAAGATTTGCACGCGAGCTGGGGCTGCCTGTTCTGCGGCGTCCTGCACTGACAGGGCATGGGACCATAACAACACAAAGGCCGACAGCACTGAAAGGAAGGTATGAGATCGCACGCCGGAATCCTCCGATACTTGATCCCAATTTTTATTAGACACCGTTCAGTATGCGGTGTTTCCGGCGAACTTGGTTTTTATCGAGATGATTAGTAGCGATTCGAGCACGCGGGACGAGCTGGTGCCTCCGCTTTACGAATACTTCTAGCATCACGCGCGGGTCTAATTACAGGTCCTGATAAACAGGCCTTCTCATACAGTGGGATTTCAGCGTGGGCCAGTCT
>CAVPFR010000019.1:0-53324 GCA_963703785.1 uncultured Acidobacteriota bacterium | reverse complement strand
GGCTAAGCTCAAAAGCGCCGCGACAATTACAGCTTTATTGCAAGCTCATTCGATTTTTACCGCCTACGACCGATTAAGGATTCTGAGTCGTCTTCTGAAGGACGACAGGTTCAAGGCGCAAGCCGGGGCACGGGCAACTGTGACTAAATACATGGTGAAGGTAGTGCCGGGGCGAAATAGATCTCCGGCCACCTCATTTTGCAGTGCCTGAAGGGAAAACCTCAGGCCGTTTCCAACAAGCGAGGCAAGGAAGTCAGCCTTGCCGAGACGCGTGAGCTAAGGCGCTTGATCCTACGCCTACGCCAGGATTTTACGGACCTATTGAAGGCCTTGCAGGCGCAGGAGGGCCCCACGGCCTCAGGTGGAGCCGTTAGTAGGAAGTAACACGAGAAGCATTTCGCCCATCGCCCTCGCAACGAGGGGACGGCGTTGGCGACTTGCGTGAATCGCGGAACCTCTTCCTCCGTAGTTCACCACCAGTGGTGTACTTGCCTCTGAACGAGAACCAGTCCGGGAAGCTTTGAAGACGGGCATTCTCCCGGACGGTTAGCGTTCTTGGCTCGCGATAGTGAAGAAGGTCGTCGGGCATGCTAGTTATGGTCGGAGACGGTCGGTCGGGTCCAAGACTCGCAGCGCCGCCTTTCGTAGTCCAAAGCGCGCTCGAATTTCTGCACTGATACTCGTGTTCAATCGGCCCTCTGCGTAGCTCAGCTCAATGATCTCTTGAAAGCGAGTGGTGATTTCATGGGAGTGGCGGGCCAACCGGATGTCTGTTGGTGTCCCCGATCCCGCGCGCACTAGCTTTTGGAAATGCGTTAATGGGTGCGTGTATTTGATTTCATTAAACCCCGGAGAGTATCGACAGAGTCCTGTTTCCCGCCCCGCGAAATTTCAAGGTCCAAGATTGCCGCCGAGGAACTTACGGGCGCCTTTAAGCGCATCGAGCGGAGGAAAGAGGGCAAACGCTCCCTTAGCGTGTCAAATGGGTTGCGGATACGCAAGCGTGAGTCTAGGGCGAGCAGGAAGTAGCGAGTGCGGGACTGGGGTACTCCGAACTGCGATAAGTCAAGCAGCTCTTCAAATACGTCGTAGCCAGCCCGGAGCTCCTCACGAAGTCTGTGCGCATAATTCCTTACCCCGCCCTCCCCGTTAAAGTCCATGGTGAAGCCGCGCACATTCTCGATTAGGACTGCCGTGGGCCTGAGAATGTCGACGATGCGCAGGTAAGAGGTAAAGAGCTCGTTTCGCGGATCGCTAGGCCGTCTGCGCCCGGCACAGGAAAAGCCCTGGCAGGGAGGACCGCCAACTAAAACATCAATTGTACCTTTAAGTGAGTTAAGTTGCTTTCCGTAGCTAAGGAGCATCGTGTCTATCGAAATGGGCTCCTTCGGAAGCCACTGCGGCCATCTGAATTTGAATGGCGAATCTTTCTGAGAGCAAATTCGCGCGGAGTGTCGCGAATGCAAACTTGTCATGCTCGACCGCGAATCTTCCTTTCAACCCAGCTTGCATGAGGCCGAGCGAGAGCGCTCCACAACCTGCGAAGACGTCGGCGAATGTAAGGCTTTGGGGGGAGCGTGGTCCTGTTGATCGGCGGTTCATAGCGTAGCTATTTGAGTTGAAGTATGCCACTGGCAGTTAGGTAAGCACCAGGTGAAGTGGGTTAAAATTGCCTGTGGAAAACCTCGCCTGCGAGGAAATCTATTTAGGGCTGCGGCCTAGGAATGATGTAATTTTTCTCGTTAGCTGTTTGGCTTGCACGAGTTCGCATTCCCATAATACGAGAGGCTTCCATCCTGAGCGCTCTAATGCGCGGAGGTTGCTCTTATCCCTCTTCCGATTCCCCCGGAGTTTATTTTGCCAGTAGGCGTTTTCAGGAATGTGGGACAGCGGACACCCTTTGTGAACGTGCCAGAAGCATCCGTGGACAAATATGACCTTCCGCCTTGAGCGAAAAACCAGATCCGGTTGACCCGGTAATCGGCGATCAGCGATACGATACCGGTAGCCCAGGGGAAATACACGCCCGTCTGACACAAAGTTCGGGGTTTGTGTCGCTACTCCTGATCGCGCGCATAATCTTTGAGCGGGTTTTCTGATCGAGGTTATCCAAGCCGTCCTCTCAGGCTGCGATCAGTATTCTACATTCTACCTTTGCGCCGTTGCTTCGGCGACAGTTAGCCTTTTCGCGGAGAGGCCGCTTTCGCCGGCGACGATGGCCTGCGGCAGCAAGGTAGGGGAAATCAGATTAGATTTAAGATTTGAAATTTGAGATTTCAGACAGAGACAAAGCGAAAAGCAGATCCTCCGGTATCTGGAGTCAGGTGGATTCCGCAGTCCCGGAATGCCGGAAGAAACTGCGGCACTCCACCGGAGTCCCTAAACCGGACCTCAGTCGTCACGGCGACTTCCGGATGACAGCGGAGAGCGTCGGGGCTTCAGCCCGATCGAATCGGTCGCCTGAGTTTCTTCGGTTCAAGCTCTCCTATCTCGATAAAGCCGCTCGCCGTCAGGGTATGGGATCTCTTGCATTGCTGGCGGCTGTACCTTATCAGCGTGGCGAAACCCGCTTTGGCGGAGCCCCATCGGCCAGAATTGGGTCGTGGGCTGCGTGAACTCGACAGCTACCGCAGTCCATTGATCGTGTAGTGCCGCTAAGCGGCTCACGCGAGCCTCTGTTTCTTTCCGCGTCTGCGGATTCATCAGCACTACTTTCTGTCCGAGCGCTACGTCCGCGGATAAGGCCAGCAGAGCCCCATGACAGTTTATGGACAGGGCCACGGTCTCTTCCCTGAATGGGCCCCCTCTTGATGGATTGTCCGCAGACGATAAGCGTCACCCGAAAGGGGAATCGTTCGCTGCGGCGGCGTTCGATGTGCTCAATGGGAGCTCGGGCTGCGCTTGCCATCTTCGTCTTCTTTCATTTTGATAATAAGGTTGCCGTCGTTGAGAGGTATACAGCAGGATGTTAGGACTCTCCCCCAGGGTCAAACCGAATCCGTGGGGAGGACCTGTGGAAAAAGGTGATGGCTGTGGAAAAGTACGAAGGAGAGAACAAGCTGCTAACCGGCGCTTCCGGTGATCTGAGTAGACCGCGCCGAAAGCGCAGCTTTCGCTGCGGGAGCGACGGCCTGTGGCAGCAAGGTAGGGAAATCGCAAATCTGAAATTTGAGATTTCAGACAGAGATAAAGCGTAAACAGACCTTCGGTATCCGGAATCCGGTGGACTCCACCGGACTCCTAAACCGGACCTCAGTCGTCACGGCGACTTCGGGATGACAGCGAGCGAGACGACGGCGGTGCAGAGGCCCCAGGGCCCCGCCAAACTTTGTTGAGCGGCGAAAGTTCCTGATGTTCATGACTTTCGCCGCAGGAAGGGCGGGCGCCCTGGGCTACAGAGGTGCACGTGGCGCCTAGACGCGGGCGACGCTCTTTTGCACGATGCGGTCGGCGATGGCCTTGAACTCGTCCGCGGTGAGCAGGTCCTTCTTCTCGAAGGACTTGGCCTTGATGGCTTGGAGCAGGCCACGCTCTCTTCGTTGGCCTTGATGCCGAGCTTTTCGCACCACTCCTCGATCGACGGCGGCCCGCTATTTTTGCCCAGCACGATATTGACGGGCTTCTGGCCGACGAGATCGGCGGAGAAAGGCACGTACTCGAGGATTATCCTTGCGCGCCAGGCGCACCCAGCCGGCGATGATGCCGGATTCGACTTCGTAGAGCTTGTCGCCGACGATGGGCCGGTTGGGCGGCTGCGTGACCTTGGCCTTTTCCATGACGAACTTGGAGACCTCGCAGAACTTCTGGGTGTGGATGCCGATGTCGAGGCCATGCAGGCAGAGCAGAGACATGACCACGTCTTCCATGGGCACGTCGCCGGCGCGTTCGCCGAGGCCGGTGATGGTGGTCTGCGCGACGGAGGCTCCAGCTTGCAGCGCGGCCAGCGTATTGGCGACGCCGAGGCCGAAGTCCTGGTGGCAGTGGATCTCCACGGGCTTCTTGAGGCGCTCGATCACCTTCTTGACGACGTGGTACACGGCGTCTGGAGTGCAGCCGCCCATGGTGTCGGCCAGGGTGAAGGCGTCCATGTGTCCCTCGGTGGCGACCCCCTCGACGATGTCGAGGAGGCGATCGACTTCGGTGCGCGTGGCGTCTATGGTGAAAAAGACGGTGTACAGGCCGGCTTCCTTGGCGGCGCGGGTGGCGTCGATCGAGGACTTCATGGCGCGGTCGAAGGTCCAGCCGTAGGCGTTTTTGATCATGTGGTCGCTGGCGGGAATTTCGATGACCACGCCGGTGCAGCCGCAGGCCTTGACGACCTTGATCTCTTCGGGGATGCAGCGGGCGAAGGCGAAGACTTCGGACTTCAGGCCGAGCGCGGCGATATCCTGAATGGCCGCTTTGTCCTGTTCGGAGACGGCGGGCATGCCGGATTCGATGCGGTGAACGCCGAGCGCATCGAGCTGCTTGGCGATGGCGACTTTTTCCTCGCGGCGGAAGACGACGGCGGTCTGCTGCTCGCCATCGCGCAAGGTGACATCGTGGATTTTGATCTTGGGGGCGAAGTTATATTTCTTGGTGACTTCGGGAAGATAAGGCCAGGGGCTGATAAACCATTTATCCGTTTTCCAGGGCGTCTGCATTTAGCCTCCGTAGATTATTCGCGCCAGATATCGATCACGCCAGCCGCCGCAACGACCGAACGAGCCAACTTCGTTGAAATCCGTAGCCGCGTTGGGCCTGCGCTCACCGGGCACGCGCGCTTCATGGCGCCTGCACACTGGTTTCGGTTGGATGCAGGCATCATACACGAGCGACTTTCGGCGTTCAAGGAACGCGGACCATCGGCGCCGATTCAGCCAGCCGCCGTATTGTGTTCGCGCGGCAGCGCTGCGCGCTTCACGGCGCCGCGATGCACGTGCCCTTTCGGTTCCGCCGCCCTGCTGTTGAAACTCGCAGGAGGCCTGCTTGTTTCCTGTATATTGGTTACTTTTTATGTCCGTGACTTTGACGTGATACTTCTCGTCCTTTTTGGCGTTAGGCACGTCGAACGCGATGGAACCGACCTTCGCCTCGCCATAGGCGCCGGTATATTGGTTGGTCTGCTCGGTCTGGATGGTGATGTTGTATTCCTTGCCGACCTCGGCGTCCTGTGCAATTGCCGGCAATGCCAGGCCTACCAAAACAACAGCTGTCACCAAGAAGCTGCGCATAAAACCTCCGTATTCATAACTCGAATTCGTGATCTCGACGAGAATCCTTGGCCCGACGGAAGGAACGGCACAGTCTAGTCTTCCACCAGCGTTCAGGTCAACGCGGCGGCGGCCACGGCTCAAAAGTTTACAGTTGCGGGCCTATTGCGGCTCGGGCGGGAAAATGATATTTTAGCGATACCGCTGTTCGACCTGCAACGCGCAGAGAAGCCGGGCTTTGCGTGCGGAAGGTCCGCAACCGGCGCAGGGAGAAGGACATACATGAAGGCATTCGATTTCTACGCGGCGAAGGATACCAACGACGCGGTGGCCTCTTGCCCAGCACGCGCCAATTCCAAACTGAAAATCATAGCCGGTGGCACCGATCTTTTGGCGGATTGGAAGTTTTCGCCGCATGGGCCGGATGTGGTGGTGGACATATCCCGGGTCGACGACCTGAAAAACATCACGCTTACCGAGCAAGGGCTGGTGATCGGGTCGCTGGTGACCCACACGCAAATCATGCGCTCGCCGCTGATTCAAGAAATGTTTCCGGCGCTCGTGGACGCGGCGCACACGATCGGCGCGGTGCAGACGCGGAATCTCGGCACGCTGGGAGGGAATCTGGTTACGGCGGTGCCGTCGATGGATAGCGGGCCGACGTTGATGGCGCTGGAGGCGAACGTCACGATCGCAGACTGGGGCGGACGGCGGAAAATGCCATTGAGCGAATTTTTTCTGGGACCGCGGAAGACGATACTCAAGCCGGATGAACTGCTCGCGGAGATCATCATTCCCAAAGCGAACCTGGGGAAGCCCACGCATTTCTACAAGTTCGGGCTGCGCAAGGGACAGGCGCTGGCCCTAGTGAACGCGGCGGCGAGCTTCTGGGTGGATTGGGAGAAGAATGTGTTTGTGGCGGCGCGAATCGCGCTGGGAGCGGTGGCGCCGAAAGTAATCCGCGCGACGCAAGCGGAGGCCTATCTCGAAGGCCGTACGATCACGCCGGAGGCCATGGCGGAAGCGGGCCGATCGCCGTGAACGATGCGAGGCCGATCAGCGATTTTCGCGCTTCCGCGGAGTATCGAAAGAACCTCGTCGCAGTGCTCACCAAGCGATGCGCTGGAAGGCGCCTACGAACTGGCGCAGAAGAAGCGACTGGAGGGATCCGAAATGGTAAGCGTAACGCTTAAGGTGAACGGCAAGACACGGAGCGCGACCGTTCCTCCAGAGACGACGCTACTGCGCATGCTGCGCGAGCAGTTTGACCTGACCGGGGCGAAACTGGGCTGCGACGTGGGCGACTGCGGCGCGTGCACGGTGATCGTGGACGGCCAACCTGTAAACTCCTGCCTGATGCTGGCGGGCCAAGTGGACGGACGCGACGTGCTGACCATCGAAGGACTGGCCAACGCGGAGCACCTGCATCCAATTCAGAAATTGTTCGAGCACTTTGGTTCGCTGCAGTGCGGATTTTGCGGGCCGGGAGTGATCATGTCGGCCAAGGCGCTGCTGGACGAAAATTCCGATCCATCCACGCAAGAGATTCGCGACGCGCTGGGCGGCAATCTGTGCCGGTGCACCGGATACACCAAGATGATCGAAGCGATTAAAGGCGCCGCATGCATCCTGCGCGGCGAAGAAGTACCGGCGGTGAAGTGAAAAAGCCAAGGCGACCGTAACCCACGAGATAAGGAGCCCGAACATGGCAGACGACCGTTCGAAAAATAGCCGCTCAGCGCAATATATTGGAAGACCGGATATTTTGCGCGCGCCGGCGCCGGCGCCGCTGGTTACGTTTCCCGCTCGACGTGGTGGTGCCAGAAGGTCGCCAGCAGACTCCGGCCGTGGGCCAGCGGGCATCGCGCGCCGACGGACGCCTGCACGGGCTGGGACAAACGAAATATATCGACGACATGTATTTCCCCAACATGCTCTTCGCCAAGATCAAGCGGGCGGGCATCGCTTCCGCGATCATCAAGAGCATCGATACGAAAGAAGCCGAGGCCATGCCGGGCGTGGTGGCGATTATCACCGGCCGTGATATTCCTTGCAATTCGTTCGGGCCTTCGCTGAAGGACCAGCCGGTCTGGCCGATACGCGCGTGTTTCACGCGGGCGACGGCGTAGCGGCGGTGGCGGCGGAGACCGAGCAGATCGCCACCGAGGCCCTGGACAAAATCAAAGTCGAATATGAAGTGCTGAAGCCGGTGCTGGATCCGCTGGAATCGCTCAGCTGGAAACGCCGGGCGTGCACGCGCCGAGCGCCAATATCTACGGGACAAGATCATCAAGAAGGGCGACGTCGAAAAGGCGTTCCGGGAGTCCGATCACATTTTTGAAGGCACCTTCCGCACGCAGATGGTGGAGCACGTGCCGCTCGAGCCGCACTCGACCATCGCGCAGTGGGACGCGAACGGGCGGGTAACAATCCATTCCACCCTGGGACGCATTACTCTGGGCCGGGCCGACGTGGGGCGGACGCTGGGTATTCCCATGAGCCGCGTCCGCATCGTGGCCACGGTTGTGGGCGGAAATTTCGGGGGAAAGAACGAGATCACTACGGAACCCGCGCTGGCGCTGCTCTCGAAGAAGACCGGGCGTCCGGTGAAGTGCACCTTCACACGGCCCGAAGAGTTCTATGCCTCCACCACGCGTCATCCGCTGATCATGGAGTACAAGACCGGGGTGACCAAGCAGGGCAAGATCCTGGGGCGCAAAATTCGCTTGATACTCGATGGGGGCGCGTACTGCTCCTGGAGCGAGACGACGCTGGGGAAGGCCTGCATCCTTTCCGCCGGGCCCTACAATATCGAGAACCTGGAGGCGGAAGCGTTTGTGGTCTACACCAACAAGACCATGACCGGGGCGATGCGAGGGTTCGGGGCGCCGCAAGTCTGCTTCGCCTACGAATCGCACATGGACGATATCGCCCACGCCCTGGGGATCGATCCCATCGATATTCGCCTGCTCAACGCTTTCGAGGAGGGCTCGATCAGCCCCACGGGGCAGAAGCTGCATAGCGTGGTGGTGAAGGAGTCGATCTTGCGCGCGGCAAAGATGTTCGGATGGAACGGCATGGATAACGGCAACGGGACCGGAGCAAAGGCATGAAGCGGCGCGGACGCGGCATGGCCACAATGTGGTACCCCATCGGGTTTACGGTAGCGGCAAATCCGAGCGCAGCGGTGGTGAAGGTGAATGAAGACGGCACCGCGACCCTGCTCACGGGCACCGTGGAGACGGGCCAAGGCTCGCTGACGATTCTGGCGCAGATCCGGCGCAGGAATTGGGGATCGCCACCGACGACGTGCACGTGGTTTCCGCGGATACAGACGCAACGCCCATGGATACGGGCGCGATCGCCAGCCGCACCACGTACGTCACCGGCAACGCCGCGCGGCTTGCGGCGGAAAAGGCCAAGCTGATTATTTTCGAGGTAGCGGCGCCGCTGCTGGGCGTGAAACCTAGCCAACTGGAGGCCAAGGACCACAAGATTGTGGTCAAGGGCTTCCCGCAACGGAATATGCACGTTGGCGATGTAGCGAATCATGCACGGATGGTCTCCGGGCAGCCGCCGATCGGCAGCGCTTCGTTCAATCCGGAGACGGTGGCGCTCGATCCGGAAACGGGACAGGGCAAACCCTTCGGAACTTATGTTTACGCCACGCAAATTGCCGAAGTGGATGTGGACGACGAGACCGGCGAAACGGAAGTGCTGCGCATCGTCGCGTCGCACGATTGCGGGACGGCAATCAATCCGATGCTGGTGGAGGGGCAGGTGGAGGGCGGCGTCTCCATGGGCGTGGGGTTTGCGCTGGAAGAAGAGATCCTCTTTGACGCCAACGGACGGCAGATCAATCCCAACCTCACCAATTACATCATGCCGACTTCGTTGGACATGCCGGAGGTAGAGGTGGATATCGTGGATAACTACGACCCCACCGGACCTTTTGGCGCCAAGGGCGTGGGCGAGCCGACTCTGGTGCCCACAGCGGCAGCCATTTGCAATGCGATCTTCGATGCGGTCGGCGTGCGCGTCACCTCGCTGCCGGCGACCTCCGAGAAAGTCTTCAAATTGCTCCAGGCGAAACGGGAGCAGCAGCCCAAGCAACTGGGAAGCAACCAGGCATCGCTTCCAAGCGGTCCGAGCAACGGCGCGCCCGCGCAGTAAGCGTGCGCTGTCCGGAAGAAATTCAGTGATACCAACCTGCGCTGCCCGATTCAAAATTGCCGACATACCAAGCGCGCAGCCACGCGGTACAATCAAAAATTAGAATGAAGCAAGATCGGTATGCACTCGCAGCGCGGAGTTTCGGCATATAGTGGACTGGCGAGCGGACGGCAGTGTATATTGGCCTGCCATTTTTGAATCGCTGTTTAGTTGCACAGAGTTTGGTTGGACAGAAGGTCTCAGGGAAATCAGGTTTACGGTTTGGCGCCGAACCCCCCGGGGAGAATCGCTCGACATCGCTCGTCTGGGAGCCATTCACATTCAGGAGAATTTAGCCTGCCTGAATTCATATGGGGGATGGTGGAAGTTACATGGCAAAAACGGAAGTGACAAAAACAACGAAGAAGGGGTCGCAGGCAGCGGTATCGTCCAACGGCTCGCGGCTGGACACCAGCTTTATCGGCCAGCCCCATGAATGGGATCCCCGGCGGCTGTACAGCCAGACGGGCGCGGATTGGCAGTACCGGGTGGACTTCGACCGGCTGCGCAAAGAGCGCCTGGAGAAGCTGCAAGCGGAGATGGCCGCGCAGGATTTGGGCGCGCTGGTGTTGTTCGCGGGCGCGAACATTCGCTACGCGACCGCGTCGTATCAGGGCAACTGGAAATACAACATCAACATTCGCTACGCGGTGGTGCCGACCCAAGGCGAGCCCATTCTTTTTGAAACGGCCGGTTCGGATTTGCAGTGCGCGAAGATCGACTTGCCGTGGATGGAAGGGCGCATTCGTCCGGCGATCACCTGGCAGTGGGCCGAAGGCGCCGTACCCTACATGGCCGGGCGCATGGCGGATAGCGTGGTGGAAGCGCTGAAGGAGAACGGCGTAGCGAAAGAGCGCATCGGCATCGACAATCTGGATATGCCGGCGTTTGAAGCTTTCCAGAAACAGGGCTTGAAGGTCGTGAATGGCTGGCCGGCTGTGTCCAAGGCGCGGACCGTAAAGACACGCGATGAGATCGAGCTGCTGAAGCAGGCATCGAGCATTGGCGACGCGGCCATGTGGAAGATCAAGTACGAATGGCTGAAGCCGGGCGTGCGCGAGCGCGAGATCGAAGCCAAGGTGCACGAGTTCATGCTGGAGCGCGGCTGCGAGATCATCTATGACATCATCGTGGCCTCGGGCGGAAACACCAGCCCGTATCGCCGCTGGGCCACCGACAAGCTGATCCGGCAGGGCGACCTGGTGATCGTGGACATCAACGCGGTGGGGCCTTCGGGCTACTTCATCGACTTCGTTCGCTGCTTCAAGTGCGGCGGGGCGCAAGGCATGAAGATGACGCAGAAGGAGATCGATCTTTACCGCGAGGTGTACGATTCGATGTACGCGGGACTCGAAAAGCTGCGTCCGGGAAATACGACCGCGGACGTAGCGGCGCAATTCCCCGAATATGACGACGACAAATACGGGACGGTGACGCTGCAGCAATTCGCGCACAGCATCGGCATCACGCTCTATGAGGGCATGTGGATCTCGCGCGCGTATTCGCTGAAGTATCCGGCGGAGATCAAAGAGAACATGTACTTCGCGATCGAGACTTTCGCGGGCCATCCCAAGCTTGAGCAGACCACGCGGCTGGAAGAGAACGTGCTAGTGACAGCCAAAGGGCCGGTGGTCTTCACGCGGATGGAACACATGGAAGAGGCGATGAAGCGTTAAATGGCCCAATTCCACGTAGCCGTTTCCGACACCGTATTTCCGAACCTGGACAGGGCGCGCGCCGTCTTGTCGCAAATCGGCGCGGAACTGCATCTGGCCGCGGAACCAAAGCCCGAAGCGATCATGCGGGTGGCCAAGGACGCGGACGCGCTCTTTGCCACCTACGCAAAAATAACGGCGGAGATGATCCGGCAGATGACGCGCTGCCGGATCATTTCGCGCTTTGGAATCGGGGTAGACAACGTCGATATTCCCGTGGCCACCGAACGCGGCATCGTGGTCACCAAAGTGCCCGATTACTGCCTGGACGAAGTTTCCGATCACGCCATGGCGCTTTTGCTATCCGCCGTGCGCAAGATTCCGTTGGCCAACCGCATGGTCCAGGAAGGGCGCTGGGAGATGCCGGCGGTGGTCCCGATCCATCGCTTGCGGGGAACCGTTCTGGGGCTGGTAGGCTTTGGGCGCATTCCGCAGTTGGTGGCGCCAAAAGCGCAATCATTCGGCATGCGCGTGGTTACTCATGACCCCTATATTCCGAAGGAAGTCTTGGAACGCGCCGGCGTACAGCACGTGGAATTTGGCGAATTGCTGAAGGTTTCAGACTACGTTTCGATCCATGCTCCACTTTTGCCGGAGACGACGGGATTGTTCAATGCGGAGGCCTTCCGGCAGATGAAGCCGCACGCGTATTTGATCAATACCGCGCGAGGGCCTATTGTGGATGAAGCGGCCCTGGCCCAGGCGCTAGATGCGGGACAATTGGCCGGCGCGGCTCTCGACGTCATGGCCAAAGAGCCTCCACAAAACTCGCCGCTCCTGGGAAGGCCCAACGTGATCATCACACCGCACACGAGTTTCTACTCGGAGGAGTCTTTAGCCGATTTGGAAACCAAGGCGGCGGAGGAAGTGGTGCGCGTGCTGCGGGGCCAGGCGCCACGGAATCCGGTGAATCCCGAGGCGCTGAAGGTCCGACCGGAAGCGAGCCGGGCCTAGCGGGGACTCGGCGTTAGAAGGGCTTAGAGGGTCCGAGGAAAACCCATGAAGGCAATGGTTCTGAGCGGGCCGAACGAACTGGCGCTGGGCGAGGTGGCGCGCCCGGCGATCGGCGAGGGGCAGGTGCTGGTCCGCGTGACGTACAGCGGGATCTGCGGCACCGACTACAAAATCTACAACGGCGCTATTCCCGTGCGCTATCCGCGGATCATGGGCCACGAGATGATCGGCGAAGTTGTGGAAGCCGGCGCAAACGCCAACGTACGGCCGGGAGATCGCGCGATCGTCGATCCCGAACTTTATTGCGGCCTGTGCTTCCACTGCCGCATCGGACAGACGCACCTTTGCCCCAACGGCATGCTGCTGGGCCGCGACGCCAACGGCGGCTTCGCCGAATACGTTACCGCGCCGGCGACCCACGTCTTTCCGCTTCCCGAATCGATCGACAATCAAACCGCGCCGTTGATCCAGGTGTTGACCACCTGCCTGCACGCACAGCGGCAGATCAACATTTTCCCCGGCGAAACGGTGGCGGTCTTAGGCTTGGGCGTTACGGGCCAGTTGCACGTGCAACTGGCCAAAGCGCGGGGCGCGACCGTGATCGGCATTACGCGCAGCGCCGAAAAGCGCGAACTGGCACAACGGCTGGGCGCCGATCTGGCGTTCCCAGGAGGCCCGGAGGCGATCCGCCAAGTGCGAGAAGCGACCGAAGGGCGCGGCGCCGATGTGGTGATCGAATGCACGGGCATGCTGCCGGTGCTGGCGGATGCCATTCACATGGCGCGGTCCGGAGGGCGGCTGCTGCTCTTCGGCATCATCACCGCAAAACAAGGCGAACTCCCGTTCTACGACCTCTACTTCAAGGAACTGGCGCTGATCAATGCGCGCGTGGCCAAGAGCGAGGATTATCCCAATTCGATCGCGCTGGTGCAGCGCGGGACGGTGCGGCTGGAGCCGCTGGTGAGCCACGTCATGCCGCTGGGCGAATTGAAGAACGCCATCAACATGCTGGGCTCCGACAATGGCCAGCGCATGAAGATCATCCTCGAACACGCCTGAACGCACGGTCACACGTGCGCCCTTTCAAACGACTCGTACCGTAAGCTCCGCGACATTTTCGATTTTGCCATGCAGCACGTCGCCGCGATGCACCGGCCCCACTCCAGCGGGCGTTCCGGTGAAGATCAGGTCGCCCGGCGTAAGAGCGAAGAAGCGGGAAAGTTCGGCGATGAGTTCGGGCACGCTCCAAATCAGCGCGGAGAGATCGGACGTCTGCACGCGCTTGCCATTCAGCTCCAGCCAGATAGCCCCTTTGCCGGGATGGCCGATGCGGCTTGCCGGCACGACCGACGAGCAGGGCGCGGAACGATCGAAAGCCTTGCCGACGTCCCACGGCCGTGAAATTTTCGCGGCCTGCTGCTGCAGATCGCGGCGGGTCATATCGAGACCGGCGGCGTAGCCAAAGACGTGGCTTAGAGCCGCATCCTGGCAGATATCGGCGCCGCCCGAGCCGATGGCAACGACCAACTCGAATTCGTAGTGCACGTTTTCGGACTGCGAGGGATAGGGAAAATCCTGGCCCTCTGGCAGCAGAGCATTAGCCGGTTTCATGAAGAAGAAGGGCGGCTCGCGGTCGGGATTGCCACCCATTTCGCGCGCGTGTTCGGCGTAGTTGCGGCCGAGACAAAAAATGCGGGTTACCGGGAAAAGGCCGCTTGCCCCCGAAACAGGCAATGCGGGCACGGGCGGCGGCGGGATCACGTAAGCCAGGCTGTCCTTAGTCAATTTTTCTCCTCGGATCAACTTTCTCCTCGGATCGGATTTTCTCCTCGGGGCACACCTCTTAACTATACTGGCGCAGGGACAGGCGCAACTGGAATCAGCGCGCGGAAGGGGAATTCCCTACCCTGGAGTCATGTGGGGCCTCACGAGCGCGGAGGCGTGAAGTTGCGGTTGCGCCGGCCGGGTTACCAGTCTTACCATCGCACATCGCATCAGCGCTGCCGGAGAGGAGCTCCCCATGAACGTTGCCGAGGTGATCCACGCAAGGCTGGACGTCTTTGCGATCTCCGAGGAGATGAGCGTGCACGACGCGGCTCGGTACTTGCGCGAGCGAAAAGTGCGGGCGGTGGGGGTGTTGGATGGAGCGGGGAAATTGGTGGGCGTGATTTCGCAGAGCGACATTTCCGACAAAGTGGCCGCGGAAAACAAGGCCTCCGGGTCGATGAAGGTTTCCGAAATCATGACACGCGACCTGATCACGGTGTCTCCGGAAATGGTATTGGAAGAATGCCTGCTGCGCATGGAGAAGCACGGCATCTTTCACCTGCTAGTGGTGGATTCCCAAGGCGTGTTTCGCGGGATGATTTCGGTTACCGACCTGCTGCAGGTGATTGCATCGGACCAGAAAGCGCGCGCAGATATGCTGGAATCGCTGCTATTCCCGCAAAGGTAGGAGTTTCGGAGGCGCAGAGCCGCCCGGGAGAGCTCTACTCGATCGCTTCAGGCTTTTCCTATGACTCCCAGAAGTTTGCTTAGCAGTTGATGCAGACGGGCGCGGTCTTCCGGTCCCATAGCCGTGAATTCGACGCCCATGCCCTTGCCAGGATGCGAATCGCGCACCATGGCGCGGGCGCGGACTTCGCCGCTGGGAATCTTGAAAAAGAGCTTCAGGAGCTCACCGGAGGGAGCGGGGTCAGGCACTTCGATGAAGAGCCCTCCAAGGCTCAGGGTGGCCACGCGAGAGACGATGCGGTTTCCGGTGCTTTGCCAGACCACCAGCAGGCCCTTGGGCAAGCCGATGCGATCGTAGCGCCGGGGTTTGGCGGAAGCTTCCATACGCGAATATCCAGCCTAGCATGAGAGAGAATCCGGTCAACTTGCGCTTGTCGAATGACATAATTGACCCGGCGAACAGGCCCGCTAGAACAGGCAAAGTACAGCAGACCTACTCTTTTTGGCGGCACAGCCCGCTTTGTGTCCGAATTCAGCCATTGTCTAAATGGGCAGCTACGGCTGGTGCGAAGGCTTGCTGCATCCACTGCAGTCGTATACGCTGCGAGTGTGAAGAGCAAGCCAGGAAAAACCCCGCTGCGGGTCTGCATTTTATCGCCACATCCGCTCGTGCTGGCCGAGTTTTCACGCGCCCTTGCACCGCCCCACTTTCAAACAGTGACGCGCCAGTTGGATTCGATGCTGGGGCCTGAACTGCGGAAGCTGGCGGTTCCGCGGGCGCCGGTGTACGTGGTGGACGCGCATGCCTCGGCGAACGCCACGGCGGCCCTGATGTCCAACCTGCTAGAGAAATCGCCCTCGGCGCGGGTCCTGATCGTGGCCGAGAAGTTCAGTGGAACCGAAAGCCACGATCTGCTGCGGCTGGGCGCCAAGGGATTGCTGACCTACGGGGAGGCTCGCGAGCAACTGCCGCGGGCGCTGCCGCTGGTGGCCAGCGGCGGCTTTTGGGTGCCGCGCTCCATGCTCTCGGAGTTCGTGGACGCCATCATCAGCAATTCGCGCGGGCGGCGACTGAAGGTGGAAGGCTCCGCGGAATTGAGCCGCCGCGAGCAGGAAGTGCTCGATTCGCTGCTGGAAAATCTCGCCAACAAAGAGATTGGCAGCAAGCTGAATATTTCGGAACGCACCGTAAAATTCCACGTGTCCAACCTGCTGAGCAAGTTCGGCGTGCGACGCCGCGCGGACCTAATTCTGCTTTGTTACCAGCGGCGCAAAACCACCCCTTAAGGGGCCGGTCCCGAAAAGCACCCCGGACGCTTCTGTCCCCCCAGCATTCCTGATATAGTCGGAAATCTTGCTTTGCTGACGACTCAATCAGGGAGGAGCGCCACCTATCGATGCCGCAGGACCGCAAACCGGAGTACTTCAAAGGATCGCAACTAAAAGTGGGGGTGATCGGATGCGGCTACGTCGGGCTGCCGTTGTGCCTGCGATTTGCGGAAGCCGGCCATCGCGTCATCGGCTTCGACACCGATCCCAATAAAATATCCAAACTCAACGAGGGCCAGAGCTACATCGGCCATATCCCCAGCAATAAGATTCAGCAGTACGTTCGCTCCAAGCACTTCTCCGCCACCAACGACTTCGCGCGGCTGGCGGAGATGGATGCGGTGGTGATTTGCGTGCCGACGCCGCTCGATCAGCGCCGCGAACCCGATCTTAGCTACGTGGAGCAGACGGCGCGCTCCATCCAACCGCACTTGCAGCGCGGCCAGCTCATCGTGCTGGAGTCGACGACGTATCCCGGCACGACGGAGGAGTTGGTGCTGCCCATTCTGGAGCAGGCCGGGCTGCACTGCCCGATCGCGCAGGGCCCGGAAGCCGAACACATCAACACGGATTTCTTCCTGGCCTTCTCCCCCGAACGGGAGGACCCCGGAAATAAGCAATTCGGATTGGCGCAGATCCCTAAAGTGGTCGGGGGCATAAATCCGCCCAGCGGGCGGGCCGCGGTTTCGCTGTACGCCCAAATCGTGGCTCGCGTGGTACCGGTGAGCTCCACGCGAGCGGCGGAAATGGCCAAGCTGCTGGAGAATATCTTTCGTTGCGTGAACATCGCTCTGGTAAATGAGCTCAAGCAGCTTTCGTTGCGGATGGGAATGGACATTTGGGAAGTGATCGACGCGGCGGCGACCAAGCCTTTCGGCTACATGCCCTTCTATCCCGGGCCTGGGCTGGGGGGCCACTGCATTCCCGTCGATCCCTTTTACCTCTCGTGGAAAGCGCGGGAGTATGACTTTTCCACGCGTTTTATCGAGCTCGCCGGCGAGGTCAATACGGCGATGCCTTATCACGTGGTGGAGGCGATCGTCAACGCGCTAAACGACCGGCAGAAGGCGCTCAAAGGCGCTCGAATTCTGGTGCTTGGCGTGGCGTACAAAAAGGACGTGGACGACCTGCGCGAATCGCCCAGCTTGAAGATCATGCAACTGCTTATCGAGCGCGGCGCGCGCGTGGACTACAACGACCCCTATTTCCCGCAGCTGCACAAAATGAGGCATTACGACTACGCCAACATGCGCTCGGTTGACCTGACGCCGGCGAACCTGGGTGCTTACGATTGCATAGTGATCGCAACGGATCACACCTCATACGACTATCAGGCCATTGTGGAAGCGGCGCCGCTCGTGGTGGATACGCGCAACGCCACGCGGCGGATCGCGCGCAACCGGAACAAGATTGTGCTGTGCTAACCGCTGAAGCAAAGGAGCGGCGGCGGCATTCACAGGCCTGAATAAGAGCCGACCAAGCAAACCGGGCGAGCTTCGCGTAGCCATCCGTTAGTTATAGGAAATTACCGAACGGAGTACTCTTGCGCCAAAGCTGCGGCTCGCCTAGCTTGGGGATTCGTGAACACCTGGGCTACATCGGGTCCTGATTCCAATCGGCGGCGCAGCCAGCGCGTGATCCTGAACGTCCCGGTAACCGTCTCCGGAGAAAATCCGAGCGGGAACTTTTCAGAGCAGACCAAGACGATGGTAGTGAACGCGCACGGGGCGCTGCTTATGCTGGCGGCGAAGGTTTCGCAAGGGCAGAGTCTGGAGTTAAAAAGCCCCACCAACCCCGAAAGTCAATCTTGCAAAGTGGTCTACATCGGTCCGACGGTGCAGGGGCAAACACAAGTCGGCGTCGAATTCAGCAAGCCCGCCCCTCATTTCTGGCACGTTGCCTTTCCACCTGAAAATTGGACACCCGCGATGGGAGACGTCGCGGAACGCCCCACCGAGAAGCCTGGCGCAAAGGTCCCCGCAAAGACTTCCAAGCCTTAAAGAACGGCCGATCAGTTCCTGGCCGTCAACTCCAAGCGCGCCGTGCCGATAGGCAGCTCGGACTCGACGAGCACAGGCGTCCGCAATGCATCCTGGGCCAGCCAGATGGTGAAGTGCGTGCCAGTGACTTCCTGGCCGTGCTCGTAGACGCTCACGCCAATTTTGGAGGCGGTGAACTGGCCGGCGGGGACGGTGGCTTGATCGGAAGGCATTTCCAGATGGGCCACGACATCGTACAGGTTGTGTCCGTCAAAGACGGGGACGCGCAATTGCGGGGCGCTCTTCCAATCCGCAGCGCGGATGGCGTAAAGCAGCCCGATGGGATCGCGGGTGCCGGGAGAGACTCGGGCGGCGGCGATATTCGGGGGCGCGGGCGAACCGTCGCTGATCAATCTCCAGGAGTTCGTCTGCTGCTTGCCTTGTTCGTGAAGGTACATCTCGTATTGGATTGAATTCAGCTGCGCGGCATCGGTGTAAGAGTCCAGCTGATCGTCAAGAGGAAAGATCATGTGCATGGTATCAATCGTCTGAGCCAAGGCGCGGAAGTGCCAGGCCATGCGGCCAAAAAAATCCCGCCGCTCGACAACGGAAAGCTGAATGGTGGCGGCATTCACGGAGAATTTCGACCAGATCACGCGAAAGGACAAGCGCTCGCCGACATTGAAAGGAACAACGGCAGCGGGCGCCGGCTTGGCCAATTTGGGGGGCGCGGGCTTTGAATGCTTGGTCTGGCCGGCCAAAGCCCAAACCGCGCCCAGAGAAAAGGCGCATGCAATCGCCAGCATCACTGACTTTGGGATTCGTTTTCGACTGGAAGCGGCCCGATCCATCGTTTCCTTAGATGCGCCCTTACACACGCTACGCAGCCTGCGATTAAAGCGTCACAAATATCGCGGGCGCACATCAAACCGCGCACAAAAAGACTATCGGAAAAGTTCTGGCTCTGCCAGGAATTCTCGCCAGGGCAGAGGTATTGGGGAGACCATCCCCCGCGAGTTGCCATCCGTACAGTTTTGGCGGCCACCCGACTAGGTCCGGAGTTAGGATGCCCTGCTGCCCCTAATTTGTCCTTTCCGCCAGTTGAGCCTTTCCCACCGCGATACGTAAGCTCACGGTCAGTTCGGACGGCCCTCTCCGACGTGTGGCACAGGGAGTCGGCGCCTTCTCGGAAGCCCGGTTACGAGACAGGCCCGAAAGGGAACCATGAAAGCCAAACGGCCGGCAGGGACGAATTTTCTATTTTCCGCAGCTCTTTTCAGCTTGTTTCTATTCTTTTCAGGATTAACCGCCAAAGGTCAGTCCCAATCTACCTGTGTTCAGAGCGGCACTGGCGTTTGGCAAAATCACGCGTTCACCAGGCAAAGTTCGCAGTTCGTCGTCACTTACAGCGCGACGCCCAGCCACGGGGCGATGAATGGCGTAGTGGGCTTCTCAGTCAACGCGGCGAGTTCGCTGACGAACTTGCCCGTAATCGTGAGGTTCTCGAGTGCCGGGGTGATCGATGTGCGCAACGGGAGCAGCTTTAGTGCGGCGACGTCATACCCCTATACAGCGGGCACGCAGTACGCGTTTCAGCTGGCGATCAATCCGGCGACGAAACGTTACAGCGTGTTCGTGACGGCACCTGGCGGCCCACAGGTCGAACTGGCAAGCAACTATGCGTTCCGTTCCAGCCGATCCGGAACCTCGAGCTTGAATAATTGGGCCACGTATTCAACAGGCGGAACGGAAACAGTCTGCAATATGACTGTAGCCGGCGCGGGCTCATCAGTGACTGCCCCCACAATTAGCGCGCAGCCCGCGAGCAAGACCGTCACTGCCGGACAGACGGCTACGTTCTCCGTGACGGCCAGCGGGACCGCGCCGCTGGGTTATCAATGGGCGAAGAACGGGGCAGCCATAAACGGAGCGACCGGGGCCAGCTACACCACGCCGGCAACGACCAGCGCGGACAACGGATCGCAATTCGTGGTGACTGTCTCGAACTCGGCGGGAAGCGCAGCGAGCGCAGCTGCGACTCTGACGGTAACGTCCACTCCCGGCACTTTGAGCCTGAGCTCCTCGAGTCTGAGCTTCGGAAGCGTCACCGTCGGCAGCAGCAAAGCGCTTTCAACGACCCTGACCAATACCGGAGGTTCCAGCGTTACGGTTTCAAACGTCGGCATCTCGGGAGCGGGCTTCAATCCTGGCGGCATTTCCAACGGGCAAATCATCATTGCCGGTCAGGCCGTCACCGTGAGCGTCACGTTTGCCCCAGCGGCGACGGGCGGCGTGACGGGCGGCCTCACGATCACGAGCAATGCCTCGAATTCGCCGGCGAAGATCTCCCTTTCCGGCACGGGGGCCGCGACCTCGTATTCGACAACATTGTCGTGGACCGCGAGCACTTCGAGCGTAACAGGCTACAACGTGTACCGTGGGACGGCGTCTGGCGGTCCTTATACGAAGTTGACGGCAAGCGTCGATTCCAATACGAGCTACGCCGACAGCAGCGTGCAGGCAGGATTGACTTATTACTACGTGGTTACGTCCGTGAATTCGAGCGGCGCCGAAAGCGTTTATTCAAATCAAGTGTCCGCGACGATTCCGTAGTGGTGCTGGCAGCGCGGTGCCAGAGCCTCAAACGCGAGCGCGCGTAAACACTAGGGCGGAAAGCGGTGCTCCACGGCTTCGCCAACGTTTGACCCGCGCTTAATCCTGGAAAACAACTCGCCGCGTTTGCTTGAATCGGCTCGGCGATTCAAGCAAACTCACGCTTTCGGCCGTTGATCGATGTGGGAACGCGATGTGGGAATGCATTGACTGGGGCCGAAATTCAAGCTCAGAAGGTCTTTGTCAGTCCATGCAAATCCTGGTAACAGGGGGGCCATGCGAATCCTGGTAACGGGCGGGGCCGGCTATATCGGAAGCGTGGTGGTGGAGGAGTTGCTCGCCCAAGGCGAAACAGCGGTTGTCTACGACAATTTGAGCAAAGGGCACCGCGAAAGCGTGGCTCCGGGCGCGGAATTCATACAGGGCGAACTCCTCGACAGCGAGGGGCTCGAGCGCGTTCTGGCAGAACATCAGGTCGAGGCGGTCATGCACATGGCGGCGGATTCTCTGGTGGGAGAGTCCTTCCAGAATCCCGCGAAATATTATGGCAACAACCTCGTGGCCAGCCTTTCGTTGCTCAAGGCCATGCGGGCATCGCGAGTTTCGCGAATCGTGCTCTCTTCGACGGCAGCCGTTTACGGCGAGCCAGAAAAGCAGCCGATCTCGGAGAGCGATGCGACATGCCCGACAAATCCTTACGGCGAGACCAAGCTGGCTTTGGAACGGGCGCTGCATTGGAGCGAGAAGGCCTACGGATTGCGCTACGTCAGCCTGCGCTATTTCAACGCCGCCGGAGCCACCGAGCGTTGCGGGGAACTGCACGATCCTGAGACGCACTTGATTCCCATCGTTCTGCAAGTCGCTAGCGGACAACGGCCGTACCTGGAAATTTTCGGGAACGACTATCCGACGCGCGACGGCACCTGCGTGCGCGATTACATTCACGTCAGCGATCTGGCCCGCGCCCATGTTCTGGCGCTGGAACTGCTTGCGGAAAGGAGCGCAATCTTCAATCTCGGGTGCGGCGGCGGGTACACGGTTCTGGAAGTGGTGGAGGCGGCGCGCAAAGTAACGGGCCATGCCATTCCGGTTCGGTTTGGGCCGCGGCGCGCGGGGGATCCGGCGGTGCTGGTGGCCAGTTCAGAAAAGATTCAAAAGGAGCTTGGCTGGAAAGCGCGGCAACAGGATTTGCAGGCGATCATCGAATCGGCCTGGACGTGGATGCGCGCGCACACGCTGGTGGACTGAGGCGTTTATTAACGGCGGCGGGGCTGGCTGGCTTGACGGTCGAGCTGGTCGGCAAGCTCGGTGAGGCTATCGACCATCAGATCGGGCGGGAAATCCGCGAGGCGCGCGCTGCCGAGGCCGTAGCTCACGCAACAACACCAGGTGCCGGCATTGCGCGCGGTCTGTACGTCGATTTCGGAATCGCCGACGAGCATGACTTGGCCGGGCGCGGCGCCGAAATCGCGCATGAGAACACCCATTCCGGCTGGATTGGGTTTCTTGGTTTCGAAGCTATTGCCGCCGTAGATGTAGCGGAAGTACGAGGCGAGCCCCAATCCCTCCAGAATCTGCCGGCTGAAACGGACCGGCTTATTCGTCAAGACAGCCATAGGCATGCCGTCGAGCGCAGCCAAACCCTCGCGCACGCCAGGGTAAGTGACGGTATTGTCGAGCATGTGCTGGCGGTAGTAGGAGAGGAAAAACGCCAAGCCCTGCTCGCATTCGTCCGGGGCGCAGCCTGCGCCGAGCGCCTGCTCGATGAGCCGCGCCGCGCCCTGGCCCACATAGCTGAAAATCTGGTCGTGCGGCAGCGGCTGCCGGCCGAGCTCCTTGAGCGTGGCATTCACGGAAAGGGCCAGATCGACTCCGGAATCGATGAGCGTGCCGTCGAGATCGAAAATGAGCACGCGAACATCCGCGAAGGGCGCCGTATCGGGATTTGAATTGGTGTGCATAAGATCGCCGAAGAAACATTTTAGCGAAAAGCGAGCGACAGCGCGCTTTGAAAACCGCGGGAATTTCCTGGTCGAAAAATCGGCCGAGTTTCTTTGAAGATCGGATGGGGGCTGATACTATTGCTCCTTTTCTTAGCACGATGGTTTTCGGCATAGGAGGCAACCCCAGTTCATGGCAGAGATTTTTCCCTTTCGCGCGTATCGCTATAACCTCGAGCGAGTGAAGCTCGCCGACGTGGTTACGCAGCCGTACGACAAAATCACGCCGGCAATGCAAGCGCATTACGCCGCGGCAAGTCCCTACAACCTGATCGCCGTCGAAAAAGGCAAATCGTCGCAGACGGATACGCCGACAGATAACGTCTATACGCGAGCGGAAGAGGCGCTCGAGGAGTGGATTCGCGACGGCGTGATGGCGCGGGATGCGCGGCCGGGCATTTACGTCTATTTCCAGGAGTATGCGGCGCCGGGGACGACGGAACGGCGCACACGAAAGGGTTTCATCGCGCTCGGCCGCCTGGAGGACTATGCCTCGCGGGTCATTTTTCGCCACGAACAAACGCTCTCCGGGCCCAAGGCCGACCGGCTCGAACTCCTGCGCCACACCCGCACGCATACGGGACAGCTCTTCATGCTTTACGCCGATCGGCAGCGCCGGATCGACGCCGTGCTCGATGAAGTTGCGCGATATTCGGTCCCCGCCGAGGCCAGGGACGAATACGGCGTGGTGCACCGGCTGTGGCCGGTTTTCGACCGTCGCAGGCTCGATGAGATAGCGGGCGCGATGTCCTCCCAAAAACTGGTGATTGCCGACGGACATCATCGCTACGAGACGTCGCTCGCGTACCGCGATGAGTGCAGGAAGAAAACCGGCGCCGCCGATCGCGATGCGGCTTACGAAAAGTCGATGATGACGTTTTTCAATGCGAACGGCGAGGGACTGCTGGTCCTGCCCACTCACCGCCTCGTCGGGAATCTGGCTTCCTTCGACATGAGCTCCTTTCACCGAAAAATATCTTCCGTTTTCGAGCAAGAAGATTACGCGTTCGGCAGCGAGGCGGCTCGCGGCGTGGCTTATGAGCGGTTTCGTCGCGATCTGGAGGAGAGCGGGAAAAACGGCCGGGCTCTGGGAATGTATGCTGGCGGCGCGTTTACCTTGCTGCGTCTGCGCCGGGATGCGGACCTGGCAAAGCTGATGCCGAACGTCGCGGCGGCGCAGCGGCAACTGGACGTTGTTCTGCTGCACCGTGTATTGCTGGAGGACGGCCTGGGCATCACGCCAGCCGCCGTTACGGCCGAACAAAACATCACCTATGAACGCGAGATGGGCGCCGCGCTGGACGCCGTGGACCGCAACCGGGCTCAAATCTGCTTCCTGCTAAATCCCGTCGGGGTCGATCAAGTGATGGAGATCGCTTTGGCCGGGGAGGTGTTGCCCCAGAAATCGACGGACTTTTATCCCAAGCTGCTGAGCGGCCTGACGCTATACCGGCTGGACTAAGCCGGGGGCCGCTCAAGGACGCAAATGTCTTGGAGTGCTACTGGCTGAAGCTCTTGATGGCTGCCGCCTCGGACGGGTAGACATCGAAAACGGTCAGCAACTTAGTCACCTGCAAAATTTCCTGGAACTTCTGGCCGAGGTTGGATAGCTTGAGCGTCGCGCCCTGCGTGCGGGCGCTATGGTGCGCGGCAACGAGCGTGCCGAGCCCGGCGCTATCGATATAAGTAACGTTACCCATATCCAGCACGATCTTCTTCTTGCCGTCGGCCAGCATTTTTTTCACTTGTTCTCGCAAAGCGTTGCTCTCGTCGCCGAGAACAACCCGCCCGTCCAGCCCTACCACACCGATGCCGTCCACTTCGCGCACGTTTATCTTGAGTGCCATTGATCGATCTCCTTTGTTGGCTTGCTGGCGCTCGAGGCGATCAAAAGCTCGAGGGCCATCGGGCCGGACAGCTCGAACAGGTTATACAGACGCAATACAAACAGCTCAATAGAAGTCCGAACAGGACATATAGTATCCGCACGCAGGGCAACGCAACTTGCATTTATGCGCTTCCAAACGTGCCGAACACACCGGGCAAAAGCTCGATGGATCTTCGTTTGTCTTATCCGTTGGCCCGGATTCGCCGCCAGGGTCCGAACTGCGGCGCTCAGGGCTGATTTCTCGGCTTCGCACGAGGGATACGTATAACATAAGAACCGGCTTAATGGGGAGTTGTGCCCGCGAATTTACGGTCGCGCACATAGATTTGCAACCACCGGGCTGGCGAGAACATCTTTAATGTATGGGGCTATCAGGGCGCTACGTGAGTGAAGGCATTGGCAAGTTCGGATTGCTGGTAGCGCTGAGTTTAGTTATTTCGACGTCTGCCTCAGCGCAAGCGCGCGGCGGTTTCGCAGCGCGGGGAACTGGAGGTTTGGCTCGTATGCCTTCAGGGCCCAGCCGAGGCCTCGCGGCGCCGGGACGCACAACTCGGGGAAGCAGGCCCGGTGTATTCCGGCCGGGAGTGTTCACCCATCCGATTGTAGGCACCCCGCTCAATCCCAACTTCGCTCCGATACGGGGTGTGCCGGGACTTGGGTTCGATCATCGGCATTTAGCGGCTAATGAACATCCGTTCCTAAACCGGTTCGGCCGTGGACGCGGACTATTTCCCTTTTATCCGTATTTCGCTCCGCTTTTTCTCGATACCTTGCCGCTTGATTACGACGCGTATTATGGCGGCAATGAATACCCATACGGATACGATAATGGAGATCCTGCTTCCGGCTCTGCCGTGCCCGATTACTACGCCCAAGGGGCGCAGCAGCCGCAATTCGTGATTCCGCAGCCGGGAGCCTTGGCACCCGCGCAGAGCGCGGCGCCGTCGGCACCGGCTCCCCCACCGCCGGAATTGGGCCAATTGATTCTGGTGCGCCGCGACGGCAAAGTTCTGCTAGCAGTGGCTTTCACGGTCCGCAACGGGGATCTCACCTACGTCACCACGGAAGGCGCCAGGCGGTCTTTCCCGGTGAGCGAGCTCGACGAAGAGGCTACGCGGCAGATGAACGATGCCAATGGCACGTCGGTCTCGCTTCCAAATTAATTTTTCCCACTTATCTGCGAAGAGGCGTCTTAGGTCTCAACTCTTGCTGGAACGGTAGGGTTCGGGCATGTAAACGCCCGTGTCGGGCAGGCCCGCGCGCTCAAACTGCACAGTGGCGTGTTGTATGCCGAAGCCATCGGCGAGGCGCACGCGGATCGCGGTCAAGATTTTTTCGCTCTCCTCCATGTGCATATCGGGAATGCGGATATGGCAGGAAAGCGCGTGATGGTCTGGACCAATCGTCCAGATGTGGATGTCGTGCACTTCCTGCACGCCGGAAATCTCCAAGATAGATCGAGCCACTTCGGGAAGCCTCATCTGGCGCGGTAATCCCTCGAGCAAGATGTGTCCCGATTCGTGCAAGATGCGGAAGCTCGACCAGAGAACAAAGCCCGCGATGAGAATTCCAAGCGCGGGATCGAGCCATACCGCCCCGGTTGACCGGATGATCAGTGCGCCCGCGAGAATTCCTACATTGGAGAGAGCGTCGCCGAGGTTATGCACCAGCAGCGCGCGCAAATTCAAGTCGCGGCGGCCGCGGACCAAGCCCAAGGTGATGCCGCCATTGATGGCAAGAGCCAGGAGCGACAAGGCGATCATCCATTGCTCGCCAACCACGACAGAGTGCCGAAAGCGATCGACAGCTCCCCAAAGAAGGGCCAGGGCCACGAGCAGCAGCAGAATCGAGTTGGTAAACGCGGCGAGGATGCCGGCACGGCGATAGCCGAAGGTTCTCTCAGCGTCCGCGGGGCGCTCCGCCAAGCGAACCGCAATCCAGGAGATCAGAATGGTGGGAGCGTCGGAAAGGTTATGAATTGCGTCGCTCAAAAGAGCAATGGAATGTCCGAGATAGCCTCCCAGGAATTCGGCGGCCACCAGGACGAGCGTGGCCAGCAGCGCAGCAGAGAGAAATCCGCGAGTCGGCGTATGCGAATGGCCATCGGAGCCGTGGTGCACGTGCATCGATACATTCTACTTCACAGTTTGCGGCCGTCTAGGCGGCTGTCGAGGTGAACGGGCCCCAACGTAAGTTACTGTTAAGACAATATGTTAACCGCATCGCCTTCCAAGCAACCGGCTCCTGAAAGATAATTGACTTGGCGATTAACGCGCGCCTACCATGGGCGCTAACCTTGAGTTTCCGACGTTTTCTCCGGCCAAGGCGTTGATAGACACGGATCCTAGTGGCTCTCGGTCCGGAGCTGTTCCGCAACAATGGCGAACGAAGTAGCCAAACTCAGCTTCTGGGGCGTGCGTGGATCCACTCCGACAGTGGATCGGGCCACGTGGCGCTACGGCGGAAACACGCCTTGCCTCGAATTGACCACTCCCGACGGCGGACGGCTTATCCTGGATTGCGGCACCGGCTTGCGCATTCTGGGAAACCGCTTGGCTGCGGCCACGGACAAGACCGTGGACGCGCATATCCTCGTAACTCACTACCACTGGGACCACATTCAAGGCATTCCGTTCTTTGCGCCGCTTTATTCGGCACAAAATAGATTTCACTTTTACAGTTTTCGATCGGAATTCCTGGGCCGCGACAGCCTGAAGCGCGTCTTCGAGGCGCAGATGGCCCATCCCTACTTCCCTGTCGATCTTCATGCTATGTCCGCAGCACGCGATTTCACGGACGTAGCCGGGGGAGATCGTTTTACGATCGGCGAAACGCACGTGATCACCTCATGGCTGAATCATCCGCAGGGCTGCCTCGGATATCGCATCGAGACACCCGTCGGCACGATCGTCTACGCCACAGACAACGAGCCGGGCAATCCCGAGTACGATCGCAACCTTAGGCGGCTGGCCGAAGGCGCGGATATCTTCATCAACGACGCGCAGTACACGCCGGAGCAACTGGAACGGCACAGAGGATGGGGCCATTCCAGCTGGCGCGAAGGTGTGCGCGTGGCGGAAGCCGCGGGCGTGCGGAATCTGGTCCTATTTCATCACGATCCGGACTCTTCCGATAAGAGCGTGGACGGCATTCTGCGCGATGCGCGCGCCGAATTTGAGAATACCTGGGCCGCGGCGGAGGGCATGGTGATGACGCTCGGAGAAGACCACACGGACGTGGTGATCCCGGCGGCACGCGAGGGACTCCGGCGCGAAGCGCATTTCCGCGCACGTGTGCTGGGCTTCACGCAAGAAGGAAAAGCTTTCGAGGAAGAGACGGTAATTCGCGACCTGAGCTTGCACGGCGCGCTGATCTATCTGGATCACAGCCCCAAATTGCAATCGGAGCTGCAAGTCATGATGGAGAATCCCAGCAACGGCCAGCCCGCAGAACGGCTGGCTCTGCGAGGCTACGTGGTGCGCATCGAGCCGGGTCCCGAGAAGGACCAGGTGGGCGTGGGGATTGTTTTTACCGAGTAGATGACTCACACTCGATGGCGTCATCCATGGACGCCAACCGAGGCATTTCCACTCGCAAGCTGATTGCCGGCCTGATTGCCCAGGCCCCATTCGCGCTGAAGACCTTCGATCTCTATTTCCGAAATCTTTACCGGCGCAAAATTCTGCGCAGCAAAATCGTGGCGCCTTACGCGCTCATTTTTTATGCCACGCACAAATGCAACCTGGCTTGCACCTATTGCACGCAGAAGGAGCCGGACGTCTTCAGCGATGAATTGCCGACGAGCGAAACGCTGCGCCTTCTGAAGCTGATTCGCCGCGAGACCGACTCCATTGTGTTTACCGGCGGCGAGCCGACTCTGCGCACGGATATCGAGGAGCTGATTGCAGCGGCGCGCCGGCAGCTTCGTTTTCGTTCCGTCATGCTCATCACCAACGGGACGCTTCTCGACCGCCGCCCGCGCGTCTTCGAAAACCTCACCGGCCTGGTGATCAGCCTCGACGCGCTGACCATGGACCCGACCAATGCATTATCAAAGCCCGCGGCGCTGCCCAAGGTGATGGAGAACATCGCACTGGCCAGGTCGCGCATGCCTCATCCGCGGACGATCACGATCAGTACGGTGATCGAAGAGTGGAATATCGGCGAGATCGAACGCATTCTGGACTGGGCCGGAGAACAAGGATTCGTCTTCGCAACCCAGAGCGCGCTGAAGGAGAAATTGCCCAATCTACGCTTGATCGAAAATCAGCGCTATCTGGAGCTGGTCCGAAAAATTATCGATCGTCGCAAGCAAAACATTCAGCCCATCAATGGAACGCCGCGCACAATCGAAACGCTGTTGCGTTTTGGCGATTTTCAATGCTTCCCCACCATGTTCCCGCGCGTTTATCCGAACGGCGATGTTTTTTATCCCTGCGAGCCGCTGCGGAAAATCGGAGGCAATCTCCTGCGGGAAGGTTCACTGGCCAAGGTTTTCTCGCGTGGGAAGAAGCTCTATGGCGAGATCCCCGAGTGCCAGGGAATCTGCCATCTCTTCGGCAACGTGGTCTCGCACTACTACACCAACGACTTCTGGCGGCTGGCGGGCGAATACATCCGCTGACGTTGATTTACCAAGCCTCCGAAAACCCCGCCAATTCCCTACCGCAACGTGGCTGGAATGTGCGTCACTGAGGATTTAAGGCTAGAGACACGCCGAATGATCCCGTGGCCGGGTTATAGGAGGGCTCGAATCCCAGAACTTTTGCCTTCGGAATGTAGAAGGCCGAGCGGCGATGATAAACGTATCCGCCAATTTCATAGCCGATCACCGATCCTACAAGAGCGTCGGAGGGGAAGTGATTATCGCCCGTGACGCGTGCGATGGCCACGCCCGTCGCCAAGCCGTAAAGCGCAACGTGCAGCCAAGGGTGGCCGGGAGTTTCTTCAACGATCACACGCGCGACGGCGAAGCTCGCGGCCGCGTGGCCAGACGGAAAAGAACCGCTGGTGGAATAGATGTCCGTGTCGTCGGGCCAGAACTTGCCCGTTCCATCGCCGGCATAGGGACGTTGCCGGTTCGTGGCGAGCTTTAGCCCTTCGACGGCAAGGCCCGCATCAGCGAGAGCTTCGAGCGACAGCACGCCGGTTTCGCGGTACCCCTCCTTGTGGCCGATCTTCCCCAGCAGATACGTTAGCCCCGCGGCGGGAACCAACACATAGCCAGAGCCGAGGTACGTGTAGTCGTTGCTCACGCGTAAACGCGTCGGGCTAGGGCCGAGCGCGTTCATCGCTCGCGCGTCGTATTCGAGAGCCAAAGCTGTCGCAACCCCAAACGGCACGAGCCAGAGCAATTTTCGGCCGCGAAGCCGCGAGGGCGCGGTCCAGATTCCCGCTTGATCCCGAAACACATCCCCTAAGCAGGTGAGAGTGGAAGACACCAGATCGCAGGTGCTGCCCGCCCTGGGGGTCGCCAATGGTGGCGGTGGAGCTTGTGCTTGCGCCATGGGACAAAGAGCGACGAGCAGAACGCCGAGCGCAAGCGCCGCGATGCCAGGAGGTAAGCGAGACGAGCCGATTATTTTATTCGCCTCACCGCTTGGTTGCTGCAGAAAGGCGACGCGTGCCTCGGGGCGTGGCCGCCCGGGAAGAGTTTGCGATGATTGGCCGACTATCATGATAAGAGATCGAGTGAATCACGATACCATAAAGCCACATTAAGCTTTCCTGAATAACGTAAGCAAGTCATGGCAAAACGGGCAACTCACGATGCAGCCGGCTTCGGAGAGTTTCGTCCGCCACGCGCGCCAAATGTTCGGCAAAATCGCCTCGATAGAGAAATTCCGCCGCGGACTGGCCACAATCGAGGCGCAGCTTCCAATCCGCGCCCGCCGGTTCCACGGTCAGCTCCCGAAGCTGCTGCAGGGGAATTTCGGACAGCACGGCAAGAGCGGAATTCAACACCCACAGCCGATCCGCACCGATGAAAAGCTTCGCGCGATGCGGCGCGTCGGCACCGCTGTTGTAAACTCCCCCATCAACAACGACCAGCGCCCCCAATTCCCTTGCGCGCGCATCCACGGATAGTTTCGGGCGTTCCGGAGCCAACAGCAGCGCCAGAAGCAGCGTCAGAGCGCCGAGCGCGATCATCGCGAACTTATGCCGCTCGGCGGCGCCAATGGCAATCATCGCCAGGCCTGCCAAACCCGCGAAGGACCGGCCGAAGTTCCATGCCCGGCTGTGCCGCCGGAGCCGGTTTATCTTGGGGATCATCAGAATTGATCCAAAAATCAGCCACAGCACGGCGCGACGCAGCCGTACCGCTCCCGCGCGAAGGCCATGCATTGGCGATTCGGTGGTCATTGCAGCAATCATCTTTAATTCCACACGGTTATGTCAAACGGCGGCAAAAAGATCGTCCCAACCTGCTCTTTTCGCCAATCTCTCCGGATTCCACCGGGAAAGGGCCCCTAGCCTACGCTACAATATCAGTGCATCAAAAAGGGTGTCATGGCAGAAGCGGCGACCTCTTCGGAATCGCAGGATACACGTAACGAAGAAAACTCCAAAAAGCGCCTAGGCTTGCGCACCGCCGTCCGGGCGTTGCGCCATCGAAATTTTCAGCTCTTCTTTAGCGGCCAGCTTATCTCGCTGGTGGGCACCTGGATGCAGAACATCGCCCAGGACTGGCTGGTTTACCGGCTTACCGGCTCCTCCCTGCTGCTTGGCGTGGTCGCATTCGTCAGCCAAATTCCTATTTTCCTGCTGGCTCCCGTGGCCGGGATCGTGGCCGACCGGTACAACCGCCACCGCATCGTCATCGCCACGCAAACAAGCTCCATGGTGCTGGCGCTTACGCTGGCAACCCTGACCCTGACAGGCAGGATTCGTATCTGGGAGATCATGGTTCTGGCATCGCTGCTGGGAGTCGTGAACGCATTCGATGTTCCCGCGCGGCAAGCTTTCCTGATCGACATGGTGGGGCGAGAAGATCTGCTGAATGCGATCGGGCTGAATTCGTCGATGTTCAATAGCGCGCGTATCGTGGGACCGGCAATCGCCGGTATCGTGGTGGCTACGGTAGGAGAAGGTTGGTGCTTCTTCGCCAACGGCATCAGCTATATCGCCGTCATCACGGGGTTGCTTATGATGCGGCTTACCAAGCGGGCATCTTTACAGCACCACGGATCCGCCTTAGAGAATATGATCGAGGGATTCCGTTTTGCGCGCCACACCGCTCCCGTGCGCGCTTTGCTGATGCTAATCGGCTTCGTCAGCCTGGCTGCCATGCCGTACACGGTGTTGATGCCTATTTTCGCGGGGCGCATCCTGCATGGCGGGGCGCGTGAATTAGGAATGCTCATGGGCGCAACCGGCGTGGGCGCGCTGCTGGGCGCTTTGACACTGGCCACCAAAAGTGGCGTGGAGGGCCTGGGAAAGTGGGTGTGGAGGGCCGCCAGCGTGTTTGGCGCAAGCCTCATCTTTTTTGCCTGGTCCCGCCACCTTTGGCTTTCCATGGCCTTTCTGATTCCCGTCGGGTTCGGCATGATGCTGCAGATGGCCTGCACGAACACGCTCTTGCAGGTCATGGTTCCCGATCGATTGCGCGGGCGCGTGATGTCGCTCTACTCCATGATGTTCATCGGAATGGGCCCCATCGGCGGCCTGTTGGGCGGCGCGTTGGCCGCTAGAATCGGTGCGCCGTGGACCGTCTCCATCGGCGGCCTGATTTGCCTTATCGGCGGCGCGATCTTCGCGCAACGCTTGCCAGCGATGCGCGGCGTGGCGCGGCAGTTGATTCTCGCCCAGGGAATGGGAACGGGCGAACCTCCTGCCTCTTTGCCAGTATCGCGGTCCTAAGATCGAATTCTGCCTCGAGCCTGCGCGGAATCTTTAAAAATTGCCGGAATGGTGGGCTAGTCGTGCTAGGATCATGGCCCATGACTGTGCGGCTCACTCGACTGCTGACGGCTTCGATCTTTCGACAGGTCATCCTTATATCGCTTCGGGGCAAGGAAAACGTCTAGAGCACTTAATCTATTCGTCTTCCGATGTTTCGCTGAGCGTACTCGCTCGCAGATTTCAACTACTTGGTACTTGGCGGGATTGAGGATTACCCCGTACACGGAAACACGACATAAGCTGAAGTTAGAGGTTCCCATTTTCGATACGTATCAACTGATCTTGCGGGCAGGTAACGACCTGTTCTGAGACTGTTCTACCGGCCAGTAGTTTCTCCTGCGAGAGGTTTCTATGCTGAAGGGCATGAATCGGAGTGCTTCGCCGAGCAAACGCCCGTTCTTCGCCAAGAAAAATCTCGCCAAACTTATCTTGGTCATGGCAGCTGGAATAGGCGCGATCTGCCAAACAGGCTGTTCGGGCACGACGCACCGCGGCGTCGAAGGATGCCATCGCCAACGCGGGGCAATTTGGGCCGAGCACTTCGAGCGTTAACCTGGGCAATGTAGCCCTCGGCGACAGCAAGACCGTCACGGTGAGCTTCACGAACGCAACGAGTTCCGCAGTGACAATACTGACCATCAGCATCTCGGCCGGATTTCACAGCCAGCGGCATCCCGAGCGGCACGATATCCGAATCTGGCGACATGGCCACATTCAACGTGGCCTCTACTCTCGCCAGCACCGGCAACCAGACGGGTAGCGTTACGGTAACGAGCAAGCTCCGGCCTCAGCCATAACCGTCGCCTTACAGGCTTCGGGCGTGCCTGCGGGAGATCATTTGGCAACGTTGTCCTGGAATGCCAGTCCTTCTGGGGTAGCCGGGTACTTCGTTTATCGCTCCACGAACGGCGGGCCATATACGAAGCTGAATACAACCGAGGATCCAAACCTCACCTACACCGATTCGTCGGTGGCAGCGGGCCAAACTTATTCTTGGGTGGTTACGGGGGTCACTTCCGATAACATCGAGAGCGGCTACTCAAACCAAGCCACCGCAACCGTTCCCACACCGTAACTTCCATTGCGCTAATTCCAATCTTTTACAGTGCTGGTGATTGTGGCGCGAATCGCTACAAGCTAGGTCTTTTTTTCTCCCGCAGCTTCGCCCATCGGCACCGAGGCCGATCTCACAGCCTGGGGCAAGCCGTGGTCCATGAGGAATGGGACGGCTGAGGATGGAGCCGCCTTGGGAGCAGACTCGACGTCCATGTCCTGGAGATCAAAGTCGCGGGCGACTTCTTCCACGATCTTTTCCGACACGGTTGGGGAGTGTTCGACGAACGCACTGATCAAGGCGTGTTCGCAAAGCAGATTGATGAGCCGCGGAATGCCGCGGGCATGGCGATGCACGATTTCAATGGCCGCCGGGCTGAAGATCCGTCTCCCGCGCTGCCTGCGATACGGAGGCGCTCCTTGATGTAGCCATGCGTCTCCAGCAGGAGCGGCGAACGGTCGAGTCTTGGCCCAAAGAGTGATCCGCTGGCGAAGCTGCCGCAGTTGCGGGTCGGTGAGTTTCTCCTCGAGTTCGGGCTGGCCGGCGAGGACGATTTGCAGCAGTTTCTCCGTGGACGTCTCCAGATTCGTCAAGAGCCGGATCTCTTCGAGCATCTCCGCGGAGGAATTCGGGCTTCGTCGACAAATTACGAACCGCACGGGTTCCTTTCCGATGTTGTTCGAGCAGCCAATTGTTTAGGTTGATGAGCGCCCGGCTCTTCAGTGTGCAGAATCACAGGGAATGCCAAAATCGGCCATCATGAAATCGAAAAATCTCGGCCTCGCTGAGCCGCGGATTGAACAGGAAGCGGTGGCTATCTTTTCCTGGCGCGACCAATCGAGGTTGATCAGGACGGTAGTCTTAGCCGGTGCCCACCTCGCCCGTAAGCAGGACAAAGCCTTTGCGCGTTTGAATTCCGTAAATTAAACACGCCAACGCCTCCTGGATATGCCGCGTAGATAAAGATACCGCGGATCGGGATTGACGTTGAAGGGGCTCTCTCGAAGTCGAAAGAATTTCTTATACATGCTCACGCCTTGTCGGATTCTGAGTCCTGCCAGTTCCGGTTCTTCAGCGCGTTTTGGCGCGGGCCGCAGCCGGGATTCTACTCCCTTCGGAAACTTTCCGGGTGGCTGTTCCAGCCCTGAACAATTGCGTTGATATCTCCGCCACTTAGTACGGGTCTAGCCGATATTTCCGCCGTCGTCCAGGCCCAGTTGCTTCAACTTATATAACAACGCCTTATAGCTTATTTGCAGCTCCCGCGCCGAGCGCTTCCGGTTCCAGTGGGTGCGGTCGAGAGATTCCAGGATCAACTGTCGTTCCGCCTTGCGGGACGCTTCGCGGGCCGCTTGCTTAAGCGGACGGGGGCTCCCACCTGAGCCGTTGGGCATCGACTTTTCAGGAACTCTGCTACCTGTACTCACCGAGAGATCGCTGACCGCTAGGCTATCGTCTCCGAGGGCCACGATCTTGCGCGCTATATTTTCCAGTTCCCGAACGTTGCCGGGCCATGAATGTTGTATCAGCAAATCGAGCGTTGAACTCTTGATTGGGGGTTGTTGCCTGCCGAGCAAATTGGCATATTTGGTCAGAAACACGGCAAGCAACTCCGGGATGTCCTCCTTTCGCTGACGTAAGGAGGGTACGCGCAGACAAATGCCGTTCAATCGAAAATAAAGCTCCTCGCGGAAGCTTCCGGCCCCCATCTCCTCAGTAAGGTCACGGGTACTGGTCGAAATTATGCGCGCCATCAGGCAGTCTGGTGAGACTGCCCTCTCGCCGTCAGGCAAGAGATTCAGCAGGAGCCCCTGCTTGTCAAGATCGAGCTGACTGACTTCGTCGAACAGCACCGTGCCTTCCAGCCGAGCGTGCGAGCCATTGCCTCCATTTTCGAACCCCGCACCGAGCAGCCAATCGAAACTGGATGTGGAACAACTGAATTTGACGAAGGGCTTCGTGCTTCGGGTTGACAGGCGGTGGATCTCCGATGCGATGACTTCCTTACCACTGCCACTTTCGCCCAGGATAAGGACCGGGATATCCGTTGTGGCAATCTCGGCTATAACCCGCTGCAGCAGGCTAATCGATGCGCTCACCCCCGGAATCATTATGCTCGCCGGCTCCGTAGGGCGCTTTTCGGTTACGAAAATAGCATCTGCGTTCAATGAGAATCCTCAGAGGGAAGAGAGCAACAAATGGGCCAAGCTCCTTCCGACCCTCGGAAGGCTCGAAGGCGCCCGTATTCTATTAATTTATCGAAACTTAACCTCATTCTAAGGATAGACTAAACAGCGGGAGGGCGCTTTCGCACGCCCGACAACTACCACAATGTGGTATTCGTTTTCCCCCACCGGAGGCAGAGAGGGGCGGTATTCGACCATGGGGCTCACCCCGGCGAAGGGGGTAAGTACAGGGCGGACAATTAGTTAGTTCCTAATTGGCGCACGGCGGATTCTCTCTCTTGTGGCATCTGCATTGCTTCGTATCAAAGGCGGCCAAGGCTAAACCATTGCTCGGGTTTGGGTCAGAGCGAAAGGCATCCTTTATCAGCTCAGTGGATGATCAAGCACGATCACACTCTGCTTTAAAGCATCCGTATCGCTGCATGAGGGCAAACGCCAGCCCGTCGACGAACTGAAGAAAGGATTTATGAGTCGCATCCACGAAGCCCTGAGAAAAGCCGAGATGGAATCCGGCGCTATTACAACGGCGGACGTGCAGCCGGTCGATCATCAGAGAGCCAGCCGCCCAGCAATCGAAAACACGGCGGCAGTTCGCTGAAATTAAAAGCGAAATTCAATCGCCCCTTGTTGCCGACCTTCTCCAGGTCAAGCGCTCCTCGAGTTAGAGGATATTAAGCGGCGCTGCGCCCAGGTAAAGTGGGAGCCCAATCCGCTGCTCGATGTGTTCGCACAAGAGAACCAGAACCTAGAGGCTGCCGAACAATTTCGCACGCTGCGCTCTCGTCTTTATCATTTTCGAGCAGAAAAAGTGCGAGTGGTTTTGGTCACCAGCGCTATCGCGAACGACGGCAAGACATTCGTAGCCAGCAATCTGGCCCAGGTGATCGTGAGGCAGCCAGACCGGCACGTTCTACTGATAGACGCCGATTTGCGACGTTCAACATGCCACAGTAATGGGAGCGGCCGCGGCGCCGGGTTTGAGCGATTATTTGAATGGCACCGCCGACGAGATGGCTGTGATTCAACACGGACGGGAAGGCGGCTTGTATTTTATCGCCGGCGGCAAATCGGCCAGCAATGCCAGTGAATTGCTTTCCAACGGGCGCCTGAAGACCTTGATCGAAAGCGCGGCTTCTTGCTTTGATTGGGTCGTCATCGATTCGCCACCCTGTTTGCCGGTCGCGGACGCCAGCGTGCTGGCGGGGTTCTGCGACGGCATTCTTCTGGTCGTCCGCGCGTCCGCTACGCCGTTGAGCGCCGCGAATAAGGTTGCTCGGGAACTGCAGAAAAGGAATCTTCTTGGAGTCGTGCTGAACGCAGTAGATGAGAAAACATTGACGTACGGTTCTTACTACGGACGAGGTCATTACGGGAGCGAAGTGAAGGACGATTCCGCGAAATTATAACCTAGGTGGAGAAAGAGAATTGAAACATGGGAATGTATAAAAGCAGTTCGAGATTCCGCCACGCTGCGGTATTGGTGTTTCTCGGTCTTTTGCCGGCGCCGCTGGTTTGGGGGCAGCAGAGTCCAAGTCAGAAGGGTTCGGCGCAGCTTCAGGCCTCGAGCAAAGGCGCGTCCCCGAGCGGAGCAACGGCGGATCCCAACTACGTGATTGGGCCGCAAGATATCATCGACATTAGCGTGTGGAAAGAGCCGGATCTATCTAGATCCGTTCCAGTCCGCCCGGACGGTAAGATCTCATTACCACTTGTCAACGATGTCCAGGCCTCCGGTTTAACGCCAGGGCAGTTGGGCGCGAAAATTACCGCGGATCTCGCCAAGTTCATGACCAATCCTCAAGTCACGGTCATCGTCTCCCAAATCAATAGCCAGCGCATTTACATTCTTGGGGAAGTCGCTCGGGCGGGAAGCTTTACGCTTCTTCCGGATATGACCGTTTTACAGGCGCTCTCCGACGCAGGCGGGTTTACAGCCTTTGCCAACTCAAAAAAGATCTACGTTCTCCGTCAGGACAACGGCAAACAGCAAAAGATTCCCTTCAATTATAAAGACGTGATTAGCGGGAAGGACCCCAGCCAAAATGTCGCACTGAAGTCGGGTGATACGATCATCGTGCCCTAAGGCTCTGAGCGCGCCGCATGGGGGAGCACTTGCATAACCCGCATCGAACAAGTTCCAAACGTCTGGGATACGGTTCCGTCCGGATGTAGACTCCTGGAGTAGGCTGATCGTGCAACGGGAATTATCATCAAGTTTGTAGAAGGAGCGAAGATGAAAGGTGTGGTGCTTGCGGGTGGAACGGGCAGCCGGCTGAATCCCCTCACGCGCGTTACGAATAAACACTTGCTGCCGATCTATGACAAGCCCATGGTCTATTATCCGATTCAAACGCTGGTGAACGCCGGAATCCATGAAATCCTCCTGGTTACCGGTGGGAAGAACGCGGGCGACTTCTTGCGCCTCTTAGGGAACGGCCGCGATTTTGGGCTAAAGCACCTGAATTACACGTACCAGGATGGAGAGGGTGGAATCGCGGACGCTTTGGCATTGGCCGAGCATTTCGCGGACGGCGACTCCATTTGCGTAATTCTGGGCGACAACATCATTGAAAACAACGTCTGCCAAGCCGTCGCCAATTTCCGGAAGCAAGGAGAAGGTGCCAAGATTCTCCTGAAGGAAGTTACGGACGCGCAGCGATTTGGTGTCGCTGAGGTTCGCGGCGATCGTGTGGTAGGCATCGAGGAAAAACCCAAGCATCCCAAATCAAACTACTCCGTGATCGGAATTTATCTATACGACCAGAGTGTCTTCCGAAAGATTCGCCGCTTGAAACCGTCCGGCCGGGGCGAATTGGAGATCACCGACGTGAACAACTTCTACCTTGAAGAAGGCAAGCTCACCTACGAAATCCTGGAGGGCTGGTGGACCGATGCCGGCACTTTCGAATCGCTGCTGCGAGCGAACACGCTGGTATCGGAAACCGGCGCAAACAAGCTGTCGCGGGCCGGCCAGGAGCAACTCGTCGCCGATCGGGAAAGTCCGCGATGAAGATTCTGGTTACCGGTGGGGCGGGATTCATTGGCTCCAACTTCATTCGGTATGTGCTGAAGACGCGCAAGGACTGCGACCTAGTCAATTACGACAAGCTAACCTACGCTGGGAACCTGGCGAATCTCAAAGAGGTGGCGGATCGCCCGAACTACACGTTCATCAAGGGCGATATCTGCGACGGCGGCCCTGTGGAAGCGGCGATGCGCGGATGCGACGCCGTGGTGCATTTTGCGGCGGAATCTCACGTTGACCGCAGCATCTACGCACCCGCCCCCGTCATCGAGACGAACATAAAAGGAACCTTCACCTTGCTGGAAGTGGCGCGCGCGCTGCGCATCGGCCGCTTCCTGCATGTTTCGACCGACGAAGTATACGGCGACATGCCGCCGGGCGAATTCGCGGAGGAAAGTTCGCCGTTGCAGCCCAGCAGCCCATATTCGGCTTCCAAGGCGGCTTCGGATCTTCTGGTGCTCTCTTATGTACGCACGTACGGCCTCTCCGCGTTAATCACTCGCTCGTCGAACAATTACGGGCCGTATCAGTTCCCGGAGAAGTTTCTCCCCCTGATGATCACCAACGCGCTCGAACATAAACCGCTGCCAATCTACGGCGATGGAAAACAACAACGCGATTGGCTGCACGTGGAAGATAACTGCCGCGGAATTCTGGCCGTGCTCGAAAATGGACGCGTCGGCGAAGCCTACAATATCGGTGGAATGGATATCGAAGAGAACCTCAGTGTGGCTCGGCGAGTGCTTGAACTGACCGAGCGGCCGGAATCGTTGCTTAGCTACGTGAAGGACCGGCCGGGCCACGACCGGCGCTATGCCTTGCGCTGCAGCAAAATGGAAGAGCATCTCGGCTGGAAACCGCAGATCTCGCTCGAAGAGGGGTTGCGGCAAACAATCGATTGGTACAAGAGCAACTCCTCGTGGTTGGCGGGAGTGCGCGGCGGTGAATACAGGTCCTACTACGAGAAATATTACGAAAACCGCGACTCCTCGCTTCACGCCATCGGCCCTTCCTCTTCCCGGTGAACGAGCTACATCTGCGTCTTTCGCTCAGCTTGTCTCGTCAGTAGGGGCTCGCAGCCGGAGCTATTTTCCAAGTGGAGGAGTTGTGCTCGGCGGTACGCGGTGGTGCGTCGCCTGTTCGTAAGCATACGCCAGCGTAATCACCGCCGCATCGCTGTACGGTCTGCCCAGGAAAGTTAGTCCCGTGGGCAGCTTTTCCGGGGTGAAGCCGGACGGCACGGTGATCGCGGGCACGTAGACCAGAAATGTATTTAGCGTCGGTATGCCCGCGTTCCCACGGTAAGGAGGCGTTGTGGCTTCCTTGATCAACGACGGTGAACGCTCCATCGTGCGGTACACGATCGCGTCCAGGCGGTTATCCGCCATCACCTTCAAGATGTTGCTCTGCAGCTGCTGCCGCGCGAGCATGTAGTCTGCGTACATTCCCTTGTCGAACGGGCGCGGCGACCGCTTCCAGGTCTCTGCCTTGCTGGGGGGAAATATCTTGTCAACATCCGGCGACTTCGCGACATCAGCACGCGTCTGAAACTGGGAGTTCGGATTGCGCGCAAACCAAAGTTTCAACGCTTCTTCGCCGCCTGGACGTTCCCTGGGGACCCTCTGCAATTCCGGCAGACCGGGAACGACGATGGGATCGAAAACAATCGCGCCCGCGCTCTTCAGCTCATTGACGCTCTGGTTGAAAGCCGCCATTACATTCTTATAGTCCCGGGAGTCTGGTTCGGAGTTGTCACCAAGGTCGACGCGCAAAACGCCCAGCCGCGCGCCCTTCAAACTGTTCTTGTTCAGCAGCGCAACATAACTCGCAGGCTTGTGTCCAACACCCAGAGCCGTCAATGGATCCTCGGCATCGTATCCCACCATCACGTCCATCAATCGCGCCAGGTCGGCTACGCTGCGCGCCATGGGCCCCATCGAGGCAGTCTCTGTCGGCCAACCATCGTACATTCCGGTGCGACTGACCAAGCCGGCGGTTGGTCGCATCGAGCTACGGCGTTATAACTTCCCGGACGGCGAATCGAGGCATTGGTCTCTTCACCCAAAGCCAGCGTAGAAAGGTTTGCCGAAAGGCATGAGCCCGAGCCACCCGAAGAGCCGCCTACGGTGCGCTCGAGATCGTAGGGGTTCCGCGAAACACCAAACGCTTCACCCCGCTCGGCAAATGCCGAGCCATAGGTATCGCCGGCAGCAAACTCGCTCAATGTGGTCTTGCCCAGTATGATCGCGCCCTGCTTACGCAGTTGCGCAACGACAAAGGAATCCAACGTCGGACGATAGTCCTTGAATACGGCAGAGCCAAGCGTAGTTGGCATGCCCGCGGCATCGATCTCGTCTTTGACCAGAATGGCGATACCGTGCATGGAGCCGGCTAATTTACCCGTCTTCTTGAATGCGGCGTCCAGTCTGTCCGCTTCGGCCAGAGCTTCCGAGTTGAGGGTGATGATGCAGTTGAGGTCCGGACCCTTCTTGTCATAAGCGGCAATGCGGTCGACGTAGTCCTGAACGAGTTGATGCGCAGTCAGGTTTCCAGCCTTCATCGCGGCGTGAATCTCCGGAATGGTTGCCTCCACTAAGTTGAATGGTTTGGAACTGGCTACGGTCTGCTGGGCGATGGTCGGTGTGACACAAGTAACAACGGCTATCACAGTGGCCAAGACAACGACTGACATCTTTTCTGCGAGCTTCATCAGTTCCTCCAGCAGAGTCGTGTTATAGCTACTTTTCGACCGCTGCAGCAAGATCAAGAAGCCAAAAGCTTAGGCCGGAAATTGAGCATTCCTGCCTCCTGGAGCGTTGGCAGCATTCGTGGAGGCTTAGTCTAGTCTAATTCCTGATAGGCCGTGCCAGCTCAACCGGTCGATGCAACACCACCTGATTTGAATCTTCGCTTAAATATGTCCGAAAAGGGATAGAGACGATACTCAAATGCTCTTAGAATGAGGGGCTGCCGAGGGAACAATGGGTGAAGTGCCGAAGGGGATGCCTTCCTGCATCCTATGACATGACCTACAAGCGTGCCACGCGCCCGTGGTTGTCCGGCACGATCCTGCTTGTGGCTGTTCTGCTTTCGGTACAATCGCGTAACGTCTTCGCGCAGAACGAGGGCGACACGTCGCCGGCGGACGGTTCAACCGGCGCGTCTTCATTAGGAGTTGCTCCTCCCCTCAGCGGCAGCTTTCCGGAGAACCTTCAGCCTCAATCTCAATCCGAACCGGATACTGTAAGCGCCCAAGCCACGACCCCGGACGCCTCAGCCAGCATCTCCGGCGTGGTGCAAGATAAGACCGGAGCACCCGTTGCTGCGGCAGAAGCCACCCTGACCGACGCGGACGGATCTCCGCGTAGCACGGTGCTCTCCGGGGCAAATGGCGAATTTACGTTCAGCCCAATTCCTCCTGGTTCCTATCGCGTCGTGGTCAAGGCTAAGGACTTGGAGCCCTTCCAATCGGCGGCGATTGTCCTCGCAGCCCGGCAACTTTACGAAATGCCTGGGATCTCTTGAAGGTGGCGGCGGAAAATACCCACTTGACGGTGCGTCCCATCGACGTGGTCGCCGCTCAGCAGATAAAGGCGCAGGAGAAACAGCGGATTGTTGGGATTGTTCCGAATTTCTATACCAGCTACATCTACTACGCCGCTCCGCTCACCTCAAAGCAAAAGTACTCGCTCGTTTCTCACGACGTCTTCGATCCCCTTCAGTTCGCTGGTGCCGGCGTCACTGCCGGCATTGAGCAGGCGAGGAATAGGTTTCCGGCATACGGGAAGGGCTTCCAAGGCTACGGCAGGCGCTACGCCGCCGCCTTCGGCGATGTCGTTACCAGAGACTATTTGAGCTATTCGGGGTATTTCCCTCGCTCTTCCATCAAGACCCCGCTACTTCTATCAGGGCTCGGAATCCACCGGCTCCGCCTTCTGCACGCACTCGGGCTATACGGTTGCGTTGCGGGGAGATAACGGCCGCAATATGCCCAACTATTCTTTCTTCCTCGGCAGTCTTGGTTCAGCTCTTTTGTCCAACCTCTACTACCCTCGTGACGATCGGGGAGCCCATCTGGTCTTCGTTAACTTTGGTATCGCTGTTGTCGCACGCGCAGGTGTAGCCGTGCTCCGGGAGTTTGTCTGAAAACAATATACGACGAACGTCCCCGGTAACGGCAAGCCTTCAAACACCCCCTAACCCCACCAGCAAAGAACCATGGAAAAAGCATCCGGATGGGCGAGTGGCCCGGCCTGAAATCCCGCTATCCGAGAACCCCTGCCAGTTCAACTGGTCGATGCAACACCATCTGAGCTAGAAGCTCTCATCACAGGTGGTGTTTATGATCCGAAGAAAACGTACACCGCTTTCTGCCGTGCAGAGAGCTGAGGTATGGCGTCGTTGGAAAGCAGGAGAGTCGTTGCATGCGATTGGCCGCGCTGTTGGCAAGGACCATGTGGTCGTTCACTTTTTGTTGAAGCGTCACGGTGGGATTACTCCGCCAGCCCGCCGGCGCTCGCTAATCACGCTGACAGCAGCGGAGCGGGAGGACATCTCCCGAGGGATCGCTTCCGGTTTGTCGATTCGTGCTATAGCCAAGGGCCTGCCGCGAGCGGTGTCAACGGTGAGCCGTGAAGTTCCCGCCATGGCGGGCGACTTCACTATCGCGCCAGCGAAGCGGATCTTCAGGTTTGGGAGTCGGCCTTGCGGCCTAAGGTCTGCCTGCTGGCCGTTCACGCGATGTTGCAAAGCATCGTTGCGAGTAAACTGATCCTGAAGTGGTCACCGGAACAGATTTCGGGATGGTTGAAGACCGAGTATCCCGAGGACCAGAGCCTGCGCGTGTCCCACGAAACTATTTACCGCAGCCTGTTCATTCAGGCCCGCGGGGCGCTGAAAAAAGAGCTGATCGGGCACCTGCGAACCAAGCGGCGGATACGCCGCTCACGGCATGCCCGGGATCGCGGATATCACTGCGGTCAGATCGTCGATGCCATTTCCATCCGGGAGCGGCCTGCTGAAATCGAGGATCGCGCCATTCCCGGTCATTGGGAGGGCGATCTGATCGGCGGCACCCACAACAGTCATATCGCCACTCTGGTGGAACGCCATTCGCGTTTTGTCGCGCTGGTCAAGGTGACCAGCAAAGACACCGCTGCGGTTGTGGCCGCGCTGAGCGAGCACGTTCAGAAACTTCCAACATCGCTGCGACGCTCGTTGACCTGGGATCGCGGATTGGAGATGGCCCAGCACAAGAACTTCACAGTGGCCACGAATGTGAAAGTGTACTTCTGCGATCCGCAGAGTCCCTGGCAGCGCGGCAGCAACGAAAACACCAACGGACTGCTGCGACAATACTTTCCTAAAAGGACCGACCTGTCCGTCCACTCTCAAGCGGAACTGGACGAAGTAGCATTGCAATTAAATCAGCGACCGCGAAAGACTTTGGGATTCCAGACTCCAGCAGATAGACTCCAAGCCAGTGTTGCATCGACCCATTGAGACCACACCTTTTATCAGAGGTTGTATCCACTAGGTGCCATGACGCCCACGACGCGAAAAGGCTCTCGGTCCTCGATACCGTAGACGGAAGAAAACATGATACGGAAGTGAGTAATGGAGACTTATCAACTGGAACCAAGGTGCTGTTTCTGGTTTATAGCTCACATCGCCGTAGCTACTTGGCCGTTCGACCTTGTGGACCGTAGAGGGTCCCAACACCTTCAAACTATTCGGCATTTCCTGAGAATCTGTGATTTCGTCTGCCGGCTAAGGGGCTTCCTTGCGCATCGGTGTGCCGTCGCGGGCTCGGCGATCGCGGGAAAGGCAGAGCCTATTGAGATGTACGCCGGCCCGCTTTCTTGCCGCTGGCGATCTTGGTGAGCGCTCGGGAGTAGGAGGCGATGGTTTCCGGGACGGCCTCGCTATAGACGAATTGCCCTTGGCGGCGACACGCGATTAATCCGGCATCGCTCAGAATCTTGAGGTGATGAGAGACAGTCGCCGGCGTCACTCCTCGCATGGACACGATCTGGCCGCAGGTCATCCGATTGCCTGCGGCTGAGATGGCCTCGAAAATCCTCAAACGGGTCTCGTCAGCTAACGCCCTCGAGATTTTTTCGATCTTGGAACGATCCATGGCCTCACTCGAAGTGTAAACGCCTCATCAGGTTGGCGCCAGGAAGTCGATCTTCACGCTCCCAGCCTACCACCAACCCTTGAAACCGCGATCCCCACCGCGCTGAAAGTTAAAAAAGGCTGCAACCAAATAGTTAGATACTTATCTAAGTATCGAAGTTGCCTTGATTCGCATGCGAATTTGGAGGGTGAAATGAAGAGGCTCGAAGGAAAAGTAGCACTCGTTACGGGGGGCAATAGTGGCATCGGATTGGCGACGGCCAAGCGATTTCAGGAAGAAGGAGCGAAGGTAGCGATTTCAGGACGCAATCGGAAGACGCTCGACGAAGCCGTGAAGTCGATCGGAAACGGCATCGTCGCCGTACAGGCGGACGTATCCAAACTCGAAGACATAGACAAGCTCTACGCCGAGGTATCCAAAAAGCTGGGCAAAATTGATGTCTTATTCGTGAACGCAGGAGTGGCTAAATTCGCGGCGTTCGCCGAGACCACCGAGAGCCTGTTCGACGAGAATTTTGACACCAACATCAAGGGTGCATACTTCACCATTCAGAAGGCGTTGCCATTTCTCAATGATGGCTCGTCGATCATTCTGAATACAAGTGTCGCGGGCAGCACGGGCGTCGAAGGAGCGAGCGCATATTCCGCGACAAAGGCGGCACTGCGATCCCTGGCAAGAACCGCGGCGGCGGAACTGGTCGGGCGCGGCATCCGCGTGAACGCGGTCGCGCCGGGGCCGATCGTCACCCCGATCTTTGAAAAAACGGGGCTCCCGAAAGAAGCCTTTGATGGATTCGCGCAGAAGGTCCCCATGAAGCGGTTCGGACAGCCGGAAGAAGTGGCGGGAGCGGTAGCCTTTCTGGCCTCGAAAGACGCCTCTTACATCACTGGCGTCGAGGTCAACGTGGACGGTGGGCTCGGGCAAATCTAAAAAGCCAGAACGGGTCTGTTGCCGAAACTCCGCGAAAAGGCTGTGACGAGCTTCCGGTCGAGCGCGAGTCCGGCGCGGCGGCGGCGCAACGGAGGCGCCGGAGATCCGCGGGGCTGGGCGGGCTCACCTTACCAACTGAACCCAAGTGTTACCGGAATCATTCTTGTCGGCACGCTTCCGGTCGCCGCATATTCGTATCGGGCCTCGATGAACAGCTTGGCTTTCGATTGGCCGAGCCTGAAGTCAAAGCCGAAACCAGCATTCCCGCCAATCCCAGAGCGGCTGATGCTGCCAAGTTGAATATTTGCGGGCTCCAGTACGGGAAATATCACACCGAAAAACGGGTCAAACAGTGCAACGGGCACGAGCGTCGGGGCTGTGAAATTTACCGTCCGGCGATAGTAACCGACAGCGCCGACGAGATATGGATCGAACGCATGGCCGCCGCGAAACCAAAGCTTTGGATCGGCCGTGATCGACCACAAGTGCGAATTTGCCGATGGAACTTGGGCTTCATCGAGGACAAGAGACTGGACCCCAAAACCGTTGTAGGTGAATTGACCCGTGACTTCGAAATGTGAGTTAGCCCGGAATCCCGCGCCAGCGGTGACATGCCAACCGTTATTAAGCCGAGTGTGTAGTTGCCCTAAAAGCGGTGAATATCCGCCGCCGACGTTGAATGTATACCAGGGCTCTTGCTCTTGTCCGTGGGCGCTCGCGGAAAAGCTGATGACGAACGCAACAGTTACACTCGCGATTATCAGAACTCGATTCATTGCGATCTCCCTTCCACCCCACACGTCTAGCATGCATTAGGTAGGGTTTTAGCGCAGTCTGCACCACCACCCTCAATCGCAGTATCAGCTTGGAGCCTCAGGGTGAGAGGTGCATTCGTGTAGGCACAATTAGACTTTCGGCTGCAGACCGCTGGGCTCTCTACCAGATACGCAGCCGAGGAAAGTCGATCCTTACCCGCTTCCTCTTCGAGGCGCAAGATCGCCAGGATCGCCGCCTGCTGCGACTGCACAACTTTCCACAAGGAAGGTGAATAGCCGACGGTACGTTCGCGAAGCGCGGAACGCATATGGCCCGCAAGAGTTCCTCCGCCGACATCTTCCAGATTGAATGGCGACAGCGTCGACTGTCTATCCCTAGCCGAGGGTATTTAGACGTTCAGATTTAGCTATGCTCGGACAACAGATAATTACTGCCGAGCATCTTTCCGTGGCATCGGAACTGAGTAGGAGCGGACTGCAGCGCGCTGCCCACCATCTCGTGCACCCTAACACTCACCAATCATGCATATAGCTCGATCGCACTCACGTCCTATTTGAACGCGCGTGGGCTCACCTCGACGGACGGCCTCACATATCCAATCAGACGCTTAGCGAAGAACGATCGAACCAAAAGGCGACAGGATCCCTGAAAATAGGGCATCTCCTTACCTGATTGCTGCAAAGGTTTTCACTATGTGGCAATCTTGGACTTGAAGCCTTCCGCTACCCCGATCGCAATGCTGTCTAATAGCTTAGTTTCAGCAGCTTAGAGCCGTCGTTAAGGGATGCATTCCCTCCCGATGGGAACATGGGTTGCTACACCTATACCTATACCCGGGGCCCGTGATAAATCCGAAACTGATGGGGTGGGAGAAATGTCCTCTACAATGCGCGGGCCGTATACGGCAGGTCCAAGCCGACCCCCGAACCTACCGACCAAGCGGACAGCGTTACGTCGTGGATTAGGACTCTCTTCCGAGGATCCCACTTCGTCTCTACTAACAACTAGATTTGCCCTTGCCCTCTTGCTTATAGCGATTTTCCCGTCCTGAGAAACGTACCCGAAAACGACCATGAATTCTCAGAATTCTGATGGGGCGGACGCACATCTTCTTCCGATTCTTCCGAAGAACGGAACACGGTTGCTTTCCACTCTCCGACGGAAGAATTCCTTACAAAAGCTCGATTTGAATTTCCCGCACAGAAATCGACTCGGCATCCGAAATCCGAAGCTAGCAGCATGGTTCATTGGGGCCGTCGCGCTTGTATTGAGTCCATCCTTTGCGCGCGCTCAAACGATCGGTACGGCCCCCAGCGCTGGTGCCCTCATTACGAGCGGTATCGATGAAGGGAAACTAGCCCCACTGCCGGGCAACACCCGCCAGGAAGCAATTCCGGAGAATGATCGCGGTGCGGTCGCCAACGCACTTCCGCTGACCCACGTACTCCTGCAGTTACGCCGTCCTCCTGAGCGGGAAAGTATGCTGGAGCAATTTCTCGCTGAGCTTCAAGATCCCAAATCTCCTGAATTCCACAAATGGCTCAAGGCGGATCAATTCGGGCAGAGCTTTGGCGTCGCGCAGCAAGACCTCGATACGATCGCGCACTGGCTTCAATCGCACGGCTTCGCCGTGAACTCGATCTATCCGAGCCGAATGGTGATCGATTTTTCGGGTACGGCAGGCCAGATTCGTGACGCCTTCCACACGGAAATACACAGCTTCAATGTGAACGGAGCGGAACACATCGCGAATTTGAGCGACCCACTTATTCCCGCGGCTCTGGCCCCAGCGATCGCGGGCATCGTCTCTCTACATGACTTCAAACCACGCGCTCAACATGAAATGCGCAACTCCACTGCCAATTTCACTACCGGTTCCGGAACCTACGCTGTCGTGCCTGCGGACCTTGCGACTATCTACAACTTGAATCCACTTTTCAGTGCCGGCTACTCCGGTCAGGGCCAAACCATCGCCGTAATCGAAGACACCGACGTTTTCAGCACTTTGGACTGGGACACCTTCCGCTCAACCTTTGGCCTCTCCAGCTACTCATCTGGATCATTTTCGACAGTTCACCCGGCACCTCTGAATGGCGCCAATAACTGCGCCGATCCCGGAGTAGTAACCTCCAACGAGGGTGAGGCCATCCTTGATGCGGAATGGTCCAGTGCGGCCGCACCCAGCGCCGCAATTGTTCTGGCTTCCTGTGCGGACACCATTAACACTTTCGGTGGCTTGATCGCGCTGCAAAACTTGATCAACGGCAGTAATCCGCCACCGGCCGTGATTAGCATCAGCTACGGCGAATGCGAAGCGGAAGACGGCGCCACGGCCAACGCGGCATACAACTCCGCTTATCAGCAAGCGGTCGCTGAAGGGGTTTCCGTTTTCGTTTCCGCGGGCGACGGCGGAGCGGCGCTTTGCGATAGCAACCGTACGAATGCAACTCACGGCGTCGGTGTCAACGCGCTTGCCTCCACACCCTACAACGTAGCGGTTGGCGGCACCGACTTCAGTGACACATACTCCTTTGCCAACAGCACATACTGGAGTGCCACCAATCGCTCCAATTACGGGTCGGCCTTATCCTATATCCCAGAGATCCCCTGGAATGACTCTTGCGCCAGCACGCTCCTTTCTAACTTTATCAGCGGCTCGGAAACGACATACGGCAAGAACGGTTTTTGCAATTCGAGCCAGGGAGAATCGTACCTAACCACGGCTGCGGGGAGCGGCGGCCCCAGCGGCTGTGCGACGGGGTCGCCCTCCAGCGGCACCGGGATCGTCAGCGGCAGCTGCCAGGGTTGGACTAAGCCTTCGTGGCAGGCCGCGCTCAGTAACTTAGGAAACCCTAACGACGGCGTGCGGGACGTTCCGGATGTCTCGCTGTTTGCTGCGAATGGTGTTTGGGGGCATTACTACATATTTTGCTGGTCCGATACCGAAAACGGCGGGGCCGATTGCGCCGATGATCCCAGCGGTTGGGCGAAAGCAGGCGGGACGTCGTTTGCTTCGCCGATCATGGCGGGCATCCAGGTCCTTATAAACCAAAAGACTGCTCAGAATCAGGGCAATCCCAATTCCGTCTACTATCAACTCGCCGCAACGGAGTACAACGGCAGCAGCGCCGCTTGCAACTCGTCAAACGGCGCTGGGGTTTCGAGCGCTTGCATTTTCTACGACGTCACGCAAGGCGATATCGACGTCAACTGCACAGGCAGGCATAACTGTTATCTCGATTCCGCACAAGAGGGCGTGCTTTCCACGTCAAACAATTCATACAACCTTGCATACGGCGCCGCTGCCGGCTGGGACTTCGCTACGGGGATTGGAAGCGTTAATGCAGCCAATCTAGCCAACAGCTGGCCGAATCCTCCGCTGATCACGAGTGCGGCCAGCACAACTTTTCTCGTAGGATCACAGGGAATATTCACGGTAACGGCCACCGGAGAGCCAACCCCAAGTCTGACAGAGTCGGGAGCTTTGCCCAGCGGCGTAACATTCAATGCATCCACGGGCGTGCTTGGTGGAATGCCCGCAAAGGGCGCAGGTGGCGTCTACAACATCACTTTCACGGCTAGCAATAGCGTGGGAACAGCTACTACCCAGAATTTCACGCTGACGGTAGATGAGGCACCGGCAATTGCGAGCGCAAACAGCACAAACTTCGCAGTGGGATCACCCGGAACATTCACCGTCACGGAAACAGGCTTCCCCATACCAACGCTCACTGAGTCGGGAGGCCTGCCCAACGGAGTCAAGTTCAACACAGCCACCGGGGTGCTTGGCGGAACGCCCACAACCGGCACGGCCGGCATCTACAACATTAGCTTTACGGCAAGCAATGGCGTGGGCGCGAATGCGGTTCAAACCTTCACGCTCACTGTTACAACCTCAACCCCTGCCGCGATTTCCTTCGTGCAGGCCAACTCAGCGGATCCGCAAACTCCTCAAATCACCGTAACAGTTACTTATGCCGCTGCCCAGGTGGCAGGAGATTTGAACGCGGTCGTGGTGGGCTGGAACGATTCCACTGCGACGATCAGTTCCGTTGCGGATTCTGCGGGCAATACATATTCACTGGCCGTAGGACCCACCGTGCAGACGGGCACCGCCACACAATCCATCTATTATGCGCCGAATATTGTTGCCACCGCGGCAAACACCAATGGCGTGACCGTGACGTTCAGCGCGGCCGCGACTTATCCGGACATTCGCATCGCGGAATATTCCGGCCTGGACCCTTCCAACCCCCTTGATGTGGCTGTGGCGGCGCAGGGAACGTCCACATCCAGCAGCAGCGGCTCGGTAACGACCAACAACGCCAACGATCTGTTGCTAGGCGCAAATTTGGTGCAGACGAGGACCACGGCCGCCGGAACGGGATACACCAGCCGGGTTATCACCAATCCTGACGGAGACATTCTCGAAGACCAAATTGTTACGACGACCGGAAGCTACAGTGCGACGGCGTCGATCTCGCCCTCAGGTAAATGGATCATGCAAATGGTGGCCTTCCGGGCCGCGGGCAGTGGCGCGGGGACGTCACCAAGCATTACGAGCCTGAGTCCGAGCTCAGGGCCGGTGGGCACATCGGTGACGATTACAGGGACGAACTTTGGGTCCACGCAAGGAACCAGCACGGTGACGTTCAACGGCACAGTAGGTACGCCAACGAGTTGGAGTGCGACGAGCATCGTGGCGCAGGTGCCGAACGGAGCGACCACGGGGAATGTCGTGGTCACGGCGGGCGGCGTGGCAAGCAATGGAGTGGCATTCACGGTGAGCTCGCCTGTGCCCAGCATCACGAGCCTCAGTCCGAGTTCAGGGCCGGTGGGCACATCGGTGACGATCATGGGAACGAACTTTGGGTCCACGCGAGGAACCAGCACGGTGACGTTCAACGGAACAGTGGCTACGCCGACGAACTGGAGCGCGACGAGCATCGTGGCGCAGGCGCCGAGCGGAGCGACCACGGGGAATGTGGTAGTGACGGTGGGAGGGCAAGCAAGCAACGGTGTGAGCTTCACGGTGACCGTGATGAGCCCGAACGTCACCGGCCTCAATCCGAACTCGGGGCCAGTGGGCGCATCGGTGACGATCACAGGGACGAACTTTGGGTCCACGCAGGGGACCAGCACGGTGACGTTCAACGGAACAGTGGCTACGCCGACGAGTTGGAGTGCGACGAGCATCATTGTTCCCGTGCCAGCAGGCACGACGACCGGGAACGTTGTTGTGATCGTGGGAGGCCAAGCGAGCAACGGCGCCAACTTCACGGTGACCCAGCCGACGCTCATCCAACACGTCAGCAGCTCGAACACCCGCGGCTTCGGTTTGGCAAGTCCCTTCTGCTACTACTTCCAGCTACCGAATCCAACAACCTCCGGCAACGCCGTCATGGTGGGATTTACATTCAGCAGCAATCCCACGCCAACGGTCACCGATGACCGGGGCGATACTTACACCATCGTGGAGAACCATTACGACAGCGCCAATAATCAGTCTGTAGCAATCGCTGCCGCGTTCAATGTGTCCCCCGGAGCCCGGAACATCTCCGTTTGCTTTAATTCAGATCCGGGCGGGTGGGTGCAGCCGATGGCTACGGAGTTCAACAACGTAGTGGCCGTTGACGGCTCGGGAACGGGCAGCCAGGGCACAGGTACTTCGGTGACCGCAGGGACGTTGACGCCAGCCGTGAGCGGGGATCTGGCGTATCAAGTTGTCTTTAGCCCGCTGAACCAGTCGAGCTTCACGGCAGGCTCGCAGGGAAACATTACCTGGAATCTTCTGAGTGCCGATCTGATGGATGGATGGGCCGGGCAATACGGCGTCTACAATTCGACGAGTGCGATCCATCCCACAATGAGCATGGGGGCAAGCCAACAATGGTGGTCCGCAGCGATTCTCCTGCAAGTGGGGACCGCTGGCAGCGTCCCTTCAGGGATGCGGATCGTGCATCTGGTACACGAGAACATTCCAGTTCATGAGGCTTCTGGCGGGAACGGCCCCTTCCCGGATCCCCTACCGCTTCAGCTTCCCTCTTCCGGGAATCTTCTTGTGGCCATGATCGGAGGAGGACCCAATTTCGAGACCGTCACGAGCCTGACCGACACCAACAACAATAGCTGGATTCAAGCGGGATCAACCTTCGTAACTCACGACAGCGTGATGGTTCAAACTTATTTCGCCGGTAACGCCGTATCTTCCAGCAACCTGGGCCTTACGCTCAACTGGAGCGACACCAACGGAGATTTCACGATCCTCTTTTACGACGTGGCCAGAGCTGCGTCATCACCTTTGGACACAACGAATGGAGCGACCGACGTCCAAAACGACACCAGCGGAACCCTTACCGTACCGTACACGCTCACGCCCGCACAGCCGGGCGAACTGATCTTCACCGATACCATGTGGGACGCTAACACGGGCACGGCGTTAACCTCCAACGCAGGTACTTCCTATTTCGATACGAATTCATTCTCTGGCGAGTCGCTGAGTGGGCCGGAGCCCGTGGACGAGAATAATGGCTGGGGTCACGTCATTTCTACATCGTCGAGCCCGATTAGCTTCACATGGTCTCAATTGTCGACAACTCTCCCGGCGGGTAACTGGGCTTCGATGGCCGTAGCCTTCCTGGCAGCCGGAAACCAAAATTCGCAACCCGTTGCAACTCCAACCTTCAGCCCGGCGGCCGGCACTTATGGTGTAGCTCAATCAATCACGATTTCTGATGTAACCGCTGGCGCGCAGATTTATTACACAACAGACGGGAGTACCCCCAGCACTGCTTCCACCCTCTACGACGGGACGGCAATTGTGGTCAGCACGACGACTACTATTCAGGCTATTGCCGTAGCCAGCGGACTCGCCAACAGTGCGGTGGCCAGCGCCACCTATACAATACAGCCAAGTACGTCTCAACCTCCGTCAGCTGTTTCGGTAATACCCAACAGCGGTAGCGGCACGGGGCC
>CAVPFR010000018.1:0-146123 GCA_963703785.1 uncultured Acidobacteriota bacterium | reverse complement strand
TGATGACAATGACGAGCTTTCCCCCTTCCCTTATCAGAGATCTCATACTAATGCCACTAGTACGCGAACCCAACCCTTCGCTACACAGCAACAATACAATAGAGAGGTCACAAGGAGTCTTACTGAGGTCAGATTATTTTGCTCGTTCCTGTCATGTGATACTAGCTAACGTTAGCTAACAGATTCTGAGACAGGCCTCCTTCCAGGTATCCGGCGAAAAGGAAGATAACAACACCAGCGTACCACCGATACAGCCGAATTTAAGCCAAGAAATGGCACAACCAAAGGTTAGTTCTTGTCATAGAGATCAACATTACACAGATGACTTAGTAACTAACAAAAAGGCCCTGGACACTCACCTTGGAAGCTTTAAGCCTGCACGGCTAAGCAATGGAGAACCTTCAAACCTGGAGCCGATTGATTCGGGGTTTACGCCACAGAGGACTGTCAGCGCTAGGCTTATCGTAGAGCTGCCTACAAATAAGAAGCCAGGAAGGGCACTAGGGAAACGGAAGCATGGAACCCCTGCAAGCAAGAGATTGACTCACAGGAAAGGGAAAGCGAAGGCTAAGGCGACCGCTGCCATAGACAGCACGAGCTGGAAAGCTCAAGACAGATCTAGAAGTAAGACGTGGGATTTTCGGGCCGACACAACCTTCATGGTGTTCTGCAACGTTATTGGCATAGAACCGGACGAGATCTGGTGGTATCAAGGTGTTGGAATGGCTGATGGGGCTCCAGTCTCAACTAAGGGTGAGTACAAAAAACTACTTCGAGTTGCATTGTCTGGAAAAGAGAAGGGGCAGGAACCACTTCGGCTTTGGAAAAGCTCTAATGAAGACTAGGAGTCTCCTAGCTAGCTGTTGATAATTCACTATTGCTTATTGATTGTTGCGGGTCTGATCTTAAACTTGTATATCTTTCAAACCTTATGATTAAGATAAACTTCATACAAAACATATAGAAGGTATATTTGAGCTACAAGACGTATTTGAGCGAGAAGACCTTAATGATAGATTTGAGCAAGAAGACCTTAACGGCTGATTTGAGCAAGAAGACCTTAACGACAGATTTGAGCGAGAAGACCTTAACGGCTGATTTGAGCGAGAAGACCTTAATGATAAATTTGAGCAAGAAGGCCTTAATGATAGATTTGAGCAAAAAGAACTTAATGAAATATTTGAGCAAGAAGACCTTAATGATAGATTTGAGCAAGAAGACCTTAATGAAATATTTGAGCAATTAGAGTGATCGAGTAGCTAAGTTAGCTATTTGCTAGCTACTGGAATGGTAGGGTAGCTAACCGATCAATTTAGCTGGGACATGACCTACCAAAGCTAAACCCATCTATTTGCTCGCTTAGCTAGCGATCAGATCAAATTGTCGGCTCTCCCGTTTTCCTGATGCTATGTCTTAATTCAATCCGCTTCTTAGTTGTAGTGCTAGATAAGTCCTTGTAGTCCTAGTGCAGGAAGCTTTCTTGATCTTCATACTATTCTTATACTAATAATTCTGTTCTGATTTGACCTGTCTGTGTACATTGCTAGTGTTACTTTCTTTGCCTTTGCTGTTGTGACATGTTTATCCTTGTAAGTAACAAATCATAGGCTCCTTTTATCTGTGCTTAAGTATTAGGCAAATGCTTAAATAGTCTCTATTAGTTAGTCTTTTATACTTCCAATTATGCCTTAGAAGCAGTAAAGGTATTATACAAGTGATAATTTAAATCAGGTTATTTTCTTATAGAACCATCTGCTTAATGGCTACTAAGGGTGTTCCTTAGGAAGTGTATATAAGTTGATTATATACTACATGACTTAGCGTTTTAGTCTAAGTGTTGTAGGTAAGAGTCTTGCCTTAGATTCTAGAATTGGCCTTGCTATAGTCTTATATGCTCTTAGGATTGTTTAACTACTTATTTTCTAAATAGCCTTAAAGGTTTTGTGCGATTAAGAACTTTGCTTCTTAGACTAGAACTAGACTAGCATTACATAGTCTAGCTTAGAAGCTACTATTGATATATATAGCTGTCTTATTGCTACTAGTTATAGTCCTTAAATAGTACTAAGTGCTATTGCTTGCATCTTTGCTTTCTAGGTTACCTTCTGGATATGCTTACTCATTTAGAGATACTTATCAAGGTATATCCCTAATACCTTTATTGTTGACTTTGAGATAATATCCTTGCTGTTTATTTATAAGGGTGTAAATAGTTGTTAAGCCTTAGTCCTATTACATGTGAAATAGATGAATTAGGTCTTCTTAGCCTTAAAGGTAGCTTTACTCTTACTTTCTTATTTAACTACTTTTAGGATAACATTGCCTGTAGCTTAGCTATGTTCTCTTTAGCTGATTTGCTAACTACCTAAGAAGTGTGCCCTAATGCCGATTCACTTCTAGCGCAGAGCTTCGGCCATCCCCTGTAGAGAGTCATCCACAAACACCAAAGCGGATACGGCCTGCTGAAGTTCGTGGGCCGAGGACGCATGCTCCGGGTAATTGACCACGCTCAACTCAAACTGAAAGCGGTGGCTCGCGCCCGCGGCATCCGCCAATCCCTCATTGAGACGGCTGCACACCCGCTGCGCTGTACTCAAGTCCACTCCCGGTAGGACCGCTCCAAAACAAGCCGGGGCCAGAATGTAAATGGAATCCTCTTCGCGCAATTTTCGAGCGATCACCTTAGCGGCATCGCCGAGCGCGGAACTGGTTTCGGAAGGGCTGGAATGGTCCGGCGGAAATTTACAAGTGATCACCACAATGGAAAGCTTTTGGGTGGTGGTGGCGGTGCGGCGGAACTCCATGGGCAGGCGATCCTGAAATGAGCTGAAGTTGGGCATGGTCTTCAGCAATTCGACGCTGGCCTGCCGGCGCGTCTCAAGCATCTGCCGGCGATCCTCGGCCATCTGGCGGCGAAGGTGGCGGATGGTGGCCTGGCGATCCCAAAGGTAACAACCCAGTAAAACGCAGAGCGAGCAGTAACCGAAGAAGGCGATGCGCAGCGTCCGATCGCCGGTATTCTGATGGGAAAAGACGGTGGGGTACATCAAAACCGCGGTGCCTACAGCGAGAACGCCGACCGTCACGGTAACGAATACGCTCAGCTGCACCTCGCGACTCTCTAAGTTCCCAGGGCTCACGCGGTCGAAGATTCTCATCGGCGGACCTCATACACAGACATGGGACCCGTATAGCTTGTGGATTAAATATACCTTATCGGTAAAGGTGTATCGAGTAATAAACTCACAAGGGAGTGACCGAAGTGCCACGGGGCGCCTTCTTCCGTATCGAGTTGAAAAGAGTGGACGTTAGCACGGGCTAGGCCCTCCGCAACGAGGCAATCGCGGAGTGAAGCGCGAGCAAGGTCTGGTCGATTTCGTCCGCGTCCTTATAGGCGCGGCGGGGCCAAAAGAACCCCTTCAGGCCATCTCCCTTGCGGCGGGGAACGATATGGACGTGGAAATGCGGGACGCTCTGGCTGACTCGATTGTTGACGGCCACGAAGGTTCCCTCGGCGTTCATGCCTTGCATGACGGCGCGGGAAAGAAGCTGAACATTCAGAAAGAGCGGGCCGACCAGTTCATCGGGCAGATCCGAAAGCGTCTCGAGGTGGTCCTTTACGATGAAGAGGCAATGGCCGGCAAAAAGCGGCCGATGATCCAGAAATGCGAGCGAGATATCGTCTTCAAAAACTTTGCGGCTGGGAATGCTGCCGCGGATGATATTGCAGAACGTACAGTTCTCTTTCAGCTTGGGAATAAGTTTCATCTGGGAATCGGCGCGCCGCTCGCCGGGCGAGGACCGCGCAAGCGAAAGGCCGCGGATTGAAAGCGCAGCGAATCGGGAAGATGCGCGGCAAAATAGGACCAATTGTGGCCGCCGGGATAGAGATGAAACTCATGGGGAATGCGCCGGGAGTCGAGAATATTGTGAAGGGCCTGAGCGCCGGCATTGAAGCCGTAATCATCCTGGGAACCGCAGTCGAAGTAGATTTTCATTCCCGCAAGATCCGCGGTTCGGGCGATGGTGAGCGGGTTATTGCGGTCCCAAAACAGGCGATCGGGGGGCGAGCCGAAAACGTCTCCCAGGAGCCGCAGGCGTCCCAATTCGAGAGAATCGCTCACGGAGACGGCGGGCAGGCGTTCCATCAGAGCGGCGCTTTGGGCGCTTACCGATGTGAACATTTGCGGATGGAGGAAGGCCATGCGCAGGGCGCCATAGCCGCCCATGGAGATTCCGCCGATACCGCGCGAGTCGCGACGCGCGGCAATGCGGTAATGGCTCTCAATCCACGGAATGAACTCCTGCAGGACAAAATCGTCGTAGCGAAAGCGGCCGTCATGCGAGTTCATAAAGAAGCTTGCGTAACCGGCCGGAGTGACCAAGACGAAGTCGCCAATTTCGTGGCGATCCCAAAGGTCCTGGATGAGGTCGAAGCCTCCCGAATGCAGGAACATTTGCTCGTTATCGCCAAGCCCGTGAAGGTAATAGAGCACCGGATAACGGCGGGCGGAGTTTTGCCGATAGCCCGGCGGCAAGATCACGCAGTAAGGAACCGAACGCCCCAGAATGTGGCTGGGCATTGAAAGACACTCGCCTTGAGCGTCTTCGTTCTCACGCGTCTGACGGGCCTGACGGCGGGGGGACGCGGCAAGGGACGGCAGGTTGAGCGCGCCGCACATGCTGATGGCGATTAACGCGGCAGCGAGCGGGTTAAGCCTTTTTGTTTTTATGTTCATTCGGCATTCGCGGCGCGGCATCGTCCCGGCTTCCGACCAAGTGTAACTTCTTGATGCGCGAAAAGCGCATGCTGTTGACGCCCCGTTCGCGGAAATGACTTCGCACGAAGAATGGCGTTTCGCGTCCGGGAACTTGAATTATGGGCTGGTCTGTTCGACTACTCTGGCCGGAAACCCCGCAAATTTTGGCGAAAGGTTGAGAAAAAAGGAGTTCTTTTGTTCCATCAGGAGCAGCGATCTCTATCCAGCGGGAAGACCTTTTGGCTCGGAATCTTCGCGCACGGAACTCAGTAGAGATCATATTCGTATCGGGAAACAAAGTAAGGCCCCACTTGTCTGTCGTCACGGTGCTGAAATCCGAATGACTCATATACTGCTCGCAAACGAGGACGGGATGCTACACAGTCTAAGCGCAGATATCTCCGACCGAGGCTTTGTGTCCGCTCAACGGCCCAGCGAAGAAGCGCTGTAGACAAGCCGGTGCCAGCGTAGCGCCTACGCACGGCCAAACGATGAATGTATGCCGCCTCTCCTTGCGGCACATCTGGCCAGAAGACGGGATCTTCGAGTTGAAATCTCACGACACCCGCAGCATTGCCCGAACGCTCTGCAATAAAGAAGAAACCCTCAGCAACCTGAGCCGCAATGCTCGCCGGTTCCAACTCGGCTTCTCGCCACAAGGGCATCTCCGATTCCTCCAACCAGCGAGCCGCCTCTTTCAAGATATCCGACACGACGACGGTATCTTGATGCGTTGCGGGCCGGATGTTCACTAGTGATCCCATACTCGTGTGGCCGAGTGGCCTGATTCTAATAACAATATGGCTGCGAAGGCCAAGTCCCGAGAAGTCTTGATCTCCGATTGTCGCCTGAACCCGATTCCCAGTCTCCGTCTATGAGGTTCCACCAGCCATCTATTCGATCCCAACCCACGTCAGGACCATGATTCTTTCTTCAAACTCCCCAACGCTTTGGGAAGCCAGGATGCCCAACCAAACGGGCGGTCTTAACCACGACCACGGAATGACCCGGGCTGTCCTGCATGCGAACCCTGGATCAGCTGCGCATAGTTCACTTGCAAGCGCAGCATCCAGTACAACCTCACCGCCCGCTTCCGTGCCCTGGCCACTTCCGCCAGCGCACGACACTTCCGCTGGGCCAAACGTTGATACGCCCGACGCATCTCCGGCTCATACCGCACCGCACTCTGCGCCGCTTCCACCAGCAACCCGCGCAGAAACGGATTGCCTTGTTTGCTGATGTGCCCCAGCCGTTGCTGGTGCCCGCCGCTGGAATACTCGCTGGGAATCAGCCCCAGGTAGCTGGCGACCTGTTTACCCCGCTGGAAACGCTGGGCCGGCCCCATCGTCAGTGTGAAGGACAGCGCCGTGACCGGTCCCACGCCCGGATGCGTCATTAATCGCCGCGCCGCCGGCCGCGCGTAAGCCTGCTCGGCCACCGCATGGTCCAACTCGCCGATCGACGCCTCCAGTCGATCGAGCAACTGCAGCAACTCCGCTCTCCGCCGGCTGGCCCAGGGCAGCAGCGGTAACGACTCCAGCTGCTTTCTTCCCGCCGCGCTCCACAGCTTCCACTTCCGTTGCACGCCCTGATTCAGCGCCAGCGCTTGCAACTGGTTCTTCACTTGCGTGCGCATGCGCACCAGCGGGAAGACATTGTGACGATGCAGCAGCAACTGCCGTGCATCCCGCTCGGCCCCGTCGGCACCCAGATCCGCGGAAAGCGATCCTCCGCCAGAAGCTTCAGCAGCAGCTCGGCATCGCGCCGGTCGGTCTTCTGCTTCCGCTCGCAACTGGCGCGGATCTTCGCCGCATCCCCGATCCATATCTCGTGTCCCAACTCCGCCAGCATCCGCTCGAACCACTGCGATTGCCCGCTGGCTTCGATCCCCACTCGTGCCGGACCCTTTCAGCCCCGCGTAGAAGGCCCGTACCTCCTCCTTTCTCTCGTGACTCAGCGCCTTCTCCACCATCTCTCCAGTCGCCAAGTCCAACACCGCGATCTGCTGATAGCTCGGATGAAAATCGCAGTCTATAATCTTCATGTTCGGCTCCTTTCTCCCGAGCCTTGGTCGCTGATCGCGCCAAGTCTACCCGGGTCCAAGGAGCCGACGTCGTTATGAAATCAATAATCCCTGCCAGTTCAACTGGTCGATGCAACACCATCTGAGCTAGAAGCTCTCATCACAGGTGGTGTTTATGATCCCAAGAAAACGTACACCGCTTTCTGCCGTGCAGAGAGCTGAGGTATGGCGTCGTTGGAAAGCAGGAGAGTCGTTGCATGCGATTGGCCGCGCTGTTGGCAAGGACCATGTGGTCGTTCACTTTTTGTTGAAGCGTCACGGTGGGATTACTCCGCCAGCCCGCCGGCGCTCGCTAATCACGCTGACAGCAGCGGAGCGGGAGGACATCTCCCGAGGGATCGCTTCCGGTTTGTCGATTCGTGCTATAGCCAAGGGCCTGCCGCGAGCGGTGTCAACGGTGAGCCGTGAAGTTGCCCGCCATGGCGGGCGACTTCACTATCGCGCCAGCGAAGCGGATCTTCAGGCTTGGGAGTCGGCCTTGCGGCCTAAGGTCTGCCTGCTGGCCGTTCACGCGATGTTGCAAAGCATCGTTGCGAGTAAACTGATCCTGAAGTGGTCACCGGAACAGATTTCGGGATGGTTGAAGACCGAGTATCCCGAGGACCAGAGCCTGCGCGTGTCCCACGAAACGATTTACCGCAGCCTGTTCATTCAGGCCCGCGGGGCGCTGAAAAAAGAGCTGATCGGGCACCTGCGAACCAAGCGGCGGATACGCCGCTCACGGCATGCCCGGGATCGCGGATATCACTGCGGTCAGATCGTCGATGCCATTTCCATCCGGGAGCGGCCTGCTGAAATCGAAGATCGCGCCATTCCCGGTCATTGGGAGGGCGATCTGATCGGCGGCACCCACAACAGTCATATCGCCACTCTGGTGGAACGCCATTCGCGTTTTGTCGCGCTGGTCAAGGTGACCAGCAAAGACACCGCTGCGGTTGTGGCCGCGCTGAGCGAGCACGTTCAGAAACTTCCCACATCGCTGCGACGCTCGTTGACCTGGGATCGCGGATTGGAGATGGCCCAGCACAAGAACTTCACAGTGGCCACGAATGTGAAAGTGTACTTCTGCGATCCGCAGAGTCCCTGGCAGCGCGGCAGCAACGAAAACACCAACGGACTGCTGCGACAATACTTTCCTAAAAGGACCGACCTGTCCGTCCACTCTCAAGCGGAACTGGACGAAGTAGCATTGCAATTAAATCAGCGACCGCGAAAGACTTTGGGATTCCAGACTCCAGCAGATAGACTCCAAGCCAGTGTTGCATCGACCCATTGAGACCACAGAGCTTCTCGGGAGTCGGGTATACAATGGTGCAACTGATGTTGGTTCGGGTTTTTCGGGCTGCGCTTGGGGAGGCAGACCAATGATGCGACTCAAATGGATTGGGACTGGCGGTTTTGCCGCTGTCCTTTCCCTGGTGGCTACCGCAGGGTGGTCCGCTCCTCAGGAGCAGCCGAACCAACCGTACCCATCTGCTGAATTCAGCACTTATCAGACGGCGCGGAATGAGCAGCATCCTCCGAAAAAGCTTGCGTTACTGGACGCTTTTCTGGCTGAGCATCCCGATTCAGTATTGGTCACGGCCGCCTTCCGAGAGTACGCCGGGACGTATCTCATCGTTGGCAATTCTCGTAAGAGCATCGAGTACATAGACAAATTTCTCGCGCAACTAGACAAGATCGATCCGGGAATGCTGCCGGAGGGGCTCTTTGGCCGAGCACAGCGTCTCGACGGATTATATATGCGGGCGCGGGGTTATCTCGAAGGCGACTGCTCCGATAGTGCATTCCAGACGCCTGACGCTTATCGGCAGGCAAGAGACGCTGCCACCGAAGGGCTGTGGTTACTGGGCGATTGGAACGAAAGGCCCCGGAATATGAAAGATTACGAATTCGCATTTCTTAAGAACCAGGCCGGCGTTCGATTCAACGCCGCGGCTCGTATTGCTGAGTCGGGCCTCGAAGGCGCTGATCCCGTAAATCTCTGTAAGGCCCCAGGTACCAACTTCGACCATATAGTCAACGACATCAAAGCAGAGGAGCGCGAGAGCCCCCAAGTTCGATAAACGTGTGGCGGTGGCTTAACTCAGACTGCTGCCTAGTGTCGTCAGTTTGCCCTCCTCGCTGCCCGGACCTTGGCTGAAACTGCGGATGCAACTAACCCGTTACGCATTTGGCTTATCGTAGCCAGATCACGATCAGCCCAGCAGCCAAGCCCACCATATAGAACGCGAAGTCCTTGACGCCGCCGCTCCATCCGCCCGACACCTCCGGCTTCTCATAGTGAATGTCAAACCAGAACTCCTTGATGGCGGCATATACAACGAAGAGACTGGAAACTATGATCAGCGGCTTGGTACCAAATTGCGAGGCCGTCAACACGATTGCGTAACCTGCCAGGGCATGACCGGTTGCGCCAGTTTTTGTACCAAGGCGAGTGAGAGAGTCTACATCACAGCCGAGGGCTGTGAAATCGAGTTTGGTGCAACCAGGGGGCTATAGGCCGCCGGGGCAGGCGGCCTATAGCCGAGCGCCGAGTGCGGTCTCCTGGTGTTGTACTCCACTCGCCACTGCTCGATCACGATCTGCGCCTCCTTCAGCGAGTAAAAAATCTCCCCGTTCAGGCATCATCCCGCAGCTTTCCGTTGAAGCTCTCGCAGTAGCCGTTTTCCCAGGGACTGCCGGGCTCGATGTACAGCGTTCCCGTTCCCACCTTGCCCAGCCAACTCCGCAGTTCCTGGGCTACGAACTCAGGGCCGTTATCGGAACGAATGTGCTCCGGGATTCCTCGCCACACCATCACATCCGCTAGCGTCTCGATGACCTCGTAGCTCCCCAATCGCCGTGCCACCCGAGGCCAAGCATTCCCGCGTGTATTCGTCGATCAGCACCAGCAACCGCAACATTCGACCGTCATGCGTCCGGGCGCTCACGAAATCATAGCTCCACACGTGGTTCGCTCGCTCCGGCCGCAGACGTACACACGACCCATCGTTCAGCCACAACCGCCCTCGTGGCTTCTGCTTCTGGGGCACTTTCAACCCCTCCCGCCGCCAAATGCGTTGCACCCGATCTGCGCTCACCGGCCAGCCGGCTTCTCGCACCTTTACCGTGATCCGCCGGTAGCCGTAACGGCCATATTCACTGGCCAAGGCGACGATGGCTCGGGTCAGCGCCGCTTCGTCGATCCCCTGCAGCGGTTCATAGCGTTGTGTCCCTCTCCACTGCCCCAGCAGCCGGCAGGCATGCCGTTCGCTCATCCGGTACTCCTCGCGCGCATGCTCCACCGCACAACGTCGCCGCTCAGGGCTTAGAAGTTTCCCTCGGCCACATCCTTGAGCACCTGCTTCTCCAGCGACAGCTCCGCCACCAGCCGCTTCAGCTTGCTGTTTTCCCTTACCAGTTCCTTTAGTCGTTTTGCTTGATCCAGCTTCAACCCGCCGTATTCTTTCCGCCAGCGGTAGTAAGTCTGTACGGTGATCTCAGCTTCCTTGCAGGCTTGCGGGGTCGGTTTTCCGTTCGCGATTCCTACTTCGATCTGCCGCAGCAGATTCACGATCTGCTCCGGCTTGTACCTCCTGATGGCCATGACCAGTCCTCCCAGGTGAAATTCTCTCTCACTTCACCTGGTACAAAAATCACCAGTCAGGTCAGTTACAGCGCCTAAGGCATTCGTCTCTTCGATCAGGGTGTCCGTGTCATAGGCGAAGATGCTGGGGCCTAAGAACGAAGATTTATAGATTCGTCTTCCGAGCGGATCGTATTTGAAACTCACCGTGCCGCCGGAGCCGGGCAGGGTCACGGACGTTAACCGATTGTCGAAATCCCAAGCGTACGTCGTCGTGCCGGTCGAATCCGTCTTCGAGGCCATGTTGCCATTGTTATCGTATCAGTAGCTTGTCGTTGGTGTAGCCGTCAGCTCGTTCAAGTTGTTGACGGTTTATCGAGGCGACTCCCAGCGAAGAAAGCCGATTGCCAACAGGCTCGCAGCTGTGATTCTTCGCCTGCGTGATCTGCTGGGCAGGCCAGCCTCGGATTTACACCGCGACATAATTGAACATCCAGAACAAGGTTAAGAGCAGCCCTCCCGAAGCTACCCATACCGCACTGGCACGGCGCGAATACGAAATGAAAACGCCGGAACAAGCGACTACAGCTGAGAACATGGTCATCACTCGACTAAGTGTCACAGACGAGTTTTCAGCGTGAGCCCGCCAAACAGCACTTCTGGATTCACACAAAGACCGAAGGCTGCGATGCCGAGGATGATGGGAATTAAGTTGCGCAGCTTCTCTGTCCCCTTCCTCTCGGATCGCAATTCGATGAAGCCAGCTAAGCAAAACGCAAGCAACGGGAAGAAGAACACCACGATAAAATAGTGTTTCATGCTGGAATCTCCCCCTAAGGGTTCTTTAGACTTGGAGATTTGGAGCAACCAGGTCCGTAGCATGCGGCGGCATTCCCGTAAGCATCGCCTTCTGGAGTCGGGCTCAACAGGTTGCCCCAGGTAAGATGAGTCGCCTCGTGCAATATCGTCCCCGGGAGCGGACAACCACACAAATTATCTAATCCTGCTTGGTCTATCTCGATCGTGTTTAAGACGAATCCGTATCCAGGGGGACGCCGTGCGCAAGTGGTCCAGCCCGGGTCAGCCGGAAGCGTAGGTTTATAAACGAACGTTATTCCACTTCCGGAATTGAACGGTTGTAACATATTTAGAATCTTCTTGGCCGTGCCCGGATCGATGCAGCACGGGTCGGATTGCAGTTTGTTTACGAGCTGGAGAATAGCATTGGTCAGCTGCGCGGCGCCTTCTGCCGAAAATCCTTTTAGTGTGTAAAGCCCGGTGGAATCCGTGAGGTTCACAGCGTCGTTTCTGACATACCTGTAAAAATTCGCGCCACTCTTGAACCCGATTGGATCTTCGCTCAGGAACCTGCCGGCGGAGGAATCGTAATATCTGGCACGGTAGTAATAGAGGCTTGCTTTCCGCGTCGAATTCGCGGGCTGTGTACCGGAAAGGGTTGGTCACGGAGCCGGACGAGCCTGTTTGCTTCCCCGAAGGAATCGAAAGTATACGTTTCGGCTAAAGCCCCCTGCTGCGCTTCTTAACCCAGAAGTAACGGAACCAAGGCCGTCCGGATTCATAGTAGCTCGTCGTGCTGCTCCTCATCATTACCGCCGGGTGACATCGACATCCAATCCCTTGGGAATAGCGAGCGACAGCTGCGCCTGACGAATTGGTTTCCTCGATTAGATTATCACCGTCGTAAGCAAAATACTTGTGCCGGCGGAGGAAGATTTGTAAATGCGCCTTCCGAGCGGATCGTACTTGAAGCTGACCGTCCCAGCCACTACCGGGCAGGGTTACGGAAGTCAGGCGGTTTTCGTAATCCCAGGCGTAAGTGATCGTCCCAGTGGAATCGGTTTTTGAAATGGTGTTGCCATTATTGTCGTAGGTATAGCTCGTCGTTGGTGTCGCCGTTAGCTCATTCGAATTGTTGATGACGTATAGAGGCTAGCCCGAGCGACGAAAGCCGATTGCCCACGGGATCATAGCTGTAGCTCTCGGTCGTGTTTGCGCCTTGAGTGACCTGGGTCAATTCGTAGACTTGGTCGTAAGTGTAGTTGGAGGTCACGTTGGCCAGCCAATCGGTCTTAGAGGTTCGATTTCGCGTATTATCGAGGCCGTAACTGGCTCCGTCAATGGTACTCGAACCAGTTTGGTGCAACACGCTCAACAGGCGCGAAAGGCTGTCGTATGTGTAGTTTGTGGCGACGTTATTCGGACGCGTCATCTGCGTGCGCCGGCTCAAGGCATCGTAGCCAAAACCAAAGAGCCACTTCCGAACGCTGAAGGCGGCGCAAGCGCCGTCAGGCGATTGAGCGTGTCGTAGCTGTATCCCGTGCTGCCGCCCTCGGGGTCAGTGAACCCCTGTGCGATTGGAGCCAGCGTCATAGGAATAACTCGTGGTGAAGTTCCGGCTGGTGAAGGAAACTGTAGCTAATCGTGGTCCCGAGCAGCCTCCCCATGTTGGCATCAACGGCACGGGAGTCAACTGGCCGCGAGGGCAATCCGGGACAGGGGAATTACACTCAGGACGGTCTAAATGCGGCCTTCCGCCTCAAGAATAAGGCCATGATCGGTTGGAAGCTTCAACACTGCCCCTCAGGAACGCGCTTTCTTAACGGTTAGTCGATAGCTTCGGCTTCAATGATCCTTTGCTTACGAATTTACTAGCGGGAGGATGGGATGTGGACCGGATTGACCGGATGCCTTCGAAATATGCCGTAATGTAAGCGAAAAATGCATTGCTCTTGAGAAGAACAGGCCAGCTTTTATCGGCCTTGCCTTTGTTGTTCTTCGCGTAGGTGAGAATGTTGAGTAAGTGTTCTTGAATCAGTGCATGCCCTTGCTTTTGCAACAACTTCGGAATCTCAGAGGGATCCTTCTTCTGAAAATCCGCCAAATCCTTGTAAATAGTTCCGCAAAGGAATAGCGAGCATTGGCGGAGAGGGGGGGATTCGAACCCCCGTCACCCTTTTGGGGTGAAACTGCTTAGCAGGCAGCCCTGTTCGGCCACTCCAGCACCTCTCCGCAGTTGTTAGGAGACTCAGTTTACGTTACTTGCCCCCAATTTTCCATTCGTCGCCCAAAGTCGCTTCCAATCCCCGGTGCGCAGATTGCGCCCACTTAGACTCCACATCAAGCTCGCCGATCAGTCGGTGGAAGGGTTAGCCGGAATAGCTCCCTCGCTCACACCTTGCAGGCCAATCTCCCCGCCGGTTCCTGCTCGGCGATCTTCCAGCGGGCGCAGCGCTTTGCCACCGCTCACCCAGGCGCGGAAGCGATCCATATAGAGATAGACGACGGGGGTCGTATAAAGCGTCAGCATTTGGCTCACCATCAAACCTCCCACGATGGCAATTCCCAGCGGGCGGCGAAGCTCCGAACCGTTCCCTCTCCCGATGGCGATGGGAAGGCCGCCAAACATCGCGGCCATTGTGGTCATCATGATGGGCCTGAACCGCAGCAGGCACGCCTGGTATATGGAATGCTCGGGACTATTCCCCGGTTTTCGTTCGGCGTCGATGGCGAAGTCGATCATGAGGATGGCGTTCTTCTTCACAATCCCGATGAGCAGAATGATCCCGATAAGCGCGATGATGCTGAGTTCCGTCCGAAAAATCAGCAGTGCCAGCAGGGCGCCCACGCCTGCCGAGGGAAGTGTGGAGAGAATCGTGATGGGGTGAACGTAGTTCTCATAGAGGATTCCTAAAACGATATAAACGGTAACCAGCGCCGCCAGGATCAGATAAGGCTCGGTGGCCAGCGAGTCCTGGAAAGCCTGGGCCGTGCCTTGAAAACCGGGATGAATCGTGGCCGGAACGACCATCGTGCTTACCACTTTCTGGACGGCGGCCACCGCGTCTCCAAGCGGCACATTCGGGGCCAGATTGAACGAGAAAGTGATCGCCGGAAATTGCCCTTGATGCGCCACCGCCAGCGAGGTCAGCGACGACTCATAGTGCGTGAACGCGCTCAACGGGATCTGCCGTCCTGCGGTAGAACGCACGTAGAGGTTTCTGAGCGCGTCGGGACTCTGCTGGAACTGCTGCGCCACCTCCATCACCACGTGATATTGATTGATTCCCTTATACATCGTGGAGACCTGCCGCTGGCCAAACGCGTCATACAACGCGCTGTCGATCATCTGTGGTGTAAGCCCCAGGCGGGCCGCTGTATTCCGGTCGATCACCAAGTCGGCCTCGAGCGCCCGGCTCTGCAAATCGCTATTCACATCCTGAACTTCCGGGATCGTCCGCAGCTTCTGTTCCACGAGGGGCGCGAAAGCGAGCAGGTCCTTCAGGTTGTCGCCTTGCAGCGTGTATTGGAATTGCGCGTTGCCCGCGCGCCCGCCGATTTGCACGTCCTGCTGAGGCTGCATGAAAAAGTTCGCTCCAGGAACGCGTGCCACCTTCGGGCGCAGCCGGTTAATCACTTGGGTTACGCTCACCTTGCGCTCGGATAACGGCTTGAGCTGGATACTGAATCCAGCGGTATTGGCCCGGAAGATGGAGCCGGAGACGGCTTCGACGGCAGGATCGGCCTTCACAATGTTCATATAATCGAGCAGCCTCTGCCGCATCGTCTGAAAGGAAGTGTCCTCGCTGGCCCGGGCGTTGGCATTGAGGCGGCCCGTGTCCTGCTGCGGAAAGAAGCCTTTGGGGATCACGACATAGAGGTAGATCGCCAGGCAGAGCGTTCCCAATGTGATGCCGAGCACCAACGGCTGATGCTGCAATACCCAGCGGAGACTGCCCGCATATCCGTCGTAAAGTTTCTGGAACGCTTTTTCACTGGCGCGACCCAACCAGTTGTGTTTACGGTCTTTTTCCGGCTTGAGAAACTTCGCGCACATTGCCGGCGTGGTGGTCAGCGAGATGATCATGGAAAACGCCACCGCCACACTCAAGGTAATCGCGAACTCCCGGAATATGCGGCCAAGGATTCCGCCCATCAGCAGAATGGGAATGAACACCGCGATTAGCGACGTGCTCATGGAGAGAACCGTGAATCCGATCTCGCGCGACCCGCGCAAGGCAGCTTCGTAGGGCGAGAGCCCCTTCTCCAGATACCGCGAAATGTTCTCAATGACCACGATGGCATCGTCCACGACGAAGCCCGTCGAGATCGTGAGCGCCATGAGCGAGAGGTTATCGATCGAGTAATTCAACAGGTACATCGCCCCGAAGGTGCCCACCAGGGATAGCGGCACCACCGCGCTCGGGATGCACGTAGCCCAAACGCTGCGCAGAAAAAAGAAGACCACCAGGACGACCAGAAGGACGGATATAACGAGCGTCACCTCGACGTCTCTGACCGAGGCGCGGATCATCTGGGTGCTATCCTCCGTCACGCGCAGCTCCATGGAGGGTGGGATCGATGCTTCCAACATCGGCAGAACAGCGCGAACGCGGTCAGCGACCTCAATGATGTTGGCCTGCGGTTGGCGGAACAGATCGAGGGTGACCCCGCGGTTGCCGTTCACGTATCCGGCATTGCGAATGTTCTCTTGGCTATCGACGACGGTCGCGACATCGGACAATCTGATTGGGGCTCCGTTGCGATATGCAACGATCAGCGAAGCATATTCTCGCGCAACGAAAATCTGGTCATTGCTATTGAGCAGGGCCATTCTTTTATCGTCTGCGAGCGCGCCTTTCGGAACGTCCGCATTTGCGGCATTCAGGGCCACGCGGACCTGATCGAGGCCGATACCGAGCTTGCTCAGCAAAAGCGGATTAACTTCGGCGCGGACGCCGGGGCGCGAACTGCCGCCAATATTTACCTGGCCCATGCCGGGAATCTGTAAAAGCTTCTGCGCGACGATGGACTCGGCGGCATCGTAGAGTTGCGCCGTGGTAGCTGTGGCTGAAGTTACGGCCAGATTCATGAAATCGGAATCGGCGGGGTTGGTTTTGCGCCAGGTCGGGTTGCTCGGCAGGTTCGCCGGCAATTGACCGCGCGCTGAGTTGATGGCTGCCTGCACATCCCGTCCCGCGGCGTCCACGTTGCGATCGAGGTCAAACTGCATCGTAACGTTCGTGCTGCCCAACTGGCTGGTGGAAGTCATCTGCGTTATGCCGGCGATGCGGCCGAACATACGCTCGAGCGGAGTGGCAACCGCCGTGGCCATGGTTTCGGGGCTGGCCCCGGGCAGGTTCGCAAACACTGTAATCGTCGGGTATTCGACTTCAGGCAGGCGTGCCAAAGGAAGAAACGGGTAGGCCAATCCCCCAAACAGAAGCAAACCCATGCTCAGCAGCGACGTCGCCACAGGCCGATTGATGAATGGCGTCGAGATATTCATATTTGCCTGCCGCTCGCAGGTTTGGGCTCTAGCTCCTCATTCATCTCGTCTCGTACACAAGTATCTCCGCGCTGTGCTCGCCCTCGCGGCGCGCGGACACAAAGAGTTTTCCCCACTCGGGCACGAAAAAGCCGGTCCAAGCGCCCGGCCCGGCCGGATAGCTCGCAATCTTGGCATAGTGGTCGGCATCTTTCTGCTGGAAAACGTCCATGAAGCCCTTGTCGCCGAGAACATAGATTCGGCCTTTGCTGGCGTCGTAGAAGATATCGTCCGAAACGCCCGATGGGAGAGACGCCACCTGCTTGCCGGTCTCCGTATCGAACACGAGCAGGCTCTGGGGTTCGCGGCATCCCACGAACAGCCGATGATGGGCTTCATCAAGCGTCATCGGAAAATTGTCCATGCAGTTTGTCACGGTCCAATGCGCCACCACAGCATTCTTCGCAAGGTCGGCGACTTGTATCTCCTTCCGATCGGGAACATTGACGAAAACGCGGGTTCCCGATTTCTCCAGCTGAAAGGATTCCGGATGAGCGTCGATAGCGATCTCTCCCGCCTTGTTTCCCGCGGAATCCAGAAACGCCAGGGCCCCGTCTCCGTGCCCGCGCCACACCTTCCCGGCGCGGAATTTTTCTCCTCCGTAACCGACGACAATATGCTTGTTACGGCCGTCGTAGCGGATATTGTCGGCGTCAGTCGAAAGCTTCGCCGTTTGCAGAAGCTGAAACGTGGTTCCGTCAAAGATTTTCACCGCGCCATCACCCTCGCTGGAGACGAAGAGGCGATTGGTGGAACTATCGAAGAACGCGCCCTGGGGCTCCTCGATATCCGCAATCGTGTGCACTTGCTTGCCGGCTTGCACATCGACTACTTCAACCGTGTGATTGTCAAACGCAGCCGCGAAAATGCGCTGTCCCTTCACATCGACGCCCAGGTGATCCATACGTCCTTTGACATTGGCGAGGGGGATATGGGCCTTCAGCACCAGGACCGGCGACGCTTGACTCATCGCCAAGAAAGGCAAAAGAAGCACCTGCACGACAAGCAGCGTTGTGACGCCGTTCCTCATTTGGTGACCTCCGATGTTAACCATTCACCGAAATAGACTGGCGACCCCTCGTTTTGCCTAGCGGCGGGTACATTTCAGTTTGGGTATTAGAACCTGAAAACTGGCTGAAGTCAGCCGTTTCCCGTTAACTTGCAGAGTATGCCGTCACGCTTGTTTACACAATATGCTTTGGAACCAGGCAACCTTGCGGTGCAACAACCCGTCCTTGAATCTCTACAAAGTTCCTTCGGAGCCTATCCAGGTTCTAGATTTGACTGCGACCGGGAGTTAAGCTCTAACCGGCCTGAATGTGAGTATTGGATGAAAATAGTTTACAACCTTTGCGCGGCGCTGCTGTTCATGGTTGTCTCTGTGACGCTTTCTGCTCAACCTCAGCTCGCACAAGCTGAGCCACAAGCCCAGCCTACCGCGAAGTATGTGGGCTCACGGGCCTGCCAATCCTGTCACGCTGATATTTACGCGCGTTGGGAAAAGACACCTATGGCTAATGTCGTTCGTGACCCACGAGAGCATCCCGAGGCGATCATTCCCGATCTCGCAACCAACACGGTCAAACCGTTCACGCGGGATGATATCGGGCTCGTCTACGGCAGCATCTGGAAGCAGCGTTACTTCACCAAAGTTGGCGACGACTATTACCCTGAGTCCGCTCAGTGGGACATCGCAAACCACGTCTGGCGCCCATATTTTGTGGCCAATGGCACAGACTGGTGGGCGCCGCTGTATCCACCTGACAACATGAAGCGGCCGACTAGCGCAACATGCGACGGCTGCCATTCGGTGAATTTCAATATCAGCGATCACAGCGTGACGGAATGGAACGTGGGTTGCGAACGTTGCCACGGCCCGGGCAGCGAACACGTCGCGCACCCATCACGCCTGAATATTCAGAATCCGACGCGCATGGATTACGTCAACGCCAACGATTCCTGCATCCAGTGTCACTCCCAGGGACGCCCGCTTACGAATCCCATCCAGGGCAAGTATTACGACTGGCCCGTAGGCTTTCACGTAGGATTGAACCTGCAAGATTACTGGCAGCTTGAGGAGCACAAGCTGGGCGAGACAACTTTCACGCACTTTCCCGACGGCACAGCACACAAAAATCGCATGCAGGGCAACGATTTCGTGCAAAGTGTGATGTATCGGCGCGGCGTGACCTGCTTCAGTTGTCACGACGTGCACGGCACAGGTAATTATGCAGAGCTGCGGCTTCCGCCGGCTCAGATTTGTCTTACCTGTCATGGCCCAGGCATGCCCAACGGGCCGCGCACCGCAACGTTAGAGGAGCATACTCATCATCGCGCGGGCACGCCGGGCAGCGAATGCGTGAGTTGCCACATGCCATCAATCGAGACGACGATTGCCAATGTCAACGTGCATGCGCATACGTTCGCATTCATCACGCCGGCGATGACCGACAAATACAAGATTCCCAACCCATGTACGTCCTGCCATACGGATAAAACCACGGCCTGGGCCACCGATGCGCTTCGCCACTGGCCGGAGCGCTCACCCTGGCGGGTCGAGTAACACTCAAAGATTCGGAATGCAATGGAGGAGTCAGCCGCTGAATTCCCGAACGAACCGCCCTAGTGAAACTGCCTAGCGAACTGCCTTATCGAACCGGAGGATCGGCGCTGGTGGCCTCGCGATTTTCTTTCGTCGCTCGCAGCACCCCGCTGATGTCCACATAGAAATTGCGATATCCATAATTACCGGCGCGCGCCTCGAGCGAATAGTTATGGATGGTTCCGTCGCCTTCCGTCGGTCCCGGCGTGTATTCGAGCTGATAACCGTCGCTTTGCGCCATCTGCGCCGCCTGTCGCACGTTCGGCCCCAGTTCCTCCAGCTTGGAAGGATAGGCGCCGCCCCGAGCCTCGGCATAAGAGCGCAATTCTGCGCTGACGTCGTTGAGCGCGATCATGGCGCGCCCTTCCGCCTCCGCGGTGACGTTGCCGGTGCGCGGCGACACCACGAACCACAGAAAGCTCCACATCGACCCCAGCAACACGCCCAGCAGCATTCCCCAGCGCAGCAGGATCTTCCCCAGCGTCGGCTTCTTTGCCGGCGTGGAGAGCTCCTCCGGAAGTTTGGTTAGGTCCGCTCCGCAGTGCGGGCAGATTTCCGTGGCCTGGTTGATTTCAGATTCGCATTCGCGACAGGTGACCATAGAAAACCGAGGTATCTCGCTTCCAGATTATAGCTGAATCAGGCGGGTCTCAAATCCGTGCGGGGGAACCGGGGATCATCGGCAAACCGGGGTCATCGGCAGGAAAGCTTCCCTCCAGCGTTGCAACTCAGGGCACGCCGTCGGTGGACATGACCAGCGCGGCTCTGGGCACAAGCTGGGTCGCATAATTGATTCCGGATTCATCGAGCAACCATACAGGCTCGTAGCTCTGCCCATTGAGGCTGATTGCGATGGCCGCCTCCGGCTTACCCGAATCGCAAAACACCTTGTCCAGCCGCGCTTCCCGCGTGGAGTCCAGGTGAAAGGCGTAGATTTGCGAATGCGGAAGAGGCATGGCCTGGTCATCCGAATAGGGCGTCATGAGGCACCCTGTTGGGTTCGATACCTCGATGCGATATTTCCGTCGGGCCTTATGAACGGGATCGGCCGTCTGGTTCGCCTGCGGCGCCACTTGCGGCGCGGTGCGCTCCACTTGGCGGCACGCCGCGGTCTCTTTGGCCAAATCCAGCGGGCCATAAAATCCCATCTGACGACGATCGCCATCGCCATCTGGCGTTGTGAGGGCGCCGCCTTTAATCAGCGAGGATCCCGCCACGGCAAACGCTTCGCCGATGAGGTCGGGGGAAAACGCCAGGCGTCCTCCCTCGCAGCTGCGCGGCAAGAATCTGGTGACCTCGGAATAAGCGGTCATGGATTTCCACGTGCGAATGTCTTGTGCGCCGTTCGCGGCAATTTCCAGATATGCCAAGCCCCGCTCGGCGGCCTGCAATCTCCCTTGGTCGCGCGGAAATCGATGTACCGACGCTGCGTACCGGTCGAGGCCGGAGCGGACGGCGGCGATCTCGGAGGTTAGGCTCGCCGCCGGTGCGCGCTCGAGTTCGGCATGGAGGCGCGCAAGCGATTGCTGCACATCTCGCCAAGCGGACATATCGGATCGGTAACGCCGATAGCCGGTCATATCCACGGCAATGATAGCGATAAGAGCGAATGCCAGATGAACGCGGCTGGAATGCACCGGCGCCTCCGCGGGCCGGGCGGAAGGTTCTTATCTGGTTGGATGACGGAGAGGTCCGCCAGGGGTTGGCGAATTCGTCCCGGCGTGGTTGTCGGCTTCGGAACGCTCGGCTATGCTTTCCGTTTCATGGTCGATATCCATTGCCACATTCTTCCCGCGCTCGATGATGGCGCGGAATCGCTCGACGAATCCGTGGAGATGGCCGAAACGGCCATCTCCGAAGGCATCACGCATGTGGTGGCCACGCCCCACGCCGATGGCAACTTCCGCTTTGACTTCGATCTGGTCCAAAAGCGGCGCGCCGAATTGCAGGCGCGGCTGGGCGACCGCCTCCAACTGGCGACGGGCTGCGACTTTCACCTCAACATGGAGAACCTGCGGGATATTCGCCCCGATCCCTCGAAATACTCGCTCAATCAGAAGCGTTATCTGCTCGTGGAGTTTGCCGATTTCGCCATTCCCCCAACCGCGGAGGAGGCTTTACACCAGCTTCAGCTCCTGGGACTTTCTTTGATCGTCACTCACCCTGAGCGCAATGCCCTCATTCGCTTGCAACCTCAGCGGCTGCTGCGCTGGATCGAGCAAGGCTGCTACGTTCAGGTCACCGCGCAATCGCTGCTTGGAAAATGGGGAGAAGGCGCGAAACAAAAAGTGGAGGAGTGGCTAGACCAGCAGATCGTGCATTTTTTTGCCAGCGACGCGCACAATACCGACCGGCGCCCGCTGCGTCTCAAGGAAGCCCGCGACACTGTCGCCGAACGCTGGGGAGAGACTTTGGCGCAGTCCTTGTTCCAGGATAACCCGCTCGCGGCGTTCGAGGGGCGTGATCTCCCTTACCAACCACGGCCCGACTGCGCTAATGGCGGGAAGGCGCAGTCGCGCCCCCGCCGCAAGCGTTTCATCTTCTTCTAGCGCTCCCGTACCCGTTCGCCAAACCAGCCTGCGCTTGGCGCCGCGAATTAGCAGCCCTAACGGCCGCCAGACGCAGTCAGAGCCGAATCGGCCGAGAAGACCTTCACTTCTACTCGGCGGTTCTTGGCGCGTGCCGCTGCCGTCTTGCCGGGATCCACCGGATTGTTGTCGCCCAGCCCGATGGTGCGAATCTGGTAGAAAGGCACGTTTTTCTGCGCCGACAGGTAAAGCACGACGGCGTCAGCCCGGCGCTTGCTCAATTGCAGGTTATAGTCGGCGGTGCCAATCGTATCCGTGTAACCCTCGACAGCGATGAAGTAGCGCTTCATCGAACCGGCATTGGAAGCCAGTTGATCGAGCTGCTGCTTATCGTCGTCGGAAAGCACGGCGCTGTTGAATTTGAAGAGCACAGTGGCCTGATTGGCGACTTTGTAATCGTCCAGATTGGAGATGACTCCGCGAAGCTGGGCGATGTCGCTATCCTCCTTCTTAGCCCCTGCCATAGCCGCGTCATTGGCTTGATTGGCGCGATTCATGGCATCGCCCGCGCGCCGGTCCGCGGTTGTTGCCTTCTCGTCAGTAGCGCTGATCGCCTGCGTGTTCTTGGTCACGTCCTGCTGGGTCTTCTGCAGGCTGGCATCTGTCTTATTGGCCTGGTCGCTGACCTGGTTCAGTTTGTCCTGCACGGGTGTCACGTTTTTGCGAACATACCCTTTTGTGGCGCAACCAGTGATGAGCGCGGTGGCGCCGACAATAATTAACAAAAACTTGTGCGTCATGAAAGTTCCTCCACAGGAGCGTTATAGAACGGGATCTGTGCTTCCGCCTTTAGGGGAGCGCTGGCTTACCCACTCTACCAAACTAGAGTGAAATTCACCATACGCGGTTAATCGGGGAAATCATGTAAATAGCTCCAGGACTTCCTCGTATCTTTTAAACGGCGGTATCAAATAGGCCCCGGCCAGCTCGGTACGCGCCCAGGCCAGCATGCGCCGGGCCAGTGCGAAACCCCGGTCCCGTGCCGCCGTTCCCGCCGATTCCATCTCTTTCAGCACCGGCTCGGGTATGAAGATCCCGGGAACCTCGTTATTTAACCTCAGTGCCTGCTTATAGCTGGTGAGCGGCCAGATGCCGGCAATAATCGGAATGGGAGAACGCCCGCCGATGCGCTTCAGGAAATTGTGCCAGTGTTCGGGATCGAATAGTGGCTGCGTCATGGCGAAATGCGCCCCTGCCTCCACCTTCGCGAAGAAGCGCTGGATTTCATAGTCGAGGTCCTCGGCAGTAGGGTTCACGGCCACGCCCACGGTGTAGTTCGTGGCGCCGCCCAGCGCCTTCCCCGCCCAGTCGGTTCCCTGATTCAAGCGCGAGGCCACTTTCACCAGTCCTATGGAATCGACTTCGTAGACCCCGCTCGTCTCCGGATGGTCGCCCACCGAAGGCGGATCGCCGGTAATGGCCAGGAAGTTGCGCACTCCGCCAATACTCCAGGCGCCGAGGAGCGCAGCCTGCAGCCCGATGAGATTCTGGTCGCGCGTGGTGACATGAGGAACCGTTTCCACTCCGCGCGCCTGCAAGGCTCCCGCCAGCATGAGTGCATCCATGCCCACGCGGGCCAGCGTGCCGCTATTGATGTCGATGGTGTCCACGCAGCCGCTCGAAACGATCTTGTCCACCTGCTCGAAGATGCGCTCGAGCGAAATGCCCTTGGGCGGATCGATCTCCACCGAAACGCAAAATTCGCTGGCCTTGAGCTTGCGCCATAAACCGCTCTCGGGATCTCGCGTTGCGACGCGCGCTCTCTCGGGCTGCGCGGCAACGGATACGGGATGTGCTTGCACCGCATGCGCCGGCTTCAGGCCGCGAACCGCCCCGGCCATGGCGCGAACGTGCTCCGGCGTGGTGCCGCAGCAACCTCCCAAGACCCGCGCTCCCATGGCCGCCGCATCGCGCGCAAAAAGCGCGAAATATTCGGGTGACGAACGTGGATAGATCGTGCGGTCCCCCACGCGCTGCGGAAAACCCACATTGGGCATGGCGGAAAGCGCGCGGCGTCCTCCCGCGAATCCCTCCAGAATCGATAGAAGCGACTGCGGCCCCAGCGTGCAATTCACGCCGATGACCTGCACATTTTTCTGCGCCAACCGCGCCGACGCGTCGGCTGGACGCGTGCCGCCGAGCGTGGTGCCCTCTTCCGAAAAGGTCAGCTGCGCAACGATGGGAAGCGCGGAAAACGAGCGCACCGCGTCAATCGCCGCCAGCAGCATCTCGATATTGGAGAAAGTCTCCAATACGAAGAGATCCACGCCGCGCTCCTCCAGCGCCTGCGCCTGCTCGCGATAAATTTCCAGCATCTCTTCGCGCGGCGTCTCCGTCATCTCCGGAGCGATGGCCAGCGGCCCAATAGAGCCGGCGATCAGCACCTCATGGGGCGCGGCTTCCCGTGCTTCGCGGGCGATCTTTACGCCGCGATGATTGATCTTGGTGACCTGATCGGCGAGGCCCAGCGCCGCGAGCTTGGAGCGATTGGCGCCGAAAGTATTCGTCTCGATAATCTGCGCGCCGGCCTGGATGTAGGCTTGGTGAACGCGAAACACCGCCTCCGGTTGCGACGCGTTCAGCTCCTCGAAGCTGCGCTGCGGCCCGACGGCCTCGAACAGCATGGAGCCCATGGCGCCGTCGGCGACCAATACAGCCGCTTCGATGCGCTGCTCGAAATCTGCAATTTTCATAATTGGGGCAGTCCTTGCCCGAATGCCTTGCGTATGGGATTTGTGGTTGCGGGAGCTAGCGCACGTTCTTCGTTGGTCTCTGGCCCGCAGGAACTCCCGGAAGGGCCGCGAAAGGAGACGAATGGCACGAGAATTGCGCCATAGCACCCCCTCCCCCCCACCTTTTTTGACAAGAGTATCATTCCAAAGGAGTTGTTGTTCATCGTAGTGCAAGAGTATCATTCCATGACACTTAACTCTGATTTGAGCCTGAAACCGCGCGAAGGCGGGGCTCAGGTGTGACGAGAGGCGCCGCCCCACGGCGGGACCAACCGACGCAAGATCCTGGGGCGGTGCCAGATCGCGGCGCGTTGCCAGATCGCGGGGCGAACAGCAGCATCGGACTTCGGGGCAAACAACGCCCCGCTACATGAGTCGAGCATCCCTCTATTTTACCGCACAAGTAAAGGGCGGGGCGTTATCCCGCCGTATGCCGCAGTGGAGAGATCCCTCGCTCCCGTTTGTCGCTCGGGACGAGCATCCTGGCCGGATGCTCGTTTTACACCGTCAGTAAAGCGGATTGGTTCTCGAGTGGGCCAGCGTCCGAGAAGACCGTTTATGAGGCCCTATCCGGTCTAGGTGACGGATAACTTCCGGATTGCCCGTAATGCCCTTGCCGCGCTCATAGCCAGCCGTAGGAAATCAAGCGGCACGTACTTTGTGCGCTGACGGCATGAGAGCCTTGCTTCGTAGCAGTATTCGGAACGCCAAGCCATGGGTTATGAGAAGCAGAGGCACGAACGCAGTCAGGATGAAAAAGCCGGCGCCTAACAAGCCCGGCGTGTCGGGTAGTGATATTCGGTTTCCCCGGTAAAAGGCAAATAGCAGGTCCGCGGTTCCGATGAGATTGAAGGCCCAGGTGAGCACTGTTCCCGTGATGGTCCCCAGACTGGCCAGAGCGAGCAACGCCAGGATTGCGGTCGTCAGGTCACCGTAGGCTGCTGGTCGGGCAAATGAAGCGGGCAACTCAGCAGACACAACACCCGGCACCAGGAACGCCAGCCCCAAGAACCTGAATCCATGCAGCAGCAGAATGCGCTTCAGGGCTTCGGTGCTGGTACGCTCTTTCAGCGCCGGCCAAAGATACTCCCAAGCCACTGCTCCCCACGCGATAAAGCTGATTGCTACGCTGATTCCGAATAAAGCTGCAGATGACATTGTTGATCCTTTCCTTCCGTAATTCGTCCTGCCGTAATTCGGCCTGGATATCCTGTGGACCTTTCGGTCCTTTCGCACCTTCGCACCATTAGATGTATATGCATCTATGTGGTAACAAAAAAGTCACGCCTCCGCCGCTGCTTTCGTGCTTCGCCAAACCGATTCCTTCATGCTCTTCCAGCCCACATCTCCAAGTCTTCGTCGCAGTCTTTGTTCGGCCGACTCCCAATGCGGTTGAGCCTCTGCCAGCTGCCGGTTCCCAGCCCGGGTCAAGCTAAACAGTCGCTCCCGCCTGTCTTTTCCGCGCTTAACCTGGACCCAACCCGCTTTAACCAGCAGACCTAACGTCCGCGTCAGCGTGGTGCTATCCATAGCGAAACCCGCGCTTAGCCGTTTTTGATTGGCTTCCCCCGCGGTGGCCAGTGCTGTGAGCAGGCCGAACTGCGTGATTTCCAGTCCAGCCTTTCGCAGTTCTTGGTCATAGATCCGCGTGACGATCCGCGTGAGCCGACGCAGGTTCTGACATGCGCAGGGTATTTCAAAAAGTGCGTGGGAGGCCAGTCTTTCCTCTTTCACACTACATGTATATACATATAGCTGGCGATTGTCAAGCGGACAAGCCGCGATCCGAACAAAACCGATCAAAGGCCCCTGTTTCGCCATACGGTTGCTGACGAATCGTCGGCAAACCAGAAGTTATCCTCGGGCCATCCGTCCGAATCCGCGCAGGGCAACCCGCCCCTAAGGAGATTGATGTCGCCCGCCGATAGGGCCTCCTTCGCCGTTACCCTCGGCCATCCTCCCGAATCGCCGGGTTCATTGACAGAATGCATTGACGGCGCGCAACGGTGCGCGTATCGTTGGCACAAGGTTCGGGTGTGGAGGGGTGTTAACGTGACCAACGAAGATACGCGCAGGCGTCTGCTCATCAATCGACACATCGCCAAAATGAGTCCCGAGGAGATCGCACGCCGGTTCACTGTTTCCTACACGGCGCCAATCGGCGCGGCTAAGCAGCCGCGGCCGCGCACTCGGGCGATGCCGCGATTGAAAGCGCCAGACTAATCATTTCATCGGGAAGCCGATCATCAGGAAGCTGAGGAGGAGATGCTCCTGATCCTTGCCGGTCGCAAGGACGGGGCTTTCCTCATTTGAGCACGAACCTCAGCGGCCCGGTTGCATCTTGTCCGCTATGTATGCCTGATCTGCGTCGTGCGAGGCGAGATACATGAGGAATTCTTTGGCGGCTGCGGGGTCCTTCGCGTGCGCAGAGACAAAGCCCATTACAACCGTCGGTGGAGAAATTTCAGCCGGCAGAGTCCCGACAATGTCGATGCCGGGGTTGGTCATGCCGGGAAGAAAAGTGAAGCCAATCTCAACCTCGCCGTTGGCCACCATGGTCATCGAACCGGGGCCGCCACGTCCGAATTTGGTTTTCGGCTGCATCTGCTCGAGAAGGCCCAGCTTCTTAATCGTGTCGTTCACGCTGATTCCCGAAGCCGGGAGGGCAGCCAGGTCCGGATAGGCAATCGACTTGGCATCGAGGAGCATGCGCTTCACGGCCTCGGGCGTGGATATGTCTGGTTTGGGCGCGCCCTTGCGCACGGCAACGCCAACCGGAATCTTAGCGATGGGCGTGGCGCTATCGGCGAGCACGTTGCCCGAAGCGATCACGTCAGCCAAGGGCGTTTTCCCGGTGGATTCCAGCGCCGGCACATCGAAGGCCTCGCCTTTGATGATCTGCTGCTTGGTCGAATCCTCGCCGCCGAACGTCGCTTTGACCTTGTGGCCGGTCTTAGCTTCGAATGCCTTGATGAGCTGCTCGATCGGCTCCTGCATGATGCCAGGCGCGAGGAAGGTGATTTCGTCCTGGGCGCGAGCGCTGGTGGCATTCACGACCCCAAGGGCCAGAACAATGATTACGGGAAACCAATGTCTCATGACGGCATCTCTCCTTATCAATGAGGAAGGCAGGCTGGTTCGTCTGGGCTGCCAGATTCCGTGCAAAGTTTATCTTCTTTTCTACAAGGCGGCGCCTTGTTTTTGAATAGAAGAAATGCCATGGGGAGTGGCCCCAGCGGCTATCCGAGCCTCATTAGGAACGTTTCGGGAGCAGCCCTGAGGGGTTTTGGTTCGCGGAATTTGGCCGTATGCCCTTATGCCTCTATCGTTTGTTTTAGGGCAACCTCCCCAGTATTCCCTCGGCGACAGGGCCGGAATCTGGTACTATGTGTCCAGCCATTGATGCGACGGTTGTGACGTGCGGTTGGTTAAAGAGTCGATCTGACAATACCCGCCTGCGGTTCTTCCCGTAAATCTTCGGCTTATCTTAAATTCAAGCTGGCCATAGTCGTTTCGTTCCGCGCCTGCGAACCTGTGTGCGCGCTGCAATCGTTGGGGCCAGAGAAAAGACAAAAGAGTGGAGAGTTTTTCAGAATCACAGATTTCTTCGTATGTTAAAGGGCGATTGTCGGCCGCCAGTTTCGTGACGCCGACGCCAGTGCAAGCGGCGACGATACCGCACGCAATCGCGGGCGAGGATGTATTGGCCACGGCGCAGACGGGAACCGGCAAGACGCTGGCTTTCCTGATTCCCGTGATGGAACAGCTCCTGCGAGACAAGACTCCTGGAGTGACAGCGCTGGTGCTGGTGCCTACGCGCGAACTCGCGATGCAAGTGGCCCAGCAGTATGACGTGTTGCGCGGCCGGCAACTTTCACCGGCGGCCGTGGTGGTAGGGGGCTTGTCGGAAGGTCCGCAGCTTGCGGCGCTGCGCCGGGGAGCTCGTCTCGTGGTGGCGACCCCAGGACGCATGGAGGACTTTCTCGATCGCAAGGCCATTGATTTCCGCTCGCTGCGGATTCTGGTGCTGGACGAAGCCGACCGCATGCTCGACATCGGATTTCTTCCCGCCATTCGCCGCATTGCAGCAGTTCTGCCCAAACAGCGGCAGACCATGTGTTTTTCGGCGACGCTGGAAGGCGAGATCGTACGCCTGGTCGCGGATTACATGAAGAACCCCGTACGGATCGCCTTGGGGTCCACTACCAAGCCAGTAGAGAATGTGCGCCTGCAGGCCTTCGAGGTGATCCCTGAACATAAGCTGGAAGTGCTTCGCCGCCTGTTGATCAAGGAAACGGGCCGCTGCCTGGTCTTCGTGCGCACCAAGCGCGGAGCGGACAAGCTGGCCAAGGCGCTGAACCATGACGGCTTAGCGGCAGCCGTGATCCACGGGAACCGATCTCAGTCGCAACGGACGACGGCGCTCACCGGATTCCAGCAAGGGCGCTATCGCGTGCTGGTGGCAACCGACCTGGCTTCCCGGGGTATCCACGTCGAGGAGATTGTTCACGTCATCAACTACGATCTGCCGGAGGCGGCCGAGAGCTTCATCCATCGCGTCGGGCGCACCGGGCGGTTGGGCAAGCGTGGCTGTGCTTCCACGCTTTTCACGCGAAGCGAGCGCGGGGACCTGCAGCAATTGGAGCGGGCGCTCGGCGTCCGCATCGAGAACGTGCGTTCGGGGCCCGTCCAAACCGAAAACGTCCTGCCCGAGCGGGAGACTCGCGTTCAGAGTACCGTCGAGCTACGCCCCGCCGCCGCGGCGCGGTTCCAGTTGATTCCGCTGCGGGGCGAGGTTCTTCAAGGACAACTCAAGGGCTAGTTTTTCTAATCTCGAGACGCCTGCTATATCGGAACTGAGGCGCTACCGCTTGCGCGGTAGCGCCTGGTTCCACGCCGCCACACTTGTAAGTACGCCGAGATATGCAATAGTCGAAGGCGATGGATAGCACCCTAGGTCCGAGCCCCGAAAAGCAAGAAAGTTCCCACGAGAGGGTGAGCGTAACCGCGTGGCGCGTGGCTTATCGCCGCACCCTCTCGGACATTCCTTTTTCCTCCGAAATCTTCGACGAACTCCAGAAAATCATGCGGCGCACCAGGTCCGCGGCGGAGCTTCAAGAGCTGGACCAATTGGTGCAGCCGGACATCACGCCCATTTTCGAGGCGCGCTTCAAGCTGGTGAACCGTCTACTCAAGGAACAAAACGCCAGGCAGATTCTGGAGATCGCCGCGGGATTTTCTCCGCGCAGCCTGGCCATGGCGCGGGACTCTTCCGTCGAGTACTCCGAGATGGATTTGCCGGGCGTGACGAGCGAAAAACGTTCCATTTTCGAGGAACTCGTCAAGCAGTCGAAAATTCCGCGCTACCCCAACGTGCATTTGAACGCTGGGAATGCGCTGGTCATGAGCGATCTTCTTTCGGCTGTGAAGCCGTTTCGCAAAAAGCCCATCGCGGTGGTGAACGAAGGATTGCTGCGCTATCTGACGTTTGAAGAAAAAACAATCGTGGCCAGGAATGTTCAAGAATTGCTGCGCCTCTTCGGAGGCATGTGGATAACGCCCGATCTTTCCCTTCGGCCCCAGAGCGCCTTTGGATTATCCGGAGAAAGAAGGCGGGAGCAATTCGCGCGCATCGAGCGCATGACGGGAATCGACGTGGCCAAGAACTATTTTGAGAACGAGGATGCCGCCCGAGTATTCTTCGAGGATCTCGGCTTTCGGATCGAACGCCACAGCTTCATGGAAATCGTGAAGGAGCTCGTCTCGCCGCAAAGACTGCACCTCTCGGGCGAGCAAGTGGAAAAAGAGATCGGCCGGCTGGCCGTATTCGTGATGAAGCTGCGGTGAGAGAAAGTTGCGGTGATCGCGGCGCTCAGGAGCCGAATGCGATGCGTGCCGCGTCGTCCTAGTTTCCGTGCTTCAGCTTGATCTCCGCGGTATCGCCTTTGATCGCCACCGTTGTGCCGAAGGGCCGTGAGGCGTCCGCCAGGCGCTCCAGGATATAACGAGCTTGATCGCCCGTGGCCGGCTTGGGCAAGCCGCGAGTTTGCAGAAAGAGATTATTGGTGTGCTCGTCCTGGGTGTCGGGCTCGCCTTGGCCAATTTTATTCAGGGCGATGGGCTGGAAGGCGATCGATTGCAGATTTTTCCCCTGGAACTGCACATGCGCGACCACGCTTTCCCAGGTGATGGGTTCGTCGAGCTGAATATCCGTTGGGGGCACGTTAAAAATGAAGTTGCCCAGATCGTAAAAGATCGGCCGGTTGCGATAGATCTCCACGCCGTGCAGCAGAGGCATGCCATGCATCACGATGATGTCCGCGCCGGCATCGATCTCTTCGTGCGTCCACTTTTTGAGCCAGTCCGCGGGAGCCAGCCGTTCCGGCAGCTCTTCGAGGAGAAGCGCAGTGAACGGGCGGTTCAGAAAGACGTGATTGTGTTCGTACACGATCACCAGGTCGGCATGCTGCCGCGCTTCGCGGATGCTCTGAAGAATGCGCTGCTTGTCTTCCGCGTTCGGTTCGTTGCCCGGTTCGGGAGGGAGCAAAGTCGTGGATTCGTTTGGCTTGCCTCCGGCTTCGACGCGCAGCTCATTCACGCCCGGACGAGTCGCCGTGGCCGATCCTCCCTCCGCGATCAGGCCCGAGGCCATGGCCACCAGCGCAACCGTGCCCTTCGGCGTGTGCAGATAACCGGGAGCGACGGCTTCCGCCACGTTGTTGCCAATCCCGGCGTGAGCGATGTTGCGGCTTTTCACCTCGCGCAGGGTGTTCTGAACGCCGGAGACCTTCAGATCGAACGAATGATTATCGGAAAGCGCCAGCAGATTGAAGCCCAGCGCCTTCAGCGCGTCGAGCGCTTCGGGCGGCGAGAGGAACCTGCCGTCGTGCAGCGACTGGCCTTTTTCCACCACCGTGGCTTCGAAATTGGTGAAGATGACGTCGCCGGTGAGCAATGGCGATATGGTGGCAACCTCGGCGGGCGTGTGAACGCGGAAATCGGATCGAATCATCGATTGCCCGGCCAAGGTGAGGTTGAACGCGGGCGCGGGGGTCTGCGGCCATACCGCGACGCCCGCGGCAAAAAGAAGGGCGAGGCAGGTTGCGGGCAGCAGGAGCCGTCCACGCTTCAGGCCAAACTTCAGAATTTTTGCCATGTGCACTCTCCTCTCCAAGCTGCCAGCCCCGAGAAGAACTCCGCTGTGTGAGAGGCAAATTCTCGGCGGGCCAGGAAGTTACTCCAAGCGAAACGCGAACACAAGGTCCGCTGGGATCCAGCTCTCCCAGCGCTCCGCAGCATCGTTGCACTGCCGAGTGCGCCGTAACTCGGAAGTTCGGCCTTGCATGATAAGGCACGAGTGAGTTCATCGCCGCGCAATCGTCTCCAAAGATAGAGCAGAATTCGTACTGGCACTTTGTCGTGCATCCCCCCTCCAGTGCCTTCTTGGGTCGCAATTCTGACGTTGTGATGACTTCGGGTTAGTCCCCCTTCCGACGAATATCGCTGAAGAGTCTAGTGTGGCGAATCGTTTGCTAGAGGTCCGTTTGTAATTTGGCCCTCCTGCTGGAAACCACGCTGGGAAGAGCACTGCGAAGATCTATGACTCGGAACGAGTATCCGAGAGAAAGGTTGTATCGTGGATTTACGGACGAAATCAATCCATAGCGCAGATCGCGCCGCGCTAGAAGCATTCAAGCCCCAAATCGGTAAGGTCCTGAAGCATATCCACCTTGGTTTCGCTATTGCCCTCCTCATGGCGATCCCTTCATGGTCCCAAGAAAAACAGGGTGGCCTGGCGGCATTGAGCATGGAAGACCTGATGAACATACAGGTGACGTCGGCTTCGAAGAAAGAACAGAAGCTATCCCAGGTGCCCAGCGCAATTTTCGTCATCACGCAGGAGGATATCCGGCGCTCTGGAGCGATGAGCATTCCCGATCTGTTGCGCATGGTCCCCGGCCTGGACGTGGCTCAGATCAATGCGAATACGTGGGCCATATCGGCGCGAGGTTTCAATTTACAATTCGCCAACAAACTGTTGGTTTTGGTCGATGGCCGAGCTGTCTATACGCCGCTTTTCGGCGGAGTCTATTGGGAAACGCTGGACGTGCCGCTCGAGGACATTGAGCGCATCGAAGTGATTCGCGGGCCGGGCGGAACAGTATGGGGCGCCAATGCGGTGAACGGCGTAATCAGCATTATTACCAAGAGGGCCGCGGAGACGCGGGGCGGCTTGCTGACGGGAGGCGGGGGCACACTGGCGCAAGGGTTTGGCACCGTACAGTACGGCGGAAAAATCAAGGAAGACAGTAGCTATCGAGTCTTCGCAAAGTACCTCAATGACGACCACCTCCCTGATTTAAACGGCCAGAACGGGGAGGATAGCTGGCATTTGTTCCACGGTGGTGTTCGTGTGGATACAAAGCTGTCTCCGAAAGATTCGCTGATAGTTGAAGGAGACGTCTACGACGGAAGGGAAGGCTCAGTCTTCGTGCATTCCATTCTCTCTCCTCCTCAGAACCTAAACGTACAAGGTCTCGCCATACTGTCGGGAGGAAACGTACTGGGCCGCTGGAGTCACATCTTTTCAAGCCGCCGCGACGTCACACTGCAGCTATATTTCGACAATTACGATCGAGACGGTCCGGAAGCCGACGACCTCCGCAATACGTTTGATCTCGACTTTCAAAACCACATCTTCCTGAATGCCCGTCAGGATCTTATTTGGGGCCTAGGGTATCGCCATATTGCGGATCAAACGGCCGGCACGATCGACCAGGCCTTTCTTCCAGCCCACTTTGCGGGTGATCTCTTCAACCTATTTGTACAAGATCAAATAACACTCGTGTCCGACCGCCTGGGCTTGTACGTAGGATCGAAATTCGAGAACGATTATTTTACCGGTTTCGATTACGACCCGAGCGCTCGATTGGCCTGGACTCCGAGTAACCGCCGCACCTTCTGGGCCGCCGTTTCGCGCGCCAGCCGCACTCCTACGCGACGAGATATTGGACTGGACGCCGCACTCGCGGCATTGCCCGGGCCTGCTGAAGTCGCCCTGCTCGGCAACCCAAATATGAAGTCTGAGCACGTCCTCGCCTATGAGCTGGGTTATCGAGCGCAGCCCACGGACAGTCTTTCTCTTGATGTGGCGGTGTTTTTCAATACCTATCACGGGCTGGAGAGCCTGGATCCGGCTCCCTCGTTTTTCGACTCGAGTTCTGGTGCACCCGTGCTCATTCTCCCCCTCGTGTTGGGCAACCAAATGTCCGGGACGACGCAGGGAGTGGAGGCCTCTGTAAATTGGAAAGCAACGCATCGCTGGACGCTCAGCCCGGGTTATTCGTTCTTGAACATGAATCTGCATACCGATGCCGCCAGCCTAGATACCGTGAGTGTGGCGAACACGGAGGGCTCGAGCCCGAACCATCAGGCTCAGCTCCGGTCCCACGTCGAATTGCCCCGAGGCTTCAGCTGGGATGCAAATGCCTACTTTGTCGGGCCTTTGCCCATACAACCTGTTCCTTCCTACACACGGGTGGATACGCAGGTGAGCTGGAGGTTTGCGGAACAAATCGAACTGAACGTGGTGGGACAAAATCTGCTCCAAGACCACCACGAAGAGTTCAACAATTTCTTGCAGAGCGTCAATTCATCGCAGGTCAAGCGCAGCGCCTACGCGAAGATTACGTGGCAGTTCTGACCGCCAAATGAGAGGACTCGACTCTACCGGCGCGATCCGAACGCCGATCCGAGCGCCGATCCAAACGCCCGTCCGAACAGTTGCCAAGATGTGGAAATCCGAGGATTGCCCTTTGAGCCTGACAACCGGGCCGGGCCTTTTCCGACGGGATCGAGAAGTTCGGCCCTCGGAGACTGACCCACCCGCCTCGGGCGCGCAAGTTCCCGCGTGGTCTTTTTTGCATGTACAATGCGGCCCGACCGCAAGTTGCATTGAGGAGGCTAGGGAGATGAAGCGTTATCTGGTGAGCGCAATCGCGCTCTGTGCTGTAACCGCAGGTTTAGCGGCCGCGCAAGCAAGCAAGCCCGCCGCCGGCGACGATCCTGTGCTCAAGGCCGATCGCGCATTGGTAGCGGCTCTCGACAAGGGCGATCATCACGCCCTGGACAAGATGCTGGATCCGGAGCTGATGTGGATCGATAAGGAAGGCATCATGTGGTTCCGCGAGGATGCCTACCAGGCCGGGCTCAAGTCGCTGGTGCCCAACGCCAGCGACGTCAAAGTCACCGAGCACAAGTACGGCAAGGTCGTCTGGGTTCAGAATAATCAGGGCAACAAATACGCCGCGCACTTCTGGGTGCAGCGTCCCGCGGGCTGGCGGCTGCTGCACATTGCCGAAATCGAGCAGCGCCCCGCCGAGCCTGGCGACGTGCGCCCGAACTACCCCGTGGCCTGCGACAACCCCTGTAACGAGATTCCCTACAAGGCCTTAACCCAAAACGAGAAAGACGCGATCCGCGCATGGGAGCTGATGGACTCCGGCGATCCGGCGCTTCGCGCAAAGTACCTGGGCAGCGGCGTCACCGTCACTTCCAGCGCTCGAGGTGGTGGAGGCGGTGCGCAAGGCAACGCGGGAGGCCGAGGGTCGGGGCGGGCGGGAGAGGACCAGCAGCGCCACGCATGGTGGGCGCGCCGCCAGCTCTGTTTTCCCGCGTGTGGGACTTTGGCGACGCCGAGGTATCGGTGATGCTTCACGCCGATTATGGCGCCAGGCCATACTGGGCCAGCCGCGTACACTTTCTGCGGGATGGCGTCTGGAGGATGGAGGAGAGCTACCACTCTACGGTGTGGGCCGCCCCGCGCCTCACCGCGATCCCCCCGCAGCCGCAACAGCAGAGCTCGAACTCGAATTAGCCTAGCGCCTCGGCAGGGGTAAAAACGAAACGGCGGCAGGGGAACAATCCTGCCGCCGCTCTCGCCAAAATTGGCGCTCCCTCAGCGCTAAAACGCCAGCTTCAAACCAAACTGGATGTGCCGCGGACCGCCCGATCCAAGTACTGGATTGGCCGAATCCGGGGTACTGTTGGCGTGACCAAAGGTTGAGGGTTTTGTCGGGTCGTTGAGACTGGTCCCGGTGAGATTTGCGAAATCGGCGCGATTGAAGAGGTTAAAGAACTCTACGCGGAATTGGGCGCTGTACCGTTCCTTGAACTTCCACAACTTGGCGACCGAGAAGTCGACGTTGTAGTACCTCGGACCGGTGAAGAGGCCCCTGCTTGCGTTGCCCAAGGTACCGTAGGCTGGGGGCGTCAGATACCCCCGCCTTGGGTGTAGCAAGCCCCATTGTTCAGGGCGGCCACCGCCAGTTGTTGGAGTTGAGCATTGCCGGCGTAGGGAGCCTGTGCGGCACTCATGCAAGCCGCGAGAACGTCAGCGGGAGTCGACGCAAGCGTGGTGCAGCCCGCCAGCTTGCCGTAACAAGGAATCGGGTTTGGACCGGTATTATCAAAGGCGGAGCGAGGTCCGCTGTAATTCCAGAACTGCGTGGTTCCGGCGCCGATGCCGCTGTTGGTGTTTTCGCCGGTCCCCAGCCAGTCATTTACGGTTGCATCGTTGGGGCTCCAGGCCAACCCGCTTTGCAAGGTGAGGATGCCGTTCACCGTCCATCCTTGCAGCATTTCCGCGGGAGCCTTCATCCCTGGAATCTGATAGGTCGGCGAGAAGGTGAGGCGTTGGCGCTGATCGTTGGAGTTGTTTCCATAGTTTAGGCGCGGGTTATTTCTATCCGCGAGCAGAGCCGATCCGTTGTTGGTGGAATTTCCGTCCGTGACGGAAAGCGCGTGGGAGTAGGTGTAACCGGTTAGGAACGACAACCCGTGATAGTTGCGCGCTTGCAGGGTAGCTTGCAAGCGTCGTAATTGGACCATAAGCCGCCGCCCTGGGTCCCAGCGATATCAATGTTGCTGAGGTAGGGAATGAGCGCGAGTACTGTCCGGCGGCACGTTCAGCCGCCTTGTTGGGCTTGCAGTTGTTGTAGTTAGCAGCCTTATCGCCGCCAAGGCAGGTGTTAATTGTTCCCTGATCCCAGCCGGTGCCAATTGGCGGCTGGTTGAGGTCGGACAAGTACTCTTGTTGAGCGCCGTGGTTGCCGACGTAGGCGACATCTAGAGTCAAGTTATTGGTGATGGCCCGCTGAATATCCACGTTCCACTGGGCTGAGTAAGCCTGTTTGAAATCAGGATCGATCCCTCCGGTCTGGCACACGGGAGCAGTGCTGAGTGCTTAGTGAAGCAGGGGCACAAGAGACACCGCTGTAGTTCTGGCCGCCGAACGTATAGGGCGTATTGCTGGTGGGAAATACAGGTCCCGTCAGGTTCCAATTCCAGAGCGGGCACGAAGCCAATGAACAAGCGCCTAACGCACCGCGCGGCGGTAAATTGGTTCGCCTCAGTGCCACTGTTGTTGACGCCAAGACTGGGGAAGTTCGCTCCCCAGGGAGCCGTTGGAATCATCGTTCCCATGAAGAGACCGTTCCGCAGCGCTCCCCCTGCCGCCCGAAGGACAGTCTTGCCGTTGCCCTGCAGATCCCAGGCAAAACCCAATCGAGGCGAAAAATAGCCCCAGCCAGGGTCATAGGATTGAGAAATCGGCAAGCCCGGGCCAAACTGCTGGACCGCGGGAGTATTCCCGGTTACGTTCGGGTCAAACGTGCCGATGTGGTTGCTGACTTCGATTGGAGGTGTGTAGTACTCGTAGCGCAGACCTGCGTTCAAAGTAATTCTGGACGTTACCCGCCAATCATCCTGCACGAATCCCGAGTACCAATGCGAACGGTTGGTCGGCCAGCGGATTACCAAGATAAATCGACCCGCTGTTGGGCAGGCCTTGCAGGAAACTTTGTGTTGTCGAAAAGACGACCGTGCCTTCCGCGGCTGGATATACGTCGAGGTCGAAAACCATATCCAGGAATTCAAAGCCAACCTTGAAGGCGTGCTTGCCACGCAAGTACGAAACCGTCTCCACCAGATTGACGTCGCCTTGAGCGCCCCCATGACTGGGGCGGCCATTCAAGAATCCTAATGGGCTGAAGCTGCCAATGGTGATCAGCGGAAGCCCTGAATAGAGCGGATTGGTAACGCCGGTGGGCATGCCATAGCCCTGGGGCCAGGGATCCGAGGGAATAGCCGTATCCGGATCGATGGTGTTATTGACGACATAGATGTAGCCCAGCCGGAAGTCGTTCACCATCGAGGAGGTCGGAGTCCAGGTCCAGTCTCCAGAGATTTGCTTGGCGAGTTGGGTAGCGATGGTTCCGGAATTGAATACGACCGCGCTGCCGGCGCTGTATTGGGTGGACTTGGACTCATAAAACGTGCCGCTTACGTGATTGTGAGTGCCGAGAACGTAATCACCCTTGAAGAGCCCATTATTGAGAGGCAGATTGCTGTCGATTCCCGGGGCGATAGGTGTTGCAAGCCGTACTCGAGCCGCAGGAGTTGAATGGGAATATGTTCTCAAACGTGGAGGTAGCGGGCGATACCGTGCAGTTCGCGGAATTCAGTCCCACGAGCCGCGCGCTTAGGGGTTGATTTTTGCTCCCCTGCCTTTACGAAGTTACACGCGTTCACCGAACTCAAATTATTGGTGGATCGACCGCCGCGGACATGGCCACGTCCGAAGGGATAACCGTCGTCGCGGTTTGGCCCACGGTCGAGCGCAAGCCTTCGAAAGAGGCGAACCAGAACAACTTGTCTTTTAATACCGGTCCGCCTGCCGTCGCGCCGAACTGCTCCAGGCTCGCCGGTGTGACGCTATTGGTGAAGAAATTGCTGGCATCGGTCGCGCTGGCATCGCGCCCAAATGCGTAGGCTGTGCCGTGAATGCTGTTCGTCCCGGACTTGATGCCCACGTTTACAACCGAGCCGTCCTTCCAGCCATACTCGGCCTTGGGATTCTGCTCGGAGCTGAACTCCTGGATCGCATCGATGGGCACCAGAGAACTTGTATCGCCCCCGCGGTAGGCGTTATTCAAAAGGCTGGAACCCACGGTATGGGCGATCCCGGCGATGCCTTCCATGCGGAACATGTTCGCCGTTCCGCGTAAGCCATTCGTTACAGCCGTACCTGAGCCCGCTCCTACAGAGGTAACGACTCCCGGGCGCAACTGGATCAAGCGCTCGAAGTTGCGGCCGTTCAAAGGCAGCGCGTTGATCGATTGGTTGCTCACCGTTCCGCCCGAAGTAGCGTCGGCGGTATTGATCGCGGGGACTTCGCCGGTGACGGTAACCGTCTGGGTCTGTTCGCCGGGCTGCACAGTCAGGTCCACACGAACGGTTTGCCCAACCTCCACCAGCACTCCGCTGTGCTCCAGCGCCTGAAAGCCCTTCGCTTCCGCCCGCACTGTGAACGTGCCGGGGTTCAAATCGTTGGCGATGTACTGTCCGGCGCCATCGGTGGTCAACGCGCGCGAGATACCGCGGGCCACGTCGGTTACTGTTACCGTGGCGCCCGCAATGGCCCCGCCGGTCTGGTCGAGCACTGCGCCTTGAATCGAGCCTTGATTCGTTTGTGAAAACAGATTGGCGCAAACAAAAAGCAACGCGATTGCGATGCCCGGCAGCGCAACGGCTCGCTTCACACTTTTCCATGAACGTATGTAACAGATCAAAAGAACACCCCCGTCGGTCTTCAAACTTAAGCGCTAAATGCTCTAAGAGACCCCAAAAACTACCCAAGCGTTTATCCCAGGGCCTTGGGGGCTGTCAAGGGAAAAAGGAGCGCCCTACCGTCGTCGCGTTGCTGGCGACGGTTCTAGCCTTGGTGGTCCCCGCGTGGTCGCAGCGCAATTATGGCCGGATTTTAAGCGTGGTCACCGACCAAGGAGGCGGCGCCGCCCGCTTTGCGCTTACCAGCACGCCCTTCCTGAGAAGTCACGCGGCCCCCAAGCGCTCAGGCAGACGAATTTTGCGCGTTCAGAATTTCCCATCCGGCGCAGAAGAACAGTGCGGACACGATCCCCAGCAGGATCTTCGTCGCACTGAACCGGCGCAGCGCCTTCCTCACCGTGAAAGACACGCGTTCGCAGAAGACTGTCGTCGAAATTCCCATGGTCCTCCTCCTCGGCAACTGCGTGAAGCGAAGAAACAGACGGTTACGGGCGAAGTGAGCGGAGGATTATCAGCCTGCTTAGTAGAATGTGAAGCTTGGCGTGTTCCCGCGGAATCGTTCCACCCGCGCGTCCTCCTCGCTTACAGGTCTCTCTTTTTTGGTGATTGACTCCCTTTCGTCCAAATGATATAGACACGGACAATTTACTGCGGGCTCACATTTAAAAACTGACTGCCACTGAGGCTAGGGGGGGGTATGTCGGCCACTTTCTCAGGCAGGAAATCGCAAAATAAAAAATCAGCGGGTTGGCTGCGTGTGTTCGGAGCCGCCATTCTTGTCACTCTCGTTTGCGCTCCGCTCCTGCTTTCGCAGGTCAATACCGGCCGTATCCTGGGCACGGTTACCGACCAAACGGGGGGCGTGATCGCCGGCGCCATGGTGACGGTGACAAACACTGGAACCGGAGTGGCACGCGCCTTGACGACTAACCAGTCCGGCGAATACTCCGCGCCTGACTTGACTCCGGGCACCTATAGCGTGCGCGTGTCCGACATGGGCTTTCAGGCCTTCGAGCGGCAAAACATCGTCATAGGAGTCGGCCAGGCGGGCCAAGTCGACGCCCAGTTGACGCCAGGCCAAGTGACTCAAACTGTCGAAGTCACCGCGGCGGCCCCCTTGATAAACACCACCAACGCCGTCGTCAGCAACACGCTCGAGGCGCAAGCGATCAGCAATCTGCCTATGAACGGCCGCAACTTTAATAATCTGCTGACGCTTCAAGTCGGCGTGGTAGCCTCGCCCGGCGGCGGAACCCTGACGACCAGCACGAATGGCCTGCAACCGCAGGATAACAACTACGTATACGAAGGACTCGATGGGAATGACCCATACAGCGGGCAGAGCATCACCAACACAACCCTGCCTTTCGGGGACGCGGCCACCATCCTGCCCGCCGATGCCATCCAGGAACTCAACGTCCAAACAAATGCCCCTGCCGAATTTGGCCGCCGGCCCGGCGCCGTCATCAATATTGGCATCAAGTCCGGCACGAACTCCATCCACGGCGCGGCCTTTGCGTTTGGACGCGATGGCGCCTGGGATGCCCGGGACTTTATCAATCCGCCGTCTAATACTCCACCCGAACCCCTTGAGCTGGAACAATATGGAGCTTCCGTAGGCGGGCCTATTCTGAAGAACAAGCTCTTCTACTTCGGCGCCTTCGAACGGCAAACGTACAACGTAGGCACTGCGTTCTCAGAAACCATACCGACTACGGCGCTAACGTCGGATCCGACTGTAAGCATTCCTGCCGCCGAGGCAGCTTTGGCCGGTGCGGGAATCCCACTTAACCCTCTCAGCGTGAGCCTCTTGCCACAGTACGGGGCCAACTCTGGAACCAACGGCGCCGTCTCCCAGGGGTTTCCGTATATTTTCGCCATCAATAACGGTGTCGGCAAACTCGATTACCACCTCAGCGATCACCATGCCCTCAGCGGCTCCTACTACCGCGGCGAGGGCAATGGTCTTGGCGAGGATGCGGTCCGCACTCAGCCCTACTTCCGGTCGCTCGGAAACATGACCTCCTCGTTTCTCACTACGAGCTGGACCTGGACGCCCAACTCCAATTGGGTGAACGATCTCCGCTTTGGCTGGAATCTTTTCGATCGCATCGACAACACGGCCGACTATCAGACCCCCGTCTCAAGTTATGGCATCAATACCGGCGTCACCGCTTCGAACTTGCAGGGCTTTCCGTTGATCTCTGTTAAAGGGCTTACCGCAGTCGGAGGTGATTCCAGGGCGCCCAAAGTCAGTGGACCGGGAAATGATTATGACGTCGTCGATCATGTCTCCTTTTTGCACGGCAACCACGACTTCCAATTCGGCGGCGAAATTCTGACGCTCAGAGCTTTCTTTGCCGAACTATCCAATGGTAGAGGAAATTTTGCGTTCAATGGCGGCTCGAAACAACCCATAACCGGAACGCTTGGCACGATAGCCAGTCCTACCGGGCTGGAGGCTTACCTGGCCGGCATGCCCACTCAAGCTCAGATTCTCCAAGGTTCCCCGGCTCGCAACTTCCGTCAGTCGGGCTATTCCGGTTTCTTCGAGGATACCTGGCGCGTCAGACCGCGCCTCACCGTGGACCTGGGGTTGCGTTACGAGTACTTCACTCCCCTGGGTGAGCAAAACAACCTGATCGGCACTTGGGATCCTACCGTTGGGTTTCAGCAGGTGGGCGTGAATGTTAACAGCCCGTACAATGCGGATAAGAAAGATTTTTCTCCGCGCGTCGGTGTAGCCTGGGACGTCAGCGGCAAGGGAACAACGGTGGTGCACGTCGGCGCCGGGGTCTACTACACCAATATAATTATCGACCAGTTGGCGAACAGCAAGGGCGGGGCCGGAAGGGCCTCCGGCATCACTGCGATTCCTACCGCTTACTCCCTCTATGCGGCGAATGGCGCGGTTACGGCTCCGCTAGACCCAACGAACGGCGTCGGCTCGGCCACCGCAACCATTCCTGCCAACCTGCTCAATTGGAATCCGCCGCCCGCACAGGTACTTCCCGCAAGCGGGGCCAGCAGCTTTGTCTGCGGCGATGGCATCGCTCCCATCGCTCCCGTAGCACCGGGCGCGCCCAAGACAAATCCGTCGCCGTGCAGCATTTTGTTCACCCCGCCCAATTTGCCGTCTCCGCGCGTCTACGGTTGGAATTTGGGCATCGAACATTCCTTCTCGTCCAACCTCTCCGTCAAAGCAAACTACGTCGGCAATCACGGCACCCGTCTGCCGGGATTGATAAACCTGAACCAGCTCAATAACAACGCTCCTGCAGAATTGGCTGTGGGCTCCTGCGGCACAACGCACTGCGAGTTGCCTCAGGACCTTCCGTATTTTTCGAAATTCCCATATCTCTTTGGCATCACGGAGCTCACGGATTCGGATATCTCCTATTACAACGGCCTCCAACTTTCGCTCTCAACACGCACCTTTCACAATCTGGCTTTCAACGCCGGCTATACCTATAGCCACGCTCTGTCGGACCTGCAGGGGAGCGACTTCCATTCGAGCGTCGCGCAGAACAGCCTGAATCCGTTGGGCGATTACGGCGCGGCGCAATTTGATATTCGTCATCACTTCGGCCTTACGCTGACCTATAACATCCCCGGCCTGAAATCCCCGGGCCAAATGCTCCAGGGATGGACCTTAAGTTCAGCGATCGTGATTCAATCGGGGCTGCCCTGGAATGTCGTGGATACCGCCAACGATCCCAGCCGTACAGGTCAGTTCGTGGACCGTTGGGACTTTTTTGGCAATCACAGCGACTTCAAGGCAGGTCCCAATCCGATTCCCTTCTATAAGGCAGGCGACCCTTCCATGCCTGCTGCTTGCACGCAAGCATTTAACTCCTCTGGCGGGCTGGCCACCTTGGCCGATGGGTGCTACGCAGTGGGGAATTCGGTCTTGATTGCGCCGGCGCTCGGGCAGTTCGGCACGATGGCCAAGAACATGTTCTATGATTCGGGCTACCACAACTGGGACCTCTCCGTTTTCAAGAATTGGACTTTCAAGGAACGCCTCACGGCCCAGTTCCGAGCCGAATTCTTTAACATTCTTAATCTTAAGAATTACGCCAACCCAAACCTAGTCTCGGGATCAAATGATCCTTCTTCGACGGGACAATTCGGCTGCGCATGCGAAACACCGGATGTGGCGAACACAAACCCCGCGCTCGGCAGCGGCGCCGCTCGTGAAATTCAGCTCGGCCTCAAGCTGCTTTTCTAAGAGGACCGTTTCAGGCCAGTTGGCAACAATTGCGCCCAGGGGAAGAGACTGCGGCCCGCCCGTTGCACCGGCGGGCCGCATCGTTTAGAAACCGGTCCTTCAGCCTCGCGAGGGCAGGACTGGTGTAGAATAGCGCCAGTCTTCAGAGTCACAAGGGAATCCCGGGTTGAAAGCAAACCGAAGGAGAGTTGTCATGCCTAGGGCGAAACTTCTTACAGGGATCCTGCTGGGAACGGCCTTGCTCGGAACAGCGTTGGTCGCCTTGGTGAAGGCGGAAACCCCGTCGCACTCGGCTGCATTGACCGGCAAAGTAACGTCGAGCGAGGAAGGCCCCATGGAAGGCGTGATCGTCGGCGCCAAAAAGGCCGGGTCCACGATCACCACATGGGTGGTCAGCGACGCCCAGGGCCGCTACAGCTTCCCGCGCGAGAGAATGGACGATGGCAAATACGCCATCAGCATTCGCGCCATCGGATACGAACTGCCGGGCACTTCGGTGGAAGTGACGTCGCAGCCCGCCCAATTGGATTTGCAGCTCAACAAGCTAAAAACGAATTCCAAGCTCGCCCTGCAGCTCTCCAACACGGAGTGGTTCCTCAGCATTCCCGGAAGCGACGAAGAGAAAGGCATGATCGCCAACTGCGTTACGTGCCATACGCTGCAGCGAATCATGTTCTCGCGCTTCGATACGGAGCAGATGGCGCCAGTCGTGCAGCGCATGTCCATGCACACGAATAACTCTTCGCCAATGCATCCCTGGATGCGTCCCATGAATGGCGCGCTGGCGCCGCCGACCGAGAGGCAGATTGCCACGGCGAAATATCTCAGCACGATCAATCTGAGCGCCGCCGATACGTTCCCATACCCGTTCAAGACGCTGCCGCGGCCCAAGGGCAAAGCGACGGAGGTGATCTACACGACGTACGACCTGCCGCGCGCGGATGCCGCCCCGCATGACACCGCGGTCGACGCGCAAGGCAACATCTGGTATTCCGATTTCACCTCGCAGTTCATCGGCAAGCTCGATCCGCGGACAGGAAAAGCGGTGGAATATCCCGTTCCCCTGGCGCGCACCGGCCCCTATGCTCAGGGCGGCCTGCAGATTGCTTTCGATCGGGAAGGCCGGGTCTACTTCGGCAACATGTCCCAGATGCAGATCGTCAGGTTCGACCCCAAGACAGAGAAGATGGAAACGTTCAAAGCTCCGGTGCCCGACAACAAAATTGGCGCCGGCCATTTGACCATGATCGATCCCTCGTTCCAGCAAGTCGATGGCAAGATCTGGATCAACGTGGCCGAAGGCACCGACGAATCGGGCGGAACCTGGCGGGTAGACCTGGCGAGCAATACCTGGACGAAAATGACTTATCCGCCGGGCAGCCCTTCCGCCAACGCCTATGATGTCGTCGCCACATCCGCGAACGACATGATCGGCATGAGCTTCACGAACCGCAGACTTTGGATCACCGACGGCAAAACTCTGAAGACCGTCTGGTTTGACATGCCGCCGGGCGACACCGGTTGCCGCCGAGGCCATATCGATTCGCAGGATCGCGTCTGGTGCGGCGGTTATAGCGCCAACGACGTGGTGATGTTCGATCCTAAAACGAAGAAAATCACGGACTACAAGGCGAACACGCCTTGGACGCGTCCCTACGACGCCGAGTTCGACAACAAGACTTACGCTTGGGGCGCCGGAATGGATAGCGACAGGGCTGTTCGCGTCAACGTCCAGACCGGCGAAGTGACCGAATATCTCCTCCCGCATGAAACGAATGTGCGCCATGTGGAGGTGCAGAAGACCGGTCCTCTCTCCAGCATGTGGCTGGGAGACCAGCACGGCGGCACCATTGTCCATATCGAGCCCCTGACGCCGTAATCGCTACACCGCAAATCAACGGCCGTAAAAAACACCACCGCGGCCCGATGGAAACGTAGCTGGCGTGAATTTTTCACTTCTCACGAGCCACGATGGGATAAGTTCGACCGAAACCTCGAATACAAGAATCCCCGTATGGAGACAGGCTATAGCCTGCGTTACCCTCACCGACCTGTTCTTGAGACCGAAACGTGCAATATTGAACTGACTTAGGGCTTATAAGAGTGGTATACGGAGGTCGGTCACTGCGCGGCAAAATTCGCGAGGTGGCGGGCCTCATGCAACCGCCGGCCACACCTCAAATGTTACTCACGAATGACCACGACGTAATTCGGCAAGGACGAAAAGCGTCTTTGTCCGCCCACCCCGAAAAGGCTGCGCTTTAAACTTTGGCCACAATCCTTTCCATAGACGATGAGCCTGACGTCAGCGAAATACGAAGGCTCTTGTTTGAATCCGAAGGATATGACGTCGTCGAAGCTCGAACCGGGGAAGAAGGCTTACGGCTATTCCAGTCCAGGAAAATCGATGTGGTCGTCGTCGATTATTGGATGGCTGGGATGAATGGGCTTGCTGTCGCCCGTGAAATCAAGAAATTGAATTCTGCTATGCCCATTATCATGCTGTCCGGCCTAGCCGAGCTGCCCGGCGAAGCCACTGGCATAGCTGATCGATGGATTATAAAAGGCCGTTCTACACAAAACCTGCTGGATGCCATTGCCGCCTTCACACGGCAATAAGGCGTCCGGCAGCCCAAGGAGACTTTATTCGATTCCGCACAACGCGGCTCACCGTTGCACTTCTCATCGCAGCAGCCCCTCGGGCTTGGTCTCAAAATACCCAAATCAGCCAATCCAACGAACCTCTCAAGCAATTGTCTCTCGAACAACTCGGCAACATTGAAGTAACGACGGCCTCAAAAGAGCCTGTCGAGGTCTGGCAAACTCCCGCGGCCATCTATGTCATTACCCAAGACGATATTCAGCGTTCGGGTGCTAGGAATATTCCGGAGGTGCTGCGGCTGGCTCCCGGCGTGGAAGTTGCGCGAATCGATGGCAATAAGTGGTCCATCGGAATCCGAGGCTTCGGAAGCCGGCTATCGCGTTCCGTTCTCGTCCTGATCGACGGCAGGACCGTTTACACCACTCTATTCGCGGGAACGTACTGGGAAGTGCAAAACGTAATGCTCGAGGATATCGATCGGATCGAGGTGATTCGCGGCCCCGGCGGCACGATCTGGGGTCCCAACGCTGTAGATGGCGTCATCAATATCATTACCAAGAACAGTAGGGATACACAGGGCACACTCGTCAGCGCGGGCGGAGGCAACGAAGAGCGAGGCTTTTTTGACGCCCGCTATGGCGGCAGCAACGCTGCCAAGAATCTCGATTACCGCGTCTACGGCATGGGCTTCAACCGCAGCCCCGAATATCACCCGGATGGGCAGGACTTCGATGGCTGGAGAAATGTTCAAGGCGGCTTCCGTATGGATTGGGCGAAAACGGATCGTGATGCCTACACGTTACAGGGCGATATCTATGACGAATCCGCCGGGGAGAGCGTGAACCCCACGATGTATACTCCGCCCTTCTCGGAAATTGTGGACGCGGCTGCACGCCTATCCGGCGGAAATATCATGGGCCGCTGGAAACGAGTCCTTGGCGACGGCGATGACGTTCAGGTGCAAGCCTATTACGACCGGGCGAACCGTCACGAGCCTAATCTGGAAGACCTCCGAGACACTTTCGACGTCGATTATCTGCAGCGCCACCGCCTGCCAGGGCGGCAGCAACTTAGCTGGGGTTTGGGAGTACGCATCGTCAGAGCCAATGATCCTGAAGTCGTCTCCGGACTTACGTTTGCCCCCAGCCAAAGGACAGACCAACTTTACACGGCATTCGTGCAGGATGAGATCGGGTTAGTTGCGAACCGCCTGACTCTCACCGTGGGCTCCAAGGTGCTGCGCACAAATTATACGGATCTTGCGTTCGAGCCAACCGCCCGTCTCCTCTGGACTCCCACTGCGACGCAATCATTTTGGATGGCCTTCACGCACGCAGTGAGAACGCCATCGGACTCCGAGAGGGAATTCAATTTATTGGGACTCGTGAGCGCTGCCGGTCCCTTGCCTTTTTTGGCGCGATTCAACGCCAATCCGAACTTTGCGCCGGAGCAACTCAACGGCTCCGAACTCGGTTATCGCCGCTTGATCGGTAAGAAGGTCTACGTCGATATCGCGTCTTTCTATAACCATTATCACGACCTTTTCAGCGAGGACATCACTGGATCGGAGTTTATCGAAACGAACCCGCCACCTACCCATCTCCTGCTTCCCGCGCAGTTCGGCAATGACCTGTTGGGCGACACGAAGGGGGTGGAGATCGCTCCCGAATGGCAGGCTACGAGTTTCTGGCGCTTGCGGGGTTCGTACTCGTTCCTGCATGTGAGCTTGGAGAAGACGCCGAATTCGCCAGAGGTTGGCACTGCGCCGATTATTGAGGGATCCAGTCCGCAGCATCAAGTGGCTGTCCAGTCTTATCTGGATTTGTCCAAAAATCTAAGCCTCGATATTGAATATCGTTACGTCAGCTCCCTTCCAGAAGAGGCCGTCAGCGCGTACTCCACGGCCAACGTCCATTTCGCATGGCAGGCGAATCCTCACGTGCGATTGTCTATCGTCGGCGACAACCTGCTGCAACCTTTCCACGCCGAAGCAAATGGCGACCCCACGGGCCTGGTGTTCATCAAGCGGAGCGGGTACGGCGAAATCACCTGGACGAAATGACCGGTGTGCATGACGGCCCATAGACGAATTTCGCGCACGAAGCGCTATGGCTGCTGGCGGAACTTGCTTGCCCCCATGGCGGCGCTTGGGTTGACGTTCTTGTTGTTTGCTTCGCCCGAAGCCTCAGCTCAAAAAGACAAGCCCACCGAATATAGGGTCAAGGCAGTGTACATCTACAATTTTGGGAAATTCGTGCAGTGGCCCGCCGGAACAGCTCCGGAAGGGGCTGAGAACGGATTTCCTATATGTGTTCTGGGCGCCGATCCTTTCGGCTCGACGCTGGACGAAATTGTAAAGGGCGAGAGTATTGAAGGGCAGCCCCTGGTGACCAGGCGGATCGACAGAGTGGAAAGCACAGATGGCTGCCGCATTCTGTTTATCAGTGCAATGCCCAAAGAGCGTCTGATCATGACCTTGCAAACACTACAATCGAAGCCTGTGCTGACCGTGAGCGACATGCCCGACTTTTGCAATCGCGGAGGAATGATTCAATTTGTCATGCAGGCGGATAAAATCCGCTTCGAGGTGAATCTCCCGTCCGCTGAAAAAGCGGGCCTGACTTTGAGTTCTCAATTGCTGAAGGTCGCGACGTCAGTATTGAAAAGTCCCTGAGGTTTTGAAGGCAATGGATAGTATCCGCGATTCCATTTCCAAGAAGCTCACGGCGCTGAATATGCTGGTGAGCGGCGCTGCCGTCCTATTAGCGTGCGTTGCATTTCTAGCCTATGACGTGAACAGCTTTCGGCAGACCCTGTTGAACGACCTCTCGATTCAAGCTCAGATCATCGGCTATAACGCTGTCTCCGCCCTTATTTTCGATGATGACCAGTCTGCTGAGAAGACGCTGTCCGCTCTCCAAGCCTCACCTCACATCATTTACGCCGGAGTCTATAAGCCCGATGGTCAATTCTTTGCCGCCTATTGGCGAGACAGCAAGGATCAAGAGCGGCCGTTGCCCCTCGCGTTGCCCACCGAAATACCGAATTCCTGGATCAAGGAAAGACAATTTGCTGTGGTCCGGCCAATTCTTTTTGACGGCAAGCTGATGGGCACTGTATTCATCCGCTCCGACGTTGAGGAGTTGTTCGATCGACTGAGGAACTATTTAACAATCTTGGCGGCGATCCTAATTATTTCATTGGCTGCAGCGCTACTGGTATCGCGAATGTCGCAGCGAGTCATTTCCGCACCGATCGTGGCGTTAGCCAAGACAGCACAAGCTATTTCCCGGGATCAGAACTATTCGGTTCGGGCCAAGCCGATTCACAATCGTGACGAGATCGCCGCACTGATCGATTCATTTAACAAAATGCTGGCAGAAATTCAGAAAAGGGACACGGCGCTGCAGGAGAGCGAAGAACAGTTTAGGATGCTAGCCGATTCCGTTCCGCAGTTAGCTTGGATGGCTGAACCTGATGGGCACCTCTTTTGGTACAACCAACGTTGGTATGACTACACGGGAACTACACCCGAACAGATGAAGGGTTGGGGATGGCAATCGGTGCACGATCCGGAAGTTCTGGCCAAAGTCTTGGAGCGGTGGCGCGGTTCCATAGCGACCGGCCGCAGATTCGAAATGGTTTTTCCATTGCGTGGGCGCGACGGAACATTTCGCGAATTCCTGACCTTGGCTACGCCTATCATGGACGCTCAAGGCCGCGTGGTCCGATGGTTTGGCACCAATACAGATATTACCGAACAGAGACGATCGGAGGAGACGCTGAGGCGAAGCGAAAAACTTGCCGCTACAGGCCGTCTGGCGGCCAGCATTGCGCACGAGATAAATAATCCGTTGGAGGCCGTCACGAATCTTGTGTACTTAGCGCGCAAGCATCCTTCCAACGTCGGTACTTATTTGAAGTTAGCGGATCATGAATTGGATCGGATTGCGCACATCACAAAAAATACACTGGGTTTCTATCGCGATAGCGCCTCGCGCTCGGAAGTGAACATTTCGGAGGTTTTGGACGAGGTGTTAGTTCTCTATTCGGGGAAACTCAACTTCAAGAAGGTTAAGCTCCGATCGGAGTATCCCGAGTGTATCAAGATCGTGGGATACGCAGGCGAGGTACGGCAGATTTTCGCCAATTTGGTGGCCAATGCAATCGAAGCGCTATCGCAAGAAGGATGTCTGACCATTCGAGCGTCGAAGGTCCAACCGGGCGAGGATGGCTTCTGCCGGCAGGGTGTCCGGGTCACTGTCCTGGACAACGGCAGCGGCATTCCTCCGGAAGATCGAAAGAAGATTTTTGAACCTTTCTACACCACTAAGAAAGACGTCGGAACCGGGTTAGGATTGTGGCTAACGCTGGACTTGGTAGAAAAGCACCATGGTTCGATTCGCTTGCGGAGCAGCACTCGGCCTGGAAGAACGTGGACGGCATTCTCGGTATTCTTGCCGGAACGACCTCCCAACAACTAAAATCCATTGGCGGGAAATAACATTGAGGGCTCATGATAACGGACTGGTCAGTCATACAAGTAGTAAGTATTCCGGTGCCACCTTCGTTTGGGGACCCGAAGTGGCTTCCAAAGAAGACTGGCCGCGGGCCGGAGGAGCATGAACCCATTGATGAAGCCAAAAAACTGAAAATCATTGTTGTTGATGACGAGCCAGTGATCGCTGACACGGTTACGGAAATCCTCAATGAGGAGGGATTCGAGGCCATTGCGGTATCCACCGGTTCTTCTGCAATCGAACTCGCTAAAGCCTTCCATCCTGACGTCGTGCTCAGCGACGTGATCATGCCAGGGTTGAATGGCATCGAAGCCGGAATCCAAATCCGTAAGATTGCTCCGAATTGCAGGATCATTCTTTTTTCAGGTCAAGCCGAGACAGTCGACCTGCTTGAAAAGGCGCGTCAGCAGGGTCATCGTTTTGACATTCTCGCCAAGCCCATAAGACCAGAACAGCTGATCTCGGTAATTCGGGCGGGTTCGCGTTAATTCCCATAATTCGCATCAAAATCCAGTTCGCGGTCGCAAGCCACTGCGGAACGGTCTGGTGAAGATATTGCGCAAACAACTCCGAACCGATGGCCCGGTTTTCTCCGCCACGAACCTACGGAAGGCTTTCGAATCTGCGGCGGTTGAGGTAGGCTTAGATGTTTGGCGCGATCCAAGGAACCCTTACTACGGCGGTTGCAACATCGTAGACTCGTCCGACCTGCGCATGGCGATGGAGCGCGTCCAAGACTTGGTTACAAGTTCGTTGCAAGTGGCCGCAGCGAATTCCGCAACTCCTTGATGGCCCTATGGTGCAAAGGTTAGCACGCCAGATTCTCAATCTGGTAATACGGGTTCGACTCCCGTTAGGGCTACCACTTCTCTTTAGTTCTGCTGCGTCTTAGAACTGCAGATCCCTCGGGCTTCTTTCCAGAACACTCGGCGTAACCTTAGCGCCCCGAGCGATTGGTCACCGATAGGCATCCATTACGGTACCGCCCTCGGCATGACCCATCCTGGCCGGATGGTCATTTCTCGGCGCGCGAAATTTCCTTCTTATCGGCGCCGGCGCCAACCGGGCGCGAGGCCGTGTAGGCCACAATGGCGACGATGTCGTCCGGCGTCAGCTTGGCGACGACCGGCTTCATCAGTTCCGTCCAGATGCCGTGCCGGTTTCCAACCTGCATGTCATAAAGCTGGCGCGCGATATAACTCGGCGAGCGTCCCGCGATGCCCGGCACCGGTCCGAGTCCTTCGAGGTCCGCGCCGTGGCAATTGGCGCAGGCAATCGTCTTGCCTCCGCCACCACGCATCACCAGGGCTTCGCCGCGCTTGATGCTGCCGGGCGGCACGTAGGCGATAAACCCGGAATGCGGATCGCGCAGCAGTTCGGTGCGCTCGGCATCTTCCGGCGATTCGACGACGCGCTTTCCGAGAGGCTCGGTCTCATTGCCCTCAAGCTTCAGGAACATGCCATTCTGCACGCGCATCTTGGGAATGGTGTTTGTCTCCACCACGCGAATCCAGGGCGTCCATTTCATGGAGCTGAAGTAAAGGGCTGCGGCCTTGGTTTCATCGTCGGTCATGTTGGTGGCGAAGCGAATCATGTTGTTGGTATTGGCTTTTCGCGTGTCCGAACTCTTCCTCATGCCGCTCTTGAAATCGGCCATGGTCTGCATGAAATAAACGTAAGGAAGCCCGGCGATGCCCGCGTTTTCCTGGCGTCCTTTGCCGTTGGGATAGTGGCAAAGGCCGCAGGCCTGAATCATGGCTTCCTGGCGGCCGTGCGCCACGATCGGCGGCATGGGAGGATGGTCCTCGGGAAACCAGTCGGCCGGGCCAAAGCCGTTGCGAACCTCGGTGAGCATGAACGAAAGCGTGGCTCCGGGAATATGCCGCGCGGTGCCGTCGTCTTTTACGGCAGGCTGGCCTGGGGGCGCCTTGGGCTGCTCCGTGACCGGCAGAATGAATCCGTAGGCCCACGGCGGAGGCGCGTCCGTCGCCGCAATCACCACGCCGGCAATTGACACACAGGCCAAGCCCAAAACCAAACCGAATCTTTTTTGCATAGGCACCTCCGGCTTTTCTAATGCGCGACATGCTATCACTGTCTTGGGTCGCCCGATGAGAGTTTTGTAATTCCGCCGATGTCGGTATCCCCCCGTGCGCTTTCGCGCCGCGCCGGCGGGCCCTGGGCTCGTCTGTTCAAAGTTGCACACCTCAGGTGATTACCCGATATTGAACAGCATTGAGGGTGGCTAGAATGGTTCGACTGGAAACAGGCGCTCTACTGTGCATATTCTCATCGCAGACGACCACAAAGCGGTCCGGGATAACCTTCGCTCGCTGCTGAAGGAGCAGCTCCCTTACTGGGAGCTTTCCGAGGCAGCGAATGGGAAAGAAGTTATCGAGTTATTCCGCAAGGTAGCACCGGACGTGGCCGTGCTGGATATCGTGATGGAGCCCATAGGCGGGATCGCCGCAGCCTATGAGATACAGCGGACTCATCCGGCGACCAAGATCATCTTCATGAGCAATCACTATAATGTGCGCGAGGCTTCCGTAGTCACTCGTTTGCTGGGTGCGGGAGCATTTGTGCCAAAGACGGAAGCCGTCAAGCTGCTCGTGCCAACGATCAAGAAGCTTCTGGACCCAACAAATCACCCTGCTTAAATTGGCCCGCCGTAGTCGTTTTGAATTCCCTGAGAATCTATAAAGTGAATCGCGCGGGAAGCGCGGGGCGCAACGGAAAAGGCATCCCACCCTTAAAATGGAGGCATGGAAAAGCGCAGAGGGATTTTTCGCTGCATGCCGCGACATCCCGCAGCGGGATGTGGGAACGAAAGTCGCGCCACTGCGCTCAGAATGACAGCTCTTAAGTTCGGACCCGAGAAATCCTGTGGCAGGGTTTAGCTGGAGGGGCGGTGGCGTGCTTGGAGCCTCGATGGCTTGGAGGGGCGCAGTGAATGGAGATGGCGGAGTTTTTGGGCGACGTCAGCGGGCTTGGCCGCGCGCGACACGGCCTCTTCGGGAAGCTCGTAGAACGGATTCGACAGCAGGATGGGCCCTTCCATGCGGACGAACTTATGCGTTGCCAGACAATGATCCAGGATCGCCGGCGGCATTCTTTGGACGCTGTACATGCAAAGCCCAATGGCATGATTGGACTCGAAAAAACGGTTCAAGCGCGCTTCGTACTCGGCAAGCTTTTCCGAACCCGGCGCCTCATCGAGAAGCCAGCTCATGTTCTCCGCCGGCGCGAAGCCCCGTGTAGCCGGCCCGCAGCGCGTCCTTCAGAGTCCGCTGCAACATGGCGATCATGCGATCCGGGTCGAACGTTCCGCCCTGCAGATGTCCTTCGTGCTTGGTTAACAGGACCAAGGCGCCGCGAGCCTCTTCCGCATCAACCGCAATTCCCGCATCCCTCAAGGCCTTGCGAAAATCATCAGCGCCGCGGTCGCAGCATACGTACAAGCAGCGCTCGCCCCGCGCCAGGCCTTCGCGAATGTATTCGACAGCGGCTACGAGTTGCTCCTCGGGAGAGACGAAGAGAGTGCAGACGTGATCGCCCTCGTGGTACGACATTCTCGGAGAACTCATGGCGAAATTGACCTCCTCACGCGCTGCTTCCGGCTTCGCATGGCAGAAAGACGCCTGCGCGCACCGGGCAAAAGCTTCTGTTCCCTTCTGCTGAACGCCGAAGAGTGCGCCGGCCTCGGCAACAAGATCGAATGTTTCCTGGTCTTTGGAAACAACGGAGGTGATTCCGGCGGCGAATGCTTCCTGCTTCAAGACGCTGCTGGCATGAGCGGTGTACAAGATGATCGGAACGTCCGGCGTGATTTGCTTCAACGCCCTGGCGGCCTGAATGCCATTCATGATGGGCATGGAGAAGTCGAGCACGATCAAGTCCGGCCGCAGTTTCCTGGCCTGTTCAATGGCCTCCCTGCCATCCTCGGCTTCTCCACAAACCGAGAAGCCGCCCGAGGCCATGAGGCGGCAAATGGCCCTTCTCGCTATACGACTGTCGTCGGCGATGAGGACACGCCTTAGCATTTGCTTCCATGACTCCGGCTAGAGTAAGAGCGGACGCGCCCGTTAGATGAGGGCTATTGCGTCTGCATTGAGTCCGACACTGCTTAGGTATAAAGAACACAGGCGCCGATGCCTGTTCCATAGGTGGAATGCCGTAAACAGCAGGCTTTTCCTCAGCGGCGTCGAAACGCGGCGGCGCGCAGGGGATCCCCGGGAGGGCGAAATTGGCACGGAGGGAAAAGGAGCGTCAAGAACTATACGCCGGAAGCCTTTGCAAGCACCGCCTCCGATTCCGTTACGGGGACGGATAAAGGAATGGCAACTCGGATCAAAGTTCCGTTCTTATCGGATTCGATTTCGAATTGGCCCCCCAATTCGGCAATCCTTTCCCGGATGCTTCTGAGGCCGACACCGACGCCCGTACCATCGAACCTGAACTTCTCCAGCAACTCGGGGGGGATGCCCTGGCCGTAGTCTCTCACCTGAAGCCTGACGGCGTCTGGCACTAACTGAAGTTGAACGTCCACGGATCGACTGCGAGCGTGACGATGGATATTCGTCAGACTCTCTTGTAGGACGCGGAACAACGCAAGCTCCAGCGCATCCGGCAACCGCTTCAGTTTAGGCGCCTTGACGTTCAGTTTAATTCCACTTCGCAGGGAAAAACCTTCCAGATACCAATTCACCGCGGTACTCAACCCCAACTCATCAAGGAGCGGCGGATGAAGCAGATACGAAATGGTTCGTGTTTCAACCATACAGGTGTTCAGGGCTTCCATCGCATTTGCCAAACTTTTGCTTTCATCGACGGTGGCATCGGGCCTGCGCAGGGCCGCAACGCTCATCTTGGCGGCGGTCAAGTATTGCCCAATGCTGTCGTGCAACTCACGAGAGATTTTTCTTCTTTCCTCATCTTGCGAGCGAAGCAAACTCGTAGAGAGCGTTCGCAGGGCAACCGTGCGCTGCTCGATGATGTGTTCGAGGCTGGCATGGCTCAGCCTCAGTGCTTCATCCACGCGCTTGCGCTCGCTGATGTCGCGCGCAATTTTCGACGCGCCCACAATTTTCCCATGAGCATCGACGATGGGCGAAACGCTCAGGGAGATGTCTACCAGCGAGCCGTCTTTGCGGCGGCGAACCGTTTCATAATGTTGGATGTGCTCACCCTGACGGATGCGGTCTAAAATACTGGGCTCTTCATTGAGCCGATCGGCAGGAAAAAGTATCGTAACAGGCTGGCCCACCGCTTCCTGGGCCGTGTATCCAAAAAGCCTTTCGGCTCCGGCGTTCCAACTTTGAATGACGCCGTTGAGGTCTTTGCCGATGATGGCGTCATCCGACGACTTGACGATGGCCGCCAGTTGAGCCTTGGTTTCCAACGATGACACAGCCTGATAAGCCGCCGATGCAAACCGGCCCAGGCTAATCAGCTGCCGCTTGTCCTCGGCGTCAAATTTGCGGCGACGGTCGTGGGCGACTGCCCAGATCGTGCCCACCGCTTTCCCTTCGACGTAAAATGGAACCAGGAGGCACTCCTCGACCGGAGGCCTCACTGGTTGGAAGTAGGTATAGAGCCGTTCGACATGCCTGAACAGCAGGGGACAGTTGCGATCCAGCACGTCGCCACAGGGTCCGAAGTTACGCGGCGTACCGCCGCCGATGTGCGGTTTCCATCGGCCGGAAATCGCGGGCCAGTAGAACCGCTTCCCACCATCGTTCGTCGTCAGCAGGCTGATTCCTGCCGAACCGCATCGCAACATCTTTAGGATGGTGTCGGCCAGTGTTTGCAGAATGGTCTGCGGAGAGTCCGCCAGTGCCTGGGCCAGCGCCACCAGGGCTCGGTTCTCATTCTTGTAGTCCGGCGGGCGCGACGGGCGGCGATTCAACTCATGGGTGCAAAGTATCGATTCTCGTGAGACTGCGGCGGTTCCAACGACACGTGCCGAACGCGAATTGTTGTTTTGACTGTGGGCAGTGGTCATCTCCGTTCTCCTGCGAATGGCGATTGTGACGCCAAGAGGCGTAGGCAGAAATCCACCGTAACACCAGGTTAGAGCTAGGCAGGTGTCTCGTATGGGACAGAAACGGAAATATTACTTCTCGCCCCTTTCGCAGTCGTAGGCAGCCATTATCGATCTCGGTGCAGATTCGTATTGATTGCTGCCAACACGCCGCGGGTGTCTGGCGAACCGCCGAAAAGACCCTTCGCGGATCACGCACCTTCTCGCGCGTAGACGCTCCAAACGACTGCGCAACTTACGCACACACCTGTAGCAAAACACTCTTGCGCAGTCGAGTTCAACTGTTCAATAAGGGAGGCGCCTTATAAACGATGTAAACTACCGAACAATGTAGTTAGGCAACTCGGGTGATTGGGGGCGCGGCATTATACAATAATGCGTTTACATGACCAGCGTCATGACGGAAACATAGGGGAGAGAGCATGTTACGGGTGGGAATGATTGGGTGGAGAGGGATGGTGGGCAGCGTCCTGATGCAGAGGATGCGGGAGGAGAAGGACTTTTCGGGAATCGAGCCGGTATTCTTTTCGACGTCGAATGCGGGCGGAGCGGCTCCGGCGGAAGCAGGCGACGGCGGCACGCTGAAGGACGCGGCCGACCTGCGCGAACTGGGGCGCTGCGAAGTGCTGATCAGCTGCCAGGGCGGCGAATACACGACGGAAGTTTATGCGCCGCTGCGCAAGAGCAACTGGAAGGGCTACTGGATCGATGCGGCTTCGACGCTGCGCATGAGCGAAGAAGCCGTGATCATTCTCGATCCGGTGAACGCGGAGCTGATTCGCAAGGGCCTGGCCAAGGGTCTTCGTGCGTATGCGGGCGGAAACTGCACGGTGAGCCTGATGCTGATGGCCGTGTGCGGACTTTTCCGCGCGGGCCTGGTGGAGTGGATGACCACGATGACGTATCAGGCGGCTTCGGGCGCGGGCGCGGCGAAGATGCTGGAACTGGTGAAGCAGATAGGAGCGCTCACGGACGCGACGCGCAAGAGTCCTTCGGAAAACGCGCTGGAGGTGGACCGCGCGATGATTGCGGAGCAGCGATCGCCGCGGCTGCCGGTGGGGGAGTTTGGCGTGCCACTGGCGGGCAGCCTGATTCCGTGGATCGACAAGGAGATGCCGGAAGGCCAGACCAAGGAAGAGTGGAAAGGCATGGCGGAGACAAACAAGATCCTGGGGATTCGCGCCGGCGAGGGGACACTGGTGCCCGTGGACGGCATCTGCGTGCGCGTGGGGACGATGCGCTGCCACAGCCAGGGCTTGTGCATCAAGCTGAAGCGCGATGTGCCGCTCACGGAGATCGAGCGGATGCTGGCGGGCGCCAACGAGTGGGTGCGCGTGGTGCCCAATACGAAAGACGCGACGACGCGGTGCCTGACGCCGACGGCCGTTTCGGGGACGCTGAACGTGCCGATCGGGCGCATACACAAGCTGAAGATGGGGCCGGAGTACGTGGGGGCGTTCACCGTGGGGGATCAGCTGCTTTGGGGGGCGGCGGAGCCGTTGCGGCGGATGCTGGGGATTTCCGGGAACATCTCGATGTCTGAGCCTGTGCAATCCGGTGCAACGGGACTCAAGAAGCAGCGCCCGCTGGCCGAGACGAGCATAATTTTGCGCGTCGTTTTTGCGGTTTGCATGCTTGGCGGAATTATTGCTTTTGGCCATTGGGTGATTAAGGATGTCAGCGGGATAGTGAGCGACATTTTCTTTTTCTTGCTGGCCGTTATCGTAGTGTTCCGCCCGCAATGGTTTGATCGTTCCGCGAAGAGGAATCAGGAACAGCTTGAGAAATGGCGTACTCACCCCGGGCAGTGGTCATAAATCGCGAAGCTTGACACAAAGGGCGGGCGGTGGATATGCTAGGCGCGGTTTGAGAGCGGTTTTTCTCAGATGAAACTGAACCGATATACGAGATTCGCCTTTACGGGCCGCTTCCTCTGGTGGGGAAGCGGCAAAGTAGAGGCGCGATTGCGGGTGGTCGCCTGAAGAAATAGGACCAGCGAAGCCGCAAAAGGTTTCTACCGAGCCAGCTTCCCGAATGGGTAAGCTGGCTTTTTTGTTGCGGGGGCGAGCGGAGATTTTGGTTGGCAAAAAATGCAGGGCGAAAAGCAGATCCCTCGCCTCCACCCCAACGCCCGCAAAGGCGGCGGGCGCTGGGGACCCCGTTCGCCAACGGCAAAAACGCTCCTCGGGATGACAGCGGCTGGGTTGCACGCTGGTAACCGAGCGGCAGCGGCGGAAAGTTCGGGCGAAAGAAGGAGCGTCAACAAAAAGAACGAAGGGCTTTGCAAGAAGAGCGCAGCGGAAACGAACAGGAGGCATTCTTAGAATGATCGTCAATATGAGCCGAAACGCGACCGAGGAACAGATCGAGCATGTCATCGAACGCATCAAGGAGTGCGGGTTCCAGCCGCACGTGATCCGCGGCGCGGAGCGCACCGTGATCGGCGCCGTGGGCAGCGGGGGGCGGCGGGCGGAGCTGGAAGCTCTGCAGGCCGCGCCGGGAGTGGAGGAGCTGGTTCCCATCTCGCAGCCCTTCAAGCTGGTGAGCCGGCAGCTTTACAAGGAACGCACGGTGGTGGACGTTGGCGGCGTGAAGATCGGCGGCGAGCAGTACATCGTGATGGCCGGGCCGTGCTCGGTGGAGTCGCGCGAGCAACTGCTGTCCACGGCGCGCGCGGTGCGCGACGCTGGCGCGTCGATCCTGCGCGGCGGCGCCTACAAGCCGCGGACTTCGCCGTACGACTTTCAGGGGCTGGGCGTGGAAGCGCTCGAGCTGCTGAAGGAAGCGCGCCAGGAGACGGGGCTGCCGATCGTCACGGAAGTGATGAGCACGGAGGACGTGGACCTGGTGTCCGAATATGCGGACATGCTGCAAGTGGGCGCGCGCAACATGCAGAACTTTCCGTTGCTGCGGCGGCTGGCGCGGGCGGAGAAGCCCATCCTGCTGAAACGCGGACCTTCGGCGACGGTGAAGGAGTGGCTGCTGGCGGCGGAGTACCTGCTGAGCGGCGGCAATCCGAATGTGGTGCTCTGCGAGCGCGGGATCAAGACGTTCGAGTCCGAGCTGCGCAACACGTTCGATCTGGCGGCGGTGGCGTTGGCGAAGGAGCTTTCGCACCTGCCGGTGGTGGCCGATCCTTCGCACGGCACGGGGCGGCGCAGCGTGATTCCAGCGATGAGCCGCGCGGCGATCGCCGCGGGCGCGGACGGAATCATCGTGGAAGTGCATCCCTGCCCGGAACGCGCGCTTTCCGACGGGCCGCAGTCGCTGGACCTGAAGGGGTTTGCGATGCTGATGGAGGAGCTGGACCGGCCGGCGCGTACGCGGGTGAGGACGACGGTGAAGGTTTAGCAGGCAACAAAAAACGAAGATGGATTTCCCGCAAACGCTCCGGGACGCGAAGGACGCGCTTCGACTTCGTGGCACGACATCCAGCAACGGGATGTCACAAACGGTCGTGCCACTGCGCTCAGAATGACAACGGGCAAATTGTTTGCGGACTAGCTTTATTGCGGCTTTCGGTTTAGAGGATGCGTTCGTGGGTGTAGCCGGCGGTGCTGATGGCCGCGAGCAGGCCGGCGAGATGATCGGCGCCGCGCGTTTCGAGGGTGACGTCGATGGCGGTGTCGCCGAGGCTGACTCCGTAGTAGGCGCGATTGAAAAGAAGCTCGACGATATTGGCGCGCTGCGCGGCGATGACGGACGAAAGCTCGGCGAGAGCGCCGGGCCGGTCCGGCAGATAGATGCGGATGCGCACCAGGCGGCCGTCCTTGACCAGGCCGCGCTCGATGATGCGGCTCAAGAGCGAGACGTCGATATTCCCGCCGCCGACGATCACGGCGGTGTGCTGACCGTTCAGCGAAGTCTTGTGCTGCAGTAGGGCGGCAACGCCCGCGGCGCCGGCGCCTTCGGCGAGCGTTTTTTCGCGCTCGAGCAAGGTGAGGATGGCGCTGGCAATCTCTTCTTCCTCGACGGTAACGATCTCGTCGGCATATTTCTCGACCAGCGGAAAGGTGACCTCGCCGGCGCGGCGCACGGCGATTCCATCCGCGACGGTGGAAGCCGGGGGAAGGGTCACGATGTGATGCTGCTTGATGGCCTGCATCATGGAGGGCAACCGGGCCGTCTCCACGCCAACGATTTTTACCTCGGGACGCAACTCCTTGATGGCGCAGGCTACGCCAGCGATCAAGCCGCCTCCGCCAACCGGCACAACGACAGCTTCCAATTGCGGGCACTGCTCGAGCAACTCGAGGCCGATGGTGCCCTGCCCGGCGATGACGGCGATGTCGTCGAAGGCGTGCAGAAAGACCTGGCCCTGCTCGCGGGCGAGCTTCAGAGCATGTTCGCAGGCTTCATCGTAATTGACGCCGTAGAGGATTACATTGCCGCCATAGTTCTGCGTGGCGGCGACCTTTACGAGCGGCGTGGTGGTGGGCATGACGATGGTGCTGCGGATGCCGCGCTGCGAGGCGTGATAAGCGACGGCCTGGGCGTGGTTTCCCGCCGAAGCGCAAATAACGCCGCGCTTCTTTTCCTCCGGGCCGAGCAGCAGGATTTTGTTGAGCGCGCCGCGTTCCTTGTAAGCGCCGGTCATCTGGAGATTTTCGAGCTTGAGGTAGACCTGTTGGCCGGTGGAGGCGGAGAGCTCGGCGGAGTACGGGCACGGCGAGAGGTAGACCGAACCGCGAATGCGGTCGGCGGCTTCGCGGATCATGAAGAGCAGCTCGAGCGTGGTGGTCTTATTCATGCGCGTTTTTAATCCTGTGCCGGCTTGCCACGCGAGTCGCGAGATTGCGGCGAATCGCAGCCTGGTTCGCTGCGATGCAAAAAGCGGCGAGCGTGCGGCCCTTGATAATCGCGCGCCAGATGGCCGTGGCCGCGCAGAAGATATTTGTAGCTCGTAAGGCCCTCCAGACCGACCGGGCCGCGGGCGTGAATCCGGCTGGTGCTGATGCCGACCTCGGCGCCGAGGCCATAACGATAGCCGTCTGCGAAGCGCGTCGAGGCGTTATGGTACACGCCCGCGGAATCCACTTGCTGCAAAAAGATGCGCGCTGTGGCGGCGTCATTAGTAACGATGGCGTCGGTGTGAGCGGAACCGAAACGCTGGATGTGGTCGATGGCTTCGCTCGCGCCGCGAACGACTTTCAGGGCCAGAATGAGGTCGCCGTATTCGGTGTGCCATTCGTTGTCGGCGACCGGCTCGACAGCGACGTCGTGAATGGAGGCGACGGCCTGAGGGCAGCCGCGCAGGCGAACTCCTTTTTCCTTCATGCGCACGGCAAGCTGAGGGAGAAAACTGCTGGCGATGGATTGGTCGACTAAAACCGTCTCCACGGCATTGCAAGCGGCGGGATAGTCGGTCTTGGCATCGTCGATGATGTCGATGGCCATAGCGAAGTCCGCGGCGGCATCGACGTAGATGTGGCAGACGCCTTCGGAATGGCCGAGCACGGGGATGCGCGTATTGGATTGGACGTAGCGCACCAGATCGTAACCGCCGCGAGGGATGACCAGATCGATCAGATCGTCGAGTTTCAGGAGTTCGCGGACTTCGGCGCGCTGCTGGATATTGGTGACTAGCGCCTCGGGGAGCGCAAGCGAACGCAAAGCGGCGCGAATGTGGTCCACGACGACGCGCGCAGTCCGTTCCACCTCGCGGCCGGGCTTGAGAATGACGGCGTTCGCGGATTTGATGGCCAGCGAAGCGATTTGCGTGATGGCTTCGGGGCGCGCTTCAAAAATGACCGCGAGGAGGCCCAGCGGGCAGCTTACCTTTTCCAGTTCGAGGCCGGAGTCGAGTTCAGTGCGATCGAGAACGCGGCCGATGGGGTCGGGCAAAGCGATGACGGCGCGAACGCCTTCGATCATGGACTGAAGCTTGTGCGGCGAGAGCTTCAGGCGATCGACAAGAGCTTTCGACGATTCGCCGCAGCCGAGGGCCGCTTCGGCTTCGGCGGTGTCCTGAGCATTGGCGGCAAGAATTTCGGGCGCGGCGCGCTCGAGCGCGCAGGCGATCTTTTCGAGCGCCTGGTCGCGCTGGTCGATGGAGGCGGAGGCGATGCATCGCGCAGCCTGCTTGGCGGCTTGCGCGAGCGCGCGGACGGCTTCGCTCACGTGCGTTTTCCGGGAAGGAAGAGAGTTCCGACAGGCTTTCCCGCGAGAATGGCGTCGAGGACACCGGGCGTGCGGCCGTTGGCGATGATGGCGGGCCGGCCATCTTCATTGGCGATGCGCACGGCTTCAAGCTTGGTTTCCATGCCGCCACGGCCACGGCCATTGCCGCCGCGGGCGTAACCGCGGACGCGATCGTCAAGGGAGTCCAATTCAAGGATAAGGGTGGCGCCCTGGGCTTGCGGATCGTCGGTGTAGAGGCCGTCGACGTCGGAGAGCAGCACCAACAGATCGGCGTCGATGTGCGTCATTACCAGTGCGGAGAGCTTGTCGTTGTCGCCAAAGATGCGGACACGCTCGGGGCCTGGGGCTGGGCCTAGGGCCGGGCCGCCGGCGGGGCGGTCGAGCTCGGCTGTGGAGACGGTGTCGTTTTCGTTGATAACGGGGATGACGCCGAGTTGAAGCAGGGTGGTCAGCGTGGCGCGCAGATTTTGGTGCCGGCGCGAATCGAGGAAATCGTCTTCGGTGAGGAGAACTTGGGCGACGCGGAAGCCCAGCTTATCGAAGGCGTCGTCGTACATGCTCATGAGGCGGCTCTGGCCGACGGCGGCGCAGGCTTGCACGAGGGTTAGCTCGGAAGGACGCGAAGGAAGTTCGAGGCGCTGCATCCCCAAACCGACCGCACCCGAGGAGACGAGCAGGACTTCGCGCCCGGCGCGGCGGATATTGGCGAGCGACTCGGCAATACCGTAGAAGGCGCCGATGGAGACGCCGCCATCATCGCGCATGAGCACGTTGGTGCCGATCTTCACGACCATGCGGGCGGAAGCGGCAACCTGCTCTCGAGGCGAGAGTTCGGTCCGCTGGCCTTTGCCGGTATCGATGGCTTTACCGATGGCTTTTCTCCCCACGCGCTTGTCCTAAGCCGATTCCTGCGTGGCGGCATTCTTATGCATTCGGCCACGAGAATCGTAGATTCGACTCTCAGGGCGGATGCGATTTACCGCAATCAGAATAGGCGTCTTGGTATTCTGCCAGTGAGGGGAAGGGGGCGCAAGGTGGGGACAATGACGGTGTGCGAGGCGCTTTAGCCGATCAACTTGGCGGAGCATCCGCTCGTGCTGAGGGGCGTGTGCCGGGGACTCCGGCCAGGCCCGGTGATGAAAGCGCGCGGCGCGCGCGTGTGACGGGAAAATGAGCGGGGAGTCCTAGACCACCTTTACCAAAAAGTGACAGGAATGTGACTTGACATGGAGGCGGATTGGGAACAGCCTCTCCAGCCAGATGGCCGCGCTGTACCCTTGGGCTGCCAAAGAGGGAGAGGGTAGGCAGGACTGGCGCCCAGGGAAAACCAGAGTGGGAGTCCCAACTCACATTTGCTGATCGCAGCGAGCGACCAAAGGGGAGGCGACGATGGATTCGCGAACCGGGGTTCGATGGGTCATCGGTATAGGGTTCTTAGTGATGGTGGTGGGATTGGTGGCCGCGGACAAGGACAGAAATACGATCACGACCAGGCTTAGCGGCCTGGAGGAGACAACGGCGACGATCCAGACGCCGGCGAGCGGTGAATTCAAAGGCACCATCAGCGAAGATGGAACTTCGATCAAGTATGAGGAGACGTGGAAGAATCTTTCCTCGACGGTAACTCAGTCGCACATTCACTTCGGGCGACCCGGGCTGAGCGGGGGCATCGTTCTTTGGCTGTGCTACAACCCAGCCGCGGGCACCAAGCCGCCGGCAGCGCCCACACCGACACCTCAGCTATGCCCGACCACGAGCCCAGCGACCATCAGCGGAACGCTCACCGAGGCCGACGTAGTGGCGTCGCCTGCGGTGGCTGGCGGCCCCAACCAGGGGATTGACAACGGAGCAGAGGGCTTTGCCGAGATGGTGAAGGCGATCCGGACGGGTTCGGCTTACGTGAACGTACATTCGGTAGACCATCCTTCGGGTGAGATACGCGGACGGCTTCCTGGCTTCTTCCCGCGATTCTGGCCAGGCCCGGATGATCACCGGGACGATCACCACGACGACGGCGGACACCAACACTAAGGAGTCTGCAAGGAAAATTCCCCAGGGGCCCGCCAAACTGCGGCGGGCGCCCTGGGCTACAAACCCACACGCGACTTCATTTAGCGGGCGAGAACGCGCAGCGGAAGCGTGTGGAGCACCTACGGGACTAAAAGCAACAGCAGATCCCTCGGCCTGCGGGCCTCGGAATGACAGCTTACGGCAGGCGGCGCTGGTTATTTCGGCTGAGGGAAATTGACTTCGTCGAAGACACGCTTGGCGAATTTGTAGACGGCTGGGCTATCGCTATTGCGGCCGTAGATGGAGTCGCCGGCGATGCCGGAGAAGGCCAGTTCGGTCTTCTTGCCGTTCTTATCGGTAATGGTGATTTGCACGGGCGGCTTGGCAAGCTGCGACGAAACCGACGCGGGAGGATTGTCGTAGACCTCGTCGGCTTGATCGTCCTGAAGCTCATCGACCAAATTGGGGCAAGCGGGCGGCGCGACTTTCTTGTCGCTTGCCGAAGGTTGCTCGAGAACGAAGCCGGAATCGCCCTTCACGCAGGCAAACGAGCCGTTCACATTGCGCACATCGAGGCGCGTGGCGTCCGCGGGCGCGATATGGACGATCTGCTTATCGCGTAGATCGATATATTTATCATTCAAAATCGAGTAGAGATTTTCGTTGATCTGAAAGACTCCGGGCTGCGCCAGATTGCGCGCGTAGTAATCGGTGCCTTCCTGCTTCCCTATCTCGAGCGAGACGGATTTGCCGCCGGCAAGCTTGGCCTGGAAACGGATGGCAGGCTTATCGAGGCCATATTTGGCGAGCGAGCCGTTTGAGTCGGTGACGAAATGGGTGATTTGTCCGCCGGCAACGGAGGTGAGCAGCGCGTCGATCTTGGCGTGGTCGCCGGGGACGACGCGGGGCTTGCTGAGGGTCCACATGTCGCCTTTCTTGGTTCCCGCCAGTTCGCCAGAGGAGTTCACCAAGTCGAAAAAGTTGGCGTCAGAGGCGGGGACAGTGGTGAGGGATTTATCGCGGAAATCGTCGGGCGCCTTGTCGCTGCTGCTATAGACCGCGTCGGACATGAGCGAAACCTGGCTGCCGTTATCGATCAAGGCGTAAATGGAAGAGGACGAGAAATCCTTAGCTCCGAAGCGCATTTCGTGGCTCGTGCCGTTCTTCAGCTTGAAATTCACCGTTACGGCGGGATCCTTCAGGCCAAAGGAGCCGAGGTTGTCCGGCGTGGCCGGAAAGGTGCGGTCCACGCTGGCGTAGGAGAGCGCGCCGGCGAGGCCGTCGAGCGCCGAGGAGTCTGCGCGCTGGGCGCGAGGCTGGGTCATATACCAGCCGTCGCTCTTGTGGTCGAAATCCATGGTCGTGCCGGCGCGCTGAATCTTGATCTCCTGCACATCGGCGGAGGTGACGGAGGTGAAGGCGGGCTTGGAGGCTTCCGAGGTGGAGGCGACGCTCGCAGGGGTGTGCTTCAAATCATAGAAATAGACGAAGGCCGCAAGGGCCGCGGCCAGCAGGAATACGATCCCAGTGCTTCGCTTCATGGCCCCTACCTCACCGTCGCCGCAGCCAGATGAGCGCGCCGGAAATGACCACCAAGCCGGGCAAGAAGATCATGCTGACGAAAAACAGCTCGCGCTGCTGCGTTTCCGTGAGGATGACGCGGCGGTTGGTGGGGTTCTTGGGCCGAACCGAGATGAGGTCTTCATCCTGCGCCAGCCAGTTGACGGTGTTCAGGAAGAGATCGCCATTGCGCTGCAAGCCTTCCCACTGGTTGCTGGCAAAGGCGGAATTGCCGATGACCACGAGGCGGGCGCTCTTGCTATTGTCGCCCGAGCCGCTGTGGCGCTCGGCGGCGACGCCGAGGGAGAGCGGCCCGGCCTGATCCTTGGCGGGATCGTAGCGGACTTCGTTGGTCTTCAGGTTCGGGACGGTGAAGCTGCGCGGCGAAGTCTTGAGCAGTTCGATGCCCTCGGGCTCGCTCTTGTTCTTATCGGCGATGGAGACCGTGCGCGCCAAATTGAAAAAGGTCATGGTGCCAGTAAAGTTTTGGGTGATGGGGCTCGAGCCGTAATCCACGACGAGAGGGACGGCCGGGCCAGTGCCAAAAAGGCGGCCGACGCCGCTGGCGTCGATGACCACATTGCTGCCGAGGGCGATGTTCCAGGACTGCAGAATCGGTATCGACTTTGGGATCTGTTTCGGGATCGAGCAGTAACAAAACTCGGCCGCCGCCATCGAGATAATTGGAGATGAAGCCGACTTCCTGGGGGAAGAGAGACTGCTTGGGGCCGGCGTCCACGAGAACATTGCAGTCGGCGGGAACGCTTCCGGAGGTGACGAGATTGACCGATTTAGTGTCATAGCCTTCGCCCTTGAGGGCCTTGTCGCCGCCCTCGAGGCCATCCTGCTGGCTATCGGTGAGGGACCTCTCGCCGTGACCCTCGACGAAGCAAATGTTCTTCACGGTGTCGCGGGTCACCTTGATGATGGCGTTGGTGACGTCCTGTTCACCGGTGCCGCTGAGGGTTTCGTTATGGGCGCCGGCGGAGACCACGACGTCGTTCATGTGGGTGACGTTATATTGCCGGGCGACTTCGGGCTTTTCCTGCGGATCGACTTCGCGGTAGTGCACGTGCGTGCCGGCGTTTGCGTATTCGGTTGGCCAAATCCTTGAACGCGGCGTCCGGCGTGCGCGCGAACCGAATGATATCGACATCCTTCTTGAGACCGGCGACGGTGCGCTTGGACTCGTCGGAAAGCGTATAAAGCTTTTCGCTGGTGAGATCGAGGCGCTTGTGATGGCGATAACCGAGAAAATTAACGAGCCCCAGGACCACGACTACCAGCAAGGTGATGGTGAGCGCATTGGCGCCGAGACGCGATGAGCGCACGCTGAAAAACGCCACCATATCGCGGTAACTCAGGACGAGGCCAGCGAGGAACAGGACCCCGCCGCCGATCAACAGGATTTCGCTGAGGCACGTCCACTCGCCCTGGGTGGAGTAACGGACCAAGCCGGCCGCGGCCAAGGCAAGACCGAAGGACGCGAGCCAGCGGCGCTCTTGTTTCCAGTCCAGCTTTACAGGCATTTCTCCTCCTTATGCATCGTTACACAATGTGAAAACAAAACGTCACAGCGGCAGCTGGGCTGGAGTGCCATCAGGCGCGCCGCCAGCGCATGGAATCGACGCTGCGCACGGTCAGAAAAATTCCGAGCACGATGAAACTCAAGTAAAAGATCACGTTGGAGGTGTCGATGACGCCGTGCGTGAAGTCGTCGTAATGGCGAAAAACCGAGAGATATTGGACGCCCTGGGCCCAAGCGCCGGAACCGGCGTTGCCGCCGAAATCGACCACCCACAGCAGGAGAATCGCGCCGAAGCTCAAGATCGCAGCGATGAGCGTACTTTCCGTGACCGAAGAGAAAAAGGAGCCGAGGGCCAGCAGCGTGGCGCCAAGCAGCAAGACTCCGAGATAATCGCTGCCGAGCACGGTCCAGGGCGCGGTGGGCTCGCTATAGTGCAGCATGTAGGCGAAGCCAATCGCGGTGGGCAAGAGCATGATGGCGAGCAAAGTAAACGAGGCAAAGAATTTGCCGAGGACGATCCCGAGGTCGGTGACGGGCGAGGTCATCAGCAGTTCCATGGTGCCGCGGCGGCGCTCCTCCGAGTAAACGCTCATGGTCAACATCGGCGTGAGGAAAAGCAGGAGCGTGGAGATTACGCCGAAGAAATTGCGCATGACCGCCGAGGGCACATCAATGGGCGCGCCGCCGAGCTGATCTTCGAGGCCGGCTTCGAAGGCCTGCTGAACGATCACTCGGAGCAGCTGATTGAAGAAATAGGCGGCCAGCACGAGAAAAACGGCCACGATGATGTACGCCACGGGGGAAACGAAGTAGTGGCCCATCTCCTTGCGGTAAACAGCGTACATTCCTTTCATGGCATCCTTCTCCTAAATTCTCGCCTCAGTTGGGACTCTTCGAAGCGTTCTCAGACTCTTCGTCGGTGGTGAGCTCGAGGAAGATCTCCTCGAGGCTCAGATTGACGCCGCGCAATTCATATAGCGGCCAGCCTTTGCCGACAATCTTAGCGGCAAGCTGGCTGCGGATCTCCTGTCCAGGCGAAACTTCCACCAGGGCGGCGACCCGGCCGCTGCCGGCCGGTTCGGCGGTGACTTTGCGAACTCCGGGCATTTCGCGGATCGCCGCGCAGACGGCATTTTGGTCCGCAGCGATTCCACGCTGACGTGCTGGCCGCCCTTGAGCTGGGTGGTCAGATTGGCCGGGGTATCGATGGCGGCGATGCTGCCGCGGTTGATAATTACGACGCGGTCGCAGGTCATGCTGACTTCCGGGAGGATGTGGGTAGAAAGAATGATGGTATGGCTGCCCGCGAGCCCCTTAATGAGATGGCGGACCTCGATGATCTGCTTGGGATCGAGACCGACGGTGGGCTCGTCGAGGATGATGACCTCGGGATCATGGACGAGGGCCTGGGCCAAGCCGACGCGCTGCTTATAACCGCGCGAAAGGCGCTTGATCAGCTCGTAGCGCTTATCCTGAAGATTCGTCTTGACCAACGCGTCGTCGACGCTGGCGCGGCGCTTTTCCGCAGGCACGTTTTTGATACGGGCCACGAAGTCGAGATAGGCGGCAACAGTCATATCAAGGTAGAGCGGCGGATTTTCGGGCAGATAGCCGATGCGCTTGCGGACCTCCAGCGAATCGTTGAAGACATCGAAGCCGGCGACTTTGGCGCTGCCGCTTGTAGCGGGCAGAAAGCCGGTCAAGATACGCATGGTGGTGGTCTTGCCGGCGCCATTGGGGCCCAGGAACCCGAGAATCTCTCCCTTGTTCACCACGAAAGACACGTGATCGACCGCAGTTCGCTCCCCGAACGATTTCGTCAAATCCTTCACTTCAATCAACGGTAACCTCCGAGCGAAAACATGCGCGAAACCAAGACGCGCAATGATTCCGAGCGATGCTCCCTAATGCCGCGATACTTCCTTATTGTAAAGAAGCAAAACGAAAATGGAAGTCATGCCGTGAAGAGCGCTAGCTCTTCACATTTAGGCAGAGTTCATTCCGACTGCACTTAAGGATAGACGCAGGACCAGAGGAAATGGTTTCCAAACGCTGTGAAGGCCGGAGGAGGCCACACGAGGCGGCCAGGCGGACAGCGTCGCGGGGGAGCGAGAAAGTTGATGAGCGGAGGGTTCAGCATGTGGAAAAAGCTGTGAAAAGGTTGTGTGTAAAACCGTACAGTGTTCACAACCTGCACCTCGGTACAGGGTGCCTTGGAGATGAAAAAGACCGAGAATTAAGAAGTGGGATCTAATAACGTGGACTCATTTGAAGGACATGATCAAGACGAACTTAAAAGGAAGCCTGCGAATTTTCTCAGCGGCCGCGGCACTCTCCTGCGGCGTGATCGTGGGGGGGCACTTTCTCCGGCAACTCGGAGTTAGTTTCAATCCGGCGCTCCTGGCCAGCGCACAGGTCATCGCGGCGCTGCTCGGTTTCACCATCGCCGCAAACATTTGGGTGCGATTCGACGGAACCGGAGATCGTTTCGCTCTGCTGGTAGGAACGGCTTTCGGGTTGGACGGCTGGATCCACCTGACCGCTATTCTTGGCCTTCGCGGAGAGCTGCTGAGCCGGGGCCTGGCGATGAGGGTTCCGCTCTACTGGATGGCGGGGCGAACCGTGCTGGGCGTGCTCTTGCTAGCGGCTATTGGGCTGGAGAAATGGCTGCCATGGCCAAGGGAGCCCAAGAGAACGGCTTTCGCGGTGCTCAGCGTGGTGGGAGCGATCGCGGGACTGACCGGATTCATTTTCCTGCTTCTGGGGCACGGGCCGCTGATCCACTCGGCAAGCCGGATACCACGCCCCTGGGACCTTGTGCCCGCGGGAATATTCCTGGCGGCGGCCATCCTTTTGTATCGGAGCTCCCAGCCACGCACCGCGTTCGTAATCGCACTACCGTGGGTGGCGGCAATGAACGCCGCGTGCCACCTGATCGCGACACAATCGGCGCAGTTGCTGGATGCGCCCGCCTTCGCGGCGCAACTTTTGAATTCGCTGAGCTATACGGTTCTTCTGGGGGCGACCCTGGTGGATAACGTGCGGATTTTTGGACAGGTGCGGCATCGGGCAGCCAGCGACAGCTTGACCGGGCTAGCCAATTACCGCCGCTTCATCGACGTGCTGCAAGGCGAACTTGAAAGGTCAGGCAGGACCAACCGGTCGTTTTCGATTCTGCTGATGGACCTGGACAAGTTGAAGGAGATCAACGACCGCTACGGACACCAAACGGGCACGCGAGCTATTTGCCGCGTGGCTGAAGTCCTTTGGCAGCACTGCCGGGCCATCGACACGGCCGCGCGTTACGGAGGCGATGAGTTTGCCCTTTTGCTGCCGGAGACGGGCGAGGCGGCGGCGCGGCAAGTGGCCTCCCGGATCAAAGGCCACCTCGAGGCGAGCACCGAGCAACCGAAACTGACCGTGAGCATCGGAGTGGCCACGCACCCGCGCAACGGCACTTCGACACAGCATCTGCTGGAGGCCGCGGACCTGGAGCTTTACGCGCATAAGGCTTCACGCGGTCGCAAAGTACATTCGTTCTGAGCCGCCGGCTGGCGTTTACCCCTATCCCCTCTCGAAGCAGTTCGCATCCTATGTGCAAACCGTCGGAGATTGCGTACAAGCCGTTTCGTTTCAAGCGGTGAAAAAGAGACGCTGCAAAATCAATGAGGACAGTTCTGGCCTGTAAGGGTATAGTTCGCCAGCCGCTCGAAAGGCAGGCCCGCTGAATATGGGGATCCCGATGATCCGAACGCGGAGCATAAACCGCCGGCCTGCAATAAACATCTCGTTCAGCAAGGCAATTTCCCTTTTCGCTTTTGCTTTGATGTTTTGCGCGGGCGCGAAAGCCCAAGACCGCACTTGCAAATCGATCCCCGCGGGCCAGGAGTTCTGGATCCGACTGACCGAGCCGGTTTCGACGTACAGTTCGAAGCTGGGCGCACGCGTCGCGGCCATGATCATCGATTCGCCACGATGCGGCGACGCTCCCGTATTCTCAACGGGGACCGCCGTGGAAGGGCGGATCACCTATGTGCGCAGAGTGGGATTGGGCTTTTGGCACGGGTCTTCCGCAATCGCGATCAATTTCGATCAGCTCATGGTCAGCCCGAGCTCTCTTTCCGTAAAAGCCCAGATTGAAGAGGTGGCCAACGGACGGGAGAGGGTGAAGGCGGGCGTTATCGAGGGGGCCACCGCCAAGGATACTCCACAACGGCTGATGAGCACGCGCCTAATTCATCTTCCCGAGTGGAATCCCGAATCTTATTGGATCTTTATGGTGCGCCGCTCGGTGTTCCCGTTTTCGCCTGAGCCCGAGACATTCTTACCAGCAGGAACGGATCTGCGACTGAAATTGAAGGCACCCCTGCAACTCCCGGCCGGCTTTCAAAGCGCGGCACAGGAGCAAGACACAGACGTCGAAGGGACCATTGACGAGGAGTTGCGAGCGAAGTTGCTGGCCCTGCCGAACCGCAGTGTGACGGGCTCATTCAAGCCTTCCGACCCAGTGAATCTGGGTTTTATCGGTTCGCCGCAGCAAATCGAGGAGGCGTTTCAAGCGGCGGGGTGGACGTACGGCGATTCGGTGTCGACCTTGTCTGTATTGCGGGAGATGCGAGCAATGAGCTCGCTCAACAGCTACTCCCATCTGCCCATTTCCAGGCAATGGCTCAACGGCGCGCCGCCGGAATTCCGGTTCCAAAAAAGCTTCGATAGCTACCAAAAGCGCGAGCACATACGGATATGGAAGGAAGACACCCTCCAGGACGGCCTTTGGGCGGGCGGCGCAATTCGCGAAACGGGCGCGCAGTTGTCCCTGCGGAAAGGGAAATTTATCCACCACGTCGATGCGGACGTAGACGCGGAGCGCGAAAAGATCGTGCGGGAACTTCGACTCACGGGATGCGTGGCGCATGTTTATTCCTTGAGACGCGGACAGATTTCACAATCGATGCGTGCCGCGAGCGGAGACGTGCTTCAGACAGATGGTGGCATGGCGGTTATAGAGCTAAAGGATTGCGAGCCACCGGATGCCGCGGCCATGCTGGCTAGTAATCAGATCCCGTCGCGGCCTCGGACGAGAATGGCGCGTTTCGTGCGCACTCAGGCGCTTTCGATTCACGACCTCTGGCAATCCAACGCGATTTACGAGTCGTTCGACATCAGCCGCACCGTGATTCGTACCTTGAAAGACCGGAGGGTCCGCCGCCGCCGACTAGAGGAAGAAGCCCTTCGGGCCCAAGCGGTCCCTGCCGGCGAAACTGCAAAATGCGACACACCGCGTCTGGAAGATCCCCCCGGACTTTGTCACCAGTAAATACGGGCTATTCGTAAGTACGGCACGACGGAAGGCCGGCGCCACAAAAAAGGAACTCACCAGTCGGATCTCACCCGTCGGGCCCCCTAATCGATGCTGTTGAATCCGGCGGCTTGCATGAGCCCGGCGGGGGGAACCAGCGAAGCGCCACTCAGGGCAGTGGGATTGAACACCATCTTCTGCACGCCGAGGTTGGAATAATCCTGAAAATTGAAGTACCGGTTCACCATGCCATTGGTGACGGAAATGCTGACGGCCTGGAACTGAATATTGCCGATGGGATAGCTGCCACCGCCGCCCCGAAGGCAGCCTACGGCGGAGCTATCGCCATAGCTGGGGTCAGGACCGTTCTTATGCGGATTGGTGACGCTGAGATTTTGGAAGACGACGGTGGGGCCGTCGGCGTCAAATCCGTGCCCCACGGCGCCATAGCTTCCGTCATTTGTGGAGGAGGAGTTTTGAATGAGGATGCTGCCCTGGACGTTGGGACTTACATCATTGTTGCTGAGCTCATATCCGGAGAGTTGATTGGAAGCAGAGGAATAGTTCGATACGGTGATATCGACGTTGGGAGAGGATCCGTTCAACTGCGCCAAGCTGATCAAAAGCCCGGCACCGGCGTTCCCCGTCGAGAAATTATTCGTAATGTGGACGTCGGCTATGGTGTTCTTGGGGGTATTAGGCTCGATATCGATTCCCGCCTCGGGGGCGGTGCCGCTGGTATTCGTGAAGTAACAATTGGAAACAAAGATATGCACGCCACTGATGAGGCTGAAGCCCTGGCGGAAATTCTGGTCGAATACGGAGTTAGTGATCGTGACGTTTTGACTGGGGCCTGCCGCGCCATCACCGACGTAAATGCCGTCGCCACCGGACTGATTGCAGGATATCCCGCTGATGGTTACGTTGCTGGCGCTTTCGATATCCAGGCAATGGCGCCACTCGCTGTGGTCGGAGGGGTGCTCGGCGACGTATTCCGATTTGCGCATCTGGAAGATGACGCTGGCAGCTCCCGCGCCTTGGATGGTGACGTTTTGGGACGTGATCCTGAGCATCGTGTCGAGGGGTCCGTAACCGGGATTGGCGGTTACAGTGACGCCCGCGGCGAGGAGGAGCTGTGAATTATTGGGAAAGGAGATCGGATTGATGTTGTAGCTACCCGCAGGTACGAGCAGGGGCTGACCATTAGCGGCAGTGTTGTTCAGGGCGTTCTGAAAGACGGTGGTGTCGTCACCGCCAAAGCCTGCATTCCCAAATGTGAGCAGACTCACCGCCGGAGCGCTGGTACCGGGGTTGACGGCGCTGGCGGAGCCTGAGCCCGTGGAGGCGGCGGACGGGGATGGGCTAGCGGAAGCACTTCGGGGAGCGGAATTAGGGTTCAGCTGAGCTCCCCCGCAACCGGAGATACCGGCCAATAACAGGATCGCTGAAATGAGAACGAAAGCAGTAAGAGCAAGAGGACCGGAGCTTTGCCTGGAACCGGGTTTGCGAAGAACGAGTCTAAAATTTGTTCGGCTGTAAGAGCTTAAAAAATGCACATCGACCTCAACAGGGAAGTTTCTGGGCGGGGAGAGAGTAACGACGGGCGGAGGCTGGGTGAACTGGTGAGGCGGGCAAAAAAAGAACACACAGGTGACGCGTCAAGGTTCAGGCGCAGGTACAGCTGGTGACTGGCTTCGGGGTGTACGTTATCCGCAAATACCTAACTGGAACAGACTTAACAAGGATTTACTCTTGAATCAGAGGCGACGTTTGGACTCGATGAGGGGGGACAACCAAAAGCAGAGCAAACAGAATCTTTAGCGGACGGCTGGGAAGTCACTGTTAACCAACAGTCGGCCATAAATAGCTATAAATGCAGGTGAAGCTTGTCGATCCATAGGCACCGGAATATTTTGGTCTTATTCTCGGCTTTGGCTGTCTGGACCGTTGCAGGCGCAAGAGCTACAGCCACGAACAGAAGTTGAGGCCCAAAACCAGGCGCAGCCAGACGTCGCTATTTCGGGGCCCAAAGTCGATGAGAATGGGGAGAAACGACCGGCTCTTTTGGACGCTGCCCAACTTCATGACCGTGGAAAACGCTAACCACATCGCGCCGCTTACGACGGCTCAGAAATTCAAGCTGGTGGCACGGTCGTCTTTCGATCCCGCGGAGTTTCCCTATTACGCGTTCCTAGCCGGTATCGGCCAGGCCGAAAACAGCGAAGCGGGTTACGGCCAGGGAGCGATCGGCTACGCCAAGCGCTACAGGTCGAGCTTTGCCGATGGAACCTGCGAGAATTTTTTCGTAGGGGCCGTTTTTCCGGCACTATTCCGAGAAGATCCCCGTTATTTTCAGGAAGGAAAAGGCACGTTCCTGCATCGGGCGGGATATTCAATGAGCCGCGTTGTGATCACACGCACCGATTCCGGCCACACCATGGTTAACTTCTCTGAGTTAGCAGGAGCCGGAGCAGTGGCCGCGCTTTCCAATACATACCATCCCGCAGGCGATCGAGGCGCTTCCAGCACGATGACCACGTGGGCGACGCTGGTCGGCTGGGATGTAGTCAGTGACATGGTCAAGGAGTTCTGGCCCGATATCCGCCGCACGGTGCATCGAGATAAGGGATAAACAGCGGTTCTGATTGGAGTGCGGCTCTGTTAAGATCGATTGGTCGTGGCTCGGCGATCGGGTGGGGCGGCGAATCGGTGAAAAGTCCCGCAAAGTGCCCAGCCCGCAAATCGACGTTGGGATTCGCGGTCGCTAGGGAATCAGCCATGATCTCCCAGAAAAACAGGTTGGGCACGCCGCGCTTATAGGGCGCGGCAGGAAAGCGCGGGCCAATCGTACTCGCAAGACTCACGGGAATGCGGCAAAGCCATGGGAACATTCAACACAGATTCGATCCGAATGAGGAGAGAGATTATGAAGTTATCTAAGGCAAAGTGGATAGTGGCTGCAGGGTTGGGACTCCTGGTGATGCAGGCCCAAGCCCAGAATTCCGGCGCTCCGGCAACGCAGCCAGGGCAAACAGCGCCGAGCACGCAAAAAGATAAAGTGAGTTATGGGGTGGGAGTTCAGGTAGCGAGAAGCCTGAAGAGCCAAGGCCTGGATATCAATCCAGACCTGTTGGTGCAGGGCTTGAAGGACGCGCTGGCCGGCCAGAAGCTGCTGATGTCCGATGAAGAGCTCAACAACACCATGGCCGCTTTGCAGCAAGAACTGGCGCAGAAGGAGGAGCAAGCCAAAGCCAAGGAAGCCACGGACAACAAGAAGGCCGGAGATACGTTCCTGGCCGACAACGCGAAGAAAGATGGGGTGGTGAGCCTGCCCAGCGGACTGCAATATAAAATTGTGAAAGCTGGCGACGGCAAAAAGCCGACCGACGCCGACACCGTGAGCTGCAACTATCGCGGGACGCTGATCGACGGAACCGAGTTTGACAAGAATCAGCCAGGCCAGCCGGCGACTTTTCAGGTGGGGGCGGTGATCCCCGGCTTCAAAGAAGGGCTAAAGCTGATGCCGGTGGGGTCCACGTGGCAATTCTTTATTCCTGCGCAGTTGGCCTATGGCGAACGCGGCGCGGGCAACGTGATCGGGCCCAATACGACGCTGGTCTTTGAAGTGGAGTTGCTCTCCATCAAGGGAGCGCCGGAGAATCCACCGGCCGCTCAAAAATAAAAGCTGAGAACGACGGAGTTCGAGGGGCGGGGCGCGCATCGACATCGCCCGCGGCGTGCGGAAGGGCGTACAATTGCGGGCGCTCGGGCGGCGCAGTAAATACGCCACCGCGAGGCAAGGCCATTGGATGAAAGGATCCCGAGGGAAACGCTGACTCCATGCGAACGATCACACTGGAAGAGCACTTTGCGACGCCCGAGTTTTTGAAAGCGACGGCTCAGCTGCAGTCGGCGGCTCGGGTCGATTTCGTGAAGCCGGTAGAAAGCAAGCTACTGGACATTGGGCAGGGACGTATTGCCGATATGGATGCCGCAGGGATAGACCTGCAGGTGCTGTCGCTGACGTGGGCGGGCCTCGACAGATTAGAGGGGGCCACGGCCACGGCCTTGGCACATGACGCCAACGATAGGCTGGCCGCGGCGGCGCGCGAACATCCCAAGCGATTCGCCGGGTTCGCGGCTTTAGCTTTGCAGGAGCCGGAAAAGGCTGCCGCCGAATTCGAGCGCTGCGTGCGGACGCTGGGGTTCAAAGGCGCGCTCGTTCACGGGACGACGCGGGGCGTGTTTCTGGACGACCCGCAGTTCACGCCTCTATTCGAGACGGCGCAGGCGCTGGACGTTCCGATTTACCTGCACCCGGCGCCGCCGCCTAAACCGGTGCAGGAGGCCTATTTCGGCGGGCTGCCGGGACAGCTGGGGTTTTTTCTTGCCACCGCGGCGTGGGGATGGCACGCGGAAGCCGGGATGCACTCCCTGCGGCTAATTGTCAGCGGACTCTTTGACCGCTTTCCCAAACTACAGTTGATCATCGGGCATATGGGGGAGGACTTGCCGTTCTCGATCGCGCGTGCCGAGGCCGTACTTTCGCGTGAGACCAAACACCTGCAGCGGCGAGTGGGCGAATACTTTCAGCAGCACTTCCATATCACCACCAGCGGATACTTCACCGTGCCGCCTTTCCAGTGCGCGATGGAAGTGGTGGGGGCCGATCGGATCCTTTTCTCGGTGGACTATCCGTACAGTCCGAATACAGTCGGACGCACCTTTTTAAACTCGTTGCCGATCAGCCCGGAAGAGCTAGGCAAGATCAGCGGCGGCAACGCCGGACGATTGCTCAAGCTCTGAGCCAGCGCTCAGGTTTACGGCAAGCTCCCCCCTTTCGACACCTGGCCGGGCGAGAGCTTCACCCGAGGCATCGGACAGGCAGGCATCTTTGCGCCGGGCGAGACGGCCAATTCCTCTTTGAATTATTCCTCGGGGGGCCTCGTATTGCCCTCGCTATACTGGTAGAACTTCCCCAGAACGTGGACGAGAGTGGACGCGCTTTGGCAAAGCCTTTTTAGTTCGGAGTACTGGCTGGCGCGATTTGCGTTCCAGCGCGGCCTGGCGCTGATTTACCTGCTGGCCTTTCTCGCAGCGGTGAATCAATTTCGGCCGCTGCTGGGCGAGCGAGGGCTGCTGCCGGTTCCGGAGTTTCTTCGATACGTCAACTTCCGAAGGGCGCCCAGCATTTTTCATCTTTTCTATTCCGATCGTTTTTTCGGGGGCGTGGCGTGGGCGGGAATCGCGCTCTCGATCGTCGCGCTCACGTCGTTTTCAGAACGGGGTCCGCTTTGGATTTCGATTGCGGTATGGGCCACGCTTTACCTGCTGTACCTCTCGATCATGAATGTGGGGCAGATGTTCTACGGCTTCGGCTGGGAATCGATGCTGCTGGAAGCGGGCTTTCTGGCGATCTTTCTGGGCACCAACAGAATGGCCGTTCCAGCGCCGCTGATCTTTCTCCTGAGATGGATGTTGTTTCGCGTGGAGTTCGGCGCCGGACTCATCAAGCTGCGGGGCGACCCTTGTTGGCGAAACCTGACCTGCCTCAACTTCCATCACGAGACTCAGCCGCTTCCCAATCCGCTCAGCTCCCGCTTTCACCACCTGCCTGAATCGTTTCACAAGCTGGAAGTGGTGGGCAATTTTGCCGCGCAACTGGTGGTTCCCTGGGGCCTCTTTTTTCCGCAGCCAGCGGCGGGAATTGCGGGGGCGGTGATCATCCTGACGCAGGTGTGGCTTTTCATCAGCGGGAACTATTCCTGGCTGAATGTGCTGACCGTGCTGCTGGCGGTTCTTAGCTTTACGAATGCGCAGATTCAAGGGGTCGTGCGCATGCAAATACCGGATAGCCTGGCCTCGCCCGCGGCGTACGAATGGGCGATTCTAGCGCTTACCGCTGCCGTGATCGTGTTGAGTTACTGGCCAGTGCATAACCTGCTTTCGCGCCGCCAGCTCATGAACACCAGTTTCAACCGCTTTCATCTGGTGAATACATATGGCGCTTTTGGAAGCGTGACCAAGGCCCGCTACGAAATCGTGATCGAGGGCACGGAGGAGCAGACGGTGCGGCCAGGGACGAAATGGACGGAATATGAGTTCAAGGCCAAGCCGGGCGACCCGCGTCGCAGGCCGCGTCAAATCGCTCCGTATCACCTGCGGCTTGATTGGCTGATGTGGTTTGCGGCGATGTCGCCTGTCTACGAGTATCTGGAGCATCCGTGGCTTATCGTTTTTATACAGAAACTGCTGCAAAACGACGCAGCGACTCTGAAGCTGATCTCCGGGAGCCCCTTTCCCGAAGGCCCCAAAATCATTCGCGCGCGGCTCTATCGCTACCGATTTGCGACGGCGAAAGAGCGGCGCGAAACGGGGCAGTGGTGGATACGCACGCTGGCCGGCGAATATCTTCCGCCCGTGTCGTTGGGCAGCGCCGATGGCCGGTTGCGGCCCTCAGGATAGATTGGAGCGGTCAGGCGCGGGCGCCTTCCTGGTGGACGTACTTGATGACTTCCACTTCGGACATGGCAATGAGCCCTTCGTCCACGACTTCGTCGAGAAAAGGCAGAAGGCGGCGGATCTTTTCCTCGGTATCGATCACGGTGACCATGACCGGCGCATCGGACGAGAAGGAAAGGTGATGGCTATGACGGACACGCGTGCTAGCACCGTAGCCCTCGATTCCGCGCAATACCGTGGCCCCGGCGATATCCAGCTCGCGGCATTTCTCCACGATCGCGAGATAGAGCGGCTTATTCTGCCATTTATCATCCTCGCCAAAGTGGATGCGCAAAAGCCGGGCTTTGCCTTCGAGTTTCATTGCTGTGCCTCCGCCCGCCGTTCGGCGGCGCCATAGTTGTGCGTGTACTTGACGATATCGACATCCGATAGCACTACGAGTCCCTGCAATACCATGCCATCCAGAAGCGGGAGGAAGGCGCGGAGTTTCTCTTCGGTGTCCACGACGGATAGGACAATGGGTCGATCATGAGAAAGGCTCAGGACCTTCTCCTGGTGCATCCTGCGGTTCGCGCCATAGCCGAGAATGCCCTGATACACGGTCACGCCAGCGATATCATTGGCGCGCATGCTCTCGACGAGCGCGAGGTGCAGCGGCTTATCGCGCCATTTGTCGTTCTCGCCGATATAGATGCGCATGAGTTTGGCCTTTCCTTCGCGCTTCAGCGCAGGGCCCGCGGGTTGCCGCGCAGTCTTTGACGCTGTTTCCGTGGCCTTGATGACCGTCGTATCCTGAATCTCGATCAGGCCCGTTCCCGCCATCTCACGCAATTTGGGAAGTAGCTCTTCCACTTTGTCGGGAGACTCGATGAATTCGATCTTCATCGGGAGATTTTCGGTGAGCCGGAGAATGCGTGTGGTGTGCATGTGATGGTCGGCGCCGAATCCGGCGATCCCCCGCACAACATTCGCTCCGGAAACGCCGCGATAAAACAGATAGTCGAGGATGGCGCTATAAGCGGTATGGCCGTGATACTGGTGGTCTTCACCGACGTAGACGATCACCTTTTTCGCTGGACCAGCCTTCAGCATGCGACTCCTCCTATGACTCAATCTCGCGGCGCGAAGCGATGAACGGCGGCAAAAGCAGATCCCTCACCGCCGTCCTGCAAATCGGGCCGGGTTTGATTTCATAACGACGTCGGCTCCTTGGACCCGGGTAGACTTGGCGTGATGAGCGACCAAGGCTCGGGAGAAAGGAGCCGAAGATGAAGATTATAGGCTGCGATTTTCATCCGGGCTATCAGCAGACCGCGGTGTTGGACTTGGCGACTGGAGAGACCGAGGAGAAGGCGCTGAGTCACGAGAGAAAGGAGGAGGTGCGGGCCTTCTACGCGGGGCTGGAAGAGTCGGCACGAGTGGGGATCGAAGCCAGCGGGCAATCGCAGTGGTTCGAGCGGATGCTGGCGGAGTTGGGACACGAGATATGGATCGGGGATGCGGCGAAGATCCGCGCCAGTTGCGAGCGGAAGCAGAAGACCGACCGGCGCGATGCCGAGCTGCTGCTGAGGCTTTCTGGCGGAGGATCGCTTTCCGCGGATCTGGGTGCCTACGGGGCCGAGCGGGATGCACGGCAGTTGCTGCTGCATCGTCACAAGCTGGTGCGCATGCGCACGCAAGTGAAAAACCAGTTGCAAGCGCTGGCGCTGAATCAGGGCGTGCAACGGAAGTGGAAGCTGTGGAGCGCGGCGGGAAGAAAGCAGCTGGAGTCGTTACCGCTGCTGCCCTGGGCCAGCCGGCGGAGAGCGGAGTTGCTGCAGTTGCTCGATCGACTGGAGGCGTCGATCGGCGAGTTGGACCATGCGGTGGCCGAGCAGGCTTACGCGCGGCCGGCGGCGCGGCGATTAATGACGCATCCGGGCGTGGGACCGGTCACGGCGCTGGCCTTCACACTGACGATGGGGCCGGCCCAGCGTTTCCAGCGGGGTAAACAGATCGCCAGCTACCTGGGGCTGATTCCCAGCGAGTATTCCAGCGGCGGGCACCAGCAACGGCTGGGGCACATCAGCAAACAAGGCAATCCGTTTCTGCGCGGGTTGCTGGTGGAAGCGGCGCAGAGTGCGGCCGGTATGAGCCGGAGATGCGTCGGGCGTATCAACGTTTGGCCCAGCGGAAGTGTCGTGCGCTGGCGAAAGTGGCCAGGGCACGGAAGCGGGCGGTGAGGTTGTACTGGATGCTGCGCTTGCAAGTGAACTATGCGCAGCTGATCCAGGGTTCGCATGCAGGACAGCCCGGGTCATTCCGTGGTCGTGGTTAAGACCGCCCGTTTGTGTTGGGCATCCTGGCTTCCCAAAGCGTTGGGGAGTTTGAAGAAAGTAATCATGGTCCTGACGTGGGTTGGGATCGAATAGATGGCTGGTGGAACCTCGGCGGTTCCATCGAACGATTCCAGCACGAACCTTGGTCGCAGAAAAAGATTTCGGGTTAGAGAAAAAACACTTCCAGGCAGGTGCGCGGAGAAGTGTGTCTTGACAGAGCCGACGTCGTTATAGACGGAATGACAGCAAGCGGCAGACCGTTTTGTGGGCTCATCCGAGCAGCTTTCCTGCGATGACGCCACACCAAACCGATATGAATCCCGTGACCACGCTCAGAGTGACGTTCAGAGAGGCCATGAGAATTTCGCCGTCTTGAAAACTGCGAAAGGTCTCGTATTCAAACGTGGAGAATGTCGTATAGCCCCCAATGAATCCGATGGGGATCAGATAGCGCCAATTGGCGTTCCAATGCGTTTTCTCGGCCAAAAGCGTAAGCACCAAGCCGATCAAGAACGACCCGGTGACATTAATGACGAAAGTGCCGTATGGGAAGCGCGATCCCATGCGATTGCTGACCAATCCTCCCAGCCAAAACCGCAGAATGGAGCCAAGGCAACCTCCTAAACCGACCATAAGGTATTTAGTCATATTTGAGGGCTGAAAATGCCGCCGAATGGCCTCCTCATTTGTTCAAGCTACTCCGCTACTGGCTATTTCCGGGGCTAGGAACGTGAACGCTCATTCCAAGCTCACTTCGCGCATTTTATGGACCAGATCGGGCCCAGCTCGGCCCCCTGCTCGTCGCCGTAGTGCTGACTGTTTAGGCCGCCTAAAACGGCTCAAGCTCCCGTCCACTTAGGCGCGCGCTTATTCAGGAATGCGTCCATGCCCTCGCGAAAGTCGCGGCTCATATAACACATCACAATCAGATCGCGGTCCTCTTTGGGAGTGATCGTCTCGCGGATGCGGCGCAAGGCCTCCTTTGTAGCGCGCAAGGTGAGCGGCGCCTGGGAGGCAACTGTCTGTGCCAATTCATCGGCCCGGGTTTGCAGGCTAACGTAATCGGGGAGCACTTCGCTGAGCAATCCGATCGCGCGCGCCTCCTCCGCTTCGATCAGGCGTCCGGTGAAGATGATGTCTTTTACACGCGCCGGACCAATGAGCGACGCCAGCCTCGCATAGTTGGATGCGGAGAGGCAGTTGCCCAAAGTGCGGCCGATGGGCATGCCAAAGCGGGCGTTTCGCGCGCCGATGCGCAAATCGCAGCATGAGGCAATCGCGGCACCACCTCCGGTGCAGGCTCCCGCAATCGCGGCGATGGTCGGAATGGAACAGCGCTCCAGCGCGTCCAGGATGCGGTCCATGCGCGCTTCGTAATTCAGCGCGTCTTCGGCCGTGGAAAATGCGCGGAATTCGGAGATGTCCGTGCCCGCGGCGAAGGCTTGCTCGCCTGCTCCCGTGAGGATCAGCGCCTTGACCGAAGAGTCTTTTTGCGCGTCACGTATGACTTCGGCAAGCTGTTCGTACATCCCGAAGGTCAGGGCGTTGCGGGCCTGCGGGCGGTTGAAAGTGATGCGGCCGATGCCGTCGCGCAGTACGTAGAGAAGATCTTGGCTCACGGTGTTGTGCCTTTCTGAACCTCGCTGGGAATGTGAATCGCTCCTTGCGCAGCCAGTTCGTCGATTTCGGACTCCGCGAAGCCGTGCTCGCGGAGCACTTCGCGCGTGTGCTGGCCAAAAACGGGTGCCGCACGGCGCACAGCGCCGGGCGTATCGGAGAATTTAACAGGCACGCCGATGGCCTTCACGCGGCCAGCCGAGGGATGCTCGGTCTCCACGATCATCTCGCGCGCCAGTGCCTGCGGATCCGCGTGCATCTGAGCGACGTCAAGTACGGGGCCTGCGGGAACGCCGGCTTGATCGAGGCGGCGCAGCCAGTCTGCGGAGCTGCGGAGCTGGAACAGCGGCGTGAGCGTGGCGGTGAGCGCCTCCAGATTCCGCATGCGGTCGGGATTGGTCGAGAAGCGAGGGTCGTCACGCAGTTGCGGCGCTTCGAGAGCGTCAAGAAGGCGCAACCAATTGCCTTGATTCGCTGCGCCCACGGTGATCCAACCATCGGACGTGGGAAATGCCTGATAAGGAGCGTTCAAGGGATGCGCCGTGCCCATCGGTCCAGGCGCGTGGCCCGTTGCGAAACACATGGCTGAATGCCAGTAGGTGTGAATGATGCCGGCTTCGAATAGCGAGGTGTCCAGCATCTGCCCCTCGCCGCTGGACTCGCGCGCATGCAGCGCCGCAAGTATGCCTACGCAGGCGAGAATGCCAGCCGTAGTGTCCGTGATCGGCGGCCCAATCTTCATGGGGGCTTTCATAGGCGTGCGGCCTGGGCGCTCGCCGGTGATGCTCATCAGACCGCTCATGCCTTGGGCTACCAGATCGAACCCGCCGCGATCGGCATACGGCCCGGTTCGACCGAAGCCGGAGATAGAGCAATAGATGAGCCTTGGATTCCAGGCGTGCACGGCATCGTAGCCGAAACCCATCTGTTCCATCGTGCCTCGGCGATAGTTCTCGATCAGCACGTCGGCGCTTTTCAGCAAGCGGGAAAGAACGCTGCGGCCGGCGTCGGTCCGAAGGTCCACGGCAATACCGCGCTTGTTGCGATTCATGATCAAGAAGGCGGCGGACTCGTTGGCAATTGTGGGTGGAACCATGCGACGGGAGTCGTCGCCATCCGGCATGCGTTCCACTTTAATGACGTCGGCGCCCATATCCGCCAGCAGCATCGCGCATGCCGGGCCGGCGAGAATATGCGAAAGCTCGATTACCGTGAGATCGTCGAGGGGCCCCGCCGTTACGTGGTCGCTAGCCTGTGCCATCCGCGATCCTCTCGCGCGTCTTCCGAGGAAATACGACGAACGCTAAGGATACCCGGATTGGCAGAGGCGGCAAGAATTTACGTTTGAACTTGGGCACGGCTCTCATGGTAATGCGACGCAGATTCTGGAACGCCTACGCGCCCCAGGGCGTGTCAGGGTTTCTTAGCAGGAGCGTATCCAGCGTATCCGGAACAACGCAATACAGGCAGACGAGGATATTTGGGAAAGCTGGAATTAGTAAAGGAGCGCTCGCAGAGGTAATAGGTCGCTTCGTTCTTTCCCGCCACGGCCCTGCCATATAAGCAATTGACGCAGAGGCCCACACGCGATGCGTCATCCGTGCTTGCGATTCCCATGAGCGCGCGATTTGCCCCTCAAGTAGCCATCACTTATACACCCCTAGCCCTTTGGGAATAAGCACGGGTGACGGCCCGGCGCGCAGCACGGCGCGAGCGGCCCACTGGTGTAAGATGGCGGCGAGAGTGAGGTAAGCAGATTGCCTCTCCGAATACTGCTCCGAGGAACGGAACCCACGAAGCGAGGAGGACAGGATGTCAATCAGGCCAATTTTACCGTGCACTGTGGCTGTTGCGGCCGTAGCGCTCCTGATTGCGTTCGCTGCGGCGTCTTGGGCCAACGATATCGACGATGATTGGGATGGAGTGAAACCACCGCCACGGCCCGAGCTCAAAGCTGTAACGCTCGATCCTTCCACGACGGCTCTGCTCATTATGGATTTGTCGAAGACGGGGGCCTGCAGCACCCGCCCACGCTGCCTGGCGACGGTTCCCAATGTTAAGCGCCTGTACGATGCGGCGCGCGCCGCGGGAGTGATGCTGTGGTACAGCGTTGGCGGCAACTCCGCGCCGGAGGACATGATCGGGCCCGGATTTGCGCCGCGGGACGGCGAATGGGAGCATCAAAACGGACCGGACAAGTTCCTGGGCTCGCATCTGGACGAAAAGCTGAAGGCGAAGGGCATCAAGACGCTCATCCTGTGTGGTACCTCGTTTCAAGGCGTGGGCATTGGCACCGGCACGGAGGCAGCGCAGCGTGGGTATAAACTGATCGTGCCCATCGATTGCCTGTCGTCCGAGGATCCCTACATGGAGCAGTACTCGGCCTGGCATTTCTTCAAGGGCGGGCCAAACGTGGTGACCAGGAACTCCACGCTGACGCGCAGCACGATGGTAAAGTTCGGGAATTGAGATCGACCGGAGAAAATTGTCGGCATGGGTTAGGCGCGAATAGGCATCGGCCGAGGAGGTTCCTCGCCATCTCTCCGGAGCCAAGTCAGGTCGCAAAATGGGTTGTGCCGAGGCGATACAGAAGCGTATGATGCGCGGTATTGTTGCAAATTGGAAATTCCGGGTTAGGAAATATGACCCGACATTGGGGAGTAGCATGAGAGACAAGGCTATCCGAAGTTTCCTGGTGCTTGTCGGCCTGTTAGCGCTTTCCGTTCCGCTGCTCGCGCATCACGGAAATGCGCAGTACAAAGACGAAAAGATCACTTTGAAGGGCACCGTGACGGAATGGCGTTGGATCAATCCCCATGTCTTCCTGAAGATGGATGTGAAGGGTGACGACGGCAAGGTCGTAAATTGGACTTGCGAATTGGTTGCGCCATCAAACATGATCAACTTTGGCTTCGCGGGGAATAGCTTCAAGCCCGGCGACCAAGTCACTGTTATCACCACCCAAGTAGCCAAGACTGGCGCGCCAATCGCCCGCCTCGGGTATAACCCGGCTCAAGGGCTCATCAGGGGCTGGAAAGATACAAAATAGTTGACCAGCATCCCTTAAGCTCGTTACACACTCACTTATTGTCAGGAAGCAATTTAGCCGGTCATTCCTCGATTCAGGCATCTTCCCGCCAGTTTGGCCTCGAACGCCGAAGTATTCGCTTTCGGTGGGATAGAAGCATCGATCAGACGACAGCTTATTAGCCTCCTAGCCTCTCCTGGAGTAAGGAACTAGCAGCGAGCAAGTAGCCTCGTTTGTTGTTCTATTCATCAAAGGTGCGGAGGATGCATGGCTCAAGCGAGAGGCGCCGTCGGCAGCGGAAGCCAGCGACGCAAAGCAATAGCCAGATTGAAAGAGTTGCCGTGGGCCGCTCTTGTGGTCCTGATATTGATGCTGATCGTTATGCTGGCCATGTGGGGCAAGTGGCCCCATGGAGACCGCCGGCCACCTCAGGCGCCGACGGGTTCCGTCATTGGTTTGCGAAGTGCGTCAGCGAACTCCCCGATCGTCTCCGCTACTGCGAGGTCTGCCGATAGGGGACCCGATAAAGGGGATCTCTTTAACCGCCGCTCTCTGCAACGGTAGGTTCCCCGGACCATAAGTACCAAGAGCCTGAAACGTATGGACTATGGATGCCTCCGTACTTCGCGCACACGCTAGAGGCATGGTCCGCTCGAAAAGGCTGATGTTCTTGATTGCTATCGGAATGGTCCTTTGGGCCATGTCCGTATTTTGGCGGGAGGTCAAGAAGCGTTTATTCGCGCACGGAACTTTCGTTGGACAGGCCGGGGTTGGTCAGGCAGGGGCTGGTCCGACTTAAGAACCGGTAAGACTAGGCCTGGCTGAGGCTGCCGCAATAACTACCCAGCATTACGCCGGAAAGCCCGCCAACCGGACGCTGCGAGTCAGAATCGAGCTCTTTTTTCGTCTGCCAGCCATTTTTCGAGAATCGCTCGATCCTTCGGTTCCACCTCGACAAACTCGACCCCCATCCCGTCTGGCCTTACGTTATCGGTCACTCTTCCGACTGCTGTGAACTCCTCGCCACGGTGTGTAATGCGCACGTGCATTCGGCTCCCCTTGGGGGACGGTGGTGTCGCGGTTTCGACAAAACACCCGCCAGCGCTTAGATCGCGGGTGATCAAAACCTGTTCGTTCCATGAGCCGAGTTCCTTTACTTCAGCAGTCGCCCCGATGCTGTAACGTTCCGAGAATCTAGGGACGCGGGACAACCACTGGGCAAGAACTTCATAATTCTCGGGTTCAACCGTGCTGAAGATGACGCCCATGCCATCGCCAGCGACATAAGCGACCACGCCCAATGCAGAAAACGTGGTTCCAGCCTCAGCCATCTCGATATGAACCCTGGTCCCCTGGGGATATGGCTTGATGGTTTTGACAAAACATCCGTAGCGACTCAGTTCGGTAGTCTGGGCCACGACTACTTGCGTGGAACCTATTTCCGCCACGACGGAAGTTGCCTTGAAGGGAATGCGGGGGAGTCGGCGGCGCTCGCCGGGGCGCTCCGTGATCGGTGCAGTGGTCGCTAATTCTGGCACTTCGGCACACCTTGCTCTCTCAAGAGCATAGGAGTAAATGAGAACAGGGACGTAAACAGAAGGTAAATGGCAGAGCAAGCAGTAAATAGCGCCTGGCGTTCTAAGCGCCATACGGTAAGTCCCGTAAGAACGGCGGGCGTTCCGAACATGTCGACGGGCGGCCCTCATCTTTTCTTTCTCTTGTTGGAAAGCGACCTTTGGAGCGTTCGCAACTTCTTAACCAAGGCTTGTTCCGCCTTGCGGTCTTCGCTTTTCCATCCCAGATACGTTGCCCAGAGACGCTTCAGGGCGCGCTTGATGGTTTCTATTTGGCGGGGCAAATCCGCGGTGCGACTCCGGGATGCCTTACCCGCAGCACGCTTCGCCATTAAGCCGTTACCAGTTTCAGCGAGACTGACGCACCAGGGAGGGCTGTGTTCCGCAGAACTGCTTCTACACTGAAAATGACCATCCCCAGCGGCAAAATGCGCTTCCTGCGGGGGACGATTACGTCACAACACATCTTTGGAGAAATCCACAAATCGTAAGTTGTTGGTGCCCAAGAGAGGATTCGAACCTCCACACCGTTGCCGGTACTAGACCCTGAATCTAGCGCGTCTGCCAGTTCCGCCACTTGGGCATTCCGTGGGGTCAACCGAGGCAAGAAACGAAATCATTTTGCGCGCCGCTTCCACCTTTGTCAACGCACGCCCGCAAGAGCATGCTGCCGGGCAAAAGCAGATCGCTCACCGGCATTCTCGAGAGCTGCGACTGGTTTCGGGATGGCGACAATGGTTGGGCCACCCGCATTCGTTGGTCTTGCTTACTCCTGCGGTCGGCGCCGTTGGACCGGCCGCCGAACCTTCCGCATGCTGGCCATGACAAGCGCTGCTGAATAAACCCGCTGTAGCGGTTCAGCGCTTGACGCCCTCGCGTCGAAGCGGTGCTATAATCCGCGCAACGCGGGGGACCCACCTAAGGCTCCGCGGTTTCAATCTTTTCAATCTAGGGAAATCTAGCACCGCTTGACAATTCTCGCAGGGAGGAAACCATGGGAGATATATCGGGTCCATTGGCCTACCTGTTACTTTCCTGGGGGTTAATCACCACCGCGCTGGTCGTCCTGCTGGTCTACCGCGGTACGCTATCGAACAAAGAGGACGATCAGCTTTACCTGAACAAAGCCGAAGTGGAAATGATGGGCAGCGATCAGGCGGCGGTTATTACTAAGCTAAATCGTCTGGGTAAGCCGATCTGGGCTTTGGCGATACTTTCCGGAATATTGCTGGTGGCGAGCGCGAGCCTATGGGTGTGGATAGGTTTCAATAGCCAGTAACTCGTTCGCCAGCTCCGCGATCGGGGCGCCGAAGCGCCTCTTGCCTCATTTGCCGGCGGTCGCCACCGAACGGGTGGTGTCACTAGCTTTTGGCGCTGAAGAAGTTTCGGCGGCCGGTTGATCGGTGGGTATCGCCGAAGTGTGATTGAGCACGATCAGCCAGGCGCCGGCCCGCTTCTGCAGCACCAATGAGGTATGGCCATAGGCTTGGACCGTTGTGCCATCCACGATTCCAATGTACTGCCACTGATAGGTGACCCAAGCTGTATCGCCCATTACTTTGATGTACGAATTGGTCCGCTCCAGACGCGACCCCGACGAGCGAGCAATCTGCGCCTGGTAGGCGCGCGCGTAATTCTCCCAGCCCATCAGCGGCGGCTCCCAACCCCCGCTAATCACGACCACGTCGTCGGCATAGAATTTTCGCATGGCATCGGCGTCGCCGGCCTGCCATGCGCCGAGCATCTGCGTGACCAGCAGGTCGATGCCGGCATTATCAGGCAGCACGGAGCCGCCGGTGACGTCATTCCCCTGGTCTTTGCCTTTTTTGTTTTTTTGATTCTGGGCATGTGCAAAGCCTACGCCGCACAGCATCGCTACGATGACCAGGATCGTTATGCGCCACGCGCCAGTCAGGCGACTTCCGGCGTGAACACCACTGACTTGCCCGGCCGCGCGGCATTCGCTGGAGTTATTCTCAATCTGTGATGATTCGCGCATCTGCCCTCCGCTCTTCTCGAACGTCGAAGATAACAGAAGGAGAACGGGCATGGAGGGCCATCCGGCGGGGAGTTGACTAATCGTTCATCCGCGTGATTTCACAGAGATCGCGCCACGCGGAAACCGTAGTCGGCATACTTGAATTCAGGAGGGATGCTCGACCTCGCGGCGCATCGGGAGACCTTAATGTGGTGACGCCAGGCGCCGCCTCGCGAAGCGCGCCGGCTGCCTCCTTCCGGCCCTTGCGGATTTCGCTCAGGACTGCGCCCATAGTAATCGGCGTCGTACCAATCGGCACACCATTCGTGCACGTTATCGCCCATGTTGAATAGCCCGTACGGGTTGGGCGCGTAAAGTCCGACGATTTCCGGGCCTGCCTTCCAACGGCTCGCGTAATCGGGCAGGTCTTCGGGCGGCGTATTCCCCCAACTGTAAGGCTGTCCTTCGACGCCTCCGCGCGCCGCGCGCTCCCATTCAGCTTCGGTAGGGAGGCGATATTTCCGGCCGGAGATTCCGCTCAGCCAGTCGCAAAAGGCCACCGCATCGAACCACGACGGGCCCACAACCGGCTGCCACGGCTCCCGAAAATTGTGGTCGCCCCAGAAGGGCGGCGCGTCCCGACGCGTCTCGCGAAGAAATTGAGCGTACTCGGCCCGAGTGACTTGATAGATTCCTAGCTCGAAACGATCGATCCATACCCGATGCTCTGGCTTTTCGTCGTCGCGCCCGTTTTCAAAACCCATCGGGAACCACCCCTCGGGGATCATCGCCATGGCGGGTTCGCCGATCGGTGAAATCGTCCCGGGCTCGTGTGGCTCGAATTGGGGCCGCGCATTGGGCATTGTTCAATCCTATTTTCGGGATTGCCACTTAACTTCACGGAAATTTGTTCCGAATAACGAGCATAGCAGACTCCAATCGGCAAAACGCCGAGCATGCGATACCATCGCACTATGGTGATCCTGGGAGTGATCCTGCTGGCCTGCACGATTACCATACTGGCCGCCGAATTTCTCCGGCGGCGCGCCCACCCCCTCCCGGCTTATGGCTGGGTCGGGCTGGTCTGCTTATTGATCGCCGAGGCGCTGATGTTCCACGGCATAGAACCCGTGGCTACCTTCTTCACGCCGATAGCCTGGACCGCCTATGCGCTCATTGCCGACGCCGCGGTTTTTGCCATCCGCGGCCATTCTCGTCTGCGCGACGCGCCCGGCCGATTCGCGCGCCTGGCGCTGCTTTCCATTCCCCTTTGGCTGATCTTCGAGGCTTATAACCTGCGGCTGGCAAACTGGACTTACGCAGGGGGGTGGCAGTTATCACTCCCGGTACGCTGGTTTGCGTACGGGTGGGCCTTTGCCACGATCTGGCCGGGAATTTTTCTCACCGCCGATCTGGTGGAATCTTTCGGCTGGTGGGATCGTCCTTCGCGGCCGATCTTCTTCTCGCGTACAGTGCAGAACGTCTTTATGACCGCCGGTGTGGTGTTGCTTATGGTGCCAGTGCTGCTGCCGGCTCGGCTGGGCTCTTACCTTTTCGGCGCGGTGTGGGCGGGGTTCATTTTGCTTCTCGATCCCATCAACTTTCGCCTGGGACTGCCTTCCTTGGAAGGCGATCTGGCTTCAGGGCGACGTGGGCGTTTCCTTTCCTTTCTCATTTCCGGCTGGGTGTGTGGCTGGCTTTGGGAGTTTTGGAACTTCTGGGCTGCCGCCAAATGGCACTATATTTTCCCGATCATGCAAGGGAGCAAGATCTTCGAGATGCCTGCGGCGGGCTTTGCCGGTTTTCCGCCCTTTGCGGTGGAATGTTTTGTGATGTATTACTTCGCAGCTTGGCTTCTCGGATGGGAAAGGCCATTGCCAGCCCAAACGACTTCCCGAAGGGAAGAGATGCGAGCCCCGGGCGCCCGGCTGACGTCCCGGCCCTTTGCGATTTTTCCGTGGATCTTGCTCGCCGCCTTGCTCTGCCCGCAGCTCGCACATGCCTCTTCCCTCAATTTGCCGGAGGCAGCGCGTCACGGGCTTGATCTGCTCTATGCGGGACGTTCCGAAGATGCCGTGGCTCTGTTTCGCCAAGTGCAGTCCGCGGATCCTGAGGGCCCGCTTGGCTATGTCCTGGAGGCCGAAGCGCGCTGGTGGCAAATCTATTGCGAAGCCTGCGAGGTGAAGTGGAACACCATCGATGCCTGGGAACGCCCGCGCATCGCCGCCGATAAAGATTACCTCGACCTCGCGGATAGAACGATCGCCATTGCCGAATCGCGCATCGCGCAAGCCGATTCGGCCGAAATGCAGCTCTACGCCGAAATGGGCTGGATGCTGCGGGCAAGATTCCTTGGATTACGCGGCGACCACCTCGGTACTGCTCGCGCCGGCGTTAATGCGCGTGCGCATGCCCTGCGCTGCCTGCAACTCGATCCGCAAATGGCGGACGCCTATACCGGCCTCGGTCTCTATAACTATTACGCCGATACGCTTTCGCCGATGGCGCGCCTCTTGCGCTTTCTGATGCGCATTCCCGGCGGCTCGAAACAGGAGGGTATCCGCCAACTCCAAATCGCCATCGATAAGGGCGACGTCTTGCGCGTGGAGGCGCGTTTTAATCTGGCCAAGAATTTACGCACGTTCGATCTGGATTATGCGCGATCGCTAGAGGTCTTCACCCCCCTTACGGACGAGTACCCGCGCAATCCTATCTTTCAGCTCATTCAAGGCGATATCCTGGCGAAGCTGGGCCGCGGAGAGCAGGCTGCCGCCAGCTTTCGCCAGGCCGAGCAACTGTCGTCGGGCCAGACGCTTTGCGACCGGCACGTGCGGGCCCTGGCCGGGCGATCGGCTACCGCTTTTGCGGGAATCAGCACCGACCATTAAGCCTCGCGGCAGCTTTCCATGGCTTTGATTGCTATACTTCGGGACCTGTATTGGCGGTCTGTATCGCTAGGCTCTGGGAGGATGCTGATGCTCTTCATGGGCTCACATAACAGGAGTTGAGCAACAGGCCTGCTGCGATGAGCATCCTATTCGGCACCCAGAAAGCCTCGGGCATGCGCATTTGACTTGGCGCTACCTGAGTGGTATCAGAAAGAATTCACTTGCCGGGAGATCTCGAAGTATCTTGAAAGTCCGCACCACGCTGAGAGCATGGCTCTACCCGCGCCTCCCTGAATTCACTCCCAGAGTTGTCCGCTGGGGGCATAGCACGCGCCCTTCGCGCGGGTTCGCTCTTTTCCTAAGCATGGCCTGCTCATGCGTTCTGGCCGGTTCGCTCGGCTGCAATCAGTACAATCCATACCTCGGCGCCACGCCCACGATCAGTTCGTCGATAACGTCGATCACTCCGAGCGGCGCGACGGCGCCGGTGAGCCAAGACATTCTGCTGACCGTTAACGGCGCCGGATTTGTCGCTGGCTCCAACGTAACGTGGAACAGTTCCGGCAGCGCCAGCACCCAACTCGTGTCGAATTTCATCAGCGCCGCTGAAATGCAAGCCAATCTGCCGCGGTCCCTGGTTAGCACCCCAGGAACTTTTTTCGTGGGCGTGATCGCGCCCGGACCCACGAGCGGCAACAACGCCGGAAACAATATCTCCAATTTCGTGCCTTTCATTGTGTGCGGAGGCGGGACCTCAGGTTGTCCTTCGGTGGTGACCGGGGCCGAGAGCACGGCGATAGCCTCCGCCAAGCTCTCCATGGCTCGGCTTTCCGCGCTGATCCAATCGGGTCCCCGCTATCAAGCCGTGGTGGCGGATTTCGCCGACGGGTCCGATGAAACCGGAGGGGGTATCCCCAAAATATTCCTTCGCGACACTTGCCTCGGCGCCGCCGCCAATTGCGCGCCGCAGATCTTCCCGGTTTCCGTCGGATGGAATGGGGCCGATGCCAATGGCCCGAGCAGTGCGCCTTCGGTTAGCGCCGATGGCCGGTTTGTCGTGTTCGCTTCCGCAGCCAACAATTTGGTGAAGGGCGACACCAACGGCTGGAGCGACATTTTTCTGCGCGATACATGCATCGGCTCGGCATCCACCTGCGTGCCCGGCACCATCCGCCTCTCTCTCGATCCCGGCGGCGACGAGGCCAACGGCCCTAGCTCGTCTCCGGTCATCAGCCCCGACGGGCGCTTTGTGGCATTCAACTCGTCGGCCACGAACCTCAGCCAGCTTGCCAACTCTCTTGCCGCAGGAGCCGCTCCGCCTCTGTTCCTGCGAGACACCTGTTTCGGGACGGCCGCGGCGTGCGTGCCGAATACTTCCCTCGTAATTTCAGCGGCCGCGGCGCGGAAATAGAGCAGCGCTGGACCGAAATCGCTTCCCTACTTCCCTGAGAAATTTCGCCGTTCAATTTAGCTGTTGTTACGCGCGGCCTTTTCCTGGTCGAAGGCGTGATAGGAAGAGCGCACCAGCGGGCCGGATTCCACGTGACGAAAACCCATCTCTTGCCCCATCTGCTTGTACTCGGCAAATTCCTGCGGATGCACAAACCGCACGACAGGCAGATGTTCCCGCGTCGGCTGCAAATATTGGCCGAGCGTCAGGATATCGGTTCCCTGTGCCACGAGGTCACTCATCGCCTGGAGCACTTCGTCGCGCTCCTCACCGAGGCCTAGCATCATGCCGGTCTTCACCGGCATCTCCGGCGCCTGCTCCTTGGCTCGGCGCAGCAGCTCGAGAGAGCGGCCGTAAATGGCGCCCGGCCGGACCTGCCTATAGAGCCGCGGAATGGTCTCCACGTTGTGATTGAGAACATCGGGCCGTGCCGCGACAACGGTTTCCAAGGCCGCGCGACTTCCCCGAAAATCGGGAATGAGAACTTCCACCTTGCACTCCGGCACGAGCGAACGAATGGCCGCGATGGTCCCAGCAAAAATGCTGGCCCCGCCGTCCTCCTGGTCATCGCGATTCACGGACGTTACGACCGCGTATTTCAGATTCATCAACTCCACGGCCCGCGCCACCCGCTCAGGCTCGCCTCCATCTGGCGGCCCTGCGGGCCTGCCTGAGGTCACCGCGCAAAATCCGCACGCACGCGTACACACATCTCCCGAAAATCATGAAGGTAGCGGTGCGGTGTTCCCAGCACTCCCCCTGATTCGGGCACCGCGCGCTCTCACACACAGTGTGCAGCTCAAGACCGCGCATGATGCGTTTCAATTCTTGAAAATTTTCGCCGCCGAAGAAGCGCACCTTTAGCCAAGCTGGGCGCGGATGCAGCCCCGCCGCCGGAAAACTGCCCCCGCACTGTGGGGTGTTCGCCTCCCGCTCAGGTAATTGTGGATCGGGAAGAATATGGAAGGGCGATGCCATAAATCGAAGCTCTACCGATTCTACGCTGCCAACATCGGCAGTCACAAGCCACCCGCCCTCGGCAATGCCCAGGAATGACCAAGCGCGACATTTTCGGGCAATCGCGTCCGCTGTACCACGGCGAAACAGCACTTTGTTGTGCGTTTACCACATCAAGGACTTATTGCCTTTGTAATCACATGAATATAAATGCCTTGCAATCCAACCAAAAGGGTTGCTAAATGCTCCAAGAGCTATATGGCTACCCAGACGACCATAGAGCGCCCCGTCGAAACATCCGGAATTGGTCTTCATACCGCCGTCGCTGGCCGGGTTCGTCTGATGCCTGCGCCGCCGGACACTGGCATCGTGTTCCGCCGCATCGATCTCGACAATTTTGAAATCGAGGCTCATGGCCGCAACGTGGCCCGAGTGAGCTACGCTACGAGCCTGATGAAAAAGGGCGTGCTCCTTTCCACCACGGAGCACCTTCTCGCGGCTCTTTATGCGTGCGGGATCGACAACGTCTACATCGACATTGACGCCATCGAGGTCCCCATACTCGATGGTTCGTCGCAGCCGTTCATCGAGATGCTGGCGCAGGCCGGCATTCGCCGCCAGCGCCGCCGTCGGCGCTACCTGAAAGTCTTACGCCAACTCGAAATCTCCGACGGCGATCGTTACATCGGCATCTATCCCTGCGAGGAATTCCGAGTGCATTGCCTGGTCGACTATTCCCATCCCATGATCGGGCGGCAGGAGATCGAGATGGCAGTCAATCGCGAAACCTTTAGCGAGAGGCTGGCTCGGGCGCGCACGTTCGGCTTCGTCGACGAACTGGAAAAGCTTCGCGCCGTCGATCTGATCCGCGGGGGCTCTCTCGAAAATGCGATTGTCCTGACGCGCGAGGGCATTATGAACAGCGAGTTGCGTTACCCCGACGAACTCGGCCGCCACAAGACCTTGGATTTGATCGGCGACCTCGCCTTGCTGGGCGGCCCTTGCTGGGGCGTGTGGTGGCCCACAAGGCCGGTCATGCCCTGCATACGCTATTGGTGGCCCGCCTTCTCGCGGATAAGTCCCTTTGGACCCAACTGACTCTTACCATGCCGGCAAGAGCCTGTGTCCGACGACCTGTCGGCCATTCCTGCCTAGCCAAACCCTTTAGGCTGGCGATTGACGATTGAACCCCTTTCTTAAAAACACATCTTTCTCTTTTTTCTGTCACATTTTCTGCTAAAAAGAATCCAACCAACGGAGCATACTCGAACAACCATGGCTCTGCCTGATTGCGCCATTGTCATTCTCGCTGCCGGCAAGGGAACGCGTCTCAAGTCCTCTGTTGCCAAAGTCTTGCATCGCGCCGGCGGCCTCCCTCTAATCGAGCACGTGGTGCGCGCCTGCCAGCGCCTCAAGCCGCGCGCGATTGTCGCCGTAGTAGGACACCGCGCCGAGGACGTTTCCGCCGTTCTCAAACCTTTGGGTGTTCAGATCGTCGTTCAGGAGCCGCAGCGCGGAACCGGCCACGCCATGCTGATAGCGCGCCGTGCGCTTGGCAGCCGCGCGAAATATGCTGTCGTTCTGCCGGGCGACGCGCCCCTGGTGCGTGCCGAAACACTCGCGGAAATGGCTCGCATGCATCGGCAGAGCCTCTCGGCCGCCACCATCCTGTCCGCCCTCTTGGAAGGGCCCGAGGGGTACGGCCGCATACTTCGGCGCGACGAGGGCACGGTCGAAGCTATCGTCGAGGATTCCGAGCTTACGGACGATCAGCGCGCGATCAACGAAATCAACTCCAGCATCTACGCATTCACGCTCGCCAAGCTCTGGCCCTGCCTGGCGCGGCTGCGGCCCAACAATATCCATCGCGAACTGTATCTTACCGACGCCATCGCTATGCTGCGCGCGCAGGGTGAATCCGTTGGCGCTCTCGTCGCGGCCGACGCCGAGGAGGTCCTTGGCTGCAATACGCGAGCGGATTTGGCCGGCGTCGATGAGATTTTCCGCCGCCGCAAGCGCGCCGAACTCATGGCCGCCGGCGTAAGCATGCTGATGCCGGGGTCGATATTGATCGACGCCGATGTGACCGTCGGCGCGGACACTTTGCTCGAGCCCGGCGTGCAGTTGCTTGGAAAATCTCGCATCGGCGCCGGCTGCACCATCCGCACGGGCAGCATCCTGAGCGATGTCACGATGGAAGACGGCGCCCTCGTGCGTCCTTACTCCGTGATCAATTCGAGCCATCTTTCGACGGAGACGGAAATCGGGCCGTTCGCGCACCTACGCACCGCCGTGCGCATGCTCGATCGCGCGCATGTGGGCAACTTCGTCGAACTCAAGAACACCGTCCTGGGAAAAGGCACCAAGGCCATGCATCTCAGCTATCTAGGCGATGCGCACATCGGCGGGGGAACCAACGTCGGAGCCGGGACAATTACCTGCAATTACGATGGCGTGAAAAAGAACCCAACGACGATCGGCCGCCGCGTCTTCATCGGAACCGACACCGCTCTTGTCGCGCCCGTGAAGGTCGGGGATGGCGCCTATATCGCCGCGGGATCGGTCGTCACCAAAAACGTCCCGGCAGACGCCCTGGCGATCGCTCGAGGCCACCAGGTGAATAAGCTAGGCTGGGCCGCCAAGCGCCGCCGCCAGATGGCCGCAGCCGTGAAGCAGAAACCTGCCGCGAAGCGTTCCGAGGCCCGCTCGGCGCGCGTCTCGCGCGGCAAAGTTGCCGCCGCGGCCAAGCGGGCCCGCCGCATCCGCAAACGCTCACACCGCTGAGCAATCCCTAGATTGTGCGCGCTCGTTATTCCTATCCCGCAATCGAGAAATTTTCCACGGGCGCGGCCAAAACCCCTTTGCACTCGCGCACGAACTGCTATACTGGTTGCTCCCCAGGAGCTGCGGCGTAATGAAAATTGGTGTTGTCGTATTCCCCGGATCAAACTGCGATCACGATGCCTTGTATGCCGCCACCGAAGTCCTCCACCAGCCCGCTGAATTCATCTGGCACCAATCGCAGGACCTCGCCGGCTTCGATGCGGTCATTTTGCCCGGCGGATTCTCTTACGGCGACTACCTGCGCACCGGCGCCATCGCCCGTTTTTCGCCGGTAATGAATGCCATCGCGCGATTCGCGCGCTCGGGCGGCCTGGTACTCGGAATTTGTAATGGCTTTCAGATTCTCTGTGAAGCCGGGCTTCTGCCCGGGGCTTTGATGCGCAACAAAGGGCTGCGCTTCATCTGCCGCCACGTGCATGTTCGTGTGGAAACAACGGCCACGCCATTCACTTCGGCCGGGCGCGCCGGCCAGGTGCTGCGTCTTCCGATTGCGCATGCCGAGGGAAACTACTTCTGCGACGCGGCGACGCTCGCCAATCTCAAAGCCCAAAACCAAATTGTTTTTCGCTATTGCGCGCCCGACGGCAACAGCGAGCCCAGAGCGAACCCCAATGGCTCGCTCGACTCCATCGCCGGCATCTGCAATCGCGAACGCAATATCCTGGGAATGATGCCGCATCCGGAGCGAGCCGTGGAAGCGGCGCTCGGATCGACGGATGGCTTGGTCGTTTTTCGCTCGCTCGTACAATCCAGCGCGCGGCAACCCGCCGCTGCCGTGAGCTAGACCTTTGTCGCACGCAGCACACATGCCCTCCCTGCTGGCAACGAAAATCAAGGTAACGCCGGAGATCGTCGCCGAGCATGGCCTTACGCCCGAAGAATACGCGCGGATCGAGAAAATTCTCGGCCGCGAACCCAATTTCACCGAGCTGGGCATCTTCAGCGTGATGTGGAGCGAGCACTGTTCTTACAAATCGAGCCGCGTTCACCTACGGCGCCTGCCCACGCAAGCGCCGCAGGTCCTGCAGGGCCCAGGCGAAAATGCCGGCGTCGTTGACGTTGGCGACGGCTTGGCCGCGGTCTTCAAGATGGAATCGCACAATCATCCCAGCTATGTGGAGCCTTTTCAGGGCGCGGCGACCGGCGTGGGCGGAATCCTGCGCGATGTGTTTACCATGGGAGCGCGGCCGATTGCCGTTCTCGATTCGCTTCGTTTTGGCGCGATCACGTCCGCGAATGGGGAAGCGCCTGAGGCGATCGCGCGCAATCGCCGCCTCGTGGATGGCGTGGTTCGCGGCATAGCCTTTTACGGCAATTGTTTCGGCGTGCCCACTGTCGGGGGCGAAGTGGAATTCGAGCCGGGTTATGCCGGGAATCCGCTGGTCAACGTTCTGGCCCTGGGAATCGCTCCAAAAAATCAGCTGTTCTTCGCCCGCGCTCGCGGCGAAGGCAATCCGGTCATCTACGTCGGCGCCAAGACTGGGCGCGACGGCATTCACGGCGCCTCCCTGCTCGCCTCCGCGGAGTTCACAGAGGAGTCGCAGCGGAAGCGGCCCAACGTCCAAGTCGGCGATCCTTTTCTCGAGAAGCTCCTGCTTGAGGCCTGTCTCGAAGCGATGGCCACCGGAGCGATCGTCGGAATTCAAGATATGGGCGCTGCCGGGCTCACCAGTTCCTCTTGCGAGATGGCATCGCGAGGCGGCGTGGGAATTGAAATCGAGCTGGATCGGGTGCCGCAGCGCGAAACGGGCATGACCGCGTACGAGATAATGCTCAGCGAATCGCAGGAACGCATGCTGCTCGTCGCGGAGCGCGGCCGCGAAGCCGAAGTCCTTCGCATGTTCCGCAAATGGGGACTCGACGCCATCGAGATCGGCCGGGTCACCTCCGACGGCATGCTGCGCGTTTTGCAACACGGGCAAACTGCCGCGGAGATTCCCGCCGACGCGCTAGCCGAGCAGGCGCCCGTCTACCAGCGCCCGATCGCGGCGCCAAAGGCGTCGCCAACGCGTGAAGTTTTCTTCGGGCTCAGCCCCGCCAGCGCGGATCTCACGGCGAATTTCCGGAAATTGCTCGCCGCTCCTGCCATCGCGTCGAAGCGGTGGATCTTCGAGCAGTACGATCATATGGTTCGCACCAACACAACCGTGATACCCGGCACCGCCGATGCGGCCGTCGTTCGCCTGAAGGGCACGCGTCGTGCACTCGCACTCGCGACTGACGGCAAGGGCCGCTGGTGCTCGCTTGATCCTCGCGCCGGGGCAATGCATGCGGTCGCTGAGGCGGCGCGCAATGTGGCCGCAGTTGGGGCTCGTCCCTCGGCTGCGACCAACTGCCTGAATTTTGGTAATCCCGAAAAACCCGAGGTCATGTGGCAGTTCAGCGAAGCCGTGGACGGAATGGCCGAAGCGTGCCGCGCTCTCTCGATCCCCATCACCGGCGGCAACGTCAGCTTCTATAACGACACGCTCGGCAAATCCATCGATCCCACGCCCATTGTCGGCGTGCTTGGCATTCTCGAAAATGCGGACGCGGCATTGACCATAGCTTTTCGTAATGAGGGCGATGCTATTGTTTTGCTCGATGGCCGCGGCGCGCTCCCCTCCGCGGCCAGTCAGCGTTCCAGTAGCGGGGAGCGCGAGGCTCTGCGCGAATTCTCTTCCTCCGAATATGCGCGTTGCATCACCGGTAAGCTCGGGGGCGTTCCGCCTGCCGTCGAGCTCGCCGCGGAATCGCGCTTGATCGAAGCGCTCGTGGCGCTCGCCGCCGGAGGCATTCTCTCCTCGGGGCACGATGTCAGTGACGGCGGAATCGCCGTGACGCTCGCCGAATGCGGTTTTGCTTCTAATGGTCTCGCCGCGGAAATCGCCTGGCTGAGCGACGAAGCGGATGAACTGGCTTTTTTGCCGAAACCGGTGCGCGCGCTATTGTCTCTTTGCCACGGGCCTCACTTGCCCGGTTGCTGATCCTTGCGGCAGAATATAGTGTTAGCGCGACCGAGATGGGCCGCGTCACGCGCGGGCAGTTTCAGCTCTCACACAATGGCGCCATGGTAGTACGGGACAATTCCGCCGCACTCGGCGAAATCTGGAGCGGCGCAATCGAGCAAGCAATTCTCGGCGAACAAGCATCCAAACGAGCATGAACCATCTCCACGACGATCGGTTCCACGATTACTGCGGCGTTGCCGGCGTTTTCGGGCATTCCGAAGCATCCAAGCTTGCCTATCTGGGACTGTACGCCTTGCAACACCGAGGGCAGGAATCGGCGGGTATCGTCTCTTCCGATGGCGTCGCTCTTCATATTGAAAAGGGCATGGGCTTGGTGCAGGAGATCTTCCAGCCGCAGGTCCTGGCGCGCCTGCCCGGTACCGCATCCGTGGGACACACGCGCTATTCCACCGCCGGCGATACTTCGCTGACCAACGCGCAGCCCATCGTGATCGATTGCAATAAGGGCAAGCTGGCTCTGGCGCACAACGGCAATCTCACCAATGCCGCCAAGCTGCGCCGCACTCTCGAACACCGCGGCTCCATTTTCCAGACCACCAGCGATACCGAAGTGATCGTGCACCTGGTAGCTCGCAGCGCGGCCCATAATCTTCAGGGCGCGCTCGGCGATGCCCTGAATCAAGTCGAAGGCGCCTATTCGCTGCTGGTGCTGACGCGAGACGAACTCTATGCCATCCGCGATCCGCGCGGCTTTCGCCCGCTCTGCCTGGGTCGCCTGGGCGACTCGTGGCTGGTGGCCTCCGAAACCACGGCTTTCGATCTGATCGGGGCTCGGTATGTCCGTGAAATCGAGCCCGGCGAACTGGTGCGCATCTCTCGCGGCGGCGTTGAATCGCTGTGTTTCACCTCTCCCAAGCCGCATCAGTTTTGCGTCTTCGAGCACGTCTATTTCTCGCGTCCGGACAGTCTCGTCTTCGGCCGTCCGGTGGACCGCAGCCGGGAGATGATGGGCCGGCTTCTGGCACGCGAAAAGCCCGCCGACGCCGATCTCGTCGTGCCGGTGCCGGATTCCGGCGTGCCCGCGGCGATCGGCTATGCGCTCGAATCCGGGTTGCCCTTTCGAATGGGGCTGATTCGCAATCACTATATCGGCCGTACGTTCATTGAACCCGAGCAGGCCATCCGGGATTTTGGCGTCAAACTGAAGCTCAATCCCGTGCGTGCGCTGCTCGAAGGCAAGCGCGTGGTTCTCGTGGACGACTCCATCGTCCGCGGCACCACCAGCCGCAAGATTGTGCGCATGATGCGCGAGGCCGGCGCCACCGAAGTGCACATGCGCATCAGTTGCCCGCCCACGATCTCGCCCTGCTATTACGGCGTCGATACGCCCACGCGCGAGGAATTGCTCGCCGCGGACGCTTCCGTCATCCGACCGCACATTCCGGAAGGCGGCCGGCCCGATCTTTCCGGCGCCCCGCGAACGCTCGAAGAGATCCGCCTCTTCCTCGATGCCGATTCGGTGGGCTATCTTTCTCTGGAAAGCCTGCGCCGGGCCGTCGGAGACACGAACGGGAGCTTCTGTACTTCCTGCTACACCGGCTCGTACGTCCACGAAAACGTACAGCTTGAAGTAGCTGTTCCGGCCGGCGCTCCCGTCCCTGAATCCGAGGGGCCCCCCCTAGCAAGCTCGAGCGGAAGGAAAGAACCATGAGCGATGGTCCCAGTGGCATTGGACCGGTGAGCAATCCGACTGCTCAATCGGCAGTGCCCACTCCCGGAAGAGCGGCGCCCGTGAGCGCGCCGAGCAGAACCAATTCGCCCACGCTGCGCGAGCATCTGGTTCGCGAACTGCTTTCCTGGGTCTGGGTAGCGCTGGCATTTTTCCTGATTACCGGCACGATGGTACAAGCCCGCGTGATCCCCTCGGCTTCCATGGAGGGTACGCTGCTCATCGGCGACCATCTGCTCATGAGCCGCTTCGGCTATGACATTGGCCTGCCTTTCACGCGCTATCACATCCGCCTCTGGCGTGAGCCGCACCGCCAGCAGGTGGTGATCTTTCAGGCGCCGATCCCTGGCCACGAAGAAGATTTCATCAAGCGACTGATTGGAATGCCCGGAGATACCGTCGAAGTCCGCCAGGGACGAGTATTCGTCAATGGACAAGCCCTCAGCGAGCCTTACCGGCATGATCCGCCGAATCCGCTGGATAATTTCGGCCCGGTGACCATCCCCGAGCGCCACTATTTCGTGCTCGGAGATAATCGCGAGGACTCCTGGGATAGCCGCGACTGGGGTTTTGTCCCGGAATCCAACATCATCGGCACTCCCGTATTTATTTACATGTCCGTGCAAGCGAACGAAGATGCCTGGCAGCCGGGCCAGGTGCGCGAACGGATTTACGCCTACACCAATGCTTTGCTGCACCCGCGCTTGGTGCGTTGGCGGCGCCTCCTGAAGACGTTCTGACCGGCGCCATGATCGAAAGCGAAGTGCGTCTGGCCGCGCCCCGCGCCCCCTCACAGGAACCGCGGTCCCTAATTTGCACTGCGCCATTCGCTCGCCTGGGAATTTTGCAGTATCCTTCGAGACATAAAGGGTTAGACTGTCGCCCGCGTTTCCGGAGATAGGCCGAACAAGCTATGCGCTATGCCGATGCCGGCGTGGATATATCTCGCGCCGAACAAGCCAAAGAACGAATCCGCCGCATGGCCACGCGCACGTTTACGCGCGGCGTGGTGGGCGGCATCGGCGCCTTCGGGGGCCTCTTCGCCCTGGACGTAAAGCGCTGGCGGGAGCCGGTGCTCGTTTCCAGCACCGACGGCGTGGGCACGAAACTGAAAATTGCCGCGGCCATGGGCATTCATTCAACCGTGGGCGGCGATCTCGTGAATCATTGCGTGAACGACATTCTCACGCAAGGCGCCGAGCCGCTGTTTTTTCTCGATTATCTGGCCCTGGGCTGCATGGATCCCGACGTCGTCGAACAACTGGTCGACGGCATTACCCGCGCCTGCCATCAAGCCGACTGTGCGTTGGTGGGGGGCGAAACGGCCGAACTGCCGGACACTTACGCTTCTGGCGAATACGATCTGGCCGGGTTCATCGTCGGCGTCGTCGAACGCAGCCGGATCATGAAGACCAGCGCCGTCCACGCGGGCGATGTTCTGGTTGCCTTGCCCTCGCTGGGATTGCATACCAACGGTTACTCGCTCGCGCGCAAATTAGTCTTCGAAACCGCCGGGCTGGCCGCCGACACCTACGTCGCGGAGATCGCCAACAAAATCGGCGCGGAACTGCTGATGCCGCACCGTTGCTATTGGCCGATGCTCAAAAATATCGTGGCCCAGGGGCTCGTCACCGGCATCGCTCACATCACCGGCGGCGGGATTCCCGGCAACCTGCCGCGCGTGCTGCCGCGCAGCACGCAGGCCGTTGTGGAGTTGGGCTCCTGGCCCCTGCTGCCGATCTTTTCCTATCTTGCCAAGGTCGGCCAAATCGAGCGCGATGAACTCCTGCGCACGTTCAATCTCGGCGTGGGCATGATCCTGATTGTTCCGCCCGCCAATCTCCGCGCTGTCGAAACCGAACTCAAGCGCAGGCGGGAGAAGTACTACCGCATCGGCGAAATCCGTAACGCCGATTCGCGCAAAGCGCCCATCGCCTTCACCGGCTCCTTGCCCATTTAGGCCGCCGATGCTCAAGATCCGCCCCGCAACGATCGATGATGCAGCGCTGCTGGCCAGCCTGATCCTGGAGCTTGCCGAATATGACCAACTTGCCCAAGAAGTCGGCGTCAACGCCGACGCCATTGCTCGCGACGGCTTCGGTCCCCACCCGAAATTTCGGGCGGTGATCGCCGAACTGGACGGGCAAGCGGCCGGATATGCTGTTTTTTTTGAGTTCTACTCCACGTTCCAAGCACGGGCGGGTCTTTTTGTCGACGATATCTTTGTCAGGCCGCAGTTCCGCAAAAAGGGCATCGGACGAGCGTTGCTGGCGCATGTGGCGCGAATCGCCTGGCAGGAAGGCTACTTCTGCATGCGCTGGGAAGTGCTCGACTGGAACACGCCGGCGATCGAGTTTTACAAGCGGCTTGGCGCCGAGTTCCTGGACGAGTGGAAAGCCGTCATGTTAATCGGCGATGCGCTCGAATCCGTGGCTGGATCCGCAAAATAGCTTCTTCGCTGTAACTGAGTGCGGCGTGACGCCTGCACGCTCCCCAGTCCCGAAAGGTCAATATCAGCAGCCGGGTTGAGCGCAGCGAAGCCCTATCTGCCGTTGGGGAAATCGTCCGGTCGCCTATACTATAGCGCGTGACCGAGCTGGCCAAATCGCCGCCGGATGCCCACGAGCAGCACGCCGGCGTCTATGATTCCCGGCCCAAACAGCTTTCCGCTTTCCGTCGCGCCCAAGTCCCGATTATTTCGGCCACGGCATACGGCTTCGCTCGCGCGATCGGGCCGACCCTGCGCTATGAAGTCCTGGGATGGCAGCACATTGATCGCGTGCACAGCCAGAACCGCCGCTGCGTTTATTCTTTTTGGCACCAAACGATTTTCCTGGCCATGTGGTGGTGGCGTCATCGCGGCGTGGTGGCCATGACCAGCGCGAATTTCGATGGGCAAATCCTGGGGCGCGCGCTCGTGCGGCTGGGCTTTGGCACCGCGCACGGTAGCTCCTCCCGCGGCGGATTGGGCGGCCTTTCCGTTCTCGCGAAGCAGCTTGGGCAAGGCCACGACGCCGCGTTCGCGGCCGACGGCCCCCGAGGGCCGCGCTATATCGCCAAGCCCGGCCCGGTGATTCTGGCGCGCAAGAGCCGCTGCCCGATCGTGGCATTTCATCTTTTTGCCGAACACGCGCACATTTTTGAGAAAGCCTGGGACCGCTTTCTGCTTCCCCGACCTTTCTCCCGGGTGGTGCTGGTGGTTGGCCAGCCCATCGAGGTGCCCGCGGAACCGGGTCGTCACACGATCGCCAACAAGCAGGCTGATTTGCAAGTGATGCTCGAGCGCGTTCGGGAGACAGCGGAATCCTGGTTCACGTTATCGCGCGCGGACCAGCAGCGTCAAAAGACAATTTGGAACGGGTGAGCGCAATTTTTGGAAGACTTGTGAAACGCTAGTTTGAGCGGGAGTCGGCCATGCGCTTGAGTCGATCGACCAAAATTTGCACTTGTTTCCTCGTGTAATCGAGCGAACCCGAACAATCGATCTCCTCGTGGGCGAGCTTGCGCTTCTCTTCCAGCGTCATCTGCGCGGCGATGCGCTGCTCGGCTTGCTTGGGCGACATCGAGCGTCCAAAGGTGGGATTGATCAGCCGTTCCATCTGCTGTTCGCGCGTGCAGCTCACCAGAATGAGGCGATCCAGCCGAAGGTGGTAACCGGATTCGATCAGCAGCGCCGCCTCCACCACGGCGACGCCGCGGGGATCGATGCCGGAGACCCGCTCGAATTCCTTGTCGATATCGCGCAGGACGGCCGGATGCACGATGGCGTTCAGGGCAGCTAGTTTTCCCGCGTCGGCAAAGACCAAGGCAGCCAATCGCGCGCGATCGATAGTTCCATCGGGTGCAAAGACCCCGGGGCCAAATTGCCGTCGTATCTCGTCGCACGCAGGCGTTCCGGGCGCGATCAGAGCGTGGGCCATTTGGTCCGCATTGATGATGTGGCAGCCGAGTTCGCGCATCATGGCGGCCACGGTGCTCTTCCCGCAGCCAATGCCGCCGGTCAGGCCGACACGGAGCATCAATGCGTGGCTGCGGGCTTGACGGCCGTTGCAGGGGCGGGCCGCTGCGCACGCCTGAGCCGCGCTGCTTTGATCGTATTGCCCATGAGCATGGCAATGGTGAGTGGTCCCACGCCGCCCGGCACAGGAGTGATCGCACCGGCAATTTCCGCGGCATCGGGGTGAACGTCGCCAACCAGCGCGGAGCCCTTTTCCTTGAACCGTTCCAAGCGCTGCGGCAAGTTTGCGAAGAGCTGCGCGGCTTCCGCAGGATCGGTAATGCGGTTGACTCCCACGTCGATGACCGTCGCGCCGGGGCGAATCCAATCCGGCGCGACCATGGCAGGGCGGCCCATGGCCGCGACGATGAGATCGGCGCGACGAGTGATTTGCGGCAACTCGCGCGTTTTTGAATGGCAAATTGTGACCGTGGCGTTCGCGTGCATCAGTAAGAGCGCCATCGGCTTGCCCACAATGTCGCTTCTGCCCAGCACAGCCGCATTGGCGCCCTCCAAAGGAATCCCGCTGCGCCGCAAAATCTCCATTACTCCCAAAGGCGTGCAGGCCACGAGACCGGACTCTTCGCGCACCAGCCGTCCCAGGCTTACGGGATGAAACCCGTCCACGTCTTTCGCTGGGTCCACAGATTCCAAAACGCGGCGTACGTCCAGCTGGCGTGGCAAGGGCAACTGTACGAGTATGCCGTCGACGTCGTCGCGCCGATTCAGTTCAGCGACCAGCCGCAAGAGTTCCGTAGTCGAAACATTCTCGTCAGGCGTAAGGAGCGAGCTCTTCAGCCCAAGCTTTTCGCAGGCCGCAATTTTGCTTTTGACATAGACCTCAGAGGCGGGATTATGGCCCACCAGAACTGCGGCAAGGCCCGGCTGGATACCGGAGGCCCGCAATTCCGCGATTTCTGGTTGCAACTCTGCGTAGATTTGATTGCGGATGGCGTTGCCGTCGAGGATACGCGCCGTCACCGTTGCTCCCGGGAGCGATCTTGGGGGCTTGCGAATCGATGATATCACACGCAAAACTCCGCGACGTCAACGTCGATGTGGAGCTGCTTGGCGTGAGAGTTCTTGTCGCCAAGATCAGGCGACGGTGTATAGGATTAAGCCATGGGCAGCGTGAAATCGCGAAGAGTGGGATTGGCACGGGCCTTGTCGAAGCTCGGTTATTGCTCGCGCTCGCAGGCGGAGGGCCTGATTCGGGCGGGACACGTGCAACTCGATGGAATAGCGAAGCGCGATCCTGAACTGCCGGTTCTCCTCGGCCGCGACCGAATTGAAGTGCAGGGCCAGTTAGTTCGCCCGGCGGAAAAGGTCTATCTGATGTTGAATAAGCCGCGCGGCCTGGTAACCACAGCTTCCGATGAAAAAGGGCGCGCGACGATCTATTCGAACCTCAGCAGCAAGCTGCCGTGGGTTGCACCGGTGGGGCGTTTGGACAAAGCCAGCGAGGGACTTCTGCTCTTGACGAATGATCCGGAGTGGGCGGGAGCGGTAACGGCTCCGGAAAGCCATCTGGCGAAGATCTATCACGTGCAAGTTTCGGGGCTGCGAAATGCCGTGCTCACGGATGCGCTGCTAAAGGGTTTTCGCCTTTCCGGCGCGGACTTCCTTAAGGTGAAAGCGGCGAGCGTGTTGCGGCAAGGAGGCCGGAATACCTGGCTGGCGATCACTTTGGAGGAAGGGAAAAATCGCCACATTCGGCGCATGCTCGAACACCTCGGGATCGAGGCGCTGCGGCTGGTCCGCGTAGCCATCGGGCCGCTGGCGTTGGGCGACCTTGCGAAGGGCGCATCTCGCCCGCTTACGGCAGAGGAGAAATCGGCGTTGGATCGCGCCATCGGCGCTTAGGATGGCGCCGGGCCCGGCTCCGTGAGGGTCCGCTTCCGTGGCCTTCTTTGGTGGAACGAGCGGCGATCGAACCCGGCCAGCTCGGTGACATTGGTGTAGCATTTATTCCGGGAGGTCCTCGCTATGAAGACCAAAACCAAACTTTTGATCATCGGCGCCGCAGGGGTTGCGGCCATCGCAGGGATTATCGCCCGAGCTTCTTACGGTCAGTTCGGCGGCTCAGGTTATACGAGTCCTCCAAAAAGCGTGGCCATCACGATAGCCGGCAAGGGGATTACGATCAATTACTACGCCCCCTCCATGCACGGACGAAAAATCATGGGTGGCCTGGTTCCCTTCGGCGACGTATGGTGCACCGGGGCGAACTGGGCCACAAAAATCAGCAGCGATGCTAGCCTCGAGATGGGTGGCCTAAAGCTGGCGAAGGGAAGTTATAGCATCTGGACGATTCCAAACGAGAACGAATGGACGCTCATCATTAACAAACAGACGGGCCAATTTCATCTGAACTACGACTCTTCACGCGACCTGGGCCGCACGAAGATGAATGTGAAGAGGCTCAGCACCCCCGTGGAGACTTTCAGGATCGAATTGAGATCTAACGAAGGGAATAGAGGAACACTTGCGCTTCTCTGGGAGACAACCGAGGCTTCCATTCCGTTCACGGTGGGAGAATGACGGGAGCGCGAAGAGGCGCGCACTTAATCTCAAGCTGCGTGCCTCTTCGCCTTTGGATGCAATCGATTGAGGTGAATGTCAGGGCTGTCCGGCGCGGCGAGCCTTGCTCGCTGCCGTTGTTGGTCTTCTACGTCAATGGCTCCCGGCATCGAGCGAACGTAATCGTCGACTTCTCGCTGGGCCTGTTCCTTGGTCATCCCATAGGCTTCCTGAATTCGCCCAACCAGCTGATCGCGTTTGCCGGCAATCACATCGAAATCGCTGTCTGTGAGTTTTCCCCACTTCTCTTTCATCGCACCTTTGTACTGCTTCCACTTGCCTTCCACTTGATCCCAGTTCATAGCTCCTCCTTCATAGCCCTATGAGAAACCGAAACCACGTTCGCCGAAAATACCCGAAACCTGGCAAGCGCCTTGGTAGAGGTCTGTAAGCCGGGGCCACATTCAGAAGCAAGAACCGTGCAGGCGCGAAACTGGTGCCCATTGGGGCGGCGTTCTCAATCCTACTCAAGCCGCTGACTCAAGCCCCTGATCTTTGACCGGTCAAAAGCAGCGCTACCCCTCCGATTAACAATATGCCGCCTATCACCGGAGGTAGGGGGAGCGTGTGCTTTTCGTCTTTGGTGGCGTGAATAGGTCCTACATCGACCACCTTTTTTTGTGTCGTAAGGCTGATTCCCTGATACGCAAAGGAGAGAATTCCCAAAACAATCAGTACGATTCCAGCAAGTGTGGCGCTCTTCATCGAATAGACTCCATAACAGCTTTCAATTCACCAACATTTCGCTCTCAACCGGCTCGTCAGTCTCCTGCGGCAATTCTGCGCAATTTTCCGCCTTTTCCACCAGGCGCTCGAATTCATCGGCAACCCGCTCCCGAAAATGAAGAACGCAATAGATGTGCTGGCCATCTTTGGGGTAGCGCTCCGCGTAAGCCAGCAGCGCTTCCTTGATAATCTCCGGAACGGCGATCAACTCCCGGATCTCATCGATTCCAGTGGAACCGGAACGCACCATCCTATACAGATCACGGGCTTCATCCAGTGGATTGCGAATCGCCCAGGGATTTTCATGAGCGTTGCTGGGGACCGTCTGCCAAACACTCAAGGCGTCAGCGAGATTTTTCATGAGAACATTCCCCCCTTTTGCATGAAAGGCTCGACTTCGGAGTGAAGGCTACAGCCGATACGCGTGGAAGCCCATATAGGAAATGCTGTAAACGCGCCCAGATTAAATGCTGGGCCGCCTGAAGCGTGAACCTTAGCCCCTGCCCGATACTCCCTCGTTCCAGCCCCAAAATCCGCCACAACGATCAACCGGGGGCCTGAAAAACGGTGGCCAGGCTTGTAAGTAATCGCTAACCCTGGTTCAGATGATTATCCTACCCGTTTTGAATTCCCTTGCTTATAGCTCCATCACGCTCACTGAGCATTTAATGCCAACAGCAAAGGCGGACGCCGACGTATCCTCGCGAAATCGAGGCTTTAACAGGCGGGCCGAAAGGAGCGATCCAATGTCTGAGAAGCGCGAAGGAACTCTGCTCGACGGTGTGGCCACGAAAATAGGCTCTACGTTAGGCGTAATTATGGCCGAAGCCAGCAAGGTGGTCCGTCCATTGAGGACCAAACGATCGAATCTCCAGGGGACGAAATCGCGGCCGCATCGAACCCGGCGTAAGTCGTCCTCCTCTACGCATTCGGTCAATCGCAAACGCAAGAGGGCCGTGCCGCGCGGCAAGTAAAAGAGGCCTGCGGAGCCGCGGCTGATTACGGCGTCAAATATTCGTGGGGGTAGAAGACGTGGATGTGGCGGCCAAGGGCGGCTTCCGAGCCGGTCAAACTGCAAAGTCCCGCAAGGGCCACCGTGTGCAGTCACTCCCTTTCAGGACATGGCCGCCGTCTCTTATTTGATGAGGTCAGAGATCCTGCAGATCCCCAGTGGGGCCTTCAACGCCGTCAATTTATAAGCTCGGTAGCAACGAGACTTCGCACCGTGGGGAGCAGGTCGAAAACCGCACTGGCCTTGCGCACCAGCGCGTCGGCGCCCACCATTCTAGCCGCCGCTTTGGCCTCGGGACTGTCGTTAATGCTGAAGAGCACGACCTTCGTCAACGGAGCGATGCGGCGAATTTCTAACGTAGCTCGCAAACCGTCCATCACAGGCATGTTGATATCAAGCAAGACCAAGTCGGGCTGTAACACGCGGACCTGATCGACCGCCTGCTGGCCATTTTCAGCTTCACCGCAAATTTCCAGATGGCTGATGGCAAGCAGCGCGCGTAAACCCTCTCGCACAACGCGTACGTCATCCACAACTAGGATTCTCGGAGGCATCTTCCCTCCAACATAGTGCTTTCAGCAGAACGCTCTATAGGAGAAATGCTTCATTCCCACAATGAGACTGAGGTATGGTCCGCGGGAATCGATCAGCCGGCGAGAATTGTCGAGCATGCGGAGTTGCTGGAAAAAAGCCTTTCTTGACCTTGGCAAGACGTTTGAGGTACTTTCCCCACATCTAGGGTTCCCACCGCTTACCGCTTTAGGGAGGTGTTTTCTATGACTTCGGCCAAATTCAAATCCACCACGTTCGTGTGGGTGAACGTCACGAAGTGGCTTCGGCTTTTGTGTGTCGGGCTGGGAATCACTTTGTTCTCGCTGCCAGCCTCCGCGCAGCTCAACTACGGACGCATTTACGGCGCGATTACCGACCAATCCGGCGGGGCCGTCGCAGGCGCTACCGTAACGGTCATCGACGTGGACAGAGGCATCCCGCGAACGCTGGTCGCGGATGACACGGGGGATTACTCGGCATCCAGCCTTCTTCCCGGAAACTATTCGGTTCGCGCCGAGTTCAAGGGCTTTAAGGCCGCCGAGCACACTGGGCTGACGGTGGCCGTCGGCCAGGACGTCCGAGTTGATTTGTCGCTGCAACCTGGGGAGCAGACGCAGACGGTAACGGTGACGGGCGAAGCTCCCATGGTCAATACCACAAGCGCGACTTTGGGCACCACTGTGGAGAACGCGACGATTGTGGACCTGCCGCTGAACGGGCGCGCCTTCCAAAAGCTGCTGGATTTTAGCCCCGGCATGCAACAGATTCCCGGAGGCGGCACGCCGGCTTACAACGTGAATGGGCAGCGTGGCACGAATATCACCTGGATGCTGGATGGCGTGGACGAGATAAACATGGCCGGCGGCGCCGGACCCACCGTGGGCGGAAACGGCGGCGGCGTTGACGGCGTGACCATCTTGTCGCTCGATGCTATTCAGGAACTCAACACCATCCAAAGCCCCAAGGCGGAATATGGCTGGATGGCGGGCTCGGTCGTCAATCTTGGTTTGAAATCGGGAACCAATAATGTCCACGGCACAGCCTTTGGCTTTTTCCGCAATGGCGCTCTCGACGCACGGAACGCCTTCCTCTCCTCCGCGCTCTCAAAAGCCAACGACGACCTCAAGCAGTACGGCGCCACGGTCGGCGGCCCCATCAAGAAAGATAAGCTCTTTTACTTTGGGGCTTACGAGGGGAACCGCTATACGCTAGGCGCTCCCAAAACAATCACGGAGCCGACGGACGCGGCCGGCCTGGGAACTTCAAACAGCATCCCGGACGCGATAGCGGCAATGAATTCCCTGGCGGGCCAGACAATCAGCCCCATGAGCGTGTTAATGGCAGGATGTAGCACGGCGGCGATCAATCCCGCGCTGAACAATCCCGCGAAAGTCGCGCCTTTCTGCGGACCGAGCGCCAGCGGCGCGCCCCCCAGTTTGTTCGGGAACAACTCGGGCGCATTCCAAGAAGGCGTGCAATTCAATAACTTGGGCGGCTCCGATAATGGGCTCGCCAAGCTCGACTACCATCTGAACGAAAAGAGCACGTTGAACGGCGAGTATTTCTTCGGCAACGGAAATGTCGACAATGCCACCTCCTCTATTTCGCCTTATTGGCTGGCAGATAATCATTTCCGAACGCAGACGGGCCGTGTAGTGTGGGTCTGGACTCCGAAATCATCTCTGGTCAATGAGATGAGATTTGGTCTTCTGGAATACACCCAACTCGGCTTCCCGGACGATTGCAATGGGAACGATGGAGCGCCGATCTACTCCACGGCCTATGGATATAACCTCGGCCTCTCTATACCCTCGCCGCAATGCGGGATGGGCAATGTTGTGATCACCGGCTTCAACAACCTGGGCAGCCAGAGCACCAACGGCGGGCCGCAGGCCAACCATTTCAGCGTCTGGTCGGGAATCGACAGCCTCTCCTACACAAAGGGCGCCCACTTGTTGAAGTTCGGCGGCGAGATTCACGACACTCTGTTCAGCGGCAGTAAATCGCTGACCAACGATAATGGCACGTTCAACTTCGGCAAGACTGCCGCCTTCACTGTCGCGGGTGTCAACGCAAGCCCTCTTGAAGACTTCCTGGCAGGCCTATCTTCGTCGGGCACGATCCTGGTCGGAAATCCGACGCTATCACAGGCTCTTAACTACAATCGCTACGCGCTCTTCGCTCAGGATGACTATCGCATCCGGCCTCGAATTACCTTGAATCTTGGGGTGCGCTGGGAGTACGTGCAACCCGTCTCCACTCCCAACAATGTTCTCGGCAATTTCAACGCGAGCGCCCCAAGTGGATTGGTCCAGGGGACAGGGGGTAAAGCCGTCTATTCACTCCCCAAGGATCTCTTTTCTCCGCGGATCGGCATCGCCTGGGACGTCACGGGTAAGGGCACGACGGTTGTGCGGTTGGGCGGGACGTATATGTACGACTTCCTCGTCTTCCAGCAACTATTGCCCAATCTGCAAGCTGTGCCCACCGGATTTGCTCTGGTTCTGCCGAACGGTAGCCTGGTATCGCCACAGCCGGGTAATAACCTGCTGGGAACGTTATCTCTAGCGACCAACGTTATAAATTGGTCCGGCACGGGTCCAGTAGTTACTCTGAGTCCCAACAACGCCAATAGTTTCGGGTTCGCCTGCGGAAACGGAGTTGCCAAACTCAACGGCATTACTGCGGCGCCTTGCAACCTTTCTGCGCTAACTCCCCCAACTGGCTTCGTGCCAGACAAAGTTGCAGCCTGGAACCTATCGGTGCAGCACGCCTTCACCAATAGCCTTTCGTTGAACGTGGCTTACGTGGGCACTCACGGCTCGAACCTGCGTGGCACCACGGACCTCAATCAGCCTTCGCTGGGCATCAGCAATACAACGTCTAGCGCGAACGAGCAGAGCCGGCGGATCTATACGCAAAACTGCCCCACTACTTTCACATTCGGTCTGGGGCTGAATCCGGCGCAATGCTTCCCCTATCTCGGCCAGGTACTTGAGAACTTGCCCAACGAAGTCTCCAATTACAACGGGTTGCAGATGAGCCTCAGTGAGCGGGTTTTCCACGGGTTGCAGTTCACGGCCGGGTATACTTATGCCCACGCCCTGGACGAAGCCTCTGGCGTGTCCAATTCGGCCAATAACAACTTGGAGAACACCCAAAATCCGCGCTTGGACTATGGCAATGCCGCTTTCGATGCGCGGCACCACTTCACTCTGACCAGCACCTACGATATCCCCGGCTACAAGACCAAAGGTCAAATGCTGCAAGGCTGGCAGGTGAACGTGACCGTGTCGTTGCTAAGCGCCCTGCCGTTTAATGCCCAAGATAGTACTGACGATCCCAGCGGAACCGGAATCAACCAGGATCGCTGGAATATCGTCGGCGACGCGAGCAACATCGTTGCCGGAACGGCGGCGCCGGTGCCCTGCTTCGGCGTTACCGGCAGTGCATTTGCCAAACAGGGCACCGGCTGCACTGTCGTGTCCAGTGTTTCGGCACTCCCGTCGCAGTGTATAGCCGCTTCGTCCGCGTCAGGTACGAATCCCGCGGTTGTCGCGGCAGTCCCATCCGATAAGAATGCAACCGGACTCCAGGCGTTGGGCAATTTCGGCTGCTACTTCCAGAACGGCACCGCGATTGCTCCCCCCGCGCAAGGCACTTATGGCGACATGCCCAGGAACATCCTCAGAGGCTCGTCCTTCCGCGAGACCGATCTCAATATCACCAAGACCTGGAAATTCACTGAATCCAAGTCGGTCCAGTTCCGCGCTGAATTCTTCAACATTTTCAATGCGGTGGAGTTCTCAAACCCAGGGCAATCCACTGCAACCGCGAACCTGGCGGCGCCGGCAACCTTCGGCTCCTCTAGCTCGACGCCAAACACATTTAGCTTCATCTTCGGCAGCGGCGGCCCGCGCACCGCGCAGGTGGGGTTGAAATTTCTTTTCTAGCCCAACGTTAGGCGCACGGCGCGTAGGCTGCGCAAACGGAAGGGCCGGAGGCAACTCCGGCCCTCTTTTTTTTCAGAGGATTGCACCGGAAGGGTCCACGGGGGCAGAATGACAGCCTCGAGGTACCGATGAAATTTGCCAAGACCCGCCTCCGCACCCAAATCGTATTCTCGTTGATGCCTTTCTTTTGTTCGGCTTTGGCCCTCGCCGACACCGCTGTCAAGCTTCCCAAGCTCGAGCTGCACCAGACGCGCCTCGAAAACGGCCTTCGCGTCATACTCGTCCCGCAGCATGGCGCCCCGGTCTATGCCATTAATGTTTCCTATAACGTGGGCAGCCGCAACGAGCTGCCCGGCCATACCGGATTCGCGCACCTTTTTGAACACATGATGTTCCAGGGCTCCGCCAACGTGGGCAAGGGAGAACATTTCATCCTCGTGCTGAATAACGGCGGAAACATGAACGGCACCACAAGTGAGGACCGCACCATCTATTTCGAGGAGTTGCCCAAGAACCAACTTGATCTGGGAATATATCTCGAAGCCGACCGCATGCGCTCGCTCAACGTCACGCAAGCGAATCTGGACAATCAGCGCAATGCCGTGGAAGAAGAACGCCGCCAGAGCGTCGATAATCAGCCTTACGGACGCGCTCAACTGGATCTCGACAGCCTTTCCTACGATAATTTCGCTTACAAGCACCCCACGATTGGCTCCATGGCCGACCTCGACGCGGCCAGCGTCGCCGACGTGGCCGCTTTTTTCCACACTTACTACGCGCCGAACAATGCCGTTCTCACGCTAGTAGGCGATTTCGATCTCGATGAGGCCATGGCCAAGGTCAAAAAATATTTTGCCTCGATTCCCGCTCTGGCCATGCCTCCCAAGGTCGATCTCCGCGAAGAGCCGCACTACGGCGAGCGCCGCGAGTCTATCTCCGATCCCCTGGCACGCCTCCCCCGCCTCGATATTGCCTATCACGTTCCACCTGGTAACACCGCGGATAATTACGCGATGTTGGAATTGGGCACGGCCCTCGCGCAGGGGCAGAGCTCGCGCTTTTATCAGCATCTTGTGAAGGATAAGCAGCTCGCCTCGAATTTAGCTATTCAGACGGAGGCGCGTGTGGGCACCAGCCAAATGTACATCGTCGCCACGCCCCGGCCCGGCGTGACTTTGGCCGATCTCGAAAAGGGCCTGGATGATGAAATCGCGGCCGTCGTAAAAGATGGCATCGCCGCCGATGAACTGGCTAGAGCCAAGACGCAATTGCTGCGCCGCTTTATCGACCGCCGGCGCACGGTTCTGGGCACCGCTCAATTGATCGGCGAAGATGCCGTCAAGTTCGATGATCCCGAGCTGATTAACACCATAATCGAGAGACAAGACGCGGTGACCCTCGATCAAGTAAATCATGCCGCCAAGACTTATCTGGTGCGCGACCAGCGCAGCGTCATAACCAGCATGCCCGCGCAGGCCGCATCAAGCGCCGGGCGGGAACCGCGATGAATCATCGCATTGCCTCGCCATCCATCTCGCGATCCCGCGGCCGCAATGTTCTTCCACGGTTGGCGTTAGGTGTCGCGGCGCTCACATTCACGGCAATGGCGGTATCCGTTCGCGCCCAGGAAAAGGCCACCCCCCTCAGTCAGGTGGAGCGGCTCAATCGTGCCCCTGTTAATAAGGAAGTCCTGCGCGTGCAGTTGCCCCGTCCTGTGGTCGCGAAGCTGCCGAATGGGCTGACTCTGGTGCTTCTCGAAGATCACAAGCTTCCGACAGCCACATTCATCATGTGGATTCGCCCCGGACAATTGGCCGATCCCGGCAATCTGCCTGGTTTGGCTTCATTCACGGCCGATATGCTCCGCGAAGGCACCGAGCATCGCTCCAGCCTGGCCATCGCCGCCGAAGCCGATTCGCTGGGCGCCACTCTCGGAGCGAACGCTCGGTTTGGATCGAGCTACACCGTGGTGAATGCCTCAGGGCTCTCCGATAGCGCGCCACAGCTTCTTGATCTGCTCAGCGACATTGTCTTGCATCCGGCGTTCCGCCCAGACGAAGTCGCCAGTTACAAGCAGCGAGAGATGGCCGCTCTCGAGCAGCGTATGGCTAATCCGGTATTTCTTGGCCAGCGCGCCCTTCGCCAAGTCTTGTACGGCGATGGACCTCTGGCGGTAGCTTCGGCTACAAGAGATTCGATCGCGCAGGTCACACCGGAAGATCTGAAGCGCTTCCACGACCAGCACTATCGTCCCGGGAACGCAATCTTGGGAGCCATCGGCGATTTCAAGACGAGCGACATGCGCGCGCTCATCGACAAATATTTTGCTGGCTGGTCGGGAGCCGCCGAGCCGGCGCCATCGTTTGGGGCAAAAGGCGAACCGCAGCCGGCCAAAATAACGCTCGTCGATCGCCCCGGGTCCGTGCAGACCTACATCATGGCCGCCACGCGCGGCATCCGTCGCACCGATCCCGAGTACTACGCTCTTGAGGTAATGAACCAGATACTTGGCGGCGGTCCCCAAGCCCGATTATTTCTGGACCTCCGGGAAGAGCACGGCTACACCTATGGCGCCTATAGCAACTTCAGCGCGGAAATCTACCCCGGGGAGTGGCTGGCCGCGGCGGCTGTGCGTACGCCGGTGACGGATGGCTCGATGACGCAGTTCGTCTATGAATTCAAGCGCATGAGTAGCGACCTGGTGCCGCAAAGCGAGCTTGATGACGCGCGCCACGCCATTGTGGCCGGCTTCGCGCTCGCGCTCGAACAGCCCGCTCGCCTCCTCGACAATTGGATGACGGTGCAATACTACGATCTGCCCGCCGACTACTGGGACCACTACGCCGATCGTATTGCGGCCGTAGACGCTGCGGCGGTGCAAGCCGCCGCGCGCCGCTTTGTTGACCTGGCGCACATGCAGTGGATCTCCGTCGGAGATCGCCGGCAAATTCAGGAAGCTCTCGCAAAGTACGGCCCTGTAAACGTCGTGGACGCGGAAGGCAAACCCGAAAAATAGAGCTATTCCAAGGTCGGAGCAAACTGCGGTCGACTTTTATTATTTGCCGCCGTTAATGCTTGAGCAGTTTGTGTTCCAACGGCTCTACATCGATTACATCCCCAGGCGGCTGAACTCGCTTCCATTTCCGGTATACGTTGGCAACCGCAAGCGTCCAGAATGGAACCAGATCGATCCCTGGGATTAGTTTCGCGGCGAATGATGGCATGAATTCCCAGTGCCAGCCGAGCAAACCCGTCATCGCCACCGCCAGCGTGCCGTCCAGGATGTCGTCCACAGGCGACATCGCGCCCTCAGCGAACAAGGGAAAGCCGACAATCTGGACGATATCGGCGATCACAGCCACCAGCAGAGCGGCTCGGAATCGCGATCTCTGCGAGTTGAGAGATAAGTCGAAGAACATGGAGAACCTTTTAGAACGCCGTTGTGTTCAGCTTAGCAGAAATCCCGGGAGACCTCGGATAGAGCGTATAATCTTCGCTCAAGGAGAAAAACAATGTCTAACCATCGTGCTTTGCCGCGCGCTTTTGGTTTTGCCCTGCTTTTCGTGGCGGGATTTTTCTTTGCTCCGCCGCCAGCTCACCTCCTCGCCGCGCCTCGTCCCGCCGATGCCAAAGCCGGCGCCGATCAGGAAGTGCTCAAAATGAATGAGGAGTGCAATGCCGCCGAACTGAAGGGTGATGTGGTGACCATGGGCGGTTGCGAGACCGACGATTTCGAGCACATCCACGCCAACGGCATGGTGGAGCACAAAGCCGAATTTTTGAAAGGTGTCGGAAGCGGCGCCCATAAATTTTTGGCGCTGGATCTTTCCGACGTGCATGTGCGCTCGTACGGCACGACCGCGATCGTCGAGGAGCATATGCATCTTCGGGCGGACAACGGCGGCAAAATCGCTGACGTCAACAATATCGTTATGACCGTGTGGACGAAGCAACAGGGCAAATGGCGCGAAGCTGCATGGATGGCGGTTGGCCTGCCGCGGCCGGGCGCCGCAGGAAGCAATTAGCTGAGTGCTCTGGTAACAACTGACGACATGACATGAGACCTCGTTGGATACTGACTAATCCGGCGCGCCCCAGTCGTCGATATTCGGCGCAGCCTGATGAGGGTATGATTCATCAGGCTGCAGGAAAGTTCGCACCAGGAGGATCCCGTAAATGCGTTGGATGCGGGCGATTAGCTTGAACAGAGTGGCTGGCGCAATCGTATTGGCGGTTTGTGCTGTTTTTCTCAGTGCCGGCGTATTTCGCGTGAATCATTTCTCAACGGTGATGGGTGCGTCCGAGGGGGCGGTCCCGAAACTCAAGTTTGATCCCGACTGGCCGAAGACTTTGCCAACCAAATGGAAGATCGGCGGCATCACGGGCTTAGCCGTTGATAAGGACGACAACGTCTGGGCCTATGATCGGCCGAACGATCTCACTGATATTGAGCTCGAAGCGGAACTGAATCCTCCCATTGCCGATTGCTGCAAGCTGCCTCCTTCGCTCATTCACTTCGATAGAGAAGGCAACGTGATCGGCTACATCGATCCGCCACAAGGACACGGCATGGCCGTCGATGCCAAAGGATTCCTATATACCGGGAACACGGTTAACGGACTGGATAGCGTTCACAAGTACGATCCGAAGACCGGCCAGCTCCTCGGGACAGTCCCTCGCGCCCCCGAAGCGGAAGGAGGCGGCCGGAACCAGGACGAAGGTATGGACAAGCACGTTCCGGGTCACGGCAGCGCAGGTCCGGTGGCGAACTTCATTCATCCGCTTGGCACACCGGCGCGCCGGCAACCCGCGCCGGAGGCTCTAGAGGCTCGTCAAGCTGCCGTAAAGGCCTTCCAGCAAAAGTATCCGCCAACCACACCCATGATCGTTGGCAATATCGAAGAAGTCCGCATTGACGACGCTGATCACGAACTCTACGCCACCGACAGCTACCTTGGCGGCCGCGTAATGGTATTTGATCTGGGGACGCTGGCGTTCAAGCGCGGCTGGGGCGCCTATGGTCACAAGCTTTCGGAGATCAGCACCGATCCCAAGGACCGGGAATATAAACCCGGCGGACCGGAACCCAAGGAGTTCCGCAACCACCTGACCCTGAATATCTCTCGCGATGGTTTGGTCTACGCCGCCGATCGCGGGGCGGATCGCATTCAAGTGTTCACGAAGCAGGGGCAGTTTCTCAAGGAATTTGTCCTGGCTCCGCAGACAGGTGCCGGCGGTTCAGCCGGCGGCGTGATGTTCTCACCGGATAAAGATGAGCGGCTCCTCTATATCTCCGATATCACCAACAACTGTATCTGGTTCCTCAATCGCGAGGACGGCAAAGTTCTTGGGCACGTAGGCAGCATGGGCCAGAATGGCGGCCAGTTCTTCGGGTTGCACATGGAAGCGGTGGACTCGAAAGGCGCCGTTTATACTGGAGAAGTGTTTGCCGGCGAGCGGGTCCAAAGATTCCTGCCGGCCCGGTAAATCAATCCTTGGGAAGAAGCCGTAGGGAAAGACTTTTGCTTTCCCTACGGCTGAATTGCTTAGACAAGTTGGCGTGCGATTTCAGCGAGAGGTCGCGCCAAGCTTGCGAAGTTATTTGTGCGCACCGTCAGCACCCCAGCCCGCCGGGTCGGCTAATCTATCCCGATACTCGATGGCCTCGGACGGTATGCAGAGCTCCTCTTGCACATCTTGATCTTTCTTCCAGTAATAGTGCGCCTTGATCAGCTGAAAAGGCTGCGTATAGAATTTCGGATCGTCGGCCGTGACCGTTACCTCCAGGTTGTACTGGTCGAGCCGCGTGTAGCGCTCTTGGAGTTTGATGGCGGTGCTATGCGGGTGACCCGCCTCATCGATCCAAGTTCGGGGATCCAGGCCCATCGTATCGATCACGAAGACGTTGTCCCCATCCCAATGACCTACGGAATATCCGTAGAATCTGGAATCCGGCGCGCCCGGCGCATCCACCTTCGCGGGAAGTTGCCTGCCATCCATCCAGACTTCTCGCCACACGCGCTGTTGCTCGAAAAGGATGAGCATCCGATTTTGTAACGGCTGGAACCAGATTCCTCCTCGGCTGCTTAGTGTGTGGTTCAAAAGGTCCCGCGGAAATCCGAGCGGATCGCAGATCGCGAAGGGGTCATTGTTGGGCTCCAGATGGACCACCCTCTCCGACGCGCGTGCAATCGGCTTATTGATCTTGAATTTCGCCTCGCCAGCGGGCGTCATGGCCGGGAAAGGGCCCATAACGACATCTTGGGGGCCCACCCAGATACCGGTCAGATCATGCTTGGGAGCGGGGCCGGCCGGATCCGGCATCGCGGGCACCCCATCGTAGACATAACCTGGCGGCAGAGCTCGCCCCCCTCGGCCCTGACCTTGGACCACGACCGAAGCAAACGCCAGTACGGCCAACAAAGCAAGGATGCGTTCAGCAACCAGATTTCGCATTTGCACTACCCTCTTTGATTTCATTATGGAGTACGTCCAGCTTGTCAGTATGACCAGTATGACGGGTTTTCGCCATTGCGGTAGGGAGAAATACCGCCGGCGCCCTTGGGTAGCGACCTAGAGACAGTTGAAACTGGACCGATCCGAGTGAGTACACCACTCGCACTCTGCTGAAGCTTGTTGGCGCCCGTCCGTCCCATTCCGTATGAAAGTCTGTGCGGGCGAGAGTTCTACCAGGTGGGAGTCCGTTTGATAAAACGTGTTGCTGAATCCTGGCGTGGGAACGCCGGGATTCAGCAACAGAAAGGCACGGTAGGTAGAGCCCGGTCTCTAGAACATCAACTTCAGACCGAACTGGAATTGCCGGTTCGCCGATATTCCGGCCAATTGCTGCCCGCCCGTGGAGAAGCCGAAGGGACTGCCATAGCCGCCACCGGCACTCGGGTCAACGACTAGGGCACCAGTACTGCCTCCAGCGCCGTTGCTAACCTGGGCATAGTTCACGTGGTTAAAAACGTTGAAAATCTCGACCCGCAACTGGGCGCTGTACCGCTCCTTGATATGCCACATTTTTTCCACCGCGATGTCCACGTCTTCGAAATGAGGACCGTGGAACGACCCGCGGCCTGCGTCACCCAGCGTTCCGTAGGCGGGGGGCGTCAAAATGCCTCCCTTCTGGATGTAGCAGGCGCCGTTAGAACTAGTGAGCGCTGCAAGAGCGAGGTCTTGATGCAGTGGGTCCCCGTAAGGAGCCACTGCGGCAGCGGAACAGGATTGCCAGATCGCCGTCGGGGCGTTCTTCCACAACGTGCAGCCAGTTGCATTCCCGTAACAGGGAATGGGCGTGTCGCCGGCATTGCTGAAGGCCGAACGAGGGCCGGTATAGTTCCAGCTCTGCCACACGCCGCTATTCGGGTTTGGAATGGTGCGGTCGCTGTTTTCGCCAGTGCCGCCCCAGTCATCCGTCGTGGCGTCGTCCGGGCCCCAGGCAAGGCCGGTCTGCCAGGCTTCGATCAAGCTGACCTGCCAGCCTTCCAGCATCTGCCCCGGCGACTTCATTCCCGGAATCGCATAGGTCGGCGAAAAACGGAAGCGATGCCGCACGTCGTAGTCGCTGGTTCCGTACTGATATTGCGGGTTTGCGGGGTTGGCCAGCGCCGCCGTCGCCTGCGAACTCTTTGTCCAATCGTCGAGAGCGTGGGCAAAGGTGTACGAGGCCAGGAAGCTCAGGCCGTGGTAATTCCGGGAGTCCAGGGTCATCTGCAACCCGTCGTAGTTCGAAACGAATCCGTTCGTCGTTTGAGCCATGTATTGGAAATATGGGAACTTGGTGGCGTACGGCCTCGCAGCCTGTTCAGCCACTTTGTCGGCGGTGCAAGTGGTGGCAGCGCTGAACTGGGTTGCCACAACCGGAGCGGCCTGATTCGTCCCCAAGCAGCCGGCTGCGAAAATTGCCCCGGTGTCCCACCCCGCGCCCAAGGCAGGCTCGTTCAGATCAATCGAGTGGATTTCGTTCCAGCCATGGACGCCTACATAGGCCACATCCAGGGTTATCTTGTTGGTAATCGCGCGCTGTAGGTCCAAATTCCACTGGAGGGACCTTGGATTCTTCAAGTTCGGATCCGTCACCAGCATCGAGCATGGAGTGATCAAGCCGGCTCCGCTCTTCGGGCTAGTTCCGCACGTCGGGCCTGATGTGGAGCTGATCAGCTGGTTGCCCGAGAATACTGGGGCGGCGCCGGTGGTGCAGCTTGCCGGCACCGGAACGATCGCACAGCTTGACCAGGCTGGGGTCGGGGCGAAGGTGTTGGGGGTGATCCCATTGTTGGGGGTCCCATATCGATTGACGACGAGAGCCGCGCCCGTGCAGGTGGCCAAGCTAACGGCATTGCACAGCGTGTCTCCGTACGGAATTTGATTCCCAGCGACCGCATTTATGGTTGGGAAGCTGGACATCTCTCCAACTCCGGCGCGCAGCACCGTCTTGCCGTTGCCGAAGACGTCCCAAGCCGCGCCAAAACGAGGATTGAAATCCGTCCTTTGCGCATGCGTCACAGCCGACTCGCAAGCAACGTTGTTCGCCTGGCATGCGGAAGCGGTTAGGTTGGGACCGACCTGGATCGCGCCTCCGGTCTGGGTGGGGTCGAAATTGCCCATTTTGTCGGTAGTCGAATGCGGAGCACCGATATATTCCCAGCGGATGCCAGGGGTCAGAGTGATCCTCGGCGTAATGCGCCAAGTATCCTGGGCGAAGGCGGCATGCCATTGCTCGCGCCAATGATCGGTGTTGTCGCCGGTGATGATGCTTCCGCTATTCGGGACACCGGCCATAAAATTTGCCAGGCTCGTAAAGTTGACGATACCGTTCTGGCTCGCCGTTGAGGAATCATCGAAACGAACGAAGACCTGCTCGACGCCAAATTTGAAGTTGTGGTTGCCGTGCAAGTAGGAGACTTTGTCGGTGAAATCGAGCTGGTATTGCGGCCCGCGAATTCCATTTTTGCCGCAATTCCCCAGGCCCATGTTGGTCGGGAAAACGCCAGTGATCTGTAGGCACAGAAAACCGTACCCGCTGGCGCCCGAATTTACGCCGTACCCGGTGCCCACACCACTGTATGCGTTCGCAGGAATAACGCCCGTATCTGACGCAACCGAATTACCTGAGTTCGGCGCCGCTCCTCCCCGCAGGTCATTCACCCAGTGCGAATTCGGAGTCCAGGTCCAGGCGCCGGCATACTCATTGGTTCTCCCGACACCCAAAGTTGACCAGTAAGGCTGATATTGACTGCCGGCGTTCGTCGTCTCCCTCGATATGTAGAAGAAACCATCCAAATGGTGGTGCTGGTTAATGTCGTAATCCACTTTGGCCAGGCCGTTGTTGCTCGGTATCGTGGTGAGAGCATGAGGGGTTATCTGGCTCGAGGTGGTTGGATCGAAGGGGAACAAATTCTCGATCGTCGAGGTCGCCTGCTGCGGTACGCAGAAATTAGCCAAGGCGGGATTGGTAAAGTTCACGATGCCTGCCGTCTGCGCGCTCAGTGGATTCACTCCGCCCGCCGCTTTGGATTGAGTGACACACGCGTCCACCATGCTGAGAGTTCCCCCGGTAACATCCGATGGCACCGTGTACGAAGCTGGATCGAAACTGGACTGACGGATAAATTCGCCGGAGACAAACCAGAAAAGCTTGTCCTTGAGTATGGGACCGCCCACTGTGAACCCGGGCTGCTCGACCGTCGTGTTGCCGACAGTTTCGATGGTGCCCGGGACCGCGGAGAACTGCTTGGCGTCGGTCGCTGCTGCATCGCGTCCGAAGGCATAGGCCGACCCGTGTATGGCGTTGGTGCCCGACTTGACGGCAAGGTTTACGGCCGATCCGTCGCGCCAGCCGTATTCCGCCGGGGGGTTCTGTTGCGTGCTGAATTCCTGCACGGAATCCAGTGGCAGTTGGTCAACCGCTCCGCCCTTTTGGGCTCCGTTGATGAGCACGTTGCTGGTGCCCAGGTCGAATTGAGTCACGCCTTCGACAAGGATTACGTCAGCTCCCTGACGCCGGCCATTGGTGGCCGTGGCGTTCCCGCGGCTGGGAGGGACGCTGACCCCCTCGGCGACGACCTTGCCCACCCTCCGGGTCGGATCGAGGCTCTCCAGCGTCTCCGCTCGCACCGCTCCCCCGCCGATGCCGACGTCGAAGAGGCACCAGACCTCCGGGCTGTCCCCGTCTCCCGCCGGCGCCAGCACCATCGAGGCGGTCGACGCTCCCAGCACCGGCCGGAGGGCGCCGGGGACACCAGGGCGCCGCGCCGCCGCAACGCCTTCGATTGGATAGGCCACTGATTCGAACTCCATGTACCCGTTAGCGACCAGATGTGCCTGTGAGCTTACGTCGCGCGTCGAACAGCGCCTTATAGAGCGCGTTGCGATTGGTGCCCAGCTCCGGCGGCGAAGACATCAAGCGGCACCGCGTTTAGAACTATTGCAACGAACACGCTGCCGCTGGTGTGTCGTGCCACAGCACGTCCTCTACCGCTTTACTCACGGCCGTGCAGCAATTCGCGTTGCTCCACGGACTCTTCGCGGGCGCGAATCCGAAGCGGTCCGGCAGCCTGCTCCCAGGCCTCGCGATCGGAGGCGACGGTCGGTTTGGTTCGCCATCTGTGGCGTGCTCAACTTGGAGGCGACCTCGAGCACCGCGAACTTGTAGGCCCAGGTCGTGAAACGGCTCTTCACCGCGGAACTCGTCCGAGCTTGGCGATAATCGACGACCAGCGCGTCATCGGCGGCCTGCTGCGCGACATCGGCGAGCTCCACCCCCGATACCGGCGAGCCGATCAGCCCGTCGGTTCGCCTCGCGCGTCCGCGGCGCGTAACAGCATCGCGTGCAACCGTCGAAAGCGCGGCGTCCCGTCGCGACCCGGCTCGCCTCAGGTCAGAAGCCACGCCGCCGTCTCTGGATCCAGGAGTCTCTGAACCCGCGCGAATGTGTGGCGCGAGGCATCAGCCTCGGGATGCTAGATGCGCGCGATCCGACGCGAGCTCACGGCCGTATGACTTGAGGCAGGCACGGCGACTAGTCGAGGCAGGTAAGAACCGGTTGGCGCCCGGTAATGCCAGATAAGCGATCCGTAACTTCTTCCGAGGAGGTTTTCCGACGTGTCCGTGACACCGATCGCAGAGCAGGTTCGTTCGATGCGTTCCAGTCAACCGGCGGGGCCACCGACGGTGTTCGATCGCGCAGAAACGACTCGTCGGAGACGACGCCGCACGGAGTCATCGGGATCGGGGAATCGCTTCCGGAGCAGAGCTGCTCGATGTCCACGGCGAGCCGACGACGCTCCTGCAGCGCTACAGGGCCCCGGACGTGTCTTGTCTTCTACCGTGGCTTCTGGTGTCCGTTTTGCAACATCGCCCTGCACGCGTACCAGCGAGACCTGTTGCCGGCGCTCTCCGAGCGTGCGATCAGGCTGGTGGCGGTCAGTCCGCAACGCCCGGACGGCTCGCTGACGATGCAGGAGAAGAACGAGCTGACCTTCACCGTCCTCTGGACCCTCGTACCGCGCTCGCGACCGCCGCGGGGATCCTCACCGCCCCGTCTGAGGCCTCGCCGTCCAGCTCGATCACGGCCTCGATCTCACCGAGGTCAATGCCGACGGCACGACCACCCTGCCGATGCCGACAACGGCGATCCTCGACCCGGACGGGACGGTGCGCTGGATCGACGTGCACCCCGACTACGCAACCCGCTCAGAGCCGGTGGACATCCTTGACGCGCTCGACGCGCTCGAAGACTGATGTCATGCACAAGACTGATGCCAGGCGCATTCGTAGGGCGCGCCGCGATCGTCACCGGCGCGGGCCGGGGGATCGGGCGGGAGATCGCGATCGGGCTTGCCGACGCCGGTGCCCGCGTCGCGCTGGTCGCCCGCACACGCACGGAACTCGACGAGGTTGCCGACACAATCGCGCGACGGGGCGGGAACGCGGCCACGATCCCGGCCGACCTCGCTGATTACAAGGACGCCAGCGCAGCCGTGAGTGTTCTGATTTCTGCGTCGGCATCACGTTCGACGACAACGCGGCGGTGGTGGCCCCGCGTCGGCCCGAGGGCAAGGGCGATCGCTGCTGCCGAGATTCAAGCAGCGCTCGCGGTGAATGTTGGCGCCGTAGTGATCTTGAGCAGCCTCGTCCTGCCCGGGATGCTCACCGCCGGTTGGGGGCGAATAGTGAACATCTCAAGCGGCATCGCCGAACACCCCGCCGCGATGATCGGCGGCAATGTGTATGCCGCCTCCAAAGCCGCGCTCTCTTAGGTGGAGCACGATCAATCTCGCTGCCGAGCTAGACGGAACCCGGGATCACCGTCAACGCCTACCGGCCGGGCGCGGTCGACACCGCCATGCAGGCCTGGATCCGCGACCAGTCGCCAGAGACCATCGGCCACGCACTACACGAACACTTCCGCATCAAGTCATGCATCAGGCGAACTCATAAGTCCGGAGCTATCGGCGGGCCGCCTACTCGACAGAATCCTCGACTCCGATACGGGCCCAATCTGGAAGCTCGGCGACCACCCGGCGGCCGACGCTCGCACTGATGAAAAGCGGCTGCCGGCGCGCTGACTGGGCGAATCGAGCCCAACGATTCACTTCGGGGCGGCGGCGCGTAAGAAAAGTTGTTGGGGTTTCCCTACTGGGACTAGTGTCTGGCGTCGACGCTCGCGTGGCGTAGGCGAGGCACCAACGCAAACCACACGCGACCAGCGAGCATTCAGGGAGGGCGCCATGCAGATCCGGGCAGCAGTTCTCGAGCAGTTCGGCCAGCCGCTGAACGTCACCGAGGTGGACCTCGCCGCGCCCGGGCCGGCGAGGTGCTGGTGCGTCTGGTCGCGTGCGGCGTCTGTCACACGGACCTCTACACGGCGTCGGGTGTCGACCCATCCGGTTACGCGCCGACCGTCCTGGGTCACGAGGGCGCGGGTGTGGTCGAGAAGCTCGGCCCGGGTGTGAGCTCATTGGTCGAGGGCGATCATGTCGTCACGCTCTTCTCGCCCCAGTGCCGCGAGTGCGAGCACTGCCGCAGCGGCCGGCACGAACCTCTGCCTGGCGATCCGCGAGCAGCAGAACAAGGGCTTCCTACCGACGGCACTACGCGCCTCTCGCGCGACGGGGAGCCGATCCGCCACTTCATGGGGACCTCGACCTTCGCCGAGTACACGGTGATGCCGGAGATCGCGCTGGCGAGGGCGCCAAGGACGCGCCGCTCGAGGCGGCCTGCCTGTTTGCCTGCGGTCTCTCACGGGCCTGGGGGCGGCGATGTTCACGCCGGCAGTCCGTCGGCGCGACCTGCGTGGTGTTCGGGGCCGGGATGGTCGGCTCGGCGCCGTCGCCGGCTGCCGCCTGCAGGGGGCCGAGCGGATCATCTGCGTCGATCTCTCCGAGGACCGCCTGCAGCTGGCGAAGGGGGCAGGGCGCCACCGACCTCTGGCCGGCCGGCCCGGATGTCGTCGCAGCGCATCCAGGCGGCCACGCGTGGTTCGGCGCCGACTACACCTTCGAGGCGACCGGTCGTGTCGATGTGATGCGGCAGGCCGCCGAGGCGGCCGCATGGGCTGGGGTCTCTGCACCGTCGCCGGTGTCGCCGGCAAGGGCGAGACGCTCGATGTCGATCCCGCGCTGGCTGATCCAGGGCCGCCGCATCGTCGGCTCGTCGTTCGGCGGGGTCAGGGCCGCGATCAGGTCCCCGAGCTGATCGACCGCTCTACATGGCCGGCGAGATCGACGTAGAGGCCTTCATCTCGCACCGGATCACGCTCGCGAGGTCAACCGGGGCTTTGAGCTGATGGAGGCCCAGGATGGCATCCGCACCGTGGTCACCCAGAGGACGGCCGCCGAGGCTGAGACCATCACGCCCGGAGCGCCTACGCTGGGCACCGGGCGCCGGCCGTAGCACTCGGCTCGGCCGCCCCTCAGACGACTGGCGGCGGACTTCCCTGCGCGCTGGCGGCCAGCGTCAGATCCCAGTTGCATGCCGCGCAGGCGTACTCCACCGCCGAGCTCGCGAAGTCCAGTGCGGTCTGGCGCGGATCTGGACTTGCCACGACGTCGTCCCAGTCAAGGATGTACTCCCCGACCGTCCGTCCACCGCGCCGCCGCTGGCGCGAGCCTCGCCAGCTCGAAGCCGGCCGGTGCGGGTTGCGCGTAGGCGTAGAACGCCGCCTTCGGGTAGCGCCCGTCGCCCGGCCACCAGCCGACAGCCACCTCCTGGGCGTCCATTGCGTTGCGCATGATGAAGTCGTCCGCGGGCGGCTGGGCCGACTCGCCGGAGAACAGGCTCACGGCCAGGTCGAACGACCCCCACCAGGCGTTGACCGGCGTTGACCGGCCACGAAACGGCGCGCGAAGCGCCGCCAGAACCATCGCCGCCTCGCGTCGCAGCACCGAAATATTGGGCCACCTCTGCCTTCTCGTAACTGGCGTGCTCGGTGTCCTGGTCCAGTGGCGTTGCCCACGGAGTCTCCTGGGGCTTGAGATCGACTTCGACCGGCCCGCCGAGTTCGCGCACTGCCGCCAGCACCTCGCCGGTTACGACCGCGACGGCGCGGTCAGGCGCCAACGGTGCTGCGCTTGCCAGCGCCCGTCGCTGTGCTTCGATCAGCTCGCCTCGTGCGCTCCGCAGGTCCAGCGCTACGACGAGCGCGCCCGACCCGTCAGGCGCCGGCAGTGGCAGCGTTTCCCAGCCCCGCGCGGTCTGTCGCAGCGCCGCGTGCTGTAGCTGTGGCTCCGGCGGCGCGAGCGTGGCCGCAAGCTTTCCCAGACACCTGCGCGTACGCGCATGCAGCGTGTCGCAGGTTGATCTCCACGCCTCGTACCGGGGGAGTGCCGGCCATGCTGATCGCAACCCGCAGCCAACCGGCCCCGCGCACCGAACTGGAGCCCGAGACGGTCGGGAACCGTTATAATGAAAACCGAGCTAGTGACTCGCCGTGGGCGGACGATGTTAGAACTGGTGGGGACCGTCGCCGTGGCCATCGGTCTCGTGTTGCTGATCGAGGCGTTCGCGGTCAAGCCGTACAAGCATCCCGACTGGATCGATGCTGCCAACGCTGGCGCTCGCGGCAGCGGATTCTGGTCAACCGGATCGACACCCACCCCGCGATCGGGGATGTGGTCGTTTTCCATCCACCGCACGGCGGAGACCTCACGGCTGGCCCCAGTGCGCGGACCCTCAGGAGGAGTTCGACCGGCGAGGGGGATCCTCTGGCTCAACCGTGTGACCGGCCGCTGGCCCGTGAGTCCACTCACAGACCTTCGTCAAGCGCGTCGTCGGCCTGCCCGGCGACGTTTTGAAGATCGTCGGCGGGCACGTTATTCGCCAACGGCAAGCGGGAACCGGACGCCTACATCAAGCCCTGCGGCAAGGTGGCAGAGTGCACCTTCTCCCCGGTCGATCCGGGTTCCGGCCGGCGATTACTACATGATGGGTGACAACCGCGGGAACTCCGATGACAGCCGCTACCTGGTCCCCAGTCCCCAGCGTTACATCATCGGCGTCGCGTTCTTCACCTATTGGCCACCGGACAGGATCGGCGTATTTTGAGTCGGCGTGCGGTTGGCCGATCGCAGCGTCCTCGTGCTGACCAGCCTTGCCGGTGGTGATCGTCACCCAGGGTATGCGCTGATGAAGGACATCCAGAGCTTCTCGGGGCGAGGGTTGCGCTGCCGGAACGCTGTACGGGGCGCTGGCCCAGCTCGAGGCCGACGGATTTTGTGCAGCGCCTGCCGGCCGATGACCGGCGGCGACCCATACAGGCTCACCCCGCTCGGCCCGGGGCTGCGCTGGCCGTAGCGTCTGGCCGAATCGGCTCGGATCGCGAGCCTCGGGCTCGAGCGGATTGCTCTGGGTCGCTGATGAGCAACCGGCTTACGGACGTGATCCTGCTGCTCTACCCGCGCCGGGTCCGTCAACCGTCACGGCGCCGAGATCGTTGCGCTGATCGACGACCTCGCTCGCGCAGGACGGACGCTCCGGCACGCGGCGCTGTGCATGCGCCTGGCGGCCGACGGGCTGGTCCAGCGCATGGGCTCGACCGCCACCATCTGGACCGTGGCGGCGGTACTGGCGGCGACCACCTTTGGTGATCTGGCGCTGTCGGACTTCGCTGCCGCCAGCGCACTGCAGGGCGGGTCGCGAACCGCGCACGCCGTCGCGCCACAGGCCGCGCACGCGATCGCGTCACGGACCCCACATGCCGTCGTACCGCCAATCGCTCGTCCGGCCGCGCGGGCCCAGACGGACCGGACCCCGCACCAGCGGCCCCGCTCGCGCCGCATGTAACGCCGGTTTGCGGAGGTGATTGCCCGGTAGCTAACCATTTGGTACCATACGGTTATGAGCACGACAAACCCTATGGCCGCGCCTGCGGTCGACCCCGATCGGTCCCCGCGCGAGGTGTGGATCGTCTCAGCCGTCGCGATGCTCGGCGCCGTCATGTCGATCCTCGACACGACGATCGTCAACGTCGCGCTCGCGACCCTCGGCAAGGACCTTCACTCGACCCTCTCCAGCATTCAGTGGGTCATCACCGGCTACATGCTGTCGCTGGCCGCCGTGATTCCTGTCACCGGCTGGGCGTCCCGCCGCTTCGGCGCCAAGCGCGTCTTCCTCATCTCTCTGGTCCTGTTCACGCTCGGCTCGCTGCTCTGCGGCCTCGCGACCATCGATCACCGAATTGATCCTCTTCCGCGTGCTGCAGGGCGTCGGCGGCGGCATCATCATGCCGCTCGCGCAGATCATCATGGCCGACGCCGCCGGTCCCAAGCGGATGGGCCGCGTGATGGCCCTCGTCGCCGTGCCGATGATGCTCGCCCCGACGCTCGGCCCGCTGCTGGCGGCACGATCATCGAGGCGCTGAACTGGCACTGGATCTTCTTCGTGAACCTGTCGTCGGGGCGATCGCGATCCCGCTCGGCATCAGGCTGCTGCCCTGCAAAGACCGGCGCGCGGACCGACACCTCGACTTCATCGGCCTTGTGCTGATGTCGATCGGTCTGGTCGCGCATCACCTACGGCCTGGCCGAGGCAGGCACCTACAGCTCGTTCAGCAACGGTCACGTCTGGCCGCCGGTCGCTCGCCGGCGTCATCCTCGTGGCCGCCTTCGTCGTTCCACGCGCTGCGTGTCAAGCATCCGCTGCTCGATCTGCGCCTCTACCGCAGCTGGCACTTCTCCGCCGCCTCGATCGTGATGTTCGCGCTCGGCGCGGCGGTGTTCGGAGCAATGATCCTGATGCCGCTCTACTGGCAGGACCTCCGCGGTTACAGCGTGATCGACACCGGCCTGCTGACCGGGCCGCAGGGCCTCGGCATGGCGATCACGATGCCGCTGGCCGCGAGGCTCACCGACCGCTACGGCGGCGGTCGGGTCGCGCTCGTCGGCGTCCTGGTGACGGCCGTGATGACCATTCCGTTCGGCCTGATCGGCGCCCACACCAGCGTCGCCTGCCTGTGCGTCGCGATGGTCCTGCGCGGCGCGGGCATGGGCGCCAGCTTCATGCCGGCGATGACCGCGGCCTTCGCGGCGCTCGACCGCAGCCAGGTCTCCCACGCGACGCCGCAGCTGAACGTGCTCAACCGCGTCGGCGGCTCGATCGGCACCACGATCCTGGCGGTCGTGCTGGCCGACGCCCTGCGCGACGCGCACAGCACGGCGGCGGCCGCCCACGCCTACGGCATCGCCTTCTGGTGGTCGGTCGGCATGGCGACCGCTGGCCGTCATCCCGTGCGTCGTCCTCATGCGCGCCGAGTCCAACGCCCGCAAGTCGCCAGGGCCGCTGGCGGCCTCGACGATCCCGACCGTGCGCGCGCTGCGAGTCGCGGCGCCGTCGCTGAGGCGCTGCGACTGAGCACGCCACGGAGGGCCGCGCCACGAGAGACAGCGGCCGCCCACGGGGCCGCTGGCGACCTCGCGCACGACCGCCTCCACGCCGGACAGGCCAACTCGGCCTGGCGTTCAAGCGGGCGATGGTCGCGATGCGCAGGCTGCGCGGGCGCGAGACGCACCGACCGAGCCAGATCAGCTACGCCCAGTACGGACTGCTGTTCGCAGCTGGCGGGGATGTGCGAGCGCTCCGCCCGAGACCTCGCCGAGCAGCCGACCTCTCGCCGGCGACGGTCGCCCAGATGCTCGAACATCTCGAGGCCGCCGGGCTTGACACGCGTCTCGCTCGAGCAGGATCGTCGCGTGGTGCTCATCGGCCCTTACCGATCGCGGCGCTGCGGTCGTCGCCGAGCGCCACGCCCAGATGGGCCACTCTGGCGGAGAGGCGCCCGCGGAGTTCTCAGATGACGAGCTCCGCGCCGCCGCCCGCGTCCTCAGCCGCTTGGCCGACTACTTCGACGCCCTGCTCAAGAGATGACGATCCGGAAGAGACTGAGCCTCACTCCTCAGCGGTGTGATCGAGGATCGCCTGACTCATTCGGGGTCGTAGCGCCCGCGGGCGGTCGTGACCCATGTCCTCGATCAGCAACAGCGCGCATCGCGGACCAGCGCGGCCGTGCGCTCACCACCGCTCGGGGCGATCAGTGTTCGTCGAGCCCGTGGATCACCAATGTCGGCACGCTTCAGCTGCGCAAGTCCCTCGGCGCGTGGGCCGCTCTCGATCATCGCCGCGAGTTGCCGGCTGGTACCCGCGGGTAATTGGAGCGGTCGTAGCTCTCGGCGGCGATCGCTCGCGTCTCTTCGAGGTCGGGTACCGCTTCGAATGCCAAAGATCCAGCTGTCGGCAGATGCGATATAGCTCGCGGTCGGCGGCGGTGGGTGCGAGCAGCGCCTCCAGTGCGGCGGGTGTCGACTGTCCGAACTCGGGCTCCCCGTCGTGGACATCATCGAGGTCAGCGTGAGCACGCGCTCGGGATGTTCGATCGCCATCGTCTGGGCGATCATGCCGCCCATTGATGTGCCGACGATGTGGGCTCGCTCGATCCCGAGCGCGCTGAGCAGTCCGAACCCGTCATCGGCCATATCGCTCGAGCGTGTATGGCGCGAGTGTGCGGGCCTTCGCGAGGTCTCCGGTCGCCGTGGCCGTATCACCTCTTCGACATGCGCGTCCGAGCCGTCCAGCTTCGCCGACAGCCCGCAGTCACGATTGTCGAAGCTGATCACGAAGCGGCCGCCTGCTGCGAGCAGTTCGCAGAAGTCGCGTGGCCAGCCGACACCAGCTGGGTGGCGAAGCCCATCACCATCAGCACGGGCGGATCGCCGGGGGAGCCGGCGGTCTCGTATTCGAATGTCATACCGTCGTGGGTGGTCACCTGCGGCACGGGTGCAGCATGCTAGCCCTGACAGCGCCATTTGACCGGGGCCCTGGGCCAGATCAGAATCGACCGGATCGGATCATTGAAGGGAACACCGTTGATAGGGGAGACCATCCTCGACACGATCGGGGACACGCCGCTTGTTCGGATGTGGCGCATCCGGCGCGCGCATGCGCACGCAGTTACTGGCCAAGGTCGAGTTCTTCAATCGCCGGGGCTCGATCAAGGACCGCGTCGCGATCGCGATGATCGAGGCGGCCGAGCGCGACGGCCGGCTGAAGCCGGGGGGCACGATCATCGAGCCGACCTCCGGCAACACCGGCACCGGCCTCGCGATCGCTGCGCGGCTCAAGGGCTACAACGTGATCGCGGTGATGCCGGACAAAATGTCGCGCGAGAAGATCGACCTGCTGCGCGCCTATGGAGCCGAGGTCGTGCTCGCCCCGACCAACGTCCCGCCCGAATCGCCCCGCTCCTACTACCGCGTCGCCGACCGGCTGACCTCGGAGATCCCGGGCGGCTTTCAGCCCAACCAGTACAAGCAACCCGGCCAACCCGCAGGCGCACTACGACTCCACCGGGCCCGAGATCTGGGACTCAGACCGCGGAGCGGAATCACACACCTTGTGATCGGCGTCGGCACCGGTGGGACGATCACCGGCTCGCGCGCTACCTGCGCGAGCACAACGTCGGATCTGGTCGTCGTCGGTGTCGATCCCGAGGGCTCGATCTACTCCGGCGGCGAGGAGAACGTGCGCCCCTACCTGATCGAGGGTGTCGGGCGAGGACTTCTGGCCGGAGACCTTTGACCCGACCGTCGTCGACCGCTGGGTCATGGTCTCAGACCGGACGCGTTCCTGACGACAAGCCGCGCTCGCCCAGACGGAGGCGATCCTCACCGGCGGGTCGGGCGGCATGGCGGTGCACGGCGCGCGTGCAGGTCGCCGCCGAGCTCGACGACCCGAGGCGATGGTCGTCGTGATCCTGCCCGACGGCGGCCGCTCGTACCTATCCAAGGTCTTCTCCGATGGGTGGATGCAGCCGCCACGGCTTCATCGAGCGCGCTCAGGATCTGCTGGTCGGCGACGTGCTCGCTCAGAAGGCCAATCGGGCCAGACGCCGACGTTCGCTCAGCGTGGGCGCCGACCAGCCTCGTCACGAGACGCCGTCGACGCTGCTGCATCAACATGGCGCTCTCGCAGCTGCCGGTCGTCAGCGGCGAGCAACGGCAGGCAGGTGGTCGGCGCCGTCCGCGAGCGCGGCCTGTTGCGCCATGCCGCGGACGACCCGTCGCTGCTTGACGTGCAGGTCGAGCAAATCATGGAGCCACCGTTCCCCTCGGTCTCCGATCGACGACCCGGCCCGCGCCGCGATCGAGCTGCTCGTCGGTGACCAGCAGGCGCTGCTGGTCACCCGTGACGGCGAGCCCGAGGGTGATCGTGACGCGCACCGACCTGCTCGAGGCGCTGGTCACGTGAGGCGCGCGGCGTGAGCTCAGATCGACCTCCATGCCGCGGATTCGGGACGCGCGCGGTCCATGCCGGTCTGCCGCCGGATCCGAGCTTCGGCTCGGTGATCCCGGCGATCCACCAGACCTCCACGTTTGCGCAGCCGCGACCGGGCGAGTTCGTTGACGACTACGACTATTCGCGCTCGGCCAATCCACGCGCGCAGCGCTCGAGCAGCGCTCGGCGAGCTCGAGGGCGGCCACGCAGTGGCGTTCTCGTCCGGCATGGCGGCCGAGCACGCGCTGATCACCGCCGTCGGCGAGGCGGGCGCGCACATGGTCCTGCCGGCCGACCTCTACGGCGGCACCTACCGCCTGATCGACAAGATACATGACCCGCTGGGGGCCCAGCTATGCCTGGTCGACCAACTGATCCGGATGCGCTAGCGCGCGTGATCCGCGACTGACACGCGCCTGATCTGGGTGGAGACACCCACCAATCCGCGGCTCGACGTCGTCGACATCGGCATGTCGTCGGCGGCCCCGCGCGCACGCGCTGGTCGCGGTGGACAACACCTTCGCGACGCCCGTCAACCAGAACCCGCTCGCCCAAGGCGCGGATTTCGTGGTGCACTCGACGACCAAGTACCTGGGCGGTCACTCGGATGTCGTCGGCGGCGCGGTGATCGCCGCGACCGGGACTGCTACGAGCGGCTGCGCTTCGTTCAGAACGGCGATCGGCGCCGTGCCCGGCCGTTCGACTGCTTCCTGGTCCACCGTGGACTGCGCACGCTGCACCTGCGAATGCAGGCGCATGCCGCGCAGCGCAGCGGCCGTGGTGGCGCTGCTTCGAGTCGAGCGCAGAGGCCACCGACGTGCGCTGGCCGGGCTTCAGCGGCATGGTCAGCTTCCGCCACCCCCGTGCGCGCGAGATCGTCGCGGCGCACCGAGCTGTTCACGCTCGCCGAGTCGCTAGGTGGCGTCGAGTCGCTGATCGAACTGCCCCAGGCCATGACGCACCAATCGGTCGAGGACTCGAGCGCCGCCGTGCCGGCCGACCTGGTGCGGCTCAGCTGCGGGATCGAGGACCCTGAGGACCTCGTGGCCGACCTGCGCCAGGCGCTCGCCAGCCAAGCCCGCATCAGCTAAATCGACGCGAAATCGAGCCGTAAGCCTCAAGCCCGCGCTTTCAACGGCCGATGCAGCTCCCAACATGCTCCTACGGCAACAGCCACTCGGTCTCGGCAACGATCGAACGCAAGGCCGCCTTTCCGCTATCGGTGCCGGCCCGCGTTGGGACGCTGGTGTTGCTCGATGCAACTTCAGCCGTTGGACTGGTGGGCATGGCGGTGGCGCCGCTGAGCGCCACTCCATCGGTCCGCCTCGATGCGGTATGCGCCGGCGTCCTGGGCGTGATCGCCGCCGCGCTGCTCGCGTTGGGCGGCCGCATCGGCGAGCGCGGATTGCTAGGGTTCGCCGCTGTCCGGATCGTGATCGCCGCCGCGGTCGTCGGAGCGGCGCAGAGCGCCGGCGCCACCTTTTTTGCCTGCGCCGGCTTCCTCTGGGTCGCGCTGTGGGTTGTCGGGTTCTTTCCGCGACGCGTCCAGGCGCTCACGCTTGGTGCGGAGCTGCTCGCCGTGGTTGTTGCGCTCGCCGTCAACGACCACCATGTCCGTACAGCCGTCGACTCCGGCGCGATGCTGGGTTTGACCGTGATCGTTTCGCTGCTGCTCTCCCAGGCGTTGGCGGGCCTTGGTCGCGAGGCGGGGCACGACCACCTCACGGGTTTGCTCAATCGCTATGGGCTCGACCAGGCTCTGACTCACGTTGCCAGCGGCCGACGCTCTGGAGAGGTCTCGCCAGCTGGTCGCGATCGACCTCGATGGTCTCAAGCCCATTAACGATCACGAGGGACACCTTGCCGGGGACCGGGATGCTCGTCACCTTCGCGACGGAGCTGGTGGCGGCCGCACGACGCAACGATCTAACCGCGCGGGTCGGCGGCGATGAGTTCATAGCGATCCTGCCCGGGGCATCGGCCGCGGGAAGCCACACGGTGGGCCCACGAGTTGCGAGCCCACAGCTCGGTCGCATGGTCGTTCGGCGTCGCGAGCGCACTCCCGACGAGGCCCTCGAGCCCTGGCTCGCGCGCGCCGACCAGTTCGAGGGCCACGCCGCGAAGCCGGCCGACCGCGTTCAGCTTGCGCGGTTCCGGCGCTCCGCTTAGCCGCGGCACGACGCCGGCTCGGCCTGGTCGATCATCGGCCGAGTTCGAGCAACTCGCGAACCTCGGCGTCTGTCGTGGGACTGAAGTCGCGGTACCAGAGCCGACCGGACCAACGGGTCTGGTGTGCGGGCGCAGACCACCGCATGCGCCTGGCGCGCCAGCTCCTCGCAGGTTTGCCAGGCCGCGACCGGCACCGCCACGACGACGCTGCGCGCCCCGAGTTCGCCCAGCGCCTGCACCGCCGCACGCATCGTCGCTCCGGTCGCCAGCCCATCGTCGACCGCGAGCGCCGTGCGGCCGCGCACGTCAACCGGGGGCCGGTCACCGCGGTAGAGCCGCTCTCGACGGTCGAGTTCGCGGCGTTGCTCAGCGGCTTATCCGCCTCGACTGTCGCGGTATCGAGACGGGCCTGGAAGACACGTCGTCGTTAATACACGCACGCCGCCGCTGGCGATACGCCGAACGCAAGCCCCTTGCGCCCGGGGACCCCGAGGCTGCGCACCAGGTAGCGCATCCAGTGGCGCCTGGAGTGAGGCGGCGACCTATAAGCGACCGGAATGCCGCCGCGTGGCAGGCCCAGCACGATCACGTCCTCGCGCTCGGCGTACTTCGTCAGGTATTCAGCGAGCTCGCGTCCGGCGACGCGCCGATCGGTGAACCGGCCAACTCTCATGGAGCGCATCCTGGCACCACCGCGGTTCGAAGCGGCCGCCGCCCAGCGGGGCGGGCGGCCGATGGGGGCGGCCACGCGGCCACTCGTACCCGGTTGGGCGGCCTACCAGTACTCGGGCGCGAAGTGCACGAACGTGTTTCCGCGCTGCAGCGTCCAGAGCTGGAACGCCTGGTCGTCGCTCATTGTCACCCGGTTGAGCGTGCTGCAGTGTGGGCAACGCGAGGTGGCCGAGCGCTCTCCGGGGAGCCCCTTGAGCGTGATCAGATCAGGCGTTGTCAGGCACATGCGGCAGGCGAAGCTGGCGAGCACGACCGCGGCGAGTCTTCCTCACAGAACCTCGCCTGATCCTGAATCGTCGTGCTCATCCGCTCGTTCCGACACCTAACACCGAATTGTCTGACATATCCTGGGAAACTTTTGATGCTTGACAAGCATAACTCTTGTTAGATATGAGCTTGCAAGCATGCACAACTGGCCGCCCACGCGACCGGCGCGCGACGTGCACCTTGCGGTCGCGGAGGTCACCGATCAGATTGCCCGACGCAGTCGCGAGACCCGCCGCGCCTACCTCGACCGGATCGATCGCCGGATCGAGCAGGACCAGCGCGAGGGCCGGCCGCGGGCGCACTCCGGCTGCGCGAATCTCGCGCACGGCGTGGCCGCGTGCGGCGCTGAGGAGAAGGACCTGCTCGCGCGCCAGCAGGTCCCGAACGTCGCGATCGTCTCGGCCTACAACGACATGCTCTCGGCGCACCAGCCGCTCGACCGCTACCCGGCGCTGCTCAAGAAGGAGATCCTGCGCGCGGGCGGCGTTGCGCAGTTCGCCGGCGGCGTGCCCGCGATGTGCGACGGCGTCACCCAGGGCCGGCCCGGGATGGAGCTCTCGCTCTTCAGCCGCGACGTCGTCGCGCTCGCCACCGCCGTCGCGCTGGCTCACGACATGTTCGACGCCGCGCTGCTGCTCGGCGTCTGCGACAAGATCGTGCCCGGGCTGGTCGTCGGGGCGCTCAGCTTCGGCCACCTGCCCTGCATCTTCGTGCCAGGCGGTCCGATGCCGTCAGGCATCCCCAACTCGGAGAAGGCGCGCGTGCGCGAGCTGCACGCCCAGGGCCAGGTCGACGCCGCCGAGCTGCTCGAATCGGAGCTGCAGCTCCTACCACGCGCCCGGAACCTGCACGTTCTACGGCACCGCCAACACCAACCAGTTGGTGATGGAGGCGCTCGGCCTGCACCTGCCGGGCGCCAGCTTCGTCACCTCCGGCACGCCGCTGCGCCGGGAGCTGACCGTGGCTGCCGGTCGCCGCATCGTCGAGCTGACCGAGCCCGGAGCAGCATGCGCCGATCGGCCGCGTGATCGATGAGCGTGCGATCGTCAACGCGCTCGTCGCGCTGCTCGCGACCGGCGGGTCGACCAACCACACCATGCACCTGGTCGCGATGGCGGCGGCCGCCGGCATCCACCTGACCTGGCGGGACTTCGCGGAGCTCTCGGAGGTCGTGCCGCTGCTCGCGCGGATCTATCCCAACGGCGGTGCCGACATCAACCAGTTCCACGAGGCCGGTGGCACGGCCAGTCTGTTCAGTGCGCTGCTCGAGGTCGGGCTGCTGCACGAGGACGTGCTGACCGTCGTCGGCGAGGGCCTCAGCCGTTACACGCACGAGCCGCGACTGGTCGAGGGCGAGGTCGTCTGGGCCGCAGCGCCGCCGGCCGGCACCGTCGACCCCGGAGTGCTCCGCTCTCCGGACCATCCCTTCGCGCAGGACGGCGGCATCCGCGTGCTCGAGGGCTCGCTCGGGCGCGGCGTGATCAAGGTCTCGGCCGTCGGCGATGACAACCGCATCATCGAGGCACCAGCGCGGGTGTTCGACGACCAGCAGCAATTCCTCGAAGCCTTCGCCGAAGGCGAGTGCGACCACGACGTCGTCGTGGTCGTCCGCTTCCAGGGCCCCAGGGCGAACGGCATGCCGGAGCTCCACCGCCTCACGCCGGCGCTCGGCGTGCTCCAGGGGCGCGGGCACCGCGTTGCGCTGCGTCACCGACGGCCGCATGTCGGGCGCGTCGGGCAAGGTGCCCGCGGCGATCCAATGCACGCCCGAGGCTGCCGACGGGGGTCCGCTGGCGCGCATCCAGGACGGCGACCTGATCCGGATCGATACGCTCGCCGGCACCTTTGACGTGCTCGGCGTCGACCTCGACGAGCGGCGCGGCCGCCGCCGCGCCGGAACTCGGCGATGTCGGGACGGGCCGCGAGCTCTTCCGTCTCTTCCGCAACGCCGTCTCGAGCGCGGACTCCGGAGCGACGATCTTCGCGACGCTCGAGCACGTCGAGGATCCGGTCAGCCGCCGCGCTCGCACGGGCGTGACAGAGTGGGGGACGCGATGAGCTTCGAGGAACTGCTCGGCCCGACCAGGGTGGTGCCGGTGATCACTACTCGAGGACGCCGACTCGGCCGTGCCGCTGGCCGAGGCGCTCGTCGCCGGCGGGCTGCAGGTGCTCGAGATCACGCTGCGCACCGAGGCCGGCCTCGAGTCGATCGGCCGGATCGCCGCCGAGGTCCCGAGCGCGATCGTCGGCGCCGGCACCGTGACCACGCCCCAGCAGCTGCGGGAAGCGCGTAACGCCGGCGCTCAGTTCATCGTCTCGCCGGGGTGCACCGACAGTCTCGCTGGCCGCTGCGTTTGAGGCCGGCGGAGCGTTCCTGCCGGGCGCGGTGACCGCCAGCGAGGTCCTGCGGCTGCTCGAGTCCGGCATCACGATGATGAAGTTCTTCCCGGCCGAGACCAGCGGCGGCGTGGCCGCGCTCAAGGCATTCGCGGGGCCCTTCCCGCATGTGCGGTTCTGCCCGACCGGCGGCATCGATCTCGAAAACTCGCCGAGCTATCTGGCGCTCGCGAACGTCGTCTGCATCGGCGGCACCTGGATGGTGCCGGCCGATCTGATCGAGCGCGGCGACTGGGCCGCGATCACCGCGCTCGCCGCAGAGGCGACGGCAGCCACGCGACTGCCGGCCTCGACCGGCGTCTACGGCGGACGGATCTGAGGCGGAACGCCGCTCGAGCAGCTCGGCGACCCGGTCCGGCTCGAGCACGTGGTCGATGACCATGTGCGCGGCGCCGATGACGCCTGCCATGTGACCGAGCTCGGTGATCACGATCTCGAGGTGGCGCGAGGCGACCGGGGTGGCATGGCGGTAGACGACCTCGCGTACGGCGGCGAACACCTGCTCGTCCGCCTCGGCCAGCTTGCCTCCGATCACCACGGAGGTGGGGTTGAGCAGATTCACCGCGTGGCCACGGCGGAGCCGACCAGCCGCCCGCTCTGGCGAACCTGGCCGGTCGCCTCGGGGTGGCCCGCGCGCGCGAGGCGCACGACGTCGGCGGGGTCGGCGCGAGATCGCCCATCCGCCGGGCGATCGCCCAGCCGCCGGCCACTGCGTCGAGGCAGCCGACGTTGCCGCAGCGGCAGACCTCGCTCCGCATTCGGGTCGACGACGATGTGCCCGATGTCACCGGCGGCGCCCGCGCTCGCCGCGCAGCACGCGCCCGTAGGCGATCAGCCCGGCGCCGATGCCGCTGCCGATCTTCACGAAGATCATGTGCTGATCGTCCCGCGCCTGCCGCGCGGTGCTCGCCGAGCGCCATGATCCGCGCGTCGTTGTCGACGAGCACCGGGGAGTCTGGTCACGTCCGCGAACATGCTCGGCACGTCGACTCCGTCCCATCCCGGCATCGCCGGCGGGCTCACCGGCCGGCCGTCTCGAAGTCCACCGGGCCGGGCAGGCCGATCCCGACGCCGAGCACGTCGTTCCAGTCGCGGCCCGCCCCTCGAGCAGTTCGGTGAATCGCGCCTTGACCCACTTGAGCACGGTCTCAGGCCCCTGCTCGATCTGAAGCGACGCCGTGAGCTCGTTCAGCGGTTGCGCGCCGAGGTCGCAGACCGCGAGGTGGCAGCCCGTCTGCCCGAGGTCCCCGACCACGACCAGCCCGGCGTCCTCGTCGAATGCGAAGATCGATGCCGGCCGGCCGCCGCTGGATTGCGCGTCACCTTTGAGCTTACGAGCCGGGCGTCGCTGAGCACCCCGAGACGTTGCACGACGGTCGAGCGCGCGACCCCCACTGCTCGGCGAGTTCGTTGCGAGTGGTCGCCTCCCCGGAGCGGATCAGGGCGAGGACGGATCCTGGTGAAGCTGGCTCTACGATCGAGACACCATAGCTCGAGCTGGCTGGAGAGCCTGGTTCGGTCCTGGCATCTGTGTGGGGGCGTCGGATCGTCGCGGCAGCTACCCGGGTCCAGTGCCGAGATCGGACTTGACTCCTTGGGGGCACCCTCCAGATCCGATTGGTGGGCCGATGAGCACGGTCGTCGGAGACCCCGAAGTTTCGTTACCGCCTGAGGCCGCTGATCAGCATGCAGGCGGATGGTGGAGGCGGCTCCTGGTCGCCTGGTCCGACTCAGGGCCGGCGGCTGTGCCCTCGGATAGATCCAACTGCTGTGTCAGTTGCGGGTGGGCGCAGCGGTGAGTTCTCGCGCTCATCGCGATTGAGTTCGTCGCGCTGCTCGTGTGGTGTCACGTGCTCGTGGGCCGTTTCGCGCCGACCACCGACTTCAGCACCATTGAGCAGGCCGTCTATCTGATCTCGCACTGGCATCTTGATCTGGCTGCCATGACGCTCGGTCACCAGTTCTGGCAGGACCATGGTGCTTTCATCGCATGGCCGGAGCGCTGGCTGCAGCTGCTGTGGGCCCCACCCCGAGACTCTGAGCTGGACGAGCAAGCGCCGACCATCGGGCGCCTAGTGGCCGCGATCGGCTGGATTCTCGCCACATCGCCGCGAGCTGTGATAAAGCGACCCCACCCACTGGTTCCCGGCTGGATTGGTGATCACAGGTGCCGTCCTGCTCGCGACCAGCCCTTGGGTCGTGTGGGCCTCTTGTTTGACGTTCATACGGAAGCATTTGGTGCGCTGTTCGTGATGCTTGCCGGCCGGGGATCCTCCAACGGCCGCCGGCGCGCGTGGATTCTGGTCATCCTCGACGAGCAGCTCCGGTGAACGTTTCCGCCACCTACATGGCCGGTCTCGGGCTGTCCGCGGCTATCACCGGTTGTGGATTCTGGCGCAACGGAATCGCCATAGCCGCGCTCAGCATCGCCTGGATGGCGCTGCGGCACATGTACAGCGCCTCGCAGGGAACGCCGATCCGCTATTACGCAAGCATCCTCGGCAACAACGGAACACTGCCGGAGTCTGGGTCCGCCGTGTCTTGTGGCTCTGGTGCTCCTGGCCCATCCGCTCCGGGCAGTCAGGGCGCTCGGGACGAACCATGTCAACGTCTGGGCGAATGTCGCGCCGACCGGAGTTGTGGGTTGGCTCTGGCTACCCGTCCTGGCGCCGTCTGCGATCGTTTCTGGAAGGTGGCATCGCGCACGGCGGCACGAATTCCGCGCTTCCCGGCTTCCAGAACTTGATCATCGTTCCGCTGTCCGCCGTTGGCATCATCGGCTTATGCGCCGCCTGCCGCCCCGCGCGATCCCAAACGAGACGGCTTGTCTGCGCCGGTGTCCTGAGCGTCCTGACGCTCAACGCCATCATCTGGACTGCAACTCGGCTGCCGCAGGTCTCGCCAACCTGGCTACGAGTTTCACCGGCGGCTGCGTAAAGTGCCGCAGGCAACACGCGCCCAGATCCCGGTTGGAGACGAGGTGGTGGTCTCGCAAGGGGTCGCTGGTGGCTTTGCGGGGCGTCGGTTTGTGTACCCCATTATAGGCCGCAGATGAGCATGAGCGTGCCCGTCAGGACGAGGCCGGTGTGGTTTGTGGTGACACCCCGCCAGGGCATCGAGACGGCGGTCGATGCTGCTCAGTACGTGGACATCGGGCAGCTGGCCGGGACTCCGGACATGCGACTCGTGCGGCAGGGCGCCGGAGTCTGGGTGTTTCAGTGGACGCCGCCCTTGGGCGTCAGGCGCTTCCATCTGGGCGTGCCGCAATCAGCGGTACCCGCCTTCGCCGTCGGCGGCCCAGTGTGATCGCCGTGTTCACCGGGCTGTAGCACGACTGGTATCTTGCCGACAACGGCCATCCGGGCTACGTCGTGGACCACGCCTATTGGCAGGTGACCGGCGGCACATATCGCGCCACGGTTTCGCTGGCGGCATCAACCACAGCCACCGTCGAACTGTGGGACGACACGACGCACACGCTGCCGTCACGAACGACTGTTCCTGGGCACCGCCGGCCGCATCACGGTCCGCAATAACGTGACGGTTCGTCAGCCATCCCCACCGGTTGTTCAGTGGCTGGGGGATCTGGCGGATGGCACATTACACTTCCCGTGGGAGCCCAGTTGGAGATCAGAGTCTGGACGCCCGGGTGGAGCGACGCAGGTAAGCGTCTACGAGATGTTGGCCAGCAGGGTCAGAGACCGCCGGCGTCGGAAGTGTGGCGATGACCTGATCGGCAAGATCTCCCGAGTACCCATACGGGTAGAACTCGCGGGCTTGGGCAACCAGGTCTCCGCTTTAAATAAATCGGGTCGGAGCTGGACTGAGTGCCGACGATGCGGAAGGTCGCGACGCCCGGCGTTGTTAGTGCGCGCCATCACCGGTGTCTGCCCAGGTGGTTCGTGGTTGATTTGGCCTCGCTCAGCTCC